>CALOBG010000110.1:0-74511 GCA_942490995.1 uncultured Gammaproteobacteria bacterium
TGGCCAGTTCAACATGCTGTATGCGTTCGGTGCCGGGGAAGTACCTATTTCGGTCAGTGGCGGCAGCGCCGCCAGCTTACGGCACACCATCCGCGATGTGGGCGGCGTGACCCGTGTTTTGTGCGGGTTGGAAACCGGCGACACGGTTGGTGTGCGCGGGCCGTTCGGCACGGCGTGGCCGATCGCCGAAGAACGTGGTCGTGACGTCGTTATCGCCGCCGGCGGCATCGGTCTCGCGCCACTGCGGCCGGTGATCGAGCACCTGTGCCGGCAGCGCGGCGACTATGACGATGCCGTGCTGCTGTACGGCGCGCGCAACCCGGCCGAACGGCTGTTCCCGGCCAGTTATGACCCTTGGCGCGAGGCCAACATCCAGGTCGAGGTGACGGTGGATAACGCCGATGCGAACTGGCCTGGGCACGTCGGCGTGGTCACCCAGCTGATCCGGCGCGCGCGTTTCGATGCTTCCGAAGCGGCGGTGTTCCTGTGTGGCCCTGAAGTGATGATGCGTTTCTGTGCGCAGGAATTCGAACGCACCGGCGTTGATTCGGCGCATACGTTTGTGTCGATGGAGCGCAACATGAAATGCGCGATCGGATTGTGCGGCCATTGCCAGCTCGGGCCGGAGTTCATCTGCACCGACGGCCCGGTGTTTGCCTGGCCGCGCATGCGTGGTCTCATCAACGTGCGGGAACTGTGATGAGCGCCAGGCCCAAGCTTGCGGTATGGAAATTCGCTTCCTGCGACGGCTGCCAGCTGAGCCTGCTCGACTGCGAGGACGAACTGCTGAGCGTGGCCGGGGCGCTCGACATCGCGAACTTTCCGGAGGCTTCGAGCGCGTTCGTCGAAGGGCCTTACGACCTGTCGCTGGTCGAAGGTTCGATCACCACCGCGCACGATGCCGAGCGCATTCGCGAAGTGCGGCGACAGTCGCGGGTGCTGGTGACGATCGGCGCCTGCGCGACGGCCGGCGGTATCCAGGCCCTGCGCAATTTTCAGGACGTCGAAGAATTTACGCGCGCGGTATACGCCACCCCTGCTTACATCTCGACCCTGGCTACCTCGACGCCGATCGGCGATCACGTCAAGGTCGATTTCGAGCTGCGCGGCTGTCCTATCAACAAGCGGCAATTGCTCGAGGTGATCAGCGCCTTCCTGAATCATCGACCGCCGCGCATTGCGGCGCACAGCGTGTGCGGAGAGTGCAAACGTCGCGGTACGGTATGCGTCACCGTCGCCAGGGGCGCGGTGTGCCTCGGACCGGTCACCCAGGCCGGCTGCAATGCCTTGTGTCCGGCCTACGATCGTGGCTGCTACGGTTGTTACGGGCCGAAAGAACTGGCCAACACCGGCGCGCTGGCTGCCTGGGCCGCGGCTCAGTTCGGCGCGTCAGATGCCGAGCTGCAGCGCGTGTTTCACAACTTCAATGCCTGGGCCGAGCCGTTCCGCTCACAGGGGCGCGAACATGACTGAGCGACGCCGTATCACGGTCGACTACATGGCGCGGGTGGAGGGCGAGGGCGCGCTCGACGTGCTTATCGACGGCGGCGTCGTCAGCGCGGTGAAGCTGAAAATCTTTGAACCGCCGCGGTACTTCGAGGCCTTCCTGCGCGGTCGCCATTTCAGCGAAGCGCCGGACATCACCGCGCGGATCTGCGGCATCTGCCCGGTCGCGTACCAGATGAGCGCGGTGCACGCGATGGAGCAGGCCTGCGGGGTTACCGTCGACGGTCCGCTGCGCGCGCTCAGACGGTTGCTGTACTGCGGCGAATGGATTGAAAGCCACGTCCTGCACATCTACATGCTGCACGCGCCGGACTTCCTCGGTAAACACAGCGTCGTCGAGATCGCGCAGGAGCAGCCGGCGATTGTCGAACGCGGTCTGCGCCTCAAGAAGGCCGGCAATGCCATCGTCGCGCTGCTCGGAGGGCGCGAGATCCATCCCATCAACGTGCGCGTTGGCGGCTTCTACAAGATCCCGGACGCCGCGGCCTTCACCGCGCTCGCCGAACAACTGAAAGTGGCGCGCGACGACGCCCTGGCGACGGTGAGCTGGGTCGCAGCGTTCGACTTCCCCGATTTCGAGCGCGACTATGAACTGGTCAGCCTCAGTCATCGCGACGAGTATCCGTTCAACGAAGGCCGCATCGTCAGCAACCGCGGGCTCGACATCGCGCAGCTTGATTACCACGCCCATTTCGAAGAGCGCCACGTCGAACATTCGACCGCCCTGCACTGTGCCTTGCGCGCGCGTGGTAATTATTTCGTCGGCCCGCTGGCACGCTTTGCTCTGAACTACGAGCGCCTGGCGCCGCTGGCAAAGGAAGCCGCGGTAAGCGCCGGGGTGGGGCCGCAGTGTCGCAACCCGTTCAAGAGCATCATTGTGCGGGCGATTGAAGTGGTGCACGCCTGTGACGAAGCCATTCGCCTGATCGAGACGATGGAGCGACCGGCAGCACCTGCCATCGAGGTCGAGCCACGCGCGGCCACCGGTCTGGCCGCGACCGAGGCGCCGCGCGGACTGCTGCACCACACCTACCGTATCGACGAGTCGGGTCTCATCGAATTCGCGCAGATTATTCCACCCACGTCGCAGAACCAGGCCACCATCGAGAACGACCTAGCCAGTTTTATTGCGCCACGGGTCGATATGGCCGACGACGAACTGCGCTGGCAGTGCGAACAGGCGGTGCGCAACTACGATCCGTGTATTTCCTGCTCCACCCATTTTTTGCAACTGAACGTCGCGCGGCGCGGATGATGGTGCGCGTGATCGGCATTGGCAACCCCGACCGCGGCGATGACGCGGCGGGCTGTCGCGTGCTGGCGGCGCTGAACGTGGATCCGCCGTCGGGCAGCGAGCTTAGTGTCGGGCCCGCCGACATGCTCGCGCTGCTCGAGCACTGGACCGGCGCCGAGGCGGTGATCCTGGTCGACGCCATCGCGCCGGGCGCAAAACCGGGCCGTATCGTTCGTATCGATGCCGGCAGCGCGGCAGTAAAACCGGCGCTGGATAACTTTGCTTCCAGCCACGCTTTCAACCTCGCCGAGGCGATTGAACTCGCGCGCGCGCTCGATCGGCTGCCGCCACGCCTGACCGTGTTCGGCATCGAGGGCGAATCGTTCGCGCCGGGCGTGGCGCTCAGCGCAGCCGTGGCCGGCGCCATTCCCGAACTCACCCGCCTGGTTCGTGAAGAGGTGGCGGTATGCACGAAGCCTCGTTGATGTGTGATCTCATGAACATGCTGCTGGCCGCGGCGGCGGCGCGCAACGCGCGTCGGGTGGTTGTAGTCAGGGTCAGGCTCGGCGCCCTGTCGCACATGTCGACGGCGCATTTCCGCGAGCACTTCGCGCAGGCAGCAGCCGGCACCATCGCCGCCGGTGCGGTCATTGAAGCAATCGAGGAGCACGATATCCAGGCGCCGACCGCAGCCGATGTGCTGCTCGAATCGTTTGATATCGAATGACTGCGGAGCGCGTGCGGATCACGGTCAGCGGCGCCGTCCAGGGCGTTGGCTTCCGTCCCCATGTACATCGCCTCGCCAGCAGCTTCGAATTCGGCGGTTTCGTGCGCAACCGCGGCGCCGAGGTCGAGATCGAGGTTGAAGGTATGAACGTTCGGCGTCTGCTGCACGCCTTGCAGGCCGCGCCGCCGACCCACGCCGCGATCGATCGTATTGATTGTCGAGCTCTCGCGCCGGCCGGTGAGCGGCATTTTTATATCGCCGCCAGCGTCGCGTCTGAAACGGCCGTCGCGCTACCCCGCGTGCAGCCGGATCTCGCCTGCTGCGCCGATTGTCTGCGCGAATTGCGTGATCCGGCTGACCGTCATTATCGTTACCCGTTTACGAACTGCAGCCAATGCGGGCCACGTTATTCAATCATCGTTGCACTGCCTTATGACCGCGCCAACACCACCATGGCGCCGTTCACGATGTGCGTCGAGTGCCGCAGCGAGTACGAGGATCCGTGCGGGCGGCGTTTTCATGCCCAGCCGAACGCGTGTCCGGCCTGCGGGCCGCGGCTGGCGCTGACCGACCAGCGCGGCACAACTCTGGCCGACGGCGACGCTGCCGTCACGGCCGCGGCGGCACTGATCGCGGCGGGCAAAATCGTGGCGTTGAAGGGACTCGGCGGTTACCAGTTGCTTGTCGATGCGCGTAATCCCGGTGCGATTGCCGAACTGCGTCGGCGCAAGCGGCGCCCCGACAAACCGTTGGCGGTGATGGTGGCGGATATCGCCACCGCGCGCCGCTATTGTCACGTGGATGACGCGGTTACCTTGTTGAGCGGCGCGGCGGCCCCGATCGTGCTGCTCGAACGCAACGGCGAGGCATTGCCGGACGCACTCGCGCCGCGGCTCAATACCCTCGGCGTGATGCTGCCGGCCACGCCGCTGCATCACCTGCTGCTCGAAGCCGTCGGTGGGCCCGTCGTCTGCACCAGCGGTAATCGGGCCGAGGAGCCGATCTGCATCGACGACAGTGCAGCGCGTACCCGGCTCGCCGGTATCGCCGATGTGTGGCTGAGCCACGATCGCGCGATCTCCCGGGCGCTCGACGATTCTGTCGCACGCTTAATCGACGGCGCGCCGCAGGTGTTGCGCGTCGGCCGAGGTTTCGCCCCGGTTGTGCTCGACTACCCCGAAGCCACGCCGGCACTCGCCTGCGGTGGACATCTCAAGAACACCGTCGCCATCGCGGCCGGCGGCCGCGCGATCGTCAGTCAGCATCTCGGCGATCTCGAACACGCGCTGAGCATTGCCGCGATGCACGCCGCGGCCGCCGACCTGCGCGCCTTCCATGGCCTCGAACCGGCCGTCGCCGCGGTCGATCTGCACCCCGACTACGCCAGCGACGGCGACGGCCCGGGCGGCACGCTGCCGCGCCGTCGGGTCCAGCATCATCTTGCCCATGCGCTGGCGGTCATGCTCGAACACGAGCTGCGCGGGCCGCTGCTGGCGGTGGTATGGGATGGCAGCGGGCTTGGCGCGGACGGGCGCCTGTGGGGCGGTGAGTTTCTTGTCGTTGAACGCCGCGCCGGCGTGCGCTGGCGGCGATGTGCCGCGCTGCGCGATTTCAGCCTGCCCGGCGGTGACGTCGCGGCGCGCGATCCGACCCGCGCATTGTCGGGCTTGAGTTGGGAAATACCCGCCTTGCGGCCGCGCGTTCCGGCCACGCATCGTGCGGTGCTGGAGCGCGCTGTCAACGCGCCGCGCACGAGCAGCGCCGGTCGCCTGTTCGACGGGGTTGCCGCCCTGCTCGGTTTCGCCGAGCAGCAAAGCTACGAGGGGCAGGCGGCAACCCGGCTCGAGCACGCCGCTACCGGTCGCAGCGCCCCGCCATACCCGCTGCCGTGTGTGGATGGTCGCCTTGATTGGGCGCAGTTGCTGCTGGCCGTCGATCGTGATCGACGCGCTGGCGTCGAGGCGGGCGCCATAAGCGCGCGTTTTCACGCCAGCCTGGCCCACGCCGTCGTCGACCAGGCGCGGGCCGCCGGCCTGGCTACCGTGATCCTGACCGGCGGCTGTTTCCAGAACCGCCTGCTGAGCGAGCTGTGCGTCGTTGCACTGCGTACGGCCGGGTTTGAGGTTTTGCTGGCCCGTCGCTTGCCGCCCCACGACGGCGCGCTCGCCGCCGGCCAGCTGGTCGGCGCTGTCGAAGGAGTAAGAGAGTATGTGCCTGGCTGTTCCGGGTCGTATTGAAACCATCAGCGACGACGCGCCGCTGACCCGTCGCGGACTGGTCGATTTCGGCGGCGTGCGGGCCGAGATCAACCTTGCGTTCGTACCCGAGGCCGGCATCGGCGACTACGTACTCGCCCATGTCGGTTTCGCTATCGCGCGCATTAGCGCCGCGCAGGCTGCACGCACGCTGGCCGAGTTTGAAGGAGGACCAGATTGAACAACGCCCGCCAATACCGCGATCCCTTGGCGATCAAAACCTGCGCCGCGCACATCGCGCGCAGCGTGACCCGACCCTGGACCATCATGGAAGTGTGCGGCGGTCAGACCCATGCCATCGTTCGCTACGGACTCGACGAACTGCTGCCCGACGTTGTCACGCTGCTGCACGGTCCGGGCTGCCCGGTGTGTGTGACGCCGATCGGGATCCTCAATCTCGCCCATCAGATCGCGGCCCGCCCCGAAGTGATTTTCTGTACCTTCGCCGACATGCTGCGCGTACCCGGCACTGACACCGATCTGTTCACGGTCAAGGCGCGCGGCGGTGACGTACGCAGCATCCTTTCCCCGCTCGACGCCGTGCAGCTGGCCGCGGCAAACCCGGAGCGCGAGGTGGTGTTGTTCGCGATCGGCTTCGAGACTACCGCTCCCGCCAATGCGATGGCGGTATACCAGGCCCACACCCGCGGACTGGGTAATTTTTCGGCGCTGGTGTCTCACGTGCTGGTACCGCCGGCGATGACGGCGATTTTGTCCGACCCCGGAAACCGGGTGCAGGGCTTCCTCGCTGCCGGACACGTCTGCGCCGTCATGGGCGCGGTGGAATATGCGCCACTCGCGCGCACATTCCGCGTGCCGATCGTGGTCACCGGTTTCGAACCGCTCGATATCATGCAGGGTATCGCCATGTGTGTGGCGCAGCTCGAGAGCGGCCGCGCCGAGCTTGAAAATCAGTACACGCGCGCGGTGCGTGTCAAGGGTAACGAGTCGGCCCGGGCGATGATCGAGGCGGTTTTTGCGGTCCGTGATCGCGAGTGGCGCGGGATCGGCGCGATTGCTGACAGTGGTCTCGGTCTGCAGCCACGTTTCGCCTACATGGACGCCGAACGGCGTTTCGGTGGCGCCGTCGCGACAGTGCATGAGAACGGTGAATGTATCAGCGGCGCCATCCTGCGCGGTCTCGCCAAGCCGCCCGACTGCAGCGCCTTTGGCGGTCGCTGTACGCCCGAGCACCCGCTCGGCGCAACCATGGTCTCGGCCGAGGGCGCGTGCGCGGCGTATTACCGTTACCGTGCGCCGTTGCCGGCATGAGCAAAGCGCCGGCCACGATCGCCGCGAGCTGTCCGTTGCCTCACGACGAAGGCGAATGCGTCACCCTTGCGCACGGTGGCGGCGGACGCCTGATGCACACGCTGGTCAGGGACGTGTTCATCGCCGCGCTCGAAGGCGACGCCAGCCACGACGGCGCTATCGTTGTGCCGGGCTGCGCACGCACCGCAACCACGACCGATGCTTTCGTGGTGCGGCCGCTGTTTTTTCCTGGTGGCGACATTGGGTCACTGGCGGTCCATGGCACGGTCAATGACCTGGCCATGTGCGGCGCCCGGCCGCTGGCGTTGACCGCCGCGTTCATCGTCGAGGAAGGTTTCGCATTGGCGAACCTCACGCGCATCGCGCAGTCGATGGGTAGCGCGGCGCGCGCCGCCGGGGTGGCCGTGGTCGCCGGCGATACGAAAGTCGTCGAGCGTGGTCACGGCGACGGTGTCTATATCACGACCAGCGGCATCGGCGCCGTGGCGCACACGCTCGATATCCATCCGCGTGCGATCCGGAGCGGCGACGCGGTGCTGTTGAGCGGCGACCTCGGCCGGCACGGCATGGCGGTGATGGCGGCGCGCGAAGGGCTGGTCAGCGCGCCGCCGATTTGCAGCGACTCGGCGGCGTTGTGGCCGGCGGTAGCGGCGCTGCTCGAGGCCGGCATCGAACTGCATTGCCTGCGCGATCTGACCCGCGGTGGACTGGCTACCTGCGCCGTCGAGCTTGCACAAAGCAGCGGCCTCGACTTCGAGCTCGACGAGCAGGCTATCGCGGTCAATCAGCAGGTTGACTCGATGTGCGAGCTGTTCGGCCTTGATCCCCTGTACGTCGCCAACGAAGGGCGCTTTGTCGTCGTGCTACCCGCGGCGCAGGCGCAGGCCGCGCTCGCGGTGTTGCGTGCCGCGCCCGAGGCCGGTGGTGCGACCTTGGTCGGTCGGGTCGGGCCGGGTACGCACGGTCGGGTCAGCCTGGTGACTACCCTTGGCACGACGCGTCACCTGCAAATGCTGAGTGGCGCGCAGTTGCCGCGGATCTGTTGAGCACCAGACATGATCACGCACAGGCCGCACGCGGGAAGGCGATCATGACCGGGCAAACGCGCCACGCTTTTCATGCGCTCTCGACGGCGGATGCGCTGGCGGCGGTCACCGCATCAGCCGCTGGTCTGAGTAGCGAAGAGGTGGCCCGCCGCAGGCAAACTTTCGGACCCAACCTGCTGCCCGATCCGCCACGCCGCGGGCTCGTCGTCCGGTTCCTGTCGCACTTCCATAATCTGCTCATCTACGTACTGCTCGGCTCGGCGGCCGTCACCGCCGTTCTCGGTCATATCGTCGATACCGGCGTGATCCTGGCGGTGGTCGTCGTCAATGGCGTGATCGGCTTTATCCAGGAAGGGCGCGCCGAGCAGGCGATGGCGGCGATCCGCGCGATGCTGGCGCCGCGTTCGGCGGTCCTGCGCGACGGGCGCAGGACGAGCGTGGACGCCGCGGACCTGGTGCCCGGCGACATCGTGCTGGTGGAGCCCGGTGATCGCGTGCCCGCCGACCTGCGCGTACTGGAAGCGCGCGGTTTGAGTACCGAAGAGGCGGTTCTGACCGGCGAGTCAGTGCCGGTCGATAAACACACCGCGCCGGTCGATGCCGGCGCGGCTCTGGGCGATCGACGTTCGATGCTGTTCAGCGGCACGCTCGTCGCTGCAGGCACAGGTCGCGGTGTGGTGGTGGCCACGGGGGTGGCGACGCAGATTGGCCGGATCAGCGGGATGCTCGCCGAGGTCGAGACACTGACCACGCCGCTGGTGCGGCAGATGGATATCTTCGCGCGCTGGCTGACGGTGTTCATTCTGCTGGTTGCGGCCAGCCTGCTCATCTACGGCTACTTCGTCGGCCATCTGCCCTTCGCCGACCTCTTCATGGCGGTGGTGGGGTTGTCGGTGGCGGCCATTCCCGAAGGTCTGCCGGCGGTGCTGACGATCACGCTGGCGGCTGGCGTCCAGGCGATGGCGCGGCGCAATGCCATCGTTCGCCGTCTGCCCGCGATCGAGACACTGGGCTCCGTCTCGGTGATCTGCTCGGACAAGACCGGCACCCTCACGCGCAACGAGATGATGGTCGCGACGCTTGCCGCGCACGAGCACGTCTATTCGGTTGGCGGCAACGGTTATGCGCCCGAGGGGGCGGTGCGGCTCCGCGAGGCGGATGCCGACCCGGCGGTGCACGCAGTGCTCATGGAGTTCGCCCGTGCGGCAGGGCTCTGCAATGACGCGGTGCTGCATGGACAGGCAGACGACTGGCGAGTCGAGGGCGACCCCATGGAGGGGGCGCTGATGGCGCTCGCGGGCAAGATCAGCGGTGAGGGACCGGAGCCGTTCCGGGAGTGGACCCGCACGGACGCGATCCCGTTCGACGCGGCGCATCGCTACATGGCGGTGCTGCATCACGACCATGAAGGAAATGCCTGCATTCACGTCAAGGGCGCGCCCGAGGTGGTGCTGGCCATGAGCGCGAGTCAGCGCACGGCAGATGGCGGCACGGCGCCGCTGGACCCGGACCACTGGCACGCGATGGTCGAACGCCTGGCCGCCGACGGCCAGCGCGTCATCGCCGTCGCATCGCGCAGTGTGCCGCAAGACCATACGGTATTGAATACCACTGATATTGACGGGCACCTGACGCTGGTCGGATTGATCGGACTCATCGACCCGCCGCGCGCCGAGGCGATCGACGCGGTCGCCGAGTGTCACGCGGCCGGCATCAGGGTCAAGATGATCACGGGCGATCATGCTGCGACCGCCCGTGCAATTGCCGGGCTGATCGGTCTGAAGAACACTGAGCGCGTTCTGACCGGCGCCGATATCGAGGAGATGGACGACGCCGCACTTGCCGAGGTGGTGGACGGGACCGACACGTTCGCGCGCACCTCACCGCGGCACAAGCTGCGCCTGGTCACGGCGCTGCAGTCGCGTGGTCTGACTGTGGCCATGACGGGTGACGGCGTGAACGATGCGCCGGCACTCAAACGTGCCGACGCCGGCATCGCGATGGGGATCAAGGGCAGCGAGGCGGCCAAGGAGGCAGCCGAGTTGGTGTTGGCGGACGACAACTTCGCCTCGATCGCTGCCGCGGTGCGCGAGGGGCGCACGGTCTACGACAACATCAAGAAGGTCATCAGCTGGACGCTGCCAACCAATGCCGGCGAGGCCCTGACCATCGTTGTGGCGCTGCTGGCGGGGCTGGCGCTACCGATCACGGCGGTGCAGATCCTGTGGGTCAACCTGGTTACCGGGATCACCCTCGGCCTGGCGCTGGCCTTTGAGCCGAGCGAGCCCGGCACCATGCGCAGGCCGCCCCGCCCCCGCGACGAACCCTTGCTGAAGGCCGAATTGGTCTGGCATATCGTGCTCGTTTCGGGATTGTTCCTGGGCGCGGTATTCGGCATCTACACCTATGCGATCGACCGCGGCTACGAGACCGCGCTGGCCCAGACGCTGGCGCTCAATACCCTGGTGGTGCTCGAAATTTTCCACCTGTTTTTTATTCGAAACCTGTACGGCACTTCGCTGACCTGGGCCGCCGCGCGCGGTACGCGGGCAGTCTGGATCTGCGTCGTGGCGGTCACCGCGGCCCAGTTCGCCGTCACCTATGCGCCCACACTGCAGGCGGTGTTCGGCACCCGAGCCGTACCGTTGCGTGACGGTGTACTGGTCGTCGTCGTCGGTGTGGTGTTTTTCGCCATCATCGAAACCGAAAAACAGATGCGCCTGGCGCTGCAGAATTCCGCGGCCCGCACGGCACGCTGAAGATGCCCACAACAGCGTCCTCTGGTATTCGACGCGTGCCGGTCTGCCGCGCAGCGTCACCTTTTGACGACAGGCGGCCGTCCTGACTGGTCGGTCGCCGCGGCTGACCGGCTCTACGCGGCGGTTGCCGACGCCGTCGATTGTGAAGCGCCGCACATAACACAGACGAATCGGCCGTGCAGGCGTGTTTGATGAGGCAATCCGCTGCGCTCGGCGGTTTCTGGCATGTGCCTTGCTTCACTCTCGCTACGGAAAACTTCAGAACGACAGGCCTGGCGCAGCCGGGCCGCAGCAGCACACCGCACCGGTGAAAGGACAGAAGAATGGCAGAACGGGTTATGCAGATGGGAGCAACGCAGGAACAGTCCGGCGCTCACCCTATGGCGCATGGACACGTCGAAAATGAATGCCCGCAGCGCCACGCCGGTGGCCTCGACACCGGCGCACGAGGCTGGCGCTTTGCTTACAGCCAGCCGGTCGTACAGAAGCAGATGCAGGCGACCAACAGCCGCGACTGAATCCGCTGCCGCCCGCTTTGCGGGCGGCGCTCCCCCGCGCTGAAGGCTGGTATCCCCCGGCCCTCGGCTCAAGCGCTGCCGGAACGTAACACCTGGCCGCTTCGAACCCCGGTATCCCGGCCCTGTTCGAACAACACCTGGCCGTTGACCAGGGTATATTCGACCCCCCGTGCCGGTACCACCAGGCGCCGGCCGCCACCGGGCAGGTCGTGGCGCATCTCGCCGGTTTTGTCCGAGCCGACGGTTTCGAGGTCGAAAATTGCGAAGTCCGCGGCCAGCCCCTTGGCGATGCGACCCCGCTGGGTGATGCCAAACAAGGCCGCCGGTTCGGTTGTAATGCGCTGTACGGCGCGCTCCAGGGACATCACGCCCTGCTCACGTACCCAGGTGCCGAGCAGGTAGGTGCAGTAACCCGCATCACACAGGCTGTCGACATGGGCGCCGCCGTCCGACAGCCCGATCATCAGCCGCTCGTCGGTGATCAGTTCGGGAATGCGGCTTTCGTCGGAATTGAACAATTCATAGTTGAACTGCGTGCCCAGGCCATCCTCGATGGCGACGTCGAGGAAGGTGTCGACCGGGTCGGCGCCGCGCTCGGCCGCGATTTCGGCGATATTGCGCCCGACATAGCTGGCCATGGCCGGGCTGGCGACTTCGAGTATGGTCATGACTTCCCAGCGTGAGGAAAAAATCAGCGGGCGTTTCAACGCTTCCTTAAACGCGGCACGGAAACCGGCCTCGCTCAAGATCGCAATCTGCTCCTCGGGGGTGCGGTTCAGGACCGGGTTCCAGCATTCCATGTTGGCAAAAATGAACGGTGTGCGCAGGTCGATCTGAACAATGAACGGCCGGCAGGTGCACTGCGGCACCGAACCGCGCTCGATCAAATCGGCGTTGTCCCTGAGTGTGTTCTGCACCGCTTCCGGGTCGTCGTCGCGGTTGAGCAGGGCCAGCCAGGTCACCGGCCGGCCGCTGGCGGTCAGCAGCAGGTCGAGCAGTTCGCGTTCCGAGGCGTCGATGCGCGAAACTTCGTTGGTCAGCGCGATTTCGATCGCCCCGCGTCCCAGATCCTTGAGCACCTTGCCGTAGGCGCGCAGCTCGTCATGGCTGGCGAGACGACAGGCCAGTGGCCGGCCGTGATAACCGACATGCTGCCCGGCGTTGGTGGTGGTGAAACCGAACGCGCCGGCTTCCATGGATTCGCGCAGCAGGGTGGCGATGTCGTTCGTTTCTTCGACGGTTGCGGCGCGCTGCATAGACTCTTCGCCAAGCACGTAGTGTCGAAACGGGGTCAGTGCGCACAAAAATCCTAGGTTCAATCCCGAGCCACGCTGCGCGGCAGCGTCCATATACTCGGGAAACGATTCCCAGTCCCAGGTCACCCCCTGGTTGAGTACGTCAAACGGGATCGCTTCGACATTGACCAGGTCCCAGGCAGCGATCTCGCGTGCTTCCGGCCGGCAGGGCGCGAGGCCGACCCCGCAATTGCCCATCATCACGGTGGTCACGCCGTGCCAGCATGAGGGCGAGGTGACATCGTCCCAGCAGATCTGCGCATCGTAGTGGGTGTGGGGATCGACAAAGCCGGGCGCCACGATCAGGCCGCTGGCGTCGATGGTGCGCGTCGCGCTGTCGGAGATGGTGCCAATATCGGCGATCAGGCCGTCTTTGATGGCAATGTCGGCTGCGTAGCGCGGCGCGCCGGTGCCGTCGACCACGGTGCCGTTGCGAATGACGATATCGTAGGTCATCGGAGTTCTCCCTACAGCGTGGATCCAGCCGATGATTCTTGCGCACTCCGGCCTGATTGTCATGCTGCCTGGATGTGCGGCAGCGCACCATTTGAGGCGCGGTGGCGGCGTTCAGGGGTCCTCGGAAGCCAGGGTTTCAAGTGCCTGGGCGCGCAGTTCGACTTTGCGGACTTTGCCGCTGGAGGTCATCGGGAACGCGTCGACAAACATGGTGTGACGGGGAATTTTGAACGACGCCACGCGGCCTTTCATGCGTTCTGCTGATAGCGGCGTGAGAAAGTTCGGCGCCCGGCGCGAGGATCACGAACGCGACCGGTACTTCGGCCAGGCGCGGGTCCGGATAGGCAACCACCGCGGCGTCGGCGATTTCCTCCATATTGCGCAGATAGGCCTCGATTTCCGCCGGCGATACGTTTTCGCCGCCGACCTTGAGCATATCCTTGTAGCGGCCCATGAAGACCAGCATGCCGTCGTCGCGCAGCATGGCCATGTCGCCGGTATGCAGCCAGCCGTCCGCATCGAGCGTTTCGGCAGTGGCGTCCGGCCGCTCCCAGTAACCCTGCATCACGGCGTAACCGCGCACCCACAGTTCTCCCGGCTGGCCGGCGGTCAAGTCGGCGCCGCTGTCGACGTCGACAATGCGAAACGCGTAATCGTTCATCGGGTAGCCGGAAGTATGCACGCGCTGCTCGCGACTGTGAGACGGATTGGAAATCGACACGAATGCCCAGCTTTCACTCATTCCGAAGCCGGATACGGTCGGACAGAATACGTCCTGCACGCGCTCGGCGATGGGTATCGTGCTTTCGACCCCTGATGGCAACGTGCCGATCCGCACCCGCAATTCGCGCCGGCGCGCGGCCTGGGCGTTGAGCAGATCGAGCCAGTGCGCCTCGAAACCATGCAGGACCGTCGCGCCTTCGCGAGCGGCGAGATCGAGGGCCAGATCGGCGTCGAAGTTCTCCATCAGTACCTGGCAGGCGCCGGAGATCACGCACATCATGCTGATCTCGGAATAGGCGTAAATATGGAACAGCGGCAGGTAGTTCATGTGCACGTCGGCGCTGGTCAGTCCCAGGATCTGGGCGCGCTCCATGGTGTTGCGGATCGGGGCGTGGCTATGCATCACGCCTTTGGGGTGGCCGGTCGTGCCCGAGGTGTAGCAGATCATCATCATGCCGTCCGGATCGACCGCGCCAGCGCGCGCGGTGAGTTGGTCGGCGCTCACGGCACGGCCGGCATCGAGCAGTTGCTGCCAGCCGCTGGCGTGCGGCAGGCGCAGGTCGCCGAGGACGACGAGTCGTTTCAGGTCCGGGAAGTTTTCGATCGTGAGCGTGCCGTCGTCGCCGGCGCCGATGTTCGGCATGGCTTCGAGCAGCATGCCCTGGTAGTCGATCGGACCGGAGCGGTCGAGCGTGATCAGGCTTGCACTGCGCGACTGGGTAAGTGTGTAGGCGACGTCGTCGGTACGATAGCGGGTATTCAGTGGCACGATGCAGGCGCCGATCCGCGCGATGGCAAACATCAGCAGCAACCATTCGGGCCGGTTTGTCATCCACAGCGCGACCCGTTCACCGGGTTCGATGCCGAGTGCAATCAGGCCGCGCGCGACACGGTCGGTTTCGTTATTGAATTCGGTATAGGTCCAGCGCAGCTTGCCAAAAACCAGCGCTTCGCGCGCGCCGAAGCGCTGAGCGGCGTCATTGAGCAAGGAACCTAGCGTGCGTTTGCGAAACCAGTCCATAGCGGCCTCCGGCATTATCGGAGGCGATCCTAACAGGGGTTAGGAAAACCCTCAGCTTGCATTCATGGGGCGATGGTAGCCGCCGCGACGGCCGCGAGGACTGAGCACGATCTGCCACAGGTCGAGACCACGGGCGCGGAACACGCCGGCAAACATCAGCAGGTAGTAACGCCACATGCGGCGGAAGCGCTCGTCAAAGCGCGCCGACAACCGCGGCCAGGCGGCGGCGAAATTGGTGTGCCAGGCGCGCAGGGTGGGATCGTAGTTGGCGCCGAAGTTGTGCCAGTCCTCCATCTTGAGCTGGCCGTCGATGGCCGCGCTGATGCGTTTCAGGGTCGGCACTTCGGAGTTCGGGAATATATATCGGGTCACCCACGGATCCACGCCGTTGCCGCTGTCGTTGCGTCCGATGGTGTGGAGCAGGGCGAGCCCGTCCTCGGGCAGCCACGTGCGGATCAGGCTCATGTAGCGACGATAGTTCTTGCGCCCGACATGTTCGAACATGCCGAGTGACACGATGCGGTCGAAGCGGCCGGTGACATCCCGGTAGTCCTGCACGCGGATCTCGACGGGCAGATCGGCGCAGACGCGTTCGGCGAGTCGCGCCTGCTGCGGCGAAATCGTCACGCCCAGGACCTCGACCCCGTAGCGTTCGGCGGCGAAACGCGCGAAGCCGCCCCAGCCGCAGCCGATGTCGAGGACCTTCATACCGGCCTCGAGGCCGAGCTTTCGGCACACCAGATCGAGCTTGTTGTCCTGGGCCTGGTCCAGCGTCCTGGCGTTGTGCCACCAGGCGCAGGTGTAAATCATGCGTTCGCCGAGCATCGCGCGGTACAGATCGTTGTCCAGATCGTAATGCACCGCGCCGACCTTGCGCGCGCCGATGGCGTCCTGCAGGTTAGCCAGCGCCGCCGCAATGCCCTGGATCCGTTTCGGGAGGTTGAATACTCGGCGATCGAGTCCGGCGCGCACCAGGCGGTCAAACAGGGCGTCGAGTTCGACCGCATCCCACCAGCCATCGACATAGGCTTCGCCAAAACCCAGCGTGCCGTGCGCCGCGAGGCGCCGCCACAGGCGCTGATCATGAACCTGGATGTCCCAGGGGCGATGTCCGTTGACCTTGACCCCGGCCTGCTCCAGCAGCCGCGCATAGGGCGCGGCCAGCAAGGTCCCGAGATTCGAAGTGGGGCGGTGTGATCGGACCCGACCGTAATCGCCGCGCGGTGATACAGCTTTGCTCATGCTCCGCTCCTGCGCCATCGGTGTGCACGCATCGCAGTAACATTATCGAAAGTTGTCGCCAGTTTTGACAAGCGCGCCCAGTACAGCACAACGCCCGTGGGGGAACGTGATCCCGGTCAGCTATTGCCGGGATCAGTCCGTTGTTGTCTCATCCATGATGATCGCGATGCGCCCGATCGCGCGGCGGCCAAGGACATCGGCCATCGCGGTGAAAACCCCGTCGAGGGGATAGGCACGCTCGACCACCGGTCGGATCCGGCCGGCTTCGAACCAGTCGAACAGCTGCTGCATGTGGGCACGCAGGCGCGGCTCGTAGAATTCGCGCTGATCATTCGGACTCCAGCCGAAGTACAGGCCCATATTCAGGCCGCACACGATCAGGTTTTTGACCAGCAGGATGTTGGCCGGGATCTGCGGTACCTCGCCGCCGGCGAAGCCGACCGGCATGATGCGGCCTTCAGGCGCCATCGCGCGCAGCGATTGCAGGAACACCTCGCCGCCAACTGGGTCATAGACCGCATCGACGCCGCGGCCGTCGGTCAGCGCCAGCACTCGAGTACGAAAATCGTCTTCGCGGTAATTGATGAGATGATCGGCGCCGTGTTCGCGCGCAACCTCGAGTTTGTTGGCCGCGCCGGCGGTGGCGATCACCGTCGCGCCCAGGATCTTGCCGATCTCGACCGCCGCAATGCCGACCCCGCCGCTGGCGCCGTGTACGAGCAGACTCTGGCCGGCCTGCACGTTGAGCAGATGCGGCCAGGTCAGCGCCGCCGAGGAGGTTGCGTAGGAGTTCGTGAACCCGATCGCGCGCTCGAACGCTAGGCTGTCGGGGATCGCGTAGACGTTGACTTCGCGTGCGATAGCGAATTCCGCCAATCCGCCCCAGTCGAGCACCGCGCAGACTCGATCGCCGGGCTTGAAGCGTGTCGCATCGGGCCCGACCGCCTCGATCGTGCCGGCAACTTCGGTGCCGGGCACGAATGGCAGTGGTGGTTTGCGCTGGTATTTGCCCTGGACCACCAGCGAGGTCGCGAAACTGACCCCCGCCGCGCGGATCCGGATCAGAACCTGGTCGCCGCACGCCACCGGTCGTTCGAGGTCTTCGATGCGCAGCCGATCGAACGTCGTCCAATCGTGAACAACCACGCCTCTCATGCGTGCACTGGTGGGTGAATTCATTGGCGATGTCCGGTGGCTGCCTGGCTCGGCATGTGCAAGGTCCTCGAGCTTGGTGATTTGCGCGCGTGGTGCCGCGGGCGGCTGCCATTATCCATGATCGCGAGCGGCTTGCGCCGCGACACCCGCAACGGGAATGATAGGGTCCTGAACCGTGTCAACGACGAGGATCCTGCTTATGTCCGCAACCCCGATCGAATTCGGCGCCGCGCTGCGATCGCCGTACCGGGTCGCCGAATCGGCGCGCCGTATCGAATCACTCGGCTTCGACGTCCTCGGCACCGGCGAGCACGTCAGCTTCTACGGCGATACCGCCAACGGCTTCGTGTCGCTGTCGGTGGCGGCGGGTGCGACCAGCCATATCCGTCTGATGAGCACGATTACCCTGGTGCCGCTCTACCCCGCTGCGCTGCTGGCCAAGATGGGGGCGGCGCTCGATGTCGCATCCGACGGCCGCTTCGTCCTCGGGGTTGGGGTCGGCGGTGAGTTCGCCAATGAATTCGAGGCCTGCGGCGTACCGGTCAGGCAGCGCGGTTCGCGTACCGATGACGCACTGGAAGTCGTCACCCGGACCTGGACGCAGACCGATGTCAGCTACGAGGGGCGCTATACCAAGCTCGATCATTTCAGCCTCAAACCGCTGCCGGTACAGAAGCCGCGCCCGCCGATCTGGGTATCGGGACGCGCCGACGCGGCCATGAGCCGCGCGGCCAAATATGCCGACGGTTGGCTGCCCTACATGTATACGCCGGAACAACTGGCGGACAGCATCGCCAGGATCCGCGCGTTCGGCGACGAACATGGACGCGATCTCAGCGCGTTTCGCTTCGGACTGTTCATTTTCACCGCCGTACACGAAGACAACGACACCGCTGTCAAGATGGCCGCCGAGCGCCTCAGCACCCAGTATGCGCAGGATTTCAGCAAGCTCGTGCACAAATACGCGCTGGCCGGGGATCCCGAGCGCTGCCAGGCACGCCTGCGGGAGTATGTCGATGCCGGCGCAAGCTTTGTGTTTGTTTCGACCGCCTGCCCGGATGATTACATCGATACCAATCTGCAGCTCATCGCGGACACCGTGATGCCGGCGTTTCGCACCTGAGCAGGCCATCCTCGCGGGTGAAATGATTGTTCCGGGGCGCGTCGGACTGCTATTATGGTGCGTCGCAGCAATTTTGCTTCTGCCTGAGGAGCGCAACGCGTGAGCCCGTTTCATAAAAGCCTCCGCCGCCTTGCCGTGTGGGCCGCCGCAGTGCTTGTCGTCGCTGCCAGCCTCAGCGCCCCCGCACAACAGCCGGAACCACCGGCGGTCACCGTTGCGCGTCCGGTGTACAAAGAGATCACCGAGTGGGACGAATTCACCGGGCGCTTTGTCGCCAAGCAGCACGTCAACGTGCGCGCGCGGGTGTCCGGCTACCTCGAGTCCGTCCATTTCACCGAAGGCCAGAACGTCGAAGCCGGCCAGTTGCTGTTTGTTGTCGATCGCCGGCCGTTCCTGACCGAAGTCCAGCGCGCACGCGCGGAGGTCGCGCGCGTCGCGACCCAGGCCAAGGTCGCGCGCCTCGAGTACGACCGCGGTCAGCGCCTCGAATCGTCGCGGGCCATGAGCCGCGAATCGATGGAGGAGCGCCAGGCGGCGCGCGATTCCGCCGAGGCCGAGGTTGCCGGCGCGCAGGCCAAACTGGCCCGCGCCGAACTCGATCTTGGCTTCACCGAAGTGCGCGCACCGATAAGCGGGCGCAGCTCCGATATCCGTGTCGACGTCGGCAACCTGATCTCGGGTGGCAGCGCCGACTCCACCGTGCTGACCACGATCGTTTCGCTCGATCCCATCGAACTCGAAATCGAAGCCTCGGAAGCGGAGTTTCTGCGCTACACGCGCCTGAGCCAGGCCGGCACGCGGCCGTCGTCGCGGGAGAGCGCAAACCCGGTGCAGGCGCGCCTGCTCGATGAACAGGAATGGGCGCACCACGGCGTCATGACTTTCGTCGACAACCAGCTCGATGTAAACAGCGGCACCATGCGCGGCCGCGCGACATTCGAGAACCCCGATCGCCTGCTGCTGCCCGGCATGTTCGCCCGCGTGCGCCTGTTCGGCGCCGGTTCGCACGATGCCGTGTTGATCCCCGACGAAGCGATCGCCGCCGACCAGGCGCGCAAGCTCGTGATGGTTGTCGATGCTGAGAATATCGTCGAACCGCGGGTGGTGACGCTCGGCCCGCTGGTCGACGGGCTGCGCGTGGTCCGCGAAGGACTGGCGCCGGACGAGCGCATCATCGTCAACGGACTGCTGCGCGCGCGGCCCGGCGAAGCGGTCACCCCGAACCTGATCGAACTCGGCGACCAGCCCGCTCGCTAAACCATGCGGATTTCCCATTTTTTTATCGACCGGCCGATATTTGCCTCGGTCGTATCGATCGTGATCACGTTGGCCGGGGTGATCGCCTATGTCGGCCTGCCGATCGCGCAGTACCCGGAGATCGTACCGCCGACCATCGAGGTCAGCGCCAACTATCCGGGCGCCAGCGCCGAAACCGTCGCCAATACCGTGGCGACGGTGCTGGAACAGGAAATCAACGGCGTCGACGGCATGCTGTTCCTGAAATCCGAAGCAACCGGCGACGGCCGTCTGGCTATCAGCGTCACGTTCGAACTCGGCACCGATCTCGATATCGCCCAGGTCCTGGTGCAGAACCGCGTTGCCATCGCCGAACCGCGCCTGCCCGAGGACGTGCGCCGGCTGGGCGTGAACGTGGCCAAGAATTCGCCCAACCTCATGATGGTCATGCACGTCATGTCGCCCGACGGCTCGCGCGACACGACCTATCTTTCGAACTACGTGCTCACCAATATCGTCGATCGGCTGGCGCGGGTGGACGGCGTTGGCCAGGTCAACGTATTCGCCGAACGCGCCTATTCGATGCGCATCTGGATTGATCCGGAACGCGCCGCGGCGTTCAACCTCACTGCCAGCGAAATCGTTACGGCCGTGCGTCAGAACAACGTGCAGGTTGCGTCCGGCAGCCTCAACAAACAGCCGGTGCCGACGCCGGCCGCGTTCGAACTCGCGATCGAAAGCCAGGGTCGTTTTATCGAACCCGAACAGTTTGGCGACATCGTCGTCAAGCGCACCGCGAGCGGTGGGGTGACGCGGCTGCGCGACGTGGCCCGCATCGAACTCGGCGCCCAGGACTACTCAACGATCGGCTATATCGACGGCAAAAACGCCCTGCCGGTGATCCTCTACCAGCGTCCGGGATCGAATGCGATCGCGACCGTCGAGCGTATCCTGGCGACCATCGCCGAACTCGAAAAGGACTTTCCGCGCGGGGTCGGGCACACCATCGCGTTCAATCCGACCACCTTCATCGCCGAATCGGTCAACGAGGTTTATTTCACGATTTTCGAAGCGATGGTGCTGGTGGTGCTGGTCATCCTCGTGTTCCTGCAGTCGTGGCGCGCGACCATTATTCCAATCGTGGCGATTCCCATCTCGCTGATCGGGACGTTCGCGATCATGCAGGCGTTCGGTTTCTCGATTAACAACCTGACCCTGTTCGGCCTGGTGCTGTCGGTCGGTATCGCGGTCGACGACGCCATCGTGGTGGTCGAAAACATGGAGCGCTTTTTGCGCGACGGCCTATCGCCGAAAGCGGCCGCGCACAAAACCATGGACGAAGTCGGCGGCGCGCTGGTCGCGATCGCCTTGGTTTTGACCGCGGTATTCGTGCCGACCGCGTTCCTCGAGGGGATCTCCGGGCAGTTCTACCGCCAGTTCGCCCTCACCATCGCCAGCGCGACGGTGATCTCGGCGTTTGTTTCCCTCACCCTGACCCCGGCCCTCGGCGCGCTGCTGCTTAACGCCCACGATGCCGGGCGCGATCGTTCGCGGCTGCGACGCCTGCTGATGGCGCCGTTCAGCGGTTTCGCCTATGCCTTCAACCGCGCGTTCGCAGGTTTCTCCAACGTCTACGGCGCGCTCACCGCGCGCCTGCTGCGCATCGCCCTGATCATGCTCGGCCTCTACGCGCTGCTGATCGCCCTGACCTGGAACCAGTTCCGCCTCGTGCCAACCGGCTTCGTACCGGATCAGGACCAGGGTTATCTGATCACCGTCTACCAGCTACCGCCGGGTAGCGCGGTGACGCGCACCGACAAGGTCATCCAGCGCGCAACCGCGCTGCTGATGGATATGCCCGAGATCGCGCACACCGCCGGCTTCGCCGGATTCGACGGCGCGACGCGTACCAACGCACCAAATGCCGGGGCCATCTTCGTCCCGCTGCAGCCGTATGCGAAACGCGCCGCATTGGAACGCGATATTGGCCAGACGGTCGACGAAGCGCAGCGGCGTCTCGGCACTATCGAAGAGGCGATGGCGTTCGTGGTGCCGCCACCACCGGTGCGCGGTATCGGTTCGACCGGCGGCTGGAAACTGTACGTACAGGACCAGGCCGGCCTCGGGCTGCGTGATCTGGAAGGCGCCGCGAACGAGCTGATCGCGCGCGCCAACGCGTCCGACAAACTGGCGCGCGTGTTTACCTCGTTCAACACCGCCACGCCGAAAATTTTTGCCGACATCGATCGCACGCGCGCGGAGAAGCTCGAGGTCCCCGCCGAGCGCGTGCTCGATACCCTTGAGATCTATCTCGGTTCGGCCTACATCAATGACTTCAATTTCCTTGGCCGCACCTACCGGGTCACCGCCCAGGCCGAAGGCAGCTACCGCGACGAGCGCGAGGATATTCTCAAGCTGCGTACGCGCTCGGATCGCGGCGCCATGGTGCCGCTCGGCTCGCTGACCAGTTTCACCGACATCACCGGCCCGTACCGCGTGCCGCGCTATAACCTGTATCCGGCTATCGAGGTTCAGGGCGGCACCGCCCCGGGGGTCTCGACGGGTGAAGCGATCGCGGAAATGGAACGCCTGGCGGCCGAGGTTCTGCCCGCCGGCATCGGCTTTGAGTGGACCGACCTGGCGTTGCAGGAGAAACTCGCTGGCGATACCGCGATCTACGCCTTCGTGCTCGGCGTGGTGTTCGTGTTCCTGGTGCTGGCCGCGCTCTACGAAAGCTGGATGCTGCCGCTGTCGGTGGTGTTGATCGTACCGATGTGTCTGCTCGCTTCGATCACCGGCATCGCGCTGCGCGGTATGGACAACAATATCCTCGTCCAGATCGGTTTCATTGTGCTCATCGGCCTGGCGGCGAAAAACGCCATTCTGATCGTCGAATTTGCGCGCCAGGCGGAAATCGAGGGCCTCGATCGCTTTGCGGCCGCCGAGCGCGCCGCGCGGACCCGTTTGCGTCCAATCCTGATGACCTCGATCGCCTTCATCGCCGGGGTCATGCCGCTGGCGCTGGCCAGCGGCGCCGGCGCCGAAATGCGCCAGTCGCTGGGTACCGCGGTCGCCTCCGGCATGTTCGGCGTGACGTTTTTCGGCCTGCTGTTTACGCCGGTGTTCTACATTCTGTGTCGCGGCGCCGTATTACGGCGACGAGCGCCGACAGTTGCTGTCGAGCCGAAGGCAGAACAGGTATGAAGCTAAGCCGTATCGCGATCGGATTGGGTTTGACGCTGCTTACCGGCTGCGCCGCGGTCGGGCCGGATTACACCGGACCGCCACCCACTACTGCCGACGTCGTCGCCGCGTGGCCGGATGTCGCGCGCGCTGAAACACCGGCGGCGAGTGGCGAAACGCCGGCCGCGGCCTGGTGGCGCCAACTCGAAGACCCGGCGCTCAATGCCCTCATCGACGCGGCGGTGGCGGCCAACTACGATCTGCGCATTGCCACCGCCAACGTCGAGGCCGCGCGCGCGGCGCTCGACCAGGTTGCCAACCGCAAGCTGCCGTCCGTCGATCTGGACGCCGGGCTCGAGGAGCGGCGTGACGCCTCTGCATTGATCGTGATCGCCGATCCCGATCGACGCCTGGCGACGACCAACCGCGGCGACATCGGCCTCGGTCTCAACTGGGAGCTCGACCTGTTCGGGCGGGTGCGACGCTCGATCGAAAGCGCAGCAGCCGAACTCGGCTCGCTGCAGGCAGTGCGCGACGGCGTGATGACCTCGGTGCTGGCCGAGGTCGCGCGCGCATATGTCGATTTGCGCGGTGCGCAACTGCGTCTCGATGTCGCGAGGCGCAACGTCGCGGTGCAGGAACAGACCCTGGAACTGGTCGAACTGCTGCAGCGTGAAGGTGCGGCGACCGAACTCGACAGCGCGCGCGCGCGCACCCAGCTGCTCACCAGCCGTTCGACCATTCCGAGCCTTGACGCCGCCGCACGCGCCGCGCAGAACCGCCTGACCACCCTGACCGCGCAGCCGCCGGGCGCACTCGACGATACCGTCACCGCCTGGCAGCCGTTACCGGAGCTGGTCAAGCTGCCGGAGTTCGTTGCGGTTGGTAATCCCGCCGACCTGCTGCGCCGGCGGCCTGACATCATCGCCGCGGAACGCAGCCTGGCCGCGGCTTCGGCCCTGATCGGAGTGGCCACCGCGGACCTGTTCCCCACCGTCAGTTTCGGTGCGGGTATTGGCATCGGCGCCGCGCCCCTGTCCGGTCTGACCAGCGTCGGCGCGCCGTTTTTTTCCGTCGGCCCGGCGCTGACCTGGAACATTTTTGACCGCCGCGCGATCTACGCCCGCATCAGCCAGGCCGACAGCACCGCGGCGGGCTTGGTGGCGCGTTACGAGGCCACTGTGACCGCTGCACTGGAAGGTGTCGATACCGCGCTCAACGCCTACCGCAACGAGCGGCTGCGCGTTGCGGCGCTCGGCGGTGCGGTGGCGGCGAGTCGCGAAGCGGCCGATCTGGCGCGCCTGCGTTACCGCGAAGGGGTCGAGGATTTCCTCGCCGTGCTCGATGCCGAACGCAGCCTGCTGGTGCTCGAAGATCAGCGCGCGGTGTCGGAGATCACGGTCGCCAGACGCCTGATCGATATCCACCTGCAGCTCGGTGGCGGCTGGGACGCGGTGACCGCGCCGGAACATCAACCGTATCTGCCGAAGGCTCAACCCTGAGCAGCCCGCCGGCGTCGAAATCGCCCGCTGAACCTCACCCGATGCGCTGGCTGGTGCTGTTCGGAGTGTGGCTGATTTACGCCAGTTTCGGGCTCATCGCCTCCAGCCTCGCGCCGCTGGTGCAACGAATCGAAACTGATCTGGCCATGAGCCACACCGCCATGGGCAGCGTGATGGGCGCCTGGCAACTGGTGTTCATTGCCGCCGCGCTGCCGTGCGGCATGCTCCTCGACCGTCTCGGCAGCCGCTGGGCATTATTGCTCGGCGCAATGTGTATCGCCGCCTCGGCCTGGGGTCGCAGCGTGGCGGATGATTATTTTGCCCTGCTGGCAGCCGTGATGCTGTTCGGCATCGGCGGGCCGATCGTATCGGCCGGCGCGCCGAAAGTGATCAGCAGCTGGTTCACCGGCCCTTCGCGTGGCCTCGCCATGGGTATCTACGTGACCGGACCGGCGCTGGGTAGCATTAGTGCGCTGACCCTGACCCACAGTTGGTTGATGCCGCAGTTCAACGATGACTGGCGGCCGGTGTTTGTGCTGTGGGCGCTCACCGCGCTCGGCGCCGGCGCGCTGTGGTGGCTGATCGCGTCGTTACCGGATATTCGCCGCCACAATGAGCGTATCGATACTGAAGTGCCGGTGCCGCCGCGCAGGGTGATCCGCATGCTGCTGGCCGAACCCGCCGTGCGCGTGGTGTTGTTGATGAGTATCGGCGTGTTTGCCATCAGTCATGGCCTGATGAACTGGCTGCCTGAACTCCTGGTCGGCTACGGCATGAGTCACGAACAGGCCGGCTACTGGGCGGCGCTGCCGACCGTCGTCGGCATTGGCGGCGCGCTCAGCATTCCGCGCCTGGCCACCCCCCAGCGGCGCTTCGTGATCCTGCTGGGTTTGTGTTTTTCGATCCTGGCCGCGACCCTGGTGCTGCAGGTCCCGGCGCGCCCGGTATTGTTTTCCGGTCTCGTTCTGCAGGGCATCGCGCGCGCGACCCTGATGACCGTGCTGGTCCTGACGCTTGTCGAACTACCCGGTATCGGCGCGCGCAATGCCGGTACCGCATCGGGATTGTTTTTTGCCGCGGCCGAGTTCGGCGGCATGCTCGGACCGCTCAGCGTCGGCGTACTCTACGATCTGAGCGGTAACTTTGTTGCCGGCCTGGCCCTGTGTTCGCTGATTTCTTTCGGCCTCGTGCTCGGCGCCCGGCGTCTGCGCGCGATGGCGCTGGTCGCCGATGGCGACGGCTAGCGCAACGATCCGCCAGTGCGGGCTTCAGCGACAGGCAGCAAAACTTTCGCGCACCTCCTGAACAAACAGTTCCGGCTGCTCGAAAGCAGCGAAGTGGCCACCGCGATCGAGCTGCCTGTAGTGTACGAGTTTGGTAAAGCGTTCCTCGCACCAGCGTTTCGAAGAGCGGAAAATTTCGTGGGGGTAGATGCTCACGCCGACCGGGATATGGATTTTAGGTTTGTCGGCCTTGAGCACCGAAAACGATTCCCAGTACATGCGGGCCGACGAAGCCCCGGCCGCCGGCAACCAGTAGAGCATGACGTTGTCGAGCAGTTCGTCGCGCGTGATGACGTTTTCGGGGTGGCCGTCGCAATCGGTCCAGGCGCGGAACTTTTCCAGGATCCAGGCCGCCTGTCCGACCGGTGAGTCGACCAGCGCGTAGCCGATCGTCTGGGGCCGCGTGCTTTGTTCGGTCGAATAACCGGACTCCCAGTCCCAGTAATACTGCGTGCCGGCGATGGCGTTCTGTTCGAAGTCGGTAAGGTCTTTCATGACCGCTGCGCTTGGGCTGAGCAGCGGCATGTTGGTGTGGATGGCCTGGCAGTTTTCGGTTTCGCTGACAGCGATGGCGAGGGTCACGGCCGCGCCCCAGTCGCCGCCCTGGGCGAGGTAGTGGTCGTAGCCGAGACGTTTCATCAGTTCGGTCCAGGCACGCGCGATGCGGTCGAGATTCCAGCCCGGCGCGGTCGGTTTACCGGAATAGCCGAAGCCCGGCAGGGTCGGGCAGACGAGGTGAAACGCGTCCTCGGCCCGACCGCCGTGACGTTCCGGATCGGTCAGCGGACCGACTACTTTCATGAATTCCAGCACCGAACCCGGCCAGCCATGGGTCATGACCAGTGGCCGCGCCTCGGCATGCGGTGATCGTATGTGCATGAATTGAATATCGAGGCCATCGATCTCGGTGATGAACTGCGGCCGAGCATTGAGCGCCGCCTCGCAGCGTCGCCAGTCGTAATCGGTGGCCCAGTAGGCGCACACCTCGCGCATGTAGTCGAGGGGAATACCCTGGCTCCAGTCGTCGGGCGTCTCGCGTTCGGGCCAGCGCGTCGCCTGCAGCCGGCGCCTGAGATCGTCAAGTTCTTTTTCGGCTACGTCGAATCGAAACGGGCGGACGTCATTCATGGTGAGCTCCTGCCGCGGCCTGCGGCGCTGGTAGTAGATGTTCATAACGGCGATCGGTCAAGGTCGCCAGAAACGCGATCAGGTTCGCGATCCGCTGCTGGTCGAGGGGTTGACCCTCTCTCAGCAAATCGAGGGCGAGATTATCGCCAACTTCGGGTTCGCCCCATGGTGCACCGGTTTCGGGATTGATGCCCACCACGGCGTTGTGCACGATGTACTGGTTGTAGAAATCGATCGCGGTTTCGAGTTTTTGAAACACGCCGTTGTGCATATAGGGCGCGGTGAGCAGGACATTGCGCAGGCTCGGGGTGCGGAACAGGCCGGCCTGGGAGGCCTGTTCCACGGCCGCGTTTTCCAGCAGACCCCGGTCGCGGTAGGCGGCGCCGCGACCGTTGGCACGGCGCACCGCCGGGTTAACCGGGATGCCGATATTGTGGTAGCGATGATCGCTGAACGGCTCGTTCGGCGTGATCGTATTCGCTTCGAGCAGATGACAACCCATGCAGTTCGTCAGGTCGGAAAAAAACAGGCGCCGGCCGAGTTCTTCCTGCACGGTCATGGTGTATTCGCCGCGCAGGTAACGGTCATAGCGGGAGTCAAAGGCAAGGAAGGGCGGGCCGCGTTCGAACGCGGCGATAGCCTGCGTCATGGCCGCATAGGCAGCTTCGTCGTCGTCGAATATGTCGGCGCCGAACAAGCTTACAAAGCGGTCGGCGTAGTCGGCACGTGCGCGCAGTCGCTCAACCACGGCGGCGATGTCGGGTTGTGCCATTTCGAGCGGATTCAGTGGCGGTTCGGCGGCCTGGGCGGCGAGGTCGACGGCGCGGCCATCATGAAACAGCCCGCCGCGATAGCCGCCGTCACTGGTCCGCGTAAACGCCGGCACCGCGGCGGCGTAGCTGATCGAGGGCGTGTTGCGGTCACCGAGTGAGATCCCGTCCGCGCCGAGCGAAACCGCGCCGGCGACGCCGTTGTCACGGCTATCGGCAAACGCCCGCAACGGATCATGGCAGCTCGCGCAGGATTGGGTGCCGTTGGCGGACAGCGCCGGGTCAAAAAACAGATCGCGGCCGAGCGCCGCGAGATCGCTGCACGCGGAAGCCGGCCGCGCAACGAGCAGCGTCGTGGCGAGCAACGCCATGCTGAGGATGATCTGTGGCGTGGCTGTCGATAGTGCGGGCATGGTCTTGCGCAGGCGGCGGCAAAGTAAGTCGTTCAGACAGACTCCAGACTGCCACGGACCCTGTTTGGCGGCAACGCCGGTGTCGCGGCGTCATGTGCCGTGGGACAATGCGCCGCCATGACCCACTTAACAACGCTACCCCTGTCCGGCGTGCGCGTGGTCGATTTGACCAGCGTACTGTTCGGTCCTTATGCAACCCAGGTCCTCGGCGACCTCGGCGCCGACATCATCAAGGTCGAAGCCCCGCCCGGTGACACCACGCGCGCGATCGGCCCGGCGCGTAACCCCGGCATGGCCGCGGCGTTCCTCGGCTGCAACCGCAACAAGCGCTCGCTGGTCCTGGACCTCAAACGCGAGGCCGCGCGGGCGGCGCTGTGGCGACTGATCGATGGCGCCGACATGTTTGTGCATAACATCCGTCCGCAAAAAATCGCCGCGCTCGGATTTACGCCGGACGCCGTGATGCAGCGCAAGCCGGACATTGTTTACGGTGCGCTGCACGGTTACCTCGAGGAGGGGCCATACGCCGGCCGCCCGGCCTACGACGACGTGATCCAGGGTGAATGCGGGATCGCGGCCGCGTTTCAACTGCGCGACGGCACACCGGCCTTCGCGCCGAGCGTAATCGCGGACAAAAGCGCGGGTCTGCTTGCCGCCACCGGGCTCAGCGCCGCGCTGGTGCAGCGGCTGCGTAGCGGCAAGGGTGTGTACATGGAAATCGGCATGTTCGAAAGCATGGCCGCCTACACCCTGGTCGAACACCAGTTCGGGGCGAGTTTTGTACCCCCGCAAGGCGAGGCCGGCTATACGCGGGTGATCTCGGCTGAACGTAAACCCTACCGAACCAGCGACGGTTACATCTGCATGCTGGCCTATACCGACAAACAGTGGCGCGCATTCTGGGAATTGGCCGGCCAGCCACAACTGTGTGACGACCCGCGCTACGTATCGATGGCCGAACGCACGCGCAACATCGACAGCCTGTATGCGGCGGCGGCCGCGGCACTGGCCCTGCGACCCTCGGCCGAATGGCTCAGAGGGCTGAGCGAGCGCGAGATCCCGTGTGGCCCGATGAACACGTTCGCCGACCTGCGCAAAAACGAACACCTCAATGCGATCGGTTTTTTCCGTCCGCTGGCCCACCCCAGCGAAGGTCAGCTCGAAGTGCCAGACGCCGCGCTGCGTTTCGATCGCCAGGCCCTGCCGATCCGCCACCATCAGCCGACCCTGGGTGAACACAGTCACGCGATCCTGCGCGAAAGCGGTTTGAGCGAAGCGGAGATCAGCGCGGCGCTGGCGGAAAACTAGAAAAAACCCGCGAGCACTACCCACTCCCTCTGGCTCGTGTGTTGCGCGCGTCAGGCTGGCATTGGAGCGCGCGCTGCCGGCGCCGGCTTATCGGTCTGCAGCATCAGCGCTCATGCCGCCCGGTGTCGGATGTGCTCGAGGTAAGGCGCGATATCGGGGGCGAACGCCGGGTGTTCACACAGGCGCGCGTAGTGCGCCAGGGCGCTGGGAAATTCCGCCACCAAGGCGTCGTCGTGGAGCGCACCGAGGCCGAGCCCGGCCAGTTGCTCGCGTTGCGCGTGTTCATTGGCAAACAGCACCAGTTCGCAGGCGAAACAGATATCGGCGAGCGTCAGGCAAGGCCCTGTGATCCACTTGCCGTTGTCGCTCAACGCGCGCTCGATGCCGCCGAGCCAGTGACGCAGGGCTTCGGCGGTTTCGCCATGAATCTCCGCGTTCAGGGTTTGATTCATCAGCGCCAGCAGATAACGCTGCGAGTCGCGCGCAAAGATCAGACTGGTGTCAAGAAAACTGTCGATCCGCGCAGCGCCGATCGCGTCGTTGCCATACAGCCCGGCATCGTCGGCAGCCAGGCGCGCGACCGCGCGCAGGATACTGTTCGATTCGAAAACCCCGGTTCTGCCATCGGCACTGAACGCGGCCGGTACCGTGCCGTAGGGATGGGCAGCGAGGAAAGCGTCGGTCTTGTACAGGGTACCGCCGAATCCGGTCCGCGCCGTCCGCGCGCTTGTGGCGTAATCAGCGCGGACCGTCTCATCGAGCGGACGGGCGTCAAAATCCCACAGCCAGTCGGCCAGCGCCTTCGGTGCCGCGCCGCGCAGTTCGATGTCCACGCCGGTGATGCGCGCGGCGATGGTGGCTTTGAATATGCGCGGGTTGGGTTGGTAAGAAAAAATTCGCAGGGCGGGTGTGGCCATGGTGATCTGCCTTGTCGATAGTCGCGGCGCACAGCTTAACGTAATCACACCGACGGATGACCCCGCCGCGAAGTTGCGCTAGATTGCCGGCTCGAACTGCGAACATTCATTCCTGAGGAACAGACATGGCGGCAAGCGGACCATTGGTTGGTTACAAAGTGATCGAACTGGCAGGCATCGGGCCGAATCCGATGTGCGGCATGATGCTCGCCGATATGGGCGCGGAGGTTATCCGCGTCGACCGCCTGGTCGAATCGGGGCTCGGTATTGCTATCGATCCCAAGTACAGCCTGCTCAATCGCGGTCGCCGCTCCATCGCCGTGGATATGAAGTCACCCGAGGGTGTCGAACTCATCCTGCGCCTGGTCGCGGACGCCGATGCGCTCATCGAAGGTTTTCGTCCCGGGGTCACCGAACGCCTCGGGCTCGGCCCGGACGTCTGTCTCGAGCGTAATCCCAAACTGGTCTACGGCCGCGTCACGGGTTGGGGCCAGGATGGCCCGCTGTCCAAGGCCGCCGGGCACGACATCAACTACATTTCGATTGCCGGCGCGGCCTACTGCATCGGACCGGACGGTCAACCGCCCGCGCCACCGCTCAACCTGGTCGGCGACTTTGGTGGCGGCGGGATGTTCCTGGCCCTGGGTGTGGTCGCGGCGCTGCTCGAAGCGCAGAAGTCCGGCCGCGGTCAGGTTGTCGATGCGGCGATGACGGACGGCACGGCGATCCTGATGGCGGCCATCTACGGCATGCACGGCGCCGGGATCTGGACCGACGAACGCCAGGGCAACATCCTCGACGGCGGCGCGCATTATTACGGTGCTTACGAAACCGCGGACGGCAAATACATTTCTATCGCATCGATCGAATCAAAGTTCTACGACGAATTCATGCAGCGCACCGAGTTCAGCGATCCCGATCACGCCGCGCACAAGGACCGCAAACAATGGCCGGCTACGCGTGCCGAAATGGCCAAACTGTTCAAAAGTAAAACCCGCGACGAATGGTGCACGATCCTCGAGGGCACGGATGTCTGTTTCGCGCCGGTACTGTCGATGAGCGAGGCGCCGTCGCACCCGCACAACGTCGCGCGGAAAACCTTCGTCGAGTTGGACGGCGTTACACAGCCGGCGCCGGCGCCACGCTTCAGCCGCACCCCTTCGCAGGTGCAGAAAGCGCCGTCGGCAAGTGGCGCCGACACCAGCGCGGTATTGCAGGACTGGGGGCTGGCCGGCGCCGAAATCGAGCAGCTCAAGGCAGCCAGGGTAGTTGGCTAGCGGACATTCGAAGCGCAGCGGAATGAAGGGATCGTATGGCGCCGCGCATACCCTGATTCCTGGCCGCGCGGCTCACCGACGCGGCGTGCCATGCGGCATGGCAAGGGTACAGGCGAGCGCGAGTGCTGCCGCCGGCCTGGCGCTCGTTGCCGCTCTCGTTGCCTGCACCGCCGGTGGTGATCCGGCGGAGCTGTTCCGCGCTGGAAAGTTCCCGCACGCCCTGGCGATCTTTTCCGAACGGGCTGCCGCTGGCGATCTCGCGGCGACTAACTTCCTGGGTATCCATTACTACCTCGGCGCTGGGGTCGAACGTGACTTCGAGCGCGCCGCTGCGTATTTCGAACAGGCCGCGCTCGCCGGTAATGCCGATGCGCAGCGTAATTTCGCCATCATGTATATGCGCGGTCTTGGTGTGGAGCAGGACAACCATCGCGCCTACGGCTGGTTTTTCCAGGCCTACAGTGGTGGCAACAAAAACGCGCGCGAATACCTGCGAAACCTGTCCGATAACGTTACTCCCAACGCCGGCGGCAAGGCGCGCAAATGGGTCGCGCAGCAGGTGCGCGACTACGCCCGGCAGCGGACCGCCGCCGAGGCAAACTGAGCGCCATGCACGACCCGGAATTACATTTCCGCTCGGCACGCGAACTGCTGACGGGCATTGACGACGGATCACTGAGCGCGGGTAGTGTTCTCGAAGCGTTTCTGTCCCGTATCGACGCCGTCAATCCGACCGTCAATGCGATCGTCACCCTCGATCGCGCGGCCGCGCACGCGCGCGCCGCGGAGCTCGACGAACTCGGGCCGGATCTCGAACGTCGGCCGCTGCACGGCCTGCCGATCGCGGTCAAGGACCTCGCCCTGACGCGCGGTATGCGCACCACCATGGGCTCGCCGATTTACCGCGACTTCGTGCCCGACGTCGACGAGCTGTTCGTTGCGCGCCTGCGCGCTGCCGGCGCCAATATCATCGGCAAAACCAATACCCCGGAATTCGGCGCCGGTTCGCAGACTTTCAATACGGTGTTCGGCGCAACCCGCAATCCTTATGACCTCGACAAAACCTGCGGCGGTTCCAGCGGCGGCGCGGCGGTTGCGCTGGCAACCGGCATGCTGCCACTCGCCGATGGCAGCGACCTGGGCGGATCGCTGCGTAACCCGGCTTCGTTCTGTAACGTGGTCGGTTTTCGACCCTCGCCCGGGCGCGTGCCGTCGTGGCCGAAACAGTTCTCCAGCGACCCGCTCGCCGTGCACGGTCCGATGGCGCGCTCGGTCGACGATCTGGCCCTGCTGTTGTCGGTGATGGCCGGGCCCGATCCCCGCGTGCCGATTTCGATCGACCAGCCCGGGACGCTGTTCAGGCAGTCACTGGTGAGCGAAACGCGCGGTTTGCGCCTGGCTTACAGCCCGGACCTCGAGCGCTATCCGGTTGCACCTGAGGTCACCGCCGTGCTTGAGCGAGCGTTACCGGTGTTCGAGTCGCTCGGCTGCGAGTTGGCACGCGGCTGTCCGGACCTCAGCGACGCGGACGAAATTTTTCGCACGCTGCGCGCGTGGATGTTCGTCGCGCGCTCGTCGCATGATTACGCACAGCATCGCGGGCAGATGAAAGATACCCTGGTGTGGAACATCGAGCAGGGTCTCAAGCTCAGCGGCGCGGACATCGCCGATGCCGAAATCAAGCGCAGCGCCTTGATCGACCGCGTCGCCGGATTTTTCGAGGACTACGATTTTCTGTTATGCCCGGCGGCGCAGGTGGCGCCGTTTCCGATCGAGCAGGAATGGGTGCGCTCGATCAATGGCATCGAGATGCACACCTACCTCGACTGGATGGGCGTATGCTGCGCGATCACGGTGACCGGCTGTCCGGCGATTTCGATCCCGGCGGGTTTTTCCGACGCCGGACTGCCGGTCGGTCTGCAGATCGTCGGTCGCCGCGGCGCTGACCTCGAGGTGCTCAAAGTGGCGCGCGCTTTCGAGCAGGCTACCCGGCACGCTGAACGGCGGCCGGATCTGGACTGATCGCGACACGCGCACCCGGCACGACTAAACCTCCGGCGGCTTGCGCGCCTTGGTTGTGCCCAGTCCTTCGCGCGGTTTGCCGATGTTGTCGTCGACAAAGGCCACGAAATCGGGGTGAAAGCGCTCGCGGCGCGGTTCCCACCAGCGCATGAAACCCTGGCCGGCGCTGGCGAAGCGCACCGTGTAGCCGATCCGGCGCAAGGTGAATTTTTCATCCAGATCGACCGCGCGCAGGTAGGTGGCCTGGGTCGAATCCCACAGGTACAGGCCGAGTTCGTCCCAGCGATAGCGTTCGAGATCGGTCAGTTCATCGTTCTCCTGCATGCCTTTCAGCCACACTTCGAGGTTACCGTCCTGCAGCAGGATTTCGCGAAAGCGATTGGTGGCGTCGCGTAGCGCGTCGATAGCGCTGAGGCGGGCGAGGCGGTTGGCGCGTTTGACTTCCATGGCCACGTAGATAACCGAGGCGACCACCGCAATGGAACTGATGAAGCTGCCGAGGTAGCCGAGTATTTCAACGATGGACATGCCTGGAATTCCCTTTTTTTTGCAGCAAAGCCCAAGGCTATGCGGTAGGTGAGCCGCCGGCAACTTCAGTGTGAATGCCGGTCACCGCGATCCGGATCGCACCGGCGAGCGTATACGGGATTCGCAGTTTAAAGCGCACGGACCGGCATGAATGATGATCACACTAAACCGGGGCGGCGGCCCCGGCTGGCGGAGCGCCCGCGCGGCAGGCTTGGCGGGCTGGTGTTGTTGCTTGCCGCCCACGCAGCAGCCGCGGCACCCGCCGCGACCGATGCCGATGCCGTGCTGCTCAATCCGCCGCCGGGCGACTACGTTAATCTCGATACCCATCGTTTGTACTACCACTGCGAAGGCCGCGGCAAACCGACCGTTGTGATCGACGCAGGGCTCGGCAGCAGTTCTTTGGAATGGCGCGCCGTGCAGGTAGAACTGAGCGCGCAAACTCGCGTGTGCAGTTACGATCGGGCCGGTTACGGCTGGAGTGATCCGGGGCCGTCGCCGCGTTCCACCCGCCAGATCGCGGCCGAACTGCGCCTGTTGCTGCAGCGTATCAACGAGCGGCCGCCGTATGTGCTGGTCGGTCACTCCTTCGGTGGCTTCACTGCGCGCTACCTGGCGTCGCGTTACCCCGATGAGGTCGCCGCGGTGGTGCTGGTTGAATCCTCGCATCCGCGGCAACTGCTCGAATTCGATACCGCAACGTCGGCCCGACATCCCCTCAATCCGGCGCGCTTCGCCACTGACGGTAGCCACGGCAATGCCGTTGCCTACGCGGCCGGATTTCTGAATTCACGCCGCAAGGCGGTGTTTGCCCAGATGGACGAACTCAATCACTTCGCGCAAAGCGCCGAGGAGGTGACTGATGCCGGCACCCTGGGCGCCATTCCATTGCTGGTCGTGGCTCGCGATCTCGTCGGCGGCGAGGACCGTGAACGCGAACGCGAATGGCGGGCCATGCAGGGTTCACTGGCTGCGCTGTCGGTACGCGGCCGCCTGCTGGTGGTGCCTGGTGCGGGGCACGATATGCCGCTCAGTCATCCGTCTGCCGTCGCAACGGCGATCCTGGATACGCTGGAGGAGCTGCGCGCAGGTTTCTGAACGCAGCCGTTGGCGTTCAGCCGGTCTCCGGCAGGCGACTGGCGCACAGCGCGCCCGCTGCGCCCATCGACGCCAGTATCGCGATAACGGCGCCGAACGACAGCACCGAAGCCAGCGCGCCGATCAGGCCCGTCGCCAGCAGGACGACGCCGATCACGGAATTGCTGACCGCGACGTAGTCGGTGCGCTGATTGCCGCTGGCGAGATCGATCACGTAAGTTTTGCGCCCCACGCGTACTCCGGCGTGGGCGACGCTGAGTACGAAATAGGCCGACGGCAACAACCACAGGGTCGACAGCAGATCCGCGGCCAGCCAGCTCACGACCGCGACGCCGCCGCCGGCGCCGGCGCTGAGCAGGGCCGCAAACACCATCACCTGGCGACTCGATCGATCGGTGGCGCGACCCCACAGTGGCGCCGAAACCAGGCTAGCGAATCCGCTGGCGGCAATGAACATGCCCAGCACGCGCGCGTCGGCGCCAATTTCCGCCTGGCCGAGGGCGACGAAGTAGGGCGCGGTAAGCGCGGAGCACAGCAGCAATGAACGCGCGATCACGAAGCGCCGGAAGGGCAGGTCGCGAAGCAACAGGCCGAGACGCGCCCACGCCGCGCTGAGCGCATTTTCGCCACCGTCGGTTTCGCCCGGGATCTCGTTCACGCCGGCGTACAGTGCCGCCGCGAGCAGCCATAAACCTGCCGCGCCGAGCAGGGCGAGCGCATAGACAGAATCGGTACCGGCAGCGTCTACGCGATCGCGGTACAGCAGGGCCAGACCCAGACCGACGGTCAGCAAGCCGGCGGCGCTCGCCGACCAGCCGTTGAGCTGCCCGCGTCGCCCTTTGGGTATGGTTTTGCCGACCACGTCCTTGGCGGCCACCGAACACAGACCGCGCGCCAGGCTGAACACCACCAGCAGCGCGAGGATCGTCCAACCGCCGGCGCTGCCGCGCATCACCAGCACCACCGAACCGATCCCGAGCAAGGTCAGCGCCTGCACCACCGATCCGCCGACCCACACCCATTTCCTGACCGGCAGGCGTCGCACGAAGCTGGCGATCAACAGCTGCGGCAGCAGCGAACCCGATTCGCGGATCGGCACCAGCAGCCCCAGCATCCAGGCCGGAGCGCCGACGCTGCTCATCACCCAGGCAAGTACGGTTTTGGGATTGGCAATCGCGTCGCCGAGCTTGGTCAGAAAGTAGCTACCGAGCAGGATCAGAAAATTGCCCGGCGAGGCGCGACACGCGGCGTCGGGGATGTCGCGACAGGCGCGCGCATCCTCCTGGTTGGTCAGCAGTTCGTAGATCGATTGAGTGAGCTGCATCGCTTCGTATCAGGTCTGGAATTGCAGCGCGAGTCAGCCGCCACGGCGGCCGTGCTGCCCCATCGTTTAGAACGCCGGATCAGATCGCAGGAAACAACCGGTCCTTGGGATACTCGGCGCCGGCCACGTGACGCGCCGTCATGGCGCGCACCATCTGGTAGACACGCACCCGGAAAGCCGGGTCGGCGGACATCCTGAGATAGGAATCCTTGCCGGAAATGCCGTAATCCTCCAGCAGCCAGTCCATCATGTTGTCACAGGCGTCATAAACAGCGTGCTCGAGCGGCAGGTTGATGCCGACCGCGACGATACTGTCGGGTTTATCGATGCGCACGCACGGCAGACGCTTGTTTTTGACCACTTCGCAACGCAACTGCACCAGCGCGCGCGTTTCATCGGCCAGGGCGGTGAACTCGGTGTCGCCCTGACCGCCGTGCACGTCGCCGACATAGAGCAGGGCGCCATCGTGGTATGCGTTGAGGTAGACGGTATTGCCGGCGCAGATATCGCGACAATCGATGTTGCCGCCAAACGCGCCCTGGCCGAGCAACGAGGTATGGACTTCGCGTTCGGAACAGGTTGCCAGTGTGCCGATGAACGGCTGCAGGTCCCAGGTCAGTTTGTCCGAATAGCGGCCTTTGCCGTCGCGGGTGGTGCCGGACGGTCCGGGCAGGTGCTCGATGACCTGGACGTGGCCCTCGGCGCAGTCGGCCCACTTGCGCGAATCGGCCAATGGTCCGACCCCGGGAATGATGCCGGTGAAGCCGTAGCGCCACGGCTCAACGAAGTCGATATGTACGGCCAGGACGTCGCCGGCGGCGCAGCCTTCGACATAAATCGGCCCGACCACCGGGTTGAAATTCGGCGGCGAGGCTTTCAACAGCTTGTCCATATGCGGGTCGTTGACCATGCGATGCACGGTCGGCGCGTCGCTGTCGTCCTCGATCATGCCGGTCAAAGCATCGTCGGTTTCAATCTGGAAGGCCTCGCCGGTTTTGACTTTCAATACCGGTTCGTCATGGTAATCAAAAGCGTAGCGGGTCACCGTCCCGCGCGTGATTTTCTGCATGCTGAAACTCCCCTGGTCAGGTAATCCCTGGGGACATGATAGCGCCAGCAACCTATTCGGTGAGCGGGTCGGCGCTGCGCGGCGGAATATTGTTGTATTCCACGTCCTGGCTGAGCGCCATGCCGGCGCACCGCGCGATCAGGTCGAACGGGAACTCGTCGGGGTTGGTGGCGACGCCGACCTTGATGTGGATCGACTTCATCAGATCGGCGCCGATTCTGGCCGCATCGGGGAGTTCGGGATAAGCATCGGAATTGTGATGGGAAAATTTCATGCCGAGGCGGAAATCCGCGGCCGGGGCGATGTGGATGCGATCGGTATCGATAATGCCGAACGTCAGCTTGATGGCGTGGTGACGGGTGTAGCAGGCGCGCTCACCGCCGATTGCATCGGCCTCGTCTCTATCGATCAGGAACACCGCATCGACCAGGATCTTTTCGCTGGCAGGGTCGTAGCTGACGCGCAGGTAATCGCTTTGTTTGCGGCGCACGCTTTGCAGCTCTTCCTCGACCAGAAACAGGCCCCAGTCGAACATCGACATCGGTTCGGCACGCAGCTTGGTGACGACGGTCTTCATATCCGCGGCCTGCGCCACGCCCGCGGCGAGCGCCGCTGACAGTACCAGGGTTCGGATCATGAAGGCGACTCGCTGCGGAGTGTTATTGGCCGATAAATTTGTCGAGCGCGGCGAGCGTGATCGGGCCATCGAGATAGGCGTGCAGACCACCGTCTTTATCGAATAACAGATAGGTCGGCGTGCCGGTGAAATCTTCGCCGGTGGCCTTTTCGTAGAGTTCACCAAACTGTTGTGAGTCGGCGATCACGGACGGAAAGCTGTGCTGCATTTTTTCACGGTACGCACGCACTTCCTCGGTGTGGTCCTTGCCATCGAGCGAGATACCGAGCACCACCGCGTCGCTGGCGTGGTGTTTGTCATGAAATTCGGTGATCACGGGATACTGGCGGCGGCATACCGAGCAGTACGTGGTCCATACCATCACCAGGGTCCATTTCGATTTATCCAGATGATCGCCAAGACCACCCGTTTTCCCATCGAGGGTGTGTACCGTCACGCCACCGGCGAGTCCCGTGAGGGGCAGGAGCAGGGTAATCGCGAGCAGCGCTCGAGTCATGAATTTCTGGTGTCGGCAGGTCATTGGGTCCCTCGGCATTCGCGGCCCGATGCGGCGGCCGGTGGCGGTGTGTGATGGCTATTTAGAAACCTGACAGGCAGTTAGTTCATCCTGACCGGAAAATCGTTCTAACGTGGACTGACGTGTACCGGCATGCCGAAGCGCGACTTGAGCGTCACCACGGCCTGCGGCACCACCGGGTGTCCGGCCACCGGCCGCACGCGGAAACGCTGCAGCAGTTGTGCCAGTACAAGCTGGATCTCGAGCATCGCCATGCCGGCGCCGATACACGCCCGCGGGCCGGCCGAAAACGGCAGGTAGGCATAGGAGTGCCGCGATTTATTGCGCCCCGGCGCAAAGCGCTCGGGGTCGAAGCGTTCGGGATCGGGCCAGTAATCCGGGTGCCGATGCAGCACGTACATCGTGATCGCCAGGTAGCTGTCGGCCGGTATTCGAAAGCCGCCGAATTCGCTTTCTTCGCTGCTGCGCCGCGCAATCCCCCACACCGGCGGGTAGATGCGCATCGATTCCTGCACAACCTGCTTGAGATAGGGCAGGTTGGCCAGATCCGCACTCAGCGCCGCGCGCCCGCCGAGGACCTGCTCGAGCTCTTCGAGCAGGCGTTGCTCGATGTCCGGGTGCCGGGCGAGAAGATAAAACGTCCACACCAGGGCGGTCGCCGAAGTTTCGTGTCCGGCCAGCATGAGGGTGATGATCTCGTCGCGGATCTGTTTGTCGTTCATGCCTTCGCCGCTGTCTTCGTCGCGCGCGGCGAGCAGCCGATCGACGATATCACTGACCGTGCCGGCGCCGCCGCGATGCGTGTCGACCAGGCCATCGACGATTTCGTCGAGGCGTGCCTTGGTGCGCCGAAAGCGGCGGTTGCTCGGTACGGGCACCCATGGATACATCGTCAGCAGGGCGCTCAACTGCAGGGGATGCTGGTTGAGGATCTCGAGAAATTCGACCATTTCGTCGGCCACGTCGTCGATATCGGCGCCGAACAGCGTGCGGCTGACGACCTGAAACGTGACCCGGCTCATATCGCGGTCCAGCCACAGCTGCTCGTCGGCGGGCTGATTTTCCCAGCGCCGCGCCAGGGCCGCGGTCATTTCGTTGATGACGGTATCGAACTGATCGATATGCCGGTTGGCGAACACCGGCTGCATGAGGCGACGCTGGCGGCTCCAGTCCGGTCCGTCATTGGTCACCAGGCCATTACCGAGCGTGCTCGAAATCACGCGATAGTCGATGGTGTTTTTGCTATAGCGCGGCCAGGCCTTGGTCAGTACCTCACGCACATACTCGGGGTGGTTGATGCAGTAAACGGTGAACAAACCGCGAAACCGCGCGACGTCGCCGTGCTGGCGAAATATTTTCAGCAGGAAGTCGGGCGGACTCATGCGCACGGCGTCGAGCGTTCCGCGCCAGCCCGCCGCGGGCGGCAGCGGCAGGGTTGGCGGCGAAGTCGAGTTGTCAGCTTGCATGTAATTCAGGGTGCGGGATCATATCGCCATCGTAGTCGCCGCGCGGGAACACCGCAAAGGGTGTCCGACCGCGCGGGTGCGCGGCCGGACGTTTATCCCGGATTACCTGCTGCAGGTTGCCGGTCAGGTTTTACGTCGGTGGTTCAAAACCGAGCTCGCGCGGAAACCCGTCGATATCCGGTGGCGGGTAGTAGCGTCCCGCGCCGAGCGCATCAACCCGCGCAAAAAAGTCCTCGTCGGCGGCCAGACCCATCGGCCCGAGCTCGCGCAGGTTCATCGCCTGGCGGTAGATGTTCCACGATTCGGGGCGCAGATCGCTGGCCGTTTTGAGAAAACGGTCGCCCTCTTCGGCATTGCCGTGTTCGCGCAGGTAGAAGCCGAGGCGGAAATGGGCGTTGGCCAGCGCGACGTTCTCGGTCGGCAGTTCGAGGTGGGCGCGCGCCGCGGCGGCATCGAACACATGGCGACTGGCCGCGCCGTTGACCGCCCAGTCGCGTACCGCATCGAGGTAAGTGGTCTGGGCCTTGCCCATCAGCGCCACCACGTCGTCGGCCATGGACATATCGGCGCGGTCCATCGAGCGCCAGCCGTCATGCGAGCCCGCCGTTTCCGCCGGACGAACGATACGGCCGGCCTCGTCGATCCACACCGCCTGCGGTACGTTGACCATGTTGTAGAGATCGGCGACGTGGTGTTCGCGATCGATCAGACACAGGTAACTCGGCTGGGCGAGTTCGATCCATTCGCGTGCGGTTTCCGCGCCGCGGCTTTCTTCGGCCACAGCGATGATGATGAAATCGTCGTTGGCTACTTCTTCGTACAATGCCTGCCACACGGACAGGTCAGCACGGCAGCCTCACCACGACGACCAGGTAGTAAGAAATACGCGTTTGCCGCGAAAGTCGGACAAGGCATGCAGCTTGCCGTCCAGATCCGGCAGCTTGAAATCCGGCGCCTCAAGGCTTTCCAGCGCACGCGCGCGGTCGCCGCTGCCGACGCCGAGCATCCAGGTCGATTCGCTGGCATCGTGCAGCACCGGGCGGTCGAGCAGTCGCCAGAACTCGGCGATGTTGACGTCCTCGTCGCGCACGAAGTCGGCGGCCTTGGATTTCGGCACCGGCACGCACATATCGCCCTGGCACAGGCCTTCAGGTTTCATCGTCCAGCCCGTTGCGCGGGTCACGTCAGCCTTCGACAACCAGAGGTTTTCACCTTCAGTTACGGCCGTTTTGACATCGCAGGCGCCGGCTTCGGTGAGCACGGTAACCATAAACATTCTCCAATAAGTTCTGAATTGAGGTGCGTTTCGTCACTCCGTCACACTACTTGCGGAAATGCGGCATGACGTCCTTCGCGAACATCTCCATGCTGTTACGGATGTGGTGCGGGGCCAGGCCGGTCATGGCCATACCCATGACCAGATGGGTAACCCGCCCGCGTTTCATGTAGTCGGCAATCATATCGCGGACATCGGCCGGCGTGCCGACCATCGCGTCTTCGCCGAACACGTCAAATTTCTGCGCGCGAATGATTTCGTCGACCGTGGGAATGCCTTTGATCGCCTGGTCGTCGCCGGGCTTGTCGTTGGCCTCGGCAAACCATTCGGCGTACTTGCTGGCCGTGTAGTGCAGCGACTTGGCCGCGGTTTCCCAGGCCTGATCGCGGCTCGGCGCGACGTGTACCCAGCGCAGCTGCGCGGTTGAATATTCCTGCGGATTGCGCCCCGCGGCCTCCAGGCAGGCATCGTAATGTTCAACCAGCGACGGCGGCCCGACGACCTGAAAGTGACAGCCCATTTTGGCCGCGCGCTCGATGGCTTTCGGCGCCAGTGCCCCGATCCAGATCGGGACATGCGGTTTCTGCAGACCGGGCGGAACGATCTGAATTTCTTTCAGGTGGTTGAACTTGCCGTCATAGGTCACGACCTCATCGCTCAACAGCTTCTGAATGATCTCCACACCTTCGCGCAGGCGTGCGCCACGCGTGGTGTGGGAGATCCCCTGATCGTCAAATTCCTTGCGGCGATAGCCGAGGCCGACCCCGAGGTCGAAACGGCCATTGGACATGACGTCGACGGTGGCGGTGTCCTCGGCGATACGGATCGGGTTGTGCAATGGCAGCAGAACGAGGAAGGTGCCGATGCGGATGCGCGAGGTGCGCTGCGAGACCGCGCCGGCGATCGGCAGCAGCGACGGCGAATAGCCGTCGTCGACGAAATGATGTTCGGTCAGCCACGCGTTGTCGTAGCCCATGGCTTCGGATTCGGCGATCAGATCGAGATGCGTGCGGTACAGTTCGGTCCACGACACGCGGTTAAAATCCGGATTCCGGAACGGCCACAGCAGGCCAAATCGAAGGTTCATCGGGTACCCTCCCCCTGCACGGTAATACGGGTCAGGGTCGCGGTCGACAGGCGGCGCCCGGGAACCGGCAGAAAGTTACACGCGCCGCGCTACTTCAGCAAGGCAGCACTTGCAGGACGCGCCGGCGCGAAAGGTGGAACCATACGCGGACATCCGCCGCAGGCGCAGGAGTCGTCATGACCATGCTCGACCCCGAGGCGAAGGTCGAACGCGACGCATTACCCGATCTCGACGCCCTGTGGCTGCCGTTCACCCACAATCGACTGTTCAAAAGCAGCCGCGCCTGCTCAGACGCGCCGAGGGCATGTACTACGAAACGCCGGATGGGCGCCGCATGCTCGATGCGATGTCGGGCCTGTGGTGTTCCAATGCCGGGCATCGCCACCCGGCGCATCGTCGCCGCGGTCAAGGCCCAGCTCGACGAGCTCGATTACGCGGTCGCGTTCCAGGCCCGGTCATCCCAAGGCTTTCGCGCTGGCCAACGCGTTGACCGCGGTCGCGCCGGCGCATCTCAACCACGCTTTCTTCGTCAATTCCGGGTCCGAGGCCTGCGATACCGCGCTTAAGATCGCGCTGGCCTACCACAAGGCTCGCGGCGAGGGCGGGCGTTACCGCCTGATCGGGCGCGAGAAGGGCTACCACGGGGTCGGTTTCGGCGGCATCTCGGTCGGCGGCATCGCGCCCAACCGCAAGGCTTTCGCCAGCGCGCTGCTGCCGGGCGTCGATCACCTGCCGCATACCCATAATCTTGAACACATGGCCTTTTCGCGCGGCCAGCCGCACTGGGGCGCGCATCTTGCCGATGATCTCGAGCGCCTCGTCGCCCTGCACGACGCCTCGACCATCGCCGCGGTCATCGTCGAGCCCATGCAGGGATCGGCGGGGGTCATCGTGCCGCCGCTCGGCTATCTCGAACGCCTGCGCGAGATTCGTAGCGCCCACGACATCCTGCTCATCTTCGACGAGGTGATCACCGGCTTCGGACGCCTCGGCGCATGGTTCTCTCCCGATCGTTTCGGCGTACAGCCGGACATGATCACGTTCGCCAAGGGCATTACCAGCGGCGTGGTGCCGCTCGGCGGGGTGCTGGTCAGCGATACCATCCATGACGCGTTCATGACCGGGCCCGAACACCTGCCGGAGTTTTTTCACGGCTATACCTATTCCGGGCATCCGCTCGCCTGCGCCGCCGGGCTCGCGACCATCGAGGTCTATCGGGACGAAAACGTGTTTGCGAATGCGCGAGCGCTGGAACCGATCCTGGAGCAGGCCGTGCACACGCTGCGCGAGGAACCGCACGTTATCGACATTCGCAATCTCGGTCTCGCCGCCGCGATCGAACTTGCACCACGCGACGGCGCGGCCTCGCAACGCGCGCTGGAAGTATTTCAGTACTGTTTCGATCATGGCGTGATGGTGCGCTACAGCGGTGACATCATTGCTATCGGACCGGCGCCGATCGCGAGCGCCGACGAAATCGGCGCCATGGTCGAGACCATACGCTCGGCCCTGCGCGTGTGCCGCTGACCGGAACGCCCTGGCAGCGGCCGCGACACCCGGCCGTGCCGCGCACGGTCAAAACCCTCGAAGGACAACCAACATGATCGAGTTAACGATTGCCGAAGTGCACGAACGCTACCGCTCCGGCCGCAGCACGGCGCGGGCCGTGACCGAACATTATCTGCAGCGCATCGAACACTACGACCGGGCCGGTCCGACCCTGAACGCGGTGGTCAACCTCCATCCCGATGCCATCGCCACGGCCAAGCGACTCGACCAGAGATTCGCGGCCAGCGGCGAACTGGTCGGTCCGCTGCACGGGGTGCCGCTGCTGGTCAAGGACAATATCGATGTCAGCGGCGTGCCGGTAACCAACGGTCTGGCCGCCTTTGCCGACTACCAGCCGGACACGGACGCCACCCTGATCGCGAAACTCAAGGCCGCCGGCGCGATCATCCTCGGCAAGACCGCGATGCCGGATTTCGCCACCTCGTGGTGGGCGTATTCCTCGCTGAGTGGCGAAACCCGCAATCCTTATGCGCTCGATCGCGATCCCGGTGGCTCCAGTGCGGGCAGCGGCGCGGCCTGCGCGGCGAACCTGGCGTTGGCCGCGCTGGGTACCGATTGCGGCGGTTCGATCCGACTGCCGAGTTCGTGCAACAACCTGGTCGGGTTTCGCGCCACGCCGGGCCTGATCAGCCGCTCGGGGACCGGCATCCTGGTGTTTTTCCAGGACACCACCGGACCGATGACGCGCACCGTCGAGGACGCCGCGCGTCTGTTCGAGGTGATGGTCGGCTACGACGCCAGCGACAGTCTCAGCGCCAATTTCCTGACTGCCCGCGCGCCGGCTTCGTACGCTGGTGCGCTGAATGCTGACGCGCTTGCCGGCGCACGCCTGGGCCTGGTGACGAACGCCATGGGCAGCGATACCGATCCCTACGCGGCGCCGGTCAACGCGGTCATTGCACAGGCAACGGCGGCAATGCGCAGCGCCGGCGCCGAGGTCGTGGACGTCGAGATCCCCGATCTCACGCGCCACATCGTCGACACCTCGATGTACGTCAACTGTTCCAAGTACGAAATCAACGCCTACCTGATGGCGCGGCCGCAGCTGCCGCTGCGTACCCTGCAGGACATCTACAGCCGTCAGGCTTACCATCCGATGCTCGATTTGATCGAAGCCTGCGCCCATGGACCGGACATGCCGGAGTACGACCCGATGTACTTCCGTCGCCTCGCTGCGCGCGAACTGTTCCAGCGCACCGTGCTGAACGTGATGGGCGGCGCCGGCCTCGATGCGCTCGTCTATCCGAGTATCCAGGTCGTGCCGCCGACCCGCGAACAGCTCAACAGCCGAGTGTGGACGACCCTGACCTTCCCGACCAACACCCTGATTGCCTCGCAGACCTGGATGCCCGCGGTCAGTGTGCCGGCCGGCCTGACTGCCGACGGCCTGCCGGTCGGACTCGAAATCCTTGCGCGGCCTTATGGCGAACAGGCGTTGTTCAATCTCGCCTATGGTTTCGAACAGACGACCCGCGCGCGGGTGTCGCCGGCTTCGGCGCCGGCGCTGGATTGAGCGGACGTGTCGATGAGTGTCGCAAACGCCGGCGTGATCCCCCGCTCGCGGTCAAACAGACATCCACATTGCGCCATGGGTGGCGTCATCGAGTGCAATTGAGTTTCGCGCCGTGGACGAACTGAAGCTTCACGACGCGGTGGTTTTCCTCGCCGCCGCGGGTATTGTCATCCCGCTCGGCAAACGTTTGCGCATTTCGCCGGTGCTGGGTTTCCTGCTCGTCGGCCTCGCCGTTGGCCCCAACGGGCTTGCCCGGTTTGCCAACGACATGACCTGGCTGCGGCCGCTGGTCATCGCCGACGTGCGCGGTGTCCACGCGCTCGCCGAACTCGGCGTGGTGTTTCTGCTGTTTATGATCGGCCTGGAATTGTCGCTCGAACGGCTGTGGGCCATGCGCCGCCTGGTGTTCGGCCTTGGCGGCGCCCAGATCGCGGTGACCGCGGCGGTGATCGGCGCGGTGGCCTCGATGTTCGACAATTCCATCGAGGCGTCGGTAGTACTTGGATTGTGCCTGGCGCTGTCATCGACGGCCGTGGTGATGCAGCTGCTGACCGAGCAGGGGCGCTTTGGATCGGCGGTCGGGCACGGTAGTTTCGCGGTGTTGCTGGCGCAGGATATCGCCGTCGTGCCGGTGCTGTTTATTGTCGGCACTCTCGGCGCAGGCAGCGACGGTGGCCTCGCCGTGGCGCTCGCCACGGCAATGGGCAAGGCGGTATTGACGATCGTTGTCCTGCTCGGGGTCGGGCGTGTCCTCCTGAAGCCGTTGTTCCGCTTCGTATCCGGCGCCCGCAGCCCGGAACTGTTCATTGCCGCGACGCTGTTGATCATCATTGCCACCGCGGCGGCGACCCACGCCGCCGGCCTGTCGGCCGCGCTGGGAGCTTTTCTGGCAGGGCTCTTGTTCGCCGAAACCGAGTTTCGCCACGAAATCGAAGTCGATATCGAACCCTTCAAAGGACTGTTGCTCGGGTTGTTTTTTATCTCGGTCGGCATGGGCATCGACATCGGCGCGATCATGGCAAACCCGCTCTGGATCGCGTTGTCCGTGGTCGGCTTGTTCGTGCTCAAGGCCGCGGTAATGTTTTTTTGCGCGCGCGCGTTTGGCTACAGCAATGCCCAGGCCGCGGAGATCGGGCTGTTGCTGGGGCAGGGCGGCGAGTTCGCTTTTGTGGTCGTTTCGCTGGCCATGAGTTTTGCCTTGCTACCGCCGGAGACCGCGCAGTTCATGCTCATCGTGGTCGCCGCGACGATGTTCCTTACCCCGCTGGTTGCGCGTCTCGCGCACCTGCTCGGCCGTGCGCTGGAGGCCCGCGCGCGGGTTGACGCTTACGCCGATATCGAAGTGCTGCCGGACCTGTCGGGGCATGTGGTGCTGGCCGGTTATGGTCGCACCGGTCAGCTGCTGGCGGCGCTGTTGCGGCGCCAGCAACTGACCTACGTCGCACTCGATCTCGATGTTAAGCGCATCGCCCGCGAGCGCGAGTCCGGCGCTCCGGTGTACCTCGGTAACGCCGCTCGCCAGCCATTGCTGGAGAAGCTGCGTCTGGCCGAGGCCGCCGCTCTGCTGGTCACCACAGACCAGCCTCGGGATGCCGAGCTGGTGGTGACGAACGCCCGCCACCTGGCGCCGGATCTGCCGATCGTGGCGCGCGCGCACGATCGCGAACACGGTGAACGCCTGCTCGCCTGCGGCGCGAGTCAGGTGGTCCTCGAAGTCCGTGAAGCCGGTCTGGAAATGGGCCGATTGATGCTGGAACACAGCGGCCTGCCCGGCGAGGCCGCCCGCGAGTTGATCGAAATCGTCCGTTCCGAAGGCCCCTGACGGCCACAGCATGCCGGCCGAGCGGGATGGCGGGCCTGCTCACCGGGCCGCGGCATCAAGCTTATGCCCCGGATGCCGTTAAATCCGGTATGAAACGGGTAATTTCAAGTTGCGCAAGGCCGTGGCTGGCTGCCATTGTGCTGTGCTGCTGCGCGATCGCCGCACCAGGCGTAAGCCTGGCGGCGGCCGATGTACGCATTCTGATCGACGTTTCCGGCAGCATGAAACAGAACGACCCGCGCAACCTGCGGGTGCCGGCGATGCGCCTGGTCAGCGAACTGTTACCGCAGGGCACGCGGGCCGGGGTCTGGCTGTTCGCCGAAAATGCCCAAACCCTGATCGAAGCGACGACCGTCGATGAGCAGTGGCGCAAAGCCGCCCGCGAGCGGCTGCCGGAAATTCATTCACGCGGCCTGTTTACCCATATCGAACACGCGATCGACGCCGCCACCGCGGGCTGGGAATCCGAGCCTGATCCCGGTGAACGCCATATCGTGCTGCTCACCGATGGCATGGTCGACGTGTCGAGCAACGCGGCCGAATCCGCGGCCTCGCGCGCGCGCATACTGGCCGGCCAGCTACAGCGTCTGCGCTCCTACGGCGCACAGGTGCACGCCGTGGCGCTATCCGAAAATGTCGATCGGGAACTCATCGAGGTGCTGACCTCGACCACCGGCGGGCTGCTCGAAAGCGCCAGCGACGCGGAGCGTCTGCAGCGCATATTCCTGCACATGCTCGAACAGACCGCGGCCCCGGTTACGGTGCCCCTGGAAGGCAAACAATTCGACATCGATGCCAGCGTTTCGGAACTGACGCTGTTGATTTTTCGTAACGACGGTGAGGCGGTGCAACTGATCCAGCCGGATGGCGCGGTACTGACGGCGACCGCTGCGACGGCGGGGGTAGCGTGGCGCAACGAGGCCGCTTATGACCTCATCACGGTCACTGCGCCCGCCGCCGGCAAGTGGCGTTTCGAAGGCGCTGAAGACCCCGACAACCGCGCCGTGGTGGTCACCGACCTGGCGATGGACATGGTTCCGGTCCCCGGCTCGATGCTGGCTAGCGAAGTGGTCGATCTGAATGCGTGGATGACCGAACATGGCGCGCCCTTGATGCGCACCGACCTGCTCGAACTGATCACCGCCCAGGTGCGCATCGAAAGCGACGAGATGGCCGCGGTACACGGCGCGATGAAACTCAATAGCGAAACCGCGCAGTTCGAAAGCCGGCTTGACGGCCGGGCGTTGCCGAGCGGTGATTATCGTCTCACGGTGATGCTCGACAGTGGCACCTTCAAGCGCGAGCTGAACCGCCGCGTGCGTTTCCTCGCCGATCCGGTCAGCGTGCAGTACGCCGAACAGCCGGGCGAGACGACCACCATCGTGGTCGACGTAATCGCCGATCCCGAGGCAACCGATATCGCCAGCCTGTCCGGCTATGTCGTCGCTACTGACAGCGCTGGACTGGTACGCGCCTTTCCGTTGCCCAAAGTTGAGTCCGGACCAGCACGCGTGTTGGTCGAGGCCACGGCGCCAGGTCCGCTGCTGTTTGCGCCGAACGTATATTTCACCACGCGACACGGGCGCAGCCTGCATCTCGAGCCGGCGCCACAGACTTTCGATGTGGCGTTTGCCACGCCACCGTCCACACTCGCCGAGGCGGTGGTCGAGCTGCCCACGGCCGAACCGGTATCCTGGCTGCACGTCGCCGCCTGGGTGGCCTTGGCAAACCTCGTTATCGCGCTCGGCTTCGCCGCGATCTGGTGGCTGTACCGGTCGCCGCGGCCGGTGGCGACGACCCCGACCCCGGCTTCGGAGGCGGCACCCGCATGATCCTGACTACGCTTGAAATCGCGGCTTTGATCGTGGCGCTGGAATTCGCCGTGCTGGCCTGGGCGGGACCGGTATTGCTGCTGCGGCGGCGCACCCGCAGCGCCAGCGCCGAAGCCGAGGGCGCTGCCACATTGCTCGCCGAGGTAGAAAATAAAATGCCATCCCGGCGCGAGGCACTGACGACCATTTTCGCCAGCACCTATCAACTCGAAGGCGACGAGCTGGAAGCCAAGATCGAGGAGTTTGTCGAACGCGAACAGGCCTTCTACCAGGTCATGACCAGCGTTTACCTGGACCGCGATCCAGAACGCTTGAAAGAGATCCCGGAGGAGCTGACCAAGGTCATTTCGCCGTGGATCCGCATGACGCCGAAAAACATGGTCGACGCGTCGTCACTCGACGAACTGGCCACCGCCAACAGCGCGCTCAATGCCGAGCTCGACGAAACCAAGCGCAGCATGGACGAACTTATGGCCGAATATGTGGCGGCGTTCAACAAGGCCGAAAAGCTCGCCGCCGAGCAGGCTGAGCCCGCTGATGTGGAGGGCGCTGCGGATGCGGCTGCCGAAGCCGACCTCGCGGCCAATGCGGCAGCGGCGCCGGGCGATAATACCGAAGAAGCGGCTGGCGAAACAGCAGCCGGCGAACCCGAGGCGGACAAACCGTTGCCGGAGGACCCGCAGGCCGTCGCAGCAACGGAACCGGAATCCGATCCCGAACCGGGCGTAGCCGGGACAACTGCACAGACCAAACCGGATGAGGCCACGCCGGCGACAGCCGAGGCTGCCGATGAAGACGAGTTTCCGCAGGCCGACGCGGCGGTGGCGCTGGGCGATTTCGGCGACGAAGTCGATAGCGATGATGCGGTCGCGACGGCTGACGCTGACGATGCGCAGGCTCAGGCCGCGGCGGCAGAAGACCCGCCGGCGCCGCCGGTTATTGATCTCGACGCGGATCCCGATGAAGAGCCGGCCGCGAACGCTCCGAGAACGCCCGCTGCGCCCCTGTCGATCGACCTGTCCGCCGATCCGGACGAGGAGCTGAGCAAGGACGATCTCGATGCCCTGTTTGCCGATGACCTCGGTGCACTGGAAGAACCCGAATCCGCCTCCGCCTGACGCTCCGCGCTTTCCATCGAGTCTGACCTCATCGATCCGAGGTCGTAGCTTTCGCGAAACCGTGGCACCGTTGACCGCCCAAAAACAGACACTCGCTTGAACGATGCGAATGCGCGAGTTCGTTAAGGGTTGTTGGATACCTGCCCCACATAGAAGCGTTGCAGATTGGCACGGGCTCACAGGGCAGGTGTCTAACAAGCCTCGATGTGGGAAACCGCGGGGTCGTGGCGATGGGCTATGGGGATAGTAGAGGCTGGTCGCGGCACGAACGGGTTCGGGAACGGTAGATGTTCACGAGGGTGTTTGTCGAAGGTCGCGATGTTTTGTTTCAAATCGTCGTTTTCTCGCCGTAGTAAGTGCTTCAACAGTGCAGAATAGTGCGACGGGTCCGCGTTAAACCACAAGGGCTCGTCCTCGTCGATAAAGCAATAAGGTTTATCGTTCAATTCAGATCGGCGTCGAAGCGTCACGGCGGTGCTCGGGGTGCGTGGAAGCGTTGGAAGATCCGCACGACGATCATCGGCGCATGACAAGCGCGGCAGAAAAATGTAGCGGTGTCGTCATCTTTCGACCGGGCTTCGGGCTGTTCGTTGGGCCCGGTATCGTTAAGCTGGTCGCGGATGCGTGCGAGATTTTGTGCGCGGCATTGATTAGAGAACAGTCCGAAATGGCGAATACGGTGAAAGCCTGGCGGCAGGATATGGATGAGAAAGCGACGGATGAACTCCGCGGTGGTGAGTTGCATCGTTTTATAGCGCTTATGGGGCTCGGCGCGATAGTCGGTCCACTTGAACGTGACGTGATGTTCATCGCAGCTCACCAGCCGACGGTTGGAGAGTGCAACGCGATGGGTGTAGCGAGAGAGATAGGCCAGCACAGCCTTGGGACCTGAGAAGGGCCGCTTAGCGTAGACGACCCATTCCGTTTTTCTGAACGGCGCCAGGTACTCAGCGAAGGCACCGGTGTCGGCAAGATGTTGGAGCTGGCCGTAGAATTTGAGATGCGCGTGCGCGTGGGCCAGTTGCTCAAGGAAGACCCGGCGAAACAATCGCGACAAGACTCTGACCGGCAAGAAGAACCCGTTTTTACAGGTTCGCCATTGGCCATCAGGCGCGAGACCGCCGCCGGGCACAATGCAGTGCAAGTGCGGGTGATGGGTCATGGCCGAGCCCCAGGTATGCAGGACCGCGGTGAAGCCGAGTTTGACGCCGAGATGCTTCGGATCGGCGGCGATCAGGCGCAGGGTCTCGGCCGTCGCTTTGAACAACAGGTCATAGACCACGGCTTTGTTCTGATAGGCGATGTCGGCCACGGCGGCCGGCAAGGTGAAGACCACGTGGTAATACTCGACGGGCAGGAGATCGGCCTCGCGATCTGCGAGCCAACGCCGCGCAGTACCCTGACACTTAGGACAGTGCCGGTTGCGGCAGGGTTGTAGGCGATCTGCTGCGTGTCGCACTGTCCACAGCGCAGGACATGCCCACCCAGCGCTGCGGAGCGACAGCGCTCGATGGCCGACATGGCCTTCAGCTGCCCAAGGCTTAAGTGCCCGGCGTTGTGACGCCGCCACGCCCGCCCGTGGTCGCGGAAAATATCCGCGACCTCTAAGCCAGGCTGTGTCACGACCTATCCGGGTGGCTGGACCTTTAAATACTCCAGTGGCCCGGTCACTTCGCGTAACAGGTTCGTCGCGACGTGGGTGTACCGGGCGGTGTTCTCGATCTTCTTGTGTCCCAGCAAGACCTGGATCACCCGGATATCCTGGTGTTGCTCCAGCGGATGGGTGGTAAAGGCATGACGCAGGGAATGTACGGACACGCGCTTATCAATCCCGGCGGCGTCACGCGAAATGAAACGCGCGGTTGAGTTGCCGGGTCGATAAGGGATCGAGCGGATTCTGCCCTGGGAACAACCAGCCACCCGGTAGTAACTCGCGCCTACTCTGGCCGTCGCGCCACCAGGCTCGCAAAATCTGTAGCGGGGCAGGTGACAACATCGCGTGACGATCGATTTTTCCTTTACCTTCCTCGACCCGGATGATCAGTGCGCTCACTATCGATGTCGGTGGCCTTGAGATGAACGACTTCGCTGGCGCGTAGACCGGCGCCGTAAGCGACCCCAAGTGCGGCCTGGTACTTGAGACTGCCAGCCGCTTCTAACAGCCGGGTCACTTCTTCGACGCTCAGGATCTCCGGAAGTCGCGCGGCTCGTAAATGTGGCGCATCTTCTTCATCGCTTCGGGTCGGTCCAGGGTGACCTCGAAGAACATTTTGAGACCGGTAATGATGACGTTGATGGACGTCGGCGACACGCTTTGTTCCACCAGATGCAGTTGATAACGCCGCAGATCTTCGGCGTCGGCGGTCTCCGGTGAGCGTTTGAGGAACCGCGTGAAGTTCGCGACTGCTCGAACGTAGGCGGCTTGCGTCTTCGCGGACAACTTGCGCATCGTCATATCTTCGAGCATGCGCTGACGTAATGGGCTGATGGGCTTGGTAGACTGGGCCATGGGTTTATCCCCTGTGTTGATTAGTTGATGTGTTGCAACACAACCTCAACACAGGGGTGACCCAGCTGCTACTTCAAATCATCCGATGACCTAAAAGGCCGCGACAATACCGCGAGAGCGGTTTAGTACATCGACCTATAGGCGACCTTCGGCGTGACCGTTGACCGAGTGTTGCGCCATGCTCGACCGGACCCGAATTTGGTAATAGTTCCAATACTGGCGCCCGTGGCGTTGTTCTCAAAATCATGATCCCTTAAGGTCGTTTCAGTCAGAGAGAACGAGGGAACAACGAGATCATGAAAAATCTTTCTGTAACCGCCGTCTTCGCGGCCGCCGCCAGCTTTCTGATTTGTGCCGCACCGGTCCATGCCGAGCAGCGGGCAACCGCAGGGCTGAATGTAACGGGCTTTCAGGGTGCGCCGGTTTTTAGCGACAGCGGGGCGAGTATTGTCTTCGGCGACGATCTCGCAGCTTTCAGCGTGAACCCGAACATCCAGTATATCGACGTGGGTGCGTCGGCAACCGCGAGGCCTGGACGTCTTCGCGTCTACGCCAAGGCCGATTCAAACAATCCCGGTACGGATGTGCTGAACACCCTTTCTGCAAACGCCTCGTCGACCTGGATCACGAACGGCGTGGTCAATGTGCCCGGCGTGTCCGTCGGTATCGCGGGAACGGCCGTTGCACGATACTCGGTCCTCGGTTCGCTGGGATGGGATAACCAGGGTACGTTGGCGAATTACAGTGGCACTGGATTCGTCAGTGGTTCGATCATGGTCAACGGCAATGCCGCGGCCGTGAACTACGATGGTCGCTATGTATGGATTCAGGGCTCCGGATATTGGCGCGTCACGCGCATGTTTACCGGTGAACCGGACCAGACGGTCGTGAACAATACCTCCCCGCAAGGGTTTGGCGGCTACGGATTCAGCGACGTACTGGAAGTGCCGTTCTCGTTCGTAACCGGGCAAGCGGTGTCTATAAGAGCCGAGATGGACGCCTACGCCCGCTCGTCCGCGAGCGGCTCGGGTGCGGGACTGGACTGGACCAGCGACGGTGGCAATTCCGCATACTGGCTCGGTTTGAGCGACGTCACCATCGGCGGCAACCCCGTCGGTAGCTTCACATTCCTCGACACGGAGACCGGCGCAAATCTCGCGCTGGCCTCGACAGTACCGTTGCCTGCTCCGCTGGCACTGCTCGCTATCGGCGCGTCGATTCTGCTCGGTGCCCGGCGATCACGAAACTGATCGCGGCGCCTCAAGCGCTCGCCGGATACCAACGCCGACACCGCCTGGGATCGGGGCATCGATGGGGGTAGACTCGATCGATATCAAATTCGTTACGGGTGGTGTCGGTCAACTACTTTCTATCGAATCCGACCCCGTCGATCCTTAGGCGGCGGGCAGCTCTGAGTGAGTAGCCGCTCTATTGGGGTTCCATGAATCTACTCGGGTTTCCATAGACCACCGACCTTTCTAAACACTAGAACGAAGCGATTTTTGTGTACTGCCGATTCGGCGTCGGTGATAAGCAGCTGACCAGTTGCGAAAGCCAGGTTTCCTTCACTTCCGGCTTTCTCTGTAATTATCTCTACGTTTTTCGGGCTAGTTGCTAATACGGATTCCCAGAACGCACGAATTGCGTTGGGTCCACACGTTTCACCAGCCATTGGTGCAATGATGCAGCCATCGTCAGTGTAATCATTGACGAGGTAGTCGACGTCGCCGGCCTTTAACGCTGTCTCGAACGCTTTGTTCGCCGCATTAAGTTCTTCGAGAATAGCGTCGGCGCTAGATGCAGACGCGAAAAGAAAGCTGATAATAATCGTAGCGAATGCGGTGAATTTCGACATAATCCGAGTGTCCTCTGATGTGAACTAATAAAGCCGCCTAACGCTCGGATAACCTGCGTGTTACTGCGGGCTTGTTTTGAGTGAAAATGCGAAGCTACTCCAAACAAGCCCGCGGTAACACGTCAGGTTGATCCACTGGTCAGGCGCCGGACACTTTGAGCGGGAATCGTTCGGGGTGACGAATCGATTCGATTCAGATCAATGTCAGGAAGTCCGGCAAAGTGGAATGCCTCCAGCCATTCTTCTACTACGTTTAGGATTTGCTCAACCGAACCCTTTTTAAACCAAGGAAATTGGTCGAACGGGAGAAAGAGCTCCTCGTCCATATAAAGAAGCCAAATGCCGTCTGGCGATATATCAGTTATCGCCGCCGAAGTGTTCGGTCCAGGCTGAGATGAGCTCATCTCTATGATCCTCGACGATTGATTGAACTTCGTTCAATTGTACTCGGGACAATCTATGATTTCTCGCCATTTCAACCGCCGGCTCGAGCCAGAATTTCGCTTCTCCGTCGCATGACCGAACGTGCATTCGGGTCTCTTCCAGCGAAAAGAAAAAGAATCGGTAACCACGTTCGCGGAAGACTGTTGGGCTCATGGCCTGTAGGCACCTAACAGTTCTACATACAGAAAGCGTAAACAGTGCACCAGGCAGAATCTATCTAACACCCTAATTAAGCACCGCCAGATCCGCAGCTCTGGTCGGATCGAATTTAAGACTCAAATCCGATCGAGCCCAGGTTGTTACATATCAGCCTTTCACGGCGCGCGTCATGAGGAAGTCCTGACGCACGACGTTGTTGTGGAAATAGAGCCCGATCAGGGTCTCTATTTCGGCACGGAATTCGGCCAGTGTGGCCGGTTCTGCCGCCAGCGTTTCGATCACGCGGCTGATCGGGCCAACATTGTTTTCGAGGAACTGCCGCATGTGCGCCGGGCTGATGGTGGGGAAACGCATGCAGGCGCGGTCGAAGGTCAAGCCATGGACCGCGCTGCCGAGTCGCTCGCGGACGACGGACGGATCGCCCCAGGTCGCCGGCGGCACCACCCCGGCGGGCGGCGGTGGTGAATATTTTCCGATCAGCGCAAACATTCGGCCGGTAAAGAGTTCCGGGGGCCAGGTGGAAAACGCGATGGTGCCGCCCGGCTTCAAGACGCGCAGCATTTCGCTGACCGTGACGTCGGGACGGGGTCCGAACATATGACCGAACTGGCTCAGCACGGCATCGAATTCGCCGTCCGCAAACGGCAGTGCCTCGACGTCGGCCTCGCGGAAATCGACATCCAGGCCGGCCACCGTGGCATTCTCGCGCCCGCGCTCGAGCAGCGCCGGAGTCAGGTCGGCGCCCGTCGCACGGGCCCCGGCACGCGCTGCGGTCAGCGCCACAACGCCGGTTCCGCAACCGACATCGAGGACCCGCATGCCACTGGAAATCGCCGCGAAGCGCACCAGCTCCGGCGCCACGCCGGCGGTAATCATTTCGAACGGAACAAACGTCGACCAGCCTTCGCGGGCCGCTGCCTTCATTTTTTCTATCGGGTCCATGAATTATCCTCATGTTCGGCGGTTATCACTCGCAAGCCTTGGCGGGTAGGGCCGCTGGATCATTTCGTATACACTCCAGCCATGAAATTAAGGAATATCTTCCCCGTGCGACACGCGCGTTATGCATGCGCGGTACCCGTCGTGCTGGTCGCGGCATTGTACGCCGCCGGTGCACTGGCTTTCGATACTTCCAATATCGAAGACCCGCAGGTGCGCGCCTGTGCCGATAGTTCCCTGCCGCGCAACACCCTGAGCCAGTTGCAGCATGTCGCGGTCATCGGCGCCAATGGCTATGTCCGTGAGTCGATCCGCGAGCTCTACTGGAAGCGTTTTTCCGACGAAGATTCACGGGTACTGGTGCGCGTGGTCGAGCCGCCCGACGAAAAAGGCCTGGCGGTACTGATCAACGATTACGAGTACGAAGATCCGAATTACGCGATGTATTCGCCGCGTCTGAAACGCGTGCGCCGGGTGACCGGTGAATCGTTTTTCGGGTCGATACTCGGTACCGATTTCACCTACGAGGATTTTGCCCACTTCTACCGCGTCGACGAACGCGAAAAAGTACGCCGCGTCGCCGACGCCACGGTCGAAAGTCAGCCGGCCTATGTGCTCGAGACCATCAAGCAGGATGACAACGCCTCGTATGACGTGGTGCGCTTCTATATCGATCAGAAGATCTGCATGCCGGTTCGGGCCGACTTCTTTGCGCCCAACGGCAGCTTGCGCAAGCAGCTGCTCGTGGCGCGCGATTCGCTGGCTAAAGTGGATGGTTACTGGGTGCCGTTTCACACCACGATGATCGACTTCAAGCTCGATACGCGCACCGTGTTTGTGGTCAAGGAGGTGGTCATCGATCCCGAGCTGCAGGACGGCATGTTCAATTCCTCGGAACTCATGCGCAGCAACTGACCACCTGCATGCTCGCTGCCCTCAGCCACGTGCTCAGTGAGCGCCCGCGCTGTGTTGTTGGGCTGATTGTGTTGCTCGCCGCGGCCGCGCTGTGGCGCCTCGTCGACGGCTCGAATTTCACCCTTGCCCTGACCGTCGATCCCTCCGAACGCGCCTTGTTGCCGCAGTCCGGACCCGAGCTCGAATTTTTTGATGCCGTGCGCGAGCGCTACGCCAGCGACGACCTGCTGCTGGTGGCCTGGGTGGCCGACGATCTGTTCACGCCGGCGCGGCTCGCGCGGCTGAAGCGCCTGACCCAGCGCCTCGAGCGTATGCCCGGGGTCGAGCACGTCGAGAGCCTGGCGACGGCGCTGCACGTGCGGGTTTTCGACGACTACAGCGATGTGCGCGGCTACCTGAGCGAAATCCCGGACAGCGTTCCCGCCGCCGAACAGATCCGCGACGCGGTGCTCGACAATCCGCTTTACGCCGGTTACCTAGTCTCGCGCGACGGGCGCGGCGTCATGCTGGCGTTGCGCTTTGACCCCGGGCTATCGGCCCGGACCCTGATCGGTATCGTTGCCGAGGTCGCGCGCGCGTCCCGTGAGGAGGCCGGTGACGTCGAGCAGTTCCTGTCCGGCCCGTTGTTCGTGCGCCTCGAGATCAGTCGTCTGTTGCTGCGCGATCTGTTCCGCGTGATGCCGCTGGCCGTCACCGTGACGCTACTGGTCGTGGCGATCGGGTTTCGTCATGTGCCCGGCGTCCTGCTGCCGCTGCTGTCAAATTCGGTTGCGCTCCTGATCACGCTGGCGCTGTTCGTCGCCAGCGGCCATACGCTGAATTACGTCACCGTGATCCTGCCGCCGACGATTTACGTGGTCGGCTTTGCCTACGTTATCCATGTCATCAGCGATTTCGATCGCCATCATGCCAGCGGTCTCGACCCACCGGCCGCGGTGCGCGCGGCGCTCGCTGACGTGGCCGCGCCGGTGTCCCTGACCGCGGTGACGACGGCGATCGGTTTTGCGTCGCTGACCTTGAGCGATATCGATTCGATTCGCTTGTTCGGCGCCTATGCCAGCCTCGGTACGCTTCTCGCCTGGCTGGCGGCGCTGGTGCTGGTCCCGGCCGGCCTGATCCTCATGCCGCCACGGCGCGGGGTTGGTCACGGGGGTCGCCTCGCGTCGCTGGCGGAACGCCTAGCGGGTGTTGCGGAACGTCGCGGCGGCTGGCTGCTGGTCGCCGGTGCGGCACTGTGCCTGTGGTCGGCGCTGGGCGCGGCACGTATCGAGGTGGGTACCGATTATCTCGATAATTTTCCTGCCACCAGCCATATACGCCAGGATTTCGAGCGCATGAGCACGGTCTTTTCCGGCGCCGTGCCGCTGCAGATCGTGCTCGAGGCGGATGCGGTCGATGCGTTCAAGACGCCCGAGGCCCTGCGCGAGGTGCAGGCGCTCAAGGCGTGGCTGCTGGCGCAGGACGAGATCGGCGGTGTCTACACGCTGCTCGATTATGTCGGCGTGCTGGAACGCGCGTTGGCGCCGGACCTGGTCGATGACGACCCGGTCCCCGAGTCGAGCGGTCTGACCAGTCACCTGCTGCTGCTCGGTGGTGGCGAAGATGTGCGTCGGTTTGCTGAACCCGGCTTCACCAGCACCCTGCTGCAGGTCCGCGCCAATGTCGTCGCGAGCGCCGAGCTGAACGCCCTGACCGCTCGCATCAACGCCCATCTCCAGCACCTCGGCGCCGATCTGCGCGGCCAGGTTACCGGCAGTTCGTATTTGATTGCACGGACGCTGGACGAGGTTACGCGCGGCCAGGTCATGAGTCTGCTCGCGGCGCTGCTGCCAATCCTGCTCGTGCTGATCGCGATGTTCCGCTCATTCAAACTCGGGGTGCTGGCATTGATCCCTAACGTGCTGCCGATCCTGGCCTTCTTCGGCATCCTCGGTTTCAGTGGCATCACGCTCAATCTCACGACCTCTCTGGTCGCCTCGGTGGTGCTGGGTATCGCGGTCGACGACAGCATTCAATTTTTTGCGCGCCTGCGCGCGGCAGCGGCGCGCGCCGGTAACGAGCACCAGGCGCTGGCTGCGGCGTTAGTCGGGGTGATCAAGCCGGTCAGTTTCACCACTGTCGGCCTGGCGCTTGGCTTTATTACGCTGGTGGTCGGGGAGTTACGCTCGCAGGCCGAATTCGGTTTGCTCGCCGCGCTGACCCTGGTCATCGCGTGGCTGCTGGATTTGAGTTTCACGCCGGCCCTGGCGCGACGTTTCGGTGTTGCCGCGGTCCGGCCCGGCAGTGCCGGGAAGTCGCCCTGAGGCGCGCACTCGAGCGCCCCCGGCGCCCGCCAGGTGATACATTCAGCGCCACCCGCGGTCGCTGCCCGGGGGCCGGAATGGGATCAATGGCGGCGACACACCAGTCTTATTATTTTGAGGTAGCCCAAAGTGAGCAGCCAGCCAGCCGGACATCCCGACGATATCGCGCAATGGCGTCGCGACAACGTACCGGTTTATAACCGCAACCGCCTCAAGCTGGGGATTTTCGGCGCCAACTGTTCGAACGGCTGCACCATGACCCATGCGGCGACGACGTTCGAACCGACCTACGAACACAACGTCGCGATCGCCGCGCTGGCCGACCGGCTCGGCTTCGAGCTGCTGGTGCCGGTCGGACGCTGGAAACATTTCGGCGGCAGCACGCAGTTCAATGCGCACAACCTCGAGGTTTTCACCTGGGCTACGGCCATGGCCTGCAACACGCGCCGGATCATGGTCTGCGCAACCTCACATACGCCGACCGCGCACCCGCTGTTTGCGGCCAAGCAGGGCGCCAGCATCGACAATATTTCCCACGGCCGATTCGCCCTGAATATCGTCTGCGGCTGGTTTCGACCCGAGATCGAGATGTTCGGCAAGGCGCAGCTCCCGCACGACGAACGCTACGCCATGGCCGGCGACTGGGTCACCTGCGTCAAGCGCGCGTGGACGGAACAGGATTTTGACCACGACGGACCTTATTTCACCATCAAGGCCGGCTACCTTTCACCGAAGCCGGTGCAGCAGCCTTACCCGGTGCTGCTCAACGCCGGCAACTCCACCGAAGGCCGCGAATTCTCGGCCCGCGAAATGGATTTCAATTTCGTCACCATGACCACCATCGACGAGGCCGGCGGACTGGTACGCGACATTCACCAGCGCGCCGCCGCGCACCGGCGTGAATGCGGGGTGATGAGCTACGCGCTGGTGTGCTGCCGCGACACCGAAGCCGAAGCGCGTGCCCTGTATCAGCACATCGTCGATGAGGGCGACTGGGAGGCGGCACGCAACGTGATGGACCTGATCGGCATAGAAAGCGAATCGTTCAGTGACCACGTCAAAAAATTCGGCGAACGCTTTATTGCCGGCTGGGGTGGTTACCCCCTGGTTGGCACGCCCGAGCAGGTTGTCGCGCAGATGGTGGAAATCCAGGCGCTTGGGGTCGAGGGTCTGATCCTGACCTGGCTCGACTACCTCGAAGAACTGAAATACTTCGGCGAACGGGTACTGCCGCTGATGGAGCAGGCCGGGCTGCGCGTGGCGTTCAGCGGCGAGTGAGGCGCACGCTCAGCGCGCCGGCGCACGCAGCGGTAGTTCGGTGCGTTGCACGATGGGCTTGAGCGCGAAGCTGGTCTGAATATTGGCGATGCCGGAGATTTTGGTCAGTTTCTCGAGCAGGAAGCGCTCGTAGGATTCGAGGTCCGGCAACACCACCCGCAGCAGGTAGTCCGATGTCCCGGTCATGAGATAACACTCCATCACTTCTGGATAATCCGCGACCCGGGTCTGAAATTTTTCCAGCGCGGTTTTTTCCTGACTGCGCAGTGACACACTGATGAACGCGTTGATGCCGAGGCCGACGGCGTTGGCGTCGACAATACCGACATAGCGCTTGAGTACGCCGGCGGTTTCCAGCGCCTTGACCCGGCGCAGGCAGGGTGAAGGCGACAGCCCGACCGCCTCGGCGAGCTCGATATTGGCCATGCGACCGTTGTTCTGGAGGAAATGCAGGATTCGGTAATCAGTTCGATCGATCTTCATAATTGAAATTATGCGCCAATAATCCATTTATTTGAGCAATATTGTGCTCTAAATCACCCCACCGAGCGAGTCATAGGCAATCGCGTTGCCGGCCAGTGCGAGTATCTTGAAGTTCGCATCAGCTGACAGGACCAGCACCATGGCCACGCCCGCTCCGAACCCGGAAGAACTCGACATCGACATCGCCGAGTGGCGCGATTCGCTGGACTATATTCTCGCCGCGCATGGCCAGGCCGGTGTTCTCAACGTGCTGCGCGCGGTTCAGAATCACGCCCTCAGCAAAGGCATCGTGCTCAGCGAAGCGACGCTCAACACCGCCTACATCAATACCATCGGTCTCGCCGATCAGCCGCCATACCCGGGTCACATCGAGATCGAGAAACGCATCGAAAACATCGTGCGCTGGAACGCCATGGCGATGGTGCTGCGAGCCGCCGACGGCGGTAGCGGGGTGGGTGGCCATATCGCGACGTTCGCTTCGGCGGCGACCATGATGGAAGTCGGTTTCAACCATTTTTTCCGCGCGCGCAGCGACGATTACGGCGGCGACCTGGTGATTCCGCAGCCACACGCGGCGCCCGGGGTTTATGCCCGTGCATTTCTTGAAGGCCGGCTGTCGGCGACCGAACTGGGCAATTTTCGCCGCCAACTGCAACCCGGTGGTGGCTTGAGCTCGTATCCACACCCGCGCCTGATGCCGGATTTCTGGCAGGTGCCGTGCGCGTCGATGGGGCTTTCGACCGCAACCTCGATTTACCAGGCGCGTTTCGCCAAGTACCTCGAAAACCGCGGCCTGAAGCCCGCCAACGGCGGCAAGGTGTGGTGTTTCATCGGCGACGGCGAAGCCGACGAACCCGAAGTGCTCGGCACTATCAATATCGCCGCGCGCGAAAATCTCGACAACCTGGTGCTGGTGGTCAACTGCAATCTGCAGCGCCTCGACGGTCCGGTGCGCGGCAACGGCAAAATTATCCAGGAACTCGAACGCAGCTTCCGCGGCGCCGACTGGAACGTACTCAAGGTCATCTGGGGCAGCGGCTGGGACGGCCTGCTGGCGCAGGACAACGACGGCGTGCTGCGCAACCGCATGGAAGAGGCGGTCGACGGCGATTACCAGTGGTATTCCGTGTCGTCCGGCAATATCCAGCGCGAACACTGGGTCGAGAACAATCCGCGCCTCGCGCAGATGATGAATTCGCTGACCGACGAAGAGGTGCGCGACATCAAGCGCGGCGGCCAGGATCCGAAAAAAGTGTTTGCCGCTTTTGCACGCGCCAGCAGCGCGGTGGGTAAACCGACGGTGGTGCTGGTCAAGACCGTCAAGGGTGACGGGATGGGTGCGGTGCAGGGGCGCAATACCGTGCACCAGAAAAAGAACCTCAAACCGGAAGAGCGCATCGCCTGCGCCCGTGAGTACGGCATTCCACTCAGTGACGCAGCCATCGAGCGTGCCGAGTTCTACCGCCCCGACGACGACAGCGAAGAAATGCGTTACCTCAAGGCGCGACGCGAACAGCTTGGCGGCTATCTGCCGCGTCGTGTCGTAAATTGTCCGCCGCTCAAAACCCCGGACCTCGACCTGTTCAGGGAACTGCTCGACGGTTCCGGCCAGCGCAGCGCCTCGAGCACCATGGCCGCCGTGCGGCTGCTCGCGCGGCTGCTGAAGGACGCGAATATCGGCCGCTACATCGTGCCGATCGTGCCCGACGAAGCGCGCACGTTCGGCATGGACAGCCTGTTCCGAGTGTCGGGCATTTACTCCCCCGAAGGTCAGAACTACCGGCCGGTCGATGCCGACTCGCTGCTGCCCTACCGGGAGGCGACCGACGGCCAGATCCTGCAGGAAGGGATCTGCGAAACCGGTGCCATCGCGTCGTTTCTCGCTGCGGGTACGGCATACGCGGTACACGGTGTGCCGACCATTCCGTTTTACCTGTTCTATTCGATTTTCGGATTCCAGCGCGTCGGCGACATGATCTGGACCTGCGCGGATATGCTCTGCCGCGGCTTCCTGCTCGGCGGCACGGCTGGACGCACCACGCTGAACGGCGAAGGACTGCAGCACCAGGACGGTCATTCGCAGGTCGTCGCCGAGACCCTGCCCAACCTGCGTAGTTACGATCCGGCGTTCGGTTACGAACTGGCAATCATTATTCGCGACGGCATTTACCGCATGTATGAATGCCAGGAAGACCTGTTCTATTACATCACCCTGTACAACGAAAACTATCCGATGCCGGCCTTGCCCGAGGTTGACGTCAGCGACGGGATCCTGCGCGGCATCTACCGCTATCGGCGCAGCACCCTCGGCGAGGGACCGCGTGCGCATGTGCTCGCCGCCGGTCCGATGGTGGTGCAGGCCGAAGCCGCGGCGGCCGAGCTCGAGCGTCTCGGCGTGGCGACGGACATCTGGAGCGTGACCAGCTTCAACGAGCTTTATCGCGACGCGATCGCCTGCGAGCGGCACAATCGGCTGCACCCCGAGGACCCACCGCGGCTGGCTTACGTGCAAAGCGTGCTGGGTCCCGAATCGGGCGTATTTGTCGCCGTCAGCGACTACCAGAAGGCGCTTGGTGCGAAGCTCGCGAAATGGATCCCGGGCGAATACGTGGTCCTGGGCACCGACGGCTATGGCCTGTCCGAGGGCCGCCCCGAGCTGCGCGAGCATTTCGAAATCAGCCCCCAGCACATGGTGTTAGCCGCGCTCGATGGGCTTGCCCGCGGCGGCGTTATCGAGCGCGCCCGGGTCGCCGCGTATATTGCCGCGGCCGGCATCGATCCCGACAAGACCGCCGCGGTCAGCCTGTGACCACGGCGAGCGCGGAGCTGCGCATTCCCGATCTTGGCGAGGGGGTCGAGGAGGGTGTCGTCATCGCCCTGCTGGTCACGCCCGGTGAACCGGTCGCGAGCGGGCAGGCGCTGCTCGAGATCGAAACCGACAAAGTGACGCTCGAGATCCCGGCGCCTCGCGCCGGTGTGGTCAGCGAGTTTTGTGTTGCGGTCGATGCGGTGGTGCGCCCGGGCGATGTGGTATTGCGCATGGCCGGTGACGCCGTTTCCGCGCCGGCGACCCGTGGGTGACTGGCGAGCGCCGCGCACAGTGCGGGTGCGAGCGTCCGCCCCGCACCTGCGGCAGCGTTGCAAGTCAATGCCGACGCGTCGCCGACCCAGGCCGCGTTGCAATCCGTGCCGGCGCCGGTCCGTGTCGAAACGGCCGGTACGGCCCTGGTGCCGGCCGGCCCCGCCGCGCGACGCGAAGCGCGGCAGCTCGGCGTCGATATCGCCAGCGTCGCCGGCAGCGGGCCGCGCGGACGCATCAGCGCCAACGACGTGCGTCGGCATGTTCGCGATCGCATGCACGTGGTTGCTGCCGGCGCGTCGAGCGACGCGCAAACGCTGCCTGATCTGGCCCTGTTCGGCGCGGTCCGCCGCGAGCCGCTGAGCCGCCGCGAACAGGTTGCGGCGCGTAACCTGAGCCGCGCGGCCACGATCGTCCCGCATGCCTGGGTGGAAAGACGTGTCGACGTTACGGCGCTGGAGGCCGCGCGGCGTGCGCGGCGCAAAGCGCAGGGTGCCGACGTCGCACCGCTTACTGTCAGCGCCATTCTGTGCCACTGCGTGGCGCTCGCGCTGCGTGAATTCCCGCGTTTCAATGCGGCCCTCGACGTCACCGACAACACCTTCGTGTACCGCGAATACGTCAATATCGGGGTTGCGGTCGATACCCCGCGCGGTCTCCTCGTGCCGGTGATCCGCAACGCCGATACGCTGGGCCTCGAGGGTATCGCCACGCAGCTCGACGGCCTCGCCCGCGCCGCCCGCGACAACCGTTTGGCGCCGGCCGACATGCGCGGCGCCGGTTGCACCATCAGCAATCTCGGCGCGTTCGGGATCAGCGCCATGCAGCCGATCGTGAACTGGCCGGAAGCCGCGATTATCGGCGTCGCCGGATTACAGGACGTGATTGCGCCGCACGGCGAAGGATTCGCCGCGCGCAAACTGCTGCCGCTCACATTGGGCTTTGACCATCGCCTGATCAACGGCGCCGACGCGGCGCGCTTCCTGGCCTGGATCGCCGATCGGCTGGGCGACGCGAAGCTGCTGGAATAATCGCCCCGCGCCAGCGAACTGGCCGCCGTCGCGGCAGGCGCTTATGCTGTAAGCCGCGCCGGACAGCGGGCAGGAGGGTTTCGATGCGGCAGGCAGTGCGGGCGGGGCTGTGCGGTTTCATAGCCGCCTTTTGCGCGTGTGCCGCGCCGGTTACGGCGATGAACGAACAATCGATCCGCGATTATTACGCTGCCTGGTCGACGCATAACGTCGAGGCCGTGTTGACCTACTTCAACGACGATGCGGTATACGAGGATGTCGCGACCGGTGAGCGCGCGACGGGTAAGGCGGAAATGCGCGCGTTTATCGAGCGCATTCTCGTGCGTAATCCCAACCTGCGTATCGACGTGACGAGTATCACGCTGGGTGGGTCGCGGGCTGCGGTCGAGTGGGTTATGAAAGGTGGCGGCGGTGATCACGCATGGGCGGTACGCGGCGCTTCCATCCTCGAACTCCGCGATGCGCATATCGCTCGCGCAACCGATTACTGGCACGCCGGCGGCTAGCGCTCCTGGCGATCGGCGTGTTGCCCGATGCAGCGTAACCAGGCCTGCGCCGGCGCGCTCGGCTCCCCACCGAAAGTGGCTGTGCGGCTGATGCAGGCGCTGCTGACCGCTTGCCTGGCGCTGCCCGGTGCAATGGCCATCGCCAGCGACAGCGGCGCTCCGTTCCACATTGATGTCCTCGCGATCGGGACGTACTGGCTCGACGAAACGGCCGGCGTCGACTTCGCCGACCTCGCGGCCCGCAACCCGGACTGGCGCAGGCTGCCCGAGCAGCGCCAGATCAATCTCGGCATTACCGATGCGGCGCTGTGGGTGCGGGTTTCGTTGCCGTGGACGATGCAGCAACGTCACGACCTGGTACTCGTGGTACCGGTTGCCATCCTCGATTCGATCGCGGTTTTCCATGTTCGCGAGGGCGTAACGGCGAAGTGGAGCGGCGGCGATGGCAGTGCCTACGCTGAGCGGCCGCGGCTGCGTCGCCATTACCAGTTTCCGCTGCCCGCATCAGACGGCGACGCGACGCTCTATATCCGCGTGCAAAGTGATTCGGCATTACGTTTTCGCGCTTACATCAGCGATGAACTGAGCGTCGAACGCGCCGAATCGCGGGCCATGCTTGTACTCGGCGTGTTCTATGGCCTGATGCTCGGCCTGTTCATGTATAACCTGCTGCTGATCGTGCTCGTTTATGACCTGAGCCGGGTCTACTATCTCGGTTACCTGGCCTGCGCCAGTATGATCGCGGCGATCGTAGATGGCTTTCCCGCCTATTTCGCGCTGCCAGGCTGGCCAGCTATCGCCAACGCCGCAGCGGTGCTGATCGCGCACGCCCTGTTGTTCAGCGGCCTGGGTTTCGTTCGTACCTATCTGCGCGTACGCGACTCGGCGCCGCGCCTGCATCGCGCGCTGCAGGCCAGCGCGGTTGCGGTGGTCGCGAGTGGACTGGGCGCGACCGCGATCGGCGGTACCGGTGCACAGCGCATGCTGTACGCGGCGGTCGCCATGACTATCGTGGTGATCAGCTATTGCATCGTGCGCCAGGCGTTCAGTGGCTCGCGACCGGCGCGTGTGCTGGCGGTGACGTTCGCGGCGCTCGCCGTACCGACGATGTTGTGGACTGGCCAGGCCGTGGGGATCGTTGAGTTCGCCACCCTCGGCGAGTTCAGCCTGCACTTGGGCTTTGCCCTGGAAGGTATTCTGTTGTCTTTCGCGCTCGCCGATCGCATTAACGATCTGGCCGCCCAGCGGCTGCACGCCGAGCGCGAACTGGCAGCCGGAAAGGCGCTGCTGTCCAGACGTGTGATCGAAGCACGCGAGCAGCAACAGCAGAATTTCGCCCGCGAACTCCACGATGCGGTAGGGCAGAACATCCTCGCTTTGAAAGCGCGCCTCGATCGCTGGTCACGGACGGCCGACGCCGCAGCCGCCTCGGGTTACGCGGAAGCCAGCGCGATCGCGGCCGCGGCGATCAGCGCGACGCGCGAACTTGCTCATCAATTACATCCATCGGTGCTCGACCGCCTTGGCCTCGTCGAAGCACTGACCATGCTCGGCGAAACACTCGCCGATCACGATATCGTGACGACTATTGCACTGCACGACGATTTGGGCCGCATCGATCGACGCACGGCACTGAATGTGTACCGGATTTTTCAGGAAGCGGTAGCCAACGTCGCCAGGCATTCCGAGGCGCGAAATTGCACCCTGCGCAGTTTCACGGACGCGCTTGAAGTAGTCATTGAACTCGAAGACGATGGCGGCGGTATCGCCCACGACGCCGTGGCCGCCGCCGGTATCGGCATCCTGTCCATGCAGGAACGCGCACAGACTATCGGCGCGACGTTGACGCTTACGCGGGCGACAATGGGTGGAACCCGTGTCACGGTACGCCTGGCGCGATGCCGTGACGCGAACGCGGAGTCCCAGGCATGAAAATTCTGGTTGTCGATGATCACCCGATGTTCCGGCGCGGCGTGCGTGAGATCCTCGAAGCATGGCCGGAGGTCGAATCGATCATGGAAGCAGACAACGGCGCCACCGCCATACGTCACATCGAATTGATGGCCCCGGAGTTTGCCATCATCGACCTCGCGCTGCCCGATGTCGATGGCCTTGAACTGATGGCGTGGGTGTGTGAGCACGCAGCGGCGACGCGCTGCATCGTGCTGACCATGTACGACGAACAACGCTACCTCGAGCGCGCCCTCGAGCTGGGCGCCTGCGGTTACCTGCTCAAGGACGATACCGAGGGTGAATTGCGCCATTGTCTGGAAACCGCGCTGAACGATGAAACTTACGTCAGTCCCCGCTTCGGGCGTCCACGCCGACGCCTTTATCCGCTCAAGGATGCCGCCGTCGAGGCGCGCCTGGCCACGCTCAGCGCGATGCAAAAGGCGGTGTTGGCGCGGGTCGCCGAATTCAAGACCAGCAAGGAAATCGCTGACGAACTGGGTATCAGTTTTCGCACGGTGCAGAACCACCGCAACGCGATCGCGACCCAGTTGCAATTGTCCGGCCCCAATCAGCTGCTGCGTTTTGCCTCACGTTACGTGGCCGACGATTGAGTTTGTCAGAAAATTTTACACATCCGTTGCTCGCGACACGGCCTGATCGGTGTCCGATCCGGCGCGCGGCGTTCGAACCGAGGTACATATGCTCTTTTGATTGAGCATTAATACTCATTGCGCTGGTCACGTTTTCGTCACGGCCGCCGCCACTTGTCAGCATTATTTACACGCCACCGCCTGCAGCGCTGCGCGCGCTGCCGCCTGGATCTTCAAGGTATTGAATTGCGGCGTGTAAATTATTCTGGCGCAGGAATTGCTTCGCCTGTCCTGACAGCAATTCGTTGCCGAAATGGCCGCGTCAGGAGAGCATTATGTCCAGCACCACGAAGCAACCCCCGCGGCCCGCCGGCTATCGGCGCCGCCTGCAGATGGCGGTCGTCGCCGTCATCCTGTTCGCGGGCGCTACGCTGCCGATGGCGGCAAGCGGTGCGGCATTGGAATTTGAGAACGGCGCCGGCGTAACCTTCGGTCATGGATCGTTCAGCATTCCGCTGAACGTACCCAACGTCGACGATCGCATCCTGGTCGCGGGCTTCATGTCGATTTCCGAGAACTTTATCGACATCGTGCCGACCACCTTCAACCTCAGCGGCCAGGAGCTGATCCACGTCGGCGGTATCGTACAGATCGAGTTCACGGACTTCTTTGCGCGTACCGATATTTATTACCTGCTCAATCCGAGTGCCGGCACCCAGGTTCTGAGCGCGACGGTCAACGCTTCCAATCCGACCGGGTTTCGCCAGGAAGTCGCCTGGGGCGGTTACGGCATGGTGTTGTCGGGCGCGCGTCAGGTGGCGCCCGAATTGTTGTTCACCGGGGCGCAGAACCCGAACGCACCGTCGTCGACCATCGGCGGCACCGTGAACACGAGCGAAAACGGCGCCATGCTGGTCGGCTTCACGGCCCTCAACGCTGGGATCAATAACCTGTTCTCGACCAGCGGGATCACGGAAGTCTACGACGTCACCTTCGGCGGCATCATCAATGCCGGCGCAGCCTATAAACTCGCGCCGCTAGCCGGCAGCCAGACTTTCACCTGGATCAGCAACGGCTTCGCCACCGGCCTCGGCAGCGCGGCCATCGCCCAGGTCCTGCCGGCAGCAATCCCGGTACCTGGCGCGTTGTACCTGCTGGGACCGGCGCTGTTTGCCTTATGCGCGGGTCGGCGTAGCGCGGCGGGATAACGCACCGATCGCAGCGCAGGCCGCAGTCAGGAGCGCTGAAGCCGGTGGCGTTCCAGCCGGCGCAGATCCAGCCATTGCATCAAGGCGATGGCGAGCAGCACCAGTACCCCGCCGCCGGCCTGGGCGGGGCTCAGCACTTCACCGAACAGCAGCCACGCTTCGACGATCGCCGCGACCGGCTGAATGTTGGTCGCCATACCGGCCTTGAGCGCGCCGATGCGCGCGATTGCGTACAGGTACATCGGCGTGCCGATCGTCTGCAGCACGCCAACACCAACGACGCCGGCCCACCCGGCAGCGCTGTGCGGAAAACGCACCTCGGCGTAGAACCAGGCGATCGCCAGCAATACCACCAGACCGTAAATGCTGAAATGCAGCGTCGCCACGAACACATTCACGGTGCGGAAGTAGCGCACCAGCAGGATCGCGTTGAGGGCGGTTGCCAGCGCCGCGACCAGTGAATAGATCGTGCCGCGGATGTCGACATTGCCGAGCGAAGCGCCAAGCATGATCGCCAGGCCACAGAACGCCAGCACGATCGCAGCGAGCTTGGCCGGGCGCACGCGTTCCATGCCGAGCACCACCACCAGCACCGCGATCATGATCGGAAAGGTGAAAAACAGCAGGGAGGCTAAACCGACGGAAATGAATTCGACCGCGCCGATATTGCCGAACGTCATCACTGCCATCAGCGCGCCGTTGATCACCGCGGCGGCGAGCAATTCGCGCGGCAGGCGCCAGCCGATACCGGCGATGCGCAGACCCACGGCAACCGCGGTGGTCATGATGATCGAGCGCGCGGTGGCAACCACGATGCCGCTGGCGCCGCCGTCGTAGGCGTAACGCGAAACGACCACCGCCGTGCCCAGGATCACGCCGGCGGCGAGCGCGACCAGGAAGGCCCGCCCGCCGAGCGCGGGTTCACTCACGTGGAAACCGAGTGCCGCGCCGCCGACATCCAGTTGCCGTGGAAACCGAACGGAACGCGTGTGACGCGCCAGGGCCAGCGGACCGGTAGTGATGTTCTCTGCGTCGAGCACGACGAGTTTGGACCAAGGTGCCTTCAAGGACAGTCTCTTGCGTGGCTCATGTGCGACTGTCCAAACAACCCTCCGTTCCCATCAAAGCCCTCTTGTACCTTGTGTGGAGAGGGTGTTCTTCTCAAGGGCAGCGCGTGCAATCACATTAATACGTTTATGGCTCACATTAGTGATCCGGACTACTGTGATGCCCTCAAGTCTTCTGTATCAGCGGGATGTGCATGTCCGGAGGAATAATAATAACTACTTTATGATTAATAATTGGGAGAGTTCCAACAACAGCGTTGACGGTGTTTGCTTTGTTGGACAGGGAAACACATGCATTGTGAAGTCTCCTTTAGTGAGACAATGTCATGATGCGATAAAACATTAATGTTTCATAATCTACATGTTTGCATAAGACTTTTTGTTGGGACACTAGGGTTAGTGTACCATGGAGCTCGTAGCGATAGCTCGTAGCGTGACTGCTCAAGCCATCAAGGCTTGTGCTCACTAAACCATAAGCCGAACTGTTGATACATTCCACTTCGCCTTTGTCCTTCCTCTACCTGTCCATTCGGTCTGTAGAGGTCGTATACCCCACTAGCTCTGTCTACAGGTTATGAGCCCAACGCTTTAGCTTTTGACAACGCTTTTTCAACGCTTTACATCACCACAAGCGTTTTCCACGACGTGAATCGTATTTTCGTCTCTTTCATTGCTTCCCGCATCGTTTGAGACTCAACGAACTCGTCGCCATCCTTTACAGGACACGAGAACTGCGTCTGTTGATTGCTTTACTCTGTGCGCCTTGATTGGAAGCTCTTTTGACGGCTCTTTTCCGCCATCGTCGACAAATTTTTCTTGCGTGCCAACGAACTTTGTCCTACTGAGCTTCTACGTAGAATTTCTACACGGCGACTTTTCAAAAGAAATCGCATTTTCTTGTTCGCGGACTTTATCAAAATACTCATCTGCGAATATCTGACGGATTTGAAGAATAACCATCCACGAATATCTGTTAGATTCAAGAACCCCGACTAACACGTCCTCTTATATTCGATTCTGGATATTGGAGATCAACGGTCACCTGCCGGGTTTCGCCGAATTTTGATCGCAACGGACAACAGCGGAGTTTCGCCGAATCTTGTCACACTGCATCCAACAAGAAAACTTTGCTCATTATCTCGTCGTCGCACCAACGAAAGCATTGCCGACGATACAACGAGACGATCGACGTATAACTCACACTACTGAGTAGCCATCATCACCATGCCTCCCAAGAAGAAAGGGACGGCCAAGACTCCGCAGCGGAACGACGATCAAGGCGGCGAAAAGCCTTCATCTCAGTCGGAACAAGAGGCCGTGTACAATCCTACGACAGCTCCTGCCGGTGCCGACAATGACATTGCACTTCAGCTTCGCGCCAACAATGACGTTATGTTTCAGCTTCTCCAAGCGATCCAAGGCATGTCGAGCAAGCTTGATACTTTGGATGTCATAGCAGAAGCGGTGACCGACACGAATGCCCGCATGGATTCTCTCCCTTCCGACGTCGCAACAGCTACGGTTGACATGTTTCGATTCGAAGACCAACGTGAACGACAGCAGCGGCAGAAACAGAAGCCTACGGATACTGAAACTCCGGATACTACGCTATTGAACCAAGATGAAAGCCAGGACGATTCGTCAAAATCTCCCGCCAAGGACAAGATTTCAATCTTTACGATCGGTCGACATCCCATCTACGACAATGAAGCGAGTAAATCACTTGGAAAGTTCACCAAGGGACTCCAGACTCTCAGTCCTCTCATGGGAGACGACTTGCTGTCCATCGAAACGTTTTGGGATTCTATTGGAAACGTACTCAACGGAGCATTGAATAGTTCTCAAGCCCTCCTACGATACGCCGACCTCCCTCTAGATTTCGATATCGAAGCATTCATGCTTGCTGAACCGGATTCTGCCTTGCATAACAGTGCGGTTTCTACGTACAAGATGTTCTCTCAAGCTCTTCGAACGGAACTACTTGGGTCTAGACTCATTACATTCCAAAAGGCACCGAAATTCTACAGTGCCGTACAGACTCGCTCTACCGTTACGACGTGCGGATTCGTCTTACTACAATCGACTACAGCCAAGAGAAGCCCACAACTTGGAGGCGAGAACGCCAATATTTCGAAAGCTATTGAACTGTTTGCTCCCGAGGACGGTGAAGAACTCACAATGTACTTCCAACGAGGAACCAAACTCCTACGTGAGTCCCAACTTGCTGGTCTCAACGCCGAACAGCGTAATCGTCTTCTTCTCAACTGGCTAGAGGGACTATCCAAGGATCAGAGATTCATGCCACTAGTGACACGTGATTTGCGAAGTCTCCGGCGACATGAAAAGGGCCTACAACGTGCAATGCCGTTCCCAAGGACCATGGAGCAAATCTTCGAGGACCTTGATGAAACCTCTTGTCCTACTACGATTGAGCTCACGACAGTCGAAGATCGCGTCCAAGCTCAAGTTGCCAGCTTTATTGATCCAGAATATGACGATCAGGATCTCAATCCTATTGCAGCACAAGCACGTTACGGACGACCTCCTACCCGATCCGACAGGCATCCGCCACGACATGACCAGCGACAACACCAACGTCAGAACGAGCAGAGGACTCCTTGCCCAGCATGTGGCATTTCTCATGAAGGTGGAGCAGACTGGTGTAAACTGCGTGGCCCAGAGTTCAACAAGAATAGATACCAGCGCGAGCGTCTCCTACAATACAACGCCCAACGCGGTACTACGAACCCACTCCTACCGGATACCATACGTGCCCAGCGAGCTGAAGATCGTCCACTACGTCAAGCAGAACTCCCAGCTAGACGTCCCCGAGTCTCTTTCATGAATCAGGAACAGCTGCAGGACGATACGGATCGGAACCAACCCAACGATCCTCGTGAACGCTCTGAGAATGACGACGCTACCCTCCAGCAACCAGCGACGATGGAACCATTCATATCTTCGGCGTATACTTATACTGACGACTTCTACGACAACGAAGACTATATTGAGCATCCCGACGACTATTTTCGTGACTTTGATGAACCGGATATGGAACCGCGCATGTATGCCAGCGACTTCCTCTCACTGACTGAACAGTCCAAGGACCAACCAGAGATCTCCGTCCAAAGCGACAAGCGAGCGATAGTTCCGGTACCCCTTGATCCAGCGAACAAGTCCAAGGCGGCTACAATGATTCGACGATTGCAGAATGATACCGTTACGAAACCACGTGATAGATTCACAACAGTAGCTCGGATCGCTTCCAATGTCGACGGTGGAGCCAACTCCCATATTGTCAACAGCAAGGACCTTTTTGTTTGGTACAGAGAGTGTCAATCCAAGGTTACCATGGCGGATACCTCCAAAGCGACAGCTCAAGGTTTTGGATGTGTGCTTATTCGATTCCCAGGGGACGATCAAGTGTATCCCTTGTGGCCCGTCTACCTCATGCCAAACAACGAGTGGCCGACTGTCAGTCCTACGGCTCTCAAGGCATTCAACGCATTCCAACGAGCAAGTGTACATGCCCTCGAAGCGATGGAGATTATTGATTATCGTGGTCGTCATGCCATTTTCAAGACGAGAGCTATGGAGCAAAAGCGCTACCATTTGGATTTTCTCGAAATGGAATTCGTCAAGCCGACACCTAGACCTGCTCGTACTCCAAGACCGGTCGCAGCGGCTGTGATGACTAGAGCTCAACGACTCAAGGCTCAGCAGCAATACTCCGAATCACGAGGTGGTGAATCGACCGATGGACCGATCGACGAACCAATGACAGAGCGTACCTCGACGGAATCTACTGCACCGGAAAAGAACTCTCCTACGGCTACCCAAGCGGACGGTACAGTGCCATCGAAGTCACAAACACTGACGCCAGAGCTCATCCATCAACGGCTTGCTCATATTTCCTACGACAAGATACAGGAGATGTGTAAACGCGGAACGCTTCACGGACTTCC
>CALOBG010000111.1:0-63488 GCA_942490995.1 uncultured Gammaproteobacteria bacterium
GCGTTGGCCCACGACTTCGTCACCATCCTTCAGCTGACCAATTCGTCGCACGTCGATCCGGCACGAGGCATAGAATTTCAACGCGCGGCCGCCTGGCGTGGTTTCAGGGCTGCCAAACATGACGCCAATTTTCTCACGAATCTGATTGATGAAGATGACGGTCGCCTTGCTTCGGGCGATGGCACCCGTCAGTTTGCGGAGCGACTGGCTCATCAACCGAGCTTGGAGCCCGACATGGGAATCACCAATGTCCCCTTCCAGTTCCTTTCTGGGAACCAACGCCGCCACGGAGTCAATGATGATGATATCTACAGCGTTCGACTTAATCAGCATCTCACAAATGTGCATGCCCTCTTCGCCACTGCTGGGCTGGCTGACGAGCAGCGTCTCGAGCTCGACGCCGAGTTTTCGGGCCCAACTGGGGTCCAAAGCGTGCTCGGCATCAATGAACGCCGCAATCCCATCGGATCGCTGGGCTTGAGCCACGGCGTGCAGTGCCAGAGTCGTTTTTCCGCTGGATTCCGGGCCGAAAATTTCAATCACCCGTCCTCTTGGGAGGCCACAACCTCCCAAAGCCATGTCTAAAGACAGACTTCCGGTCGAGATCCATCGATCGGGCCTTTCTTGTCCGGGCTCCCAGCGACATGATCGCGCCTTCGCCGAACTGTTTCTCGATCTGCTGCAAGGCTGTCTTCAAATTCGGATTGCCGTTCAGCACCGAACTTGCACCCTTCAACTGATCCCCCGGTTTTCCCGCCGCCTTTGTACTCTTTGTTGATTTCTTTGCCATTCGTCCGTTCGCCTGTGTAGCAGTGACCATGAATTTCACCTCATTGTTATGGGGCAGAAGGGAAAAGTTTCAAGTGGCAAAGCAGCAATTTTGGGGGGGAGAAACCGTTTTCCGAGTTTGCTTCCCTGCCCTGCCGCATCTGTATGAAGCATCGCCTACGGCCGGACACGTCTGGTCACGGGCAGAAGGAATTTGAAAACTTTCACGAAATTCGGCCGAGCAGCCCCTTGGGCTCCCAGATAGGAAATGACATCGTCATTCGGCATCCGCCACCCGTCAATTCACCTGAGATGGGATACTCACGACCACACGAATCCTCGAAATTCGCTACGGGAACTAGGTGTACATTCGGACCTGCATGCCGAACGGCACCGATCCGCACCAAGCTCCCGGTTTTCATAAATTTGCACACAACTATAAAAAGCTTTAATAAAAGTCAAAATAAACAAATGAAAATATTGAGCAAATATAATGCAATAATTATCGGTTAATAATGCCAATATTGCTGACACACATAGTTAGTCGTCACACTTAAAAAAAGAATTCATAGGCTTAAAGGCAAAATAAAAAATTTGCATCCATCAGCAACGTAAATTCTGCCTGTTTTAGTAGTTTTAAAATGAACCGAATAAACATAAAGATTAAAGATGTTAAATTAGATTAAATACATTATTTTCGTCGCAAATATATCAAGCAAACATACTAATAAAATTTATCAAACCACATTTAGGAAGTTTTCGTCAAGCAAAATATGAATATAACACAAAGAAAGCATACGCTGCGTTATGGCTTGCAGCCCCCGCATCATGAATATAATGAAACGCAAAAATATACGTTACCTTTTCCCTTTTAAATTGTTATTATTTGTTTATTTTTTTTATCGAAAATGTATTTATAAAATAATCCACTGTCATTGTGGTTGACTGCATTATTTTCTGTGCGTTAATCACTTTTTCTCAATGGTCTACTAAAATTTACTAGTCAATAGTAGTATTAAATATTCCATTAACAGACACTGAAAGTGTATGCATGGATAGTGTAAAATAATTTTAATAAATCATAAATACGACAAGATATAGATTTATTCACATAAAATAAAAAAAACAAGAATAAACATCGCATACAATTATTAGCGTGAATAACTTATAATTTATGTTTACCTAAAAGATTGTCTTTTCTGTGAAAACTAGTTATTAACTACATTCTACGGTTGGTGCTTGTTTACTTTGTTTTTTCTGTATGCAACCGGTTTGGTGAATAAAGATTTATATATTCATTTGCCTGCTATATGAATCACATTATTATTAACATTGACTGTCATTTGAACTGTATGAAATGAAACTAGTTTTCAAGTAATTATTTCCTATTTAACATCATTAAAAAATATAAAATGTTGCCGTAAAAATTATTTTTCCAGCTGGCACATGCCGTCCAACATTTCCGTCACAATACACCGTGGTCGGAAACTTCCTTTTTCAGCAAAATTCGATTTGCACAAATTGGGTCTGGGAAAAATCCCTCACGTGTACTATCAGTCGCCAGCCACACACGCTCGAACCTCGAAGCCATCGTCGCATCCCACCAGGCCGCTGCCTCCTCCTCCTCCGCCGCCGCCTGTTTTTTTCCCAGGAGTCGCGTAAATTACGTTTCCATGGCGACACGCGAGTGAGTGAACGCGACGTCAATCGACTTTTTGTCGAGCGACGGCGAATCTAATTTGCGACGAGGAGACTGCGAAGGGATGATGGATTATTGGGATGGATGATGATGGACAATAGAAAACGGCGGCTTGGACCGGAGCACAACATTGTTACATGGACGCCGTCAAGGATATCAATGTATTGCTATCGTCGCAATATTCCATTGTTTTTCTGTATAATATTGTTTTCAATTACTGCACTGCATATTGATATTATAATTAATTACAATATATTATAATATTTAATTTTCGCCGAAATGCAGCCTATTGATGTTTTTTGCATTTGTTTTATTTTTAGCTTTGATGCTCAGTGTTACAATGATGCAAGTTTGTATACACATGGTGAACACGGTTCTGTATTGACGGAAACTTTTAAAGCCAAAGTGGGGCGATTCTATGAATAAATCATGTCATATTTGGCTTAGCATGACCAGGTAACAACTGGCTAAGCAGTTTATTGCTATAAGACTTCGTTTTGTTTTGTGTTGGCGTAATTTGTCAAGTGACGCGATTATGATAATCGGTTTACTTTTGAAAATATTCATAATACACACAATAATGTTAATTTATATGGTAGTGAAATGCATTATTAACAATTGTAGTCGCATATCAACGATATTTTGTGCTCAATAAAATTATTTTAGTGCGTAATTTTATTCATTACAATTATTAACATGGTTTATCACATAATAAATTCACCGCACACGACGACTTCGGGTTACTGAATGCTGTGGTACAGTTAAGAATTAAATATTGTAAAGATACCAACTTGGTATCCGAAACATAGATAACGCATTTTATTGTTCATTTATATATTTCAATATTTAAAAAATATTGGTTATATTCCTCAAAACCTCCATATATTTTCTGTTAAACTGAATTAAGATTATGATTATTTCTAACAGCTAAGTTACAGCAGTATTGCGCAAAATGGCAACGTTATTTAATACGACCTACACAGTATAACTAGAAAATAAAAATCATACATTTGTAATGTTTTATTTCTTCTTTCACAACTAGCAAGTTGGTATAAATTATCTGTATAATCAAGATAGCAAAACTTGTAAATTTAAAACGCGGGCAAACGCAACCAATACAACCTCGACAGCTGTATAGCGTTCACTGGCTCTTCATTATCATCCCTCCGTGAGTCTCTGCGGTGATCAATACGACAACGTGTTGCTGCGGTTTGCGTCTACGTTTCTCCTTTCACCAGATGGCGCCAGTGGTGAGCGCTGACTCACCCATCACCGTATAACCGCGAATCTACCGGACTATTAGTTCTGCAACGAAGCCCGAACGGCTTAGTAGTGTGTGTGTGTGTGTGTGTGATGTAGGCCTATTGCCCGCACGCAGGTTGGATCAACGATGGCTTTGACTAGTCATATGGTTTGAAGATCATATTACAGTGTCACTTATGCTGAAAGGAATTAAAATTTGACAGAATATTCGATTGATTGATTGACTGTCTTGAAGTGTCATACTAAATAATCATATTACTACTAACCGTACTGCCAATTGTAATTTGCTGCAGTTGTCACTCAATAGCCGCGTGGTTACTTACTTGCCGACTCGCTGTGTGAATAATGTACACACAACATTCTCTGACTGTTATAGTGGACACACGTAAGCATACATAATGTGAATTACATCGAACTCTTTGTATGTCAACATGTAGTCTGTTGCTATGTAGTCTTGTGCATTGTTACATCAGCTGTCTAAAGGTCATGCTATCTATCAGCACAAAACTGTCACAGTAAACTGTCTCGCATTGTTATCCAGGGTTTCTTGCAGCATTATCGACAATATCGAGTGCTTAAAGGCAATCTAACTATGCTGAATCGCTGCTACGCCGTTGCGGCCAGTTACGCCAGCATCAGTTAACTTTGACCACAGTGTATGCCATACGCAGTTATTACTCAATCAATCAGTGTCTGCCGGTGTCGGTAGGCCACATACACCTAATAAAATTAAATCTATCAAAGATTTCGTGGAAAACAGCACGAAAAATAATTTAACTGCACTGTTCATTTTCCTGTTGAGGCCTGGAAGAGAAACAACAGACATTCTGTCCTATACTGAGCTCATTTTGTGGGATATACTGTCTATTCATGGGGAGGGAGGGAGGGCAACGTCAGTTTAGCTATTATTATAGGCCTATGCATGCATAATAGTATTGAGATTTTGTGGAAGCAAGTAAACGTGAGAACTGGAGACGGCGAGAGTGTTGGCAGCGAGTTACTGGAAGAGTTGAAGACAGGGGGGCGACCCCGACTGAAGTTCAATGCTGCGCTCGTAGGCCTTCTGTGCCAGCTGCGAGCAGCTGTATGTACGCATGCGCAGTAAGACAGACGCTGAATGTGCGTTCAATAACAAAATGTCAGTCACGCTGCCCCGACAAAGTACAAACAGTGAGTGCAGGGTGAATGCATGAACCTGGCTTATCAGTCCTAGCTTAGTATTAGACTGTTTATTTCATCAGTTCATATCAAACACAATTAAAAAACTCAATGCAAAGCGACTTCAAGAAGGCGTTATCAAAGTCATGGCAACGAAAACAGCAAGTGGGGCGGAGGCACTAAGATTAATGACGTCAAACTTATGCCGAAATTGATACGTTACGACTATCCGAGATCGTGGGAGATCATCAGGATCGCCGTTCCGTTGGCCGCGCAGAGCTCGCGCATCAGGTCGACGATCTCGGCCTGGACGGTGACGTCGAGCGCGGTCGTCGGCTCGTCGGCGACCAGCAGGTCGGGGCCGCAGGCGAGCGCGATCGCGATCATGACGCGCTGCCGCATGCCGCCCGAGAGCTGGTGCGGATAGTCCTTCACCCGCCGCTCGGGCGAGGGCACCCGCACCTGGCGCAGCGCCTCGACCGCCCGGTCGCCCGCCTCCGACCAGCCGACCCCCTGGTGGAGCACGAACATCTCGGCAATCTGCCGGCCGACCGGCGACAGCGGGTTGAGCGCCGTCATCGGCTCCTGGAAGATCATCGCGATGCGGCTGCCGCGCAGGCGGCGGATCTGCCCGGGCGGCAGGCTCTGGATCTCCTGCCCTTCCAGGCGGATGGCGCCGCCGCCGATCGCGAGCGGGTGGCGCAGCAGGCCCATGATCGAGAGGGCCGTGATGCTCTTGCCGCAGCCGGATTCGCCGACGAGCCCGAAGGTTTCGCCGCGGCCGATGCGGAACGACACGCCTTCGACCGCGGCATGGCGGCGGTCGTCGCCGAGGGCAGGTCGATGCGGAGGTTCTCGACCTCCAGCAGCGGCGGAGCGCTCATGCCCGGCGCTCACGCGACTGGGGATCGAGGATGTCGCGCAGCCCGTCCCCCAGGAGGTTGAGGCCGAGCACGGTGAGGAAGATCGCAAGGCCCGGGAACACGAGAGCCAGGGCGCGGTCGTGATCTGGTCGCGCGCCTCCGACAGCATGCTGCCCCAGCTCGGGAAGGGCGGCCGGATGCCGAGCCCGAGGAAGGAGAGAGCCGCCTCCGCCAGGATGGTTCCGCCCATGCCGAGGGTGGCGATGACGATGATCGGCCCGATCATGTTCGGCAGCAGCTGGGTGAACATGATGCGGAAGTCGCCGTAGCCGAGGATGCGGGCGGCCTGGACGTAGCCCTGGGTCTTCAGCGACAGGACCTGGGCCCGGGTGATCCGGCAGGTGTAGGACCAGTTGGTGAGGCCGAGCGCGATCAGCAGGCTGGTCAGGCCCGGCCCGAGGATCGCCATGATCGCCAGCGCGAAGATCAGCGAGGGGATCGCCAGCATGAGGTTGGTGACGAGGCCGACGAAATCGTCCCACCAGCCGCCCCAGTAGCCGGCGGTCAGGCCCAGCGTGACGCCGATGATGGAGTTGGCGATCTGCGAGATGATCCCGACGGTGAGCGATATCTGGGCGCCGTAGACGATGCGCGAATAGATGTCGCGGCCCTGCCCGTCGGTGCCGAACAGGAACTCCGATCCCGGCGGGATCTCGGCGTTCATCAGGTTGGCGTCCATCATGGGATCGGTATGGGCGATCCAGGGCCCGAACACGCCGACGACGACGGCGACGGCCACGAGATTGGCCTGATCTTCGTTGGGCGCGCCGATCAGAAGATTGGCCCTTTTCTGAAGAAAAAGAAGCAAAAAGACTTTTTTCGCTTGCCATGTGACAAGGTTTTTTGGTTCTTTCCAAAAGAGCTTCATCTGCCGTCAGCCGTAGCGGATGCGCGGGTCGATGATGACATAGGCGATGTCGACCAGCGTGTTGATTGCAAGGAAGAACAGCACGATCACGAGGATGCTGCCCTGCACCGTCGGGATGTCGCGCTGGAACACGGAATCGACCAGCAGCGAGCCGAGGCCGGGCCAGGAGAAGAGCTTCTCGACGACCACCGCCTGGCCCATCAGCGAGCCGAACTGCAGGCCGATCGTCGTCAGCACCAGCACCAGCGCATTGCGCACGACATGCCAGCGCACGACCCGGTATTCGCTCATGCCCTTGGAGCGGGCCGTGCGCACGAAGTCGGCGTTGAGGACGTCGAGCACGCCGGCGCGGGTCGTCCGTGCCAGCAGCGCCATCGGGCTGACGCCGAGCGCCACGGCCGGCAGGATGAGATGCCGGAGGCCGCCGTCGCCGTAGCCGAAGCTGGGCAGCCAGCCCAGCGTCAGGGCGAAGAGGTACATCAGCATCAGCCCGAGCCAGAACTTCGGCAGGGACAGCCCCGATATCGCCACCACCATCGACGCCATGTCGATCAGGCTGCCCGGCCGCAGCGCGGCGATGAAGCCGAGCGGCACGCCGACCAGGATCGCGAAGCCCATGGCCGCGATCGTCAGCTTCAGCGACGGCCAGAGGCGCTGGGCGATCACCTTGGTCACCGGCTCGCGCGTGCGGAACGAGGTGCCGAGATCGCCCTGGACGAGGTTGGCGACATAGCTCCCGAACCGCACATGGAGCGGATCGTCGAGGCCGAGTTCCTTGCGCATCCGCTCGGCGACCTGGGCGTCGAGCACGCGCCCGTCGTCGCCGGCGGTGGTGAAGCTGCCCGGGATGACGCTGAAGAGCGTGAAAATCACCAGCACGACGGCCACGATGGTGGGCACCGTGTTGCCGAGCCGGCGGAGGATGAGAAGCGGCATGGGTCGTCCGTCGAAGCGGGCAGGGCGGCCGTCCGGCACCGGCCGGATGGCCGGTGGAAGGCTTGGTCGGAAAAACGGGCGAAGACCCCGCCGCCGACCGTGCTTCAGACCGGCAGCAGCGTTACTTGGCTACCGGGGAACGCGCGTCGATCCAGATGTCTTCCGGATACTGGTGGGCGAGTTCGGTGGCGTTCGCCTGCAGCCCGTGGATCCACGGCTGATAGGCCATCACCGCCTTGTTGTAGTTGAAGAACCAGACGGGCGCCTCGTCATAGAGGATGGCGTTGGCCTGGGACAGGAGCTTGTTCCGGGTGGCCTCGTCCGCGGCAGCGGCCGCCTCGTCGAGCAGCTTGTCGAAGGCCGGGTTGTTGAAGCCGGAATAGTTGCAGGCGGTGCGCGGCGTGCGCGAGTCGAAGCAGCGCAGCGTCGCCAGCGAGTCCGGGCCGGTCTGGTTCGAGGTGATATAGCCCTGGAAATCACCCGACCGCGCAACCTCGGTCAGGACGGCGGTCTCGACCAGCTTGGGCTTCACCGTGATGCCGACCGCCGGGAGCAGGTACGGGATGGATGCCTCGACGATCGGCAGGCCCCAGCTCTCGTTCTGGCTGGTCGTCCACTCGAACTCGAAGCCGTCCTTGTAGCCGGCCTCGGCCAGCAGTTTCTTCGCCTTCGCGGGATCGAAGGCGTAGGGCTTCATGGTCTTGTCGTAGGCCGGCGAGGCGCTCGGCAGCCAGCTCGTCGCGCGATAGGCCTTGTCGCGGGCCAGCCGCTTGATGATGAGGTCGGTGTCGATGGCGTGGTTGAACGCCTGGCGCACCCGCTTGTCCGAGAACGGCTTGCAGGCCGTGGTTCATCGTCATGTTGCGGGTGAACACCTCGGCGACCTCCAGGATGTTCTTCGACAGCGCCGGGTCGGCGCGATAGGCGACGTACTGCGCGGGCCCGAGGATCGAGGTGTCGATCTCGCGGTTGCGGAAGGCGACGTCACGCGCGGCGGCCTCGCCCATGATGAGCAGGTGGACGCGGTCGGCGTAGGGCTTGCCCGGCTTGTAGAACTTCTCCCAGCGCTCGGCGACGAGGCGCGAGCCGGGGACATGCTCGACGAACTTGTAGGGTCCGAGGCCGACCGGCGCGGCCGCGAAATTGCCGCCCTCGACCGCCTCGCGCGGCAGGATCGCCGTCGTGTCGCCGAAGAAGTAGAAGCCCGGCTCGACGCGGCTGGTCGTCGTCATCTCGAGCGTGAAGTCGTCGATCTTGCGCAGGCCCGCGAGTTCCTTGGCCTGCCCCTTCTCGATCGCGACCGCACCCTTGATGATGCGGACGTAGCGGGCGCCGGGATAGCCTTTGCTGCCGTCCATGATCCGCGTGTACGACCAGATGATGTCGTCCGCGGTCATCTTGCGGCCGTTGTGGAAGAAGGCGTCGTCCCGCAGCTTGAAGGTATGGACGAGGCCGTCGGCCGAGACGCTGACCGACTTGGCCAGTTCCAGCACCGGCTTGTTGTTCTGCGTGTCCCAATTGTAGAGCGTGCGGTGCAGGATCTTGGCGGCGATGCCGTCCTGCGCGCGCGGCGTCGTGTGGATGTCCAGGCTGCCGAGGCTGGCGCCGTAGGGCGCCGTCATGCGCAGGGTGCCGCCCTTGCGCGGCGTCTGCTGCGCCTCCGCCGCACCCGCCGCCACGAAGGCGAGCGCCGTCGCTGCCAGAAGCAATCTTCTCATCGCGTTTCCCCTCGCTGGATCGGCTTGCGCGCCCGATGCGGGCGCTGCCGTTTGGAATGTGGTGCACAAATACACGCCATCGGTTGCCGCCTGCAAGGGCACCGACCGGGACGCCGGGACGGGCTCGCTGGCCCTCGCAATAACCGCGATTTGCGGTTATCGAGGGTCTCCGACGACGACTTCGGCGAGGATCGGGATGACTGCACCGGAACCGAAATCCGTACGATCCGAGTCGGGGTTGGCGGAGGTGTTCGGGGTGTTCCTCCGCCTCGGGCTAACCTCGTTCGGCGGGCCGGTCGCCCATCTCGGCTATTTCCGGCAGGAGTTCGTCGTCCGGCGCCGCTGGCTCGACGAGCGCGCCTATGCCGATCTCGTCGCCCTCTGCCAGTTCCTGCCCGGCCCGGCGAGCAGCCAGGTCGGCATGGCGGTCGGCCTGTCGCGCGCCGGCTATGCCGGCGCGCTCGCGGCATGGCTCGCCTTCACCCTGCCGTCGGCCGTCGCGCTGGTCCTCTTCGCCTATGGCCTGGAGGCGGTGGGCGGCGCCGCCGGCAGCCCCTGGGTGCATGGGCTGAAGGTCGCGGCGGTGGCGGTCGTCGCGCAGGCCGTCCTCGGCATGATGCGGACGCTGGCGCCGGACCGGGAGCGCGCGACGCTCGCGGTCGCCGGCGTCGCGATCGCGCTCGCCGTTCCCTCGGCCTGGGGTCTGGTCGGGGCGATCCTGGTGGGGGCCGTCGCGGGGCTGACGGTCCTGCGCGCCCCGACGGCGGCGGCCGAGCATGTGCCGATCCCCCTCGAGATCGGACGGGCAGCCGGCGCCTTGTGCCTGCTGCTCTTCGTCGCCCTGCTCGCCGGCCTGCCGCTGCTGGCGGCGGCGAGCCCCGAGCGCGCGATCGCGTTCGTCGATTCCTTCTATCGTGCCGGCTCGCTGGTGTTCGGCGGCGGCCATGTCGTGCTGCCGCTGCTGCAGGCCGAGGTCGTCCCGCCGGGCTGGGTCGACGAGGCGCAGTTCCTCGCCGGCTATGGCGCGGCCCAGGCCGTGCCCGGCCCGCTCTTCACCTTCGCCGCCTATCTCGGCGCGGTCGGACGGCAGCCCCAGCGGCGGCTGGGCGGCCTGCTGTGCCTGGTCGCCATCTTCGTGCCGTCGTTCCTGCTGGTGGTGGGCGCGCTGCCCTTCTGGGAGGACATCCGTCGCCGGCCCTGGGCGCAGTCGGCCCTGCGCGGCATCAACGCGGCGGTCGTCGGCCTGCTGCTCGCCGCGCTCTATGACCCGGTCTGGACCGCCGGCATCCGCAACCCCGGCGACTTCGCGGTAGCGGCCGCCGCCTTCCTCGCTCTCTATGCCTGGGGAGCGGCTCCATGGCTGGTCGTCCTCGCCTGCGCGGGCGCAGTCGGCGGGCTGTCTATGATGTCCGGGATAGGTCAGCGGATTGGAGCGGGTGAAGGGAATCGAACCCTCGTCGTAAGCTTGGGAAGCTTCTGCTCTGCCATTGAGCTACACCCGCGCCGGGGGCAGGGTCGCGCCTGCCGCTGACACCGGACATGAATAGCGAGCGGCGAGCGGCGCTTCAAGGGGGCCGCGACAGGAGCGCCGTCTTCCGATCATCATGATCGAGCGCTATTTATGTTGCAACGCAACATGCGCATCCGGAGGACCGGCCGCCGATGACCGTCCGCAATCTCGACCGCCTGCTCTCGCCCACCTCCGTCGCCCTCATCGGCGCATCGCCGACGCCGCGCACGGTGGGCCAGGTGACGGCGCGCAACCTGCTGCAGGGCGGCTTCAAGGGTCCGATCCTGCCGGTCAACCCGCGCCACACGGCAATCGAGGGCGTGCTCGCCTATCCCAGCGTCGCGGCCCTGCCGATCGCACCCGATCTGGCGGTGATCGCGACGCCGCCCGACACCGTGCCGGGCCTCATCGCCGAACTCGGCCAGCGCGGCACCCGCGCGGCGGTGGTGCTGACGGCCGGATTCGGTGAGGGCGGCGCCGAGGCCGGGGAGCAGCGGCGCCAGGCGATGCTGGATGCCGCCCGGCCGCACCTGCTGCGCATCCTCGGTCCGAACTGCGTCGGGCTCCTGGTGCCGGGCATCGGGCTCAACGCGAGCTTCGCCCACCTCGGCGCGCGGCCGGGCGACCTCGCCTTCCTCACCCAGTCGGGCGCGATCGTGACGGCCCTGCTCGACTGGGCCGCATCGCGCGGGATCGGCTTCTCGCACCTGATCTCGATGGGCGGCATGGCCGACGTCGATTTCGGCGACCTGCTGGACCAGCTCGGCCAGGACCCGGGCGTGCGGGCGATCCTGCTCTATGTCGAAGGGGTGACCAACCCGCGCAAGTTCATGTCGGCGGCCCGCGCCGCCGCCCGCACCAAGCCGGTCCTGGTCGTGAAGTCCGGGCGGCGGGCCGACGCGGCGCAAAGCCGCCGCGTTCCCATACCGGCGCGCTCGCCGGCTCGGATGCGGTCTACGACGCCGCCTTCCGGCGCGCCGGCATGCTGCGCGTGTTCTCCACGGCCGAGCTGTTCGACGCGGTCGAGACCCTGGCGCTGGTCGCCTCCGGCCGGCGCATCTGCCGGGCGAGCGGCTGGCGATCCTCACCAACGGCGGCGGGCTCGGCGTCCTGGCGACCGATGCGCTGATCGACCGCGGCGGCATTCTGGCCGACCTCGCGCCGGAGACGCTGGCCGCGCTGGATGCCTGTCTGCCGGCCACCTGGTCGCACGGCAATCCGGTCGACATCATCGGCGACGCGCCGGCCGGCCGCTACCGCGCGGCGCTCGATGCGCTCCTGTCCGATCCCGGCGCCGACGCCGTGCTGGTGCTGAACTGCCCGACCGCCATCGCCGATCCGACCGAGGCCGCCGAGGCGGTGATCGAGACCATCGGCGAGCGCCGCCGCCTCGTGCTCACCAACTGGCTCGGCGCGGGCGCGGCCGCCCCGGCCCGCGCCCTCTTCTCCCGCGCCGGCATCCCGACCTACGAGACACCGGACCAGGCGGTGCGCGCCTTCATGCATCTCGTCCAGTACCGCCGGAACCAGGAGCGCTGCGGCAGACGCCGCGGCTGGTCGGCGGCGGTCGCCCCGACCGCGCCGCCGCGCGCGCGCCCGATCGAGGCGGTGCTGGCCGAGGGACGCGACTGGCTGTCGGAGGTCGAGGCGAAGACGGTGATGCGCGCCTACGGCATCCCGATCGTCCCGACCGAGATCGCGGCCACGCCGGACGAGGCGGCGGCGACCGCGGGCCGACTCGGCCTGCCCGCCGCCCTCAAGATCCTGTCGCCCGACATCACCCACAAGACCGACGTCGGCGGTGTCGCCCTCGACCTGCCCGACCCGAGCGCGGTCAAGGCGGCGGCCGAACGGATGCTGCGCACGGTCGCGCGGCACGCCCCGGACGCCCGGATCGCCGGCTTCACCGTCCAGCCCATGGTCGCGCGGCCCGGCGCCATCGAGCTGATCCTCGGCATCGTCGACGACGGCACCTTCGGCCCGGTGCTGCTGTTCGGCCAGGGCGGCGTCGCTGTCGAGGTGCTGGACGACAAGGCGCTGGGCCTGCCGCCGCTCGATGCGGTGCTGGCGCGCGAGATGATCGGGCGCACCCGGGTGTCGCGGCTGCTGGCCGGATTCCGCGGCCGCCCGCCGGCCGACATCGACGGCATCGTCCACGCGCTGGTGCGCCTGTCCGAACTGGCCGCCGACAACCCCGAATTGGTCGAGCTCGACATCAATCCCCTGCTGGCCGACGCCGGCGGCGTCATCGCGCTCGACGCGCGCGTCCGGGTCGCGCCGGCAAAACGGCCGGGGACCGGCCGCTTTGCCATCCGCCCCTACCCGCAGGAACTGGAGGCCGTCGCGACGATGCAGGACGGCACGGCCGTGCGCCTGCGCCCGATCCGGCCGGAGGACGCGCCAGCGCTGGAGTCGATCATCGCGCGGATGACGCCCGAAGATCTGCGGATGCGGTTCTTCGCCCCGATCCGGCGCCTGCCGGAACTGCTGCTCGCCCGCCTGACCCAGATCGACTATGACCGCGAGATGGCCCTCATCGCCTTCGCCGACGCGGCGGACGGCCAGCCCGACGGGCTCGGCGTCGTCCGCCTGCTGGCCGATCCGGACGGCCAGCAGGCCGAGTTCGCGATCGGCGTCCGCAGCGACATGAAGGGCCGCGGCCTGGGCTGGCTCCTGATGCGCCGCATCATCGCCTATGCCGGCGAGCGCGGCATCGGCGCGATCGTCGGCGACGTGCTGCGCGAGAACCAAGCGATGATCGATCTCGCCCGCGACCTCGGCTTCCGTGCCGAGTCGGGGGCCAGCGATCCCGCCATCGTCCGCCTGCGGCTCGACCTGGGCGCCTGACGGCGGATATCATGGCCGCCGCGCGGATGCGATGGCGGGGTCTGGGATGCGGCTGGAAGGCAAGGTGGCGATCGTCACCGGCGCGGGATCGGGCTTCGGCGAAGGCATCGCCCGGCGCTTTGCGGCCGAGGGTGCGGCCGTCGTCGTCAACGACATCGACCGCAACGGCGGCGAGCGCGTCGCGGGCGGCATCGTCCAGAACGGCGGACGCGCGGTCTTCGTGCAGTCGGATGTCTCGCGCAGTGACGGGGTCGGCATTCTCGTCGAAACCGCGATCGGCAGCTGGGGCCGCATCGACTGCATGGTCAACAATGCCGGCATCACCCATCGCAACGGCCCCATGATCGAGGTCGGCGAGGCCGAGTTCGACCGCCTGTTCGCCGTCAACGTCAAGGCGATCTACCATTCCGCCGTGCATTGCGTGCCGCAGTTCCGCCGCCTGGGCGGCGGATGCTTCGTCAACATCGCATCGACGGCGGGCCTGCGGCCGCGACCCGGCCTCACCTGGTACAATGCGACCAAGGGCACGGTCGTCACCATGACCAAGTCGATGGCGGTCGAGTTGGCCGCGGACCAGATCCGCGTGAACTGCCTATGTCCGGTCGCCGGGGAGACGCCGCTGCTGCCGTCCTTCCTCGGGCGCGACGACCCGGAGACGAGGGCGCGGTTCCTCGGGACCATTCCGCTCGGCCGCTTCAGCACGCCCGCCGACGTCGCCAACGCGGCGCTCTGGCTCGCCTCGGACGAGGCGGAATTCATCACCGGCACCGCCATGGAAGTCGATGGCGGCCGGTCGGTCTGAGCCGACCGATCGCGGGACGGGAGGGAGAACCGAACCATGAAGATCAAGGCTGCCGTCCTGCGGCAGATGGGGGCCTCGCAGCCCTATGCGGACAGCCGACCCCTGTCGATCGAGGAGGTCGAGTCGTCGACCCGCCCGGCCCGGGCGAAGTGCTGGTCCAGGTCAAGGCGGCGAGCCTCTGCCATTCCGACCTTTCGGTGGTGAACGGCGACCGCCCGCGGCCGCTGCCGATGGTGCTGGGCCACGAGGGCCTCGGGCATTGTCGCCGAGTGCGGATCCGGCGTCGACGACCTGGTGCCGGGCGACCATGTGGTCATGATCTTCGTGCCGAGCTGCGGCCAGTGCGGCCCGTGCATGGAGGGCCGGCCCGCCCTCTGCGAGCCGGCCGCCGCGACCAACGGGGCGGGCACGCTGCTGTCCGGCGACCGCCGGCTGTCGCAGGCGGGGCAGCCGATCCCCGGTACTGATAAACGCCACCCATACCGGAGGACAGCAGGGAATCCAGAAACTCGACGATCGGCGGGATTACCAGTTCGTAACCCCAGCGCTCGAAGATATCCAACAGGCGCCGACGCAGCTGCTCGATACGGCGCGCCTGGGGTGGCAACACCTCATCGACCCCATCGGGCAAAACCAGCGATTGACCGGGGACTCACGATCCACCTCGTCGTATACAGCAGCAGCACACCCGCCGCCATGCTCGCGAGCCCGATCATGCGCAGCGCTTTGTCGTCCATTTTTACCGCCATGAGCAGGGTTTTACGGAAACGTTCGGGATTGAGAAACGGCATGATGCCTTCAAATACAAGCATGAGCGCAACCGCTGCCAGGACGTCGCTCAGCACAAGCTAAATCTGCGTCGCGCGGCCGCCGCCCGGGGTCAGCGCCGGACAGCGCGCGGTCGCCGCATTACTCACTATAGGGTTTGCCGAAGAACTTGAAAAAATCCGAATCCGGCTCGAGCAGCAGGACGTCCTGCTTGCTTTTGAAGCTCGATTTGTAGGCGTTGAGACTGCGGTAGAAATCGTAAAATTCGGGGTCGCGATTGTACGCATCGGCGTAGATTTCAGCCGCCTTTGCATCACCGGCGCCGCGCAGTTCTTCGGAGTCGCGATAGGCTTCCGCCGAGATTACCGTGCGCTGGCGATCGGCGTCAGCGGTGATCGTGATCGCTTCTTTCTCACCGCGGGCACGGAACTCGCGCGCCACCCGCGCGCGTTCCGACCGCATGCGCTCGTAAACGTTCTGTGCTGACTTCTTTCGGCAGGTCGATACGTTTCAGTCGCACGTCAACGATTTCCATGCCCAGATCGCGGCCGCGCTCGTTCGCTGTACGGGTGACGATTTCCATAATCGCACCACGCTCGCCGGAAACGACCTCCTTGACCGTACGCTTGCCGAACTCACTGCGCAGGCTGTCGTTGATCTTCTGGTACAGCAGCAACCCGCCGCGCCTGGGATCGCCGTCGGTAGCCTTGTAGAACTGGACCACGTCATCGATGCGCTAGCGCGCGAACGAATCGACGATCACATCTTTCTTCTCACCGGTGAGAAACCGCTGCGGTTCAGCGTCCAGGGTCTGCAGACGGATGTCATAGGTGCGCACGTTCTGATCGATCGGCAGCTTGAAATGCAGGCCGGGCTGGTAATCCGAAGCGTTGTATCTTGCCAAGCTGGAACAGGATTGCACGTTCCTGTTCATACACCCGGAACATGCATACCGAGGCCAAGCCAATCAGGACCGCGAGAGCGATAACAATTCTCGGTAACATTTAGCGTATCCCCCGCATGCGGCTGTCGGTGCGGTCGCGACTCGCGGATTCCGGCGCAATCGATCATGATCAGCGCACCGGCCGTGTGCGTCCGCTGCGACGGCCGCGCAACGAATCCTCGATATTCGGCGCATACGGCGATTCGTCTGTGATTGCGGCGCCCCATCGTTAGCGCGCTGGATCAGCTTGTCGATCGGCAGGTACATCAGGCTGTTGCTATTCTTGTTGTCGAGCATGATTTTCGGGTTATCCGCGAGCACTTCCTCGATCGTATCGAGGTATAGACGCTTGCGCGTCACCGCAGGTGCCTTTTCGTATTCAACGAGCAATTGCTCGAAACGCCTTGCCTCGCCTTCGGCTTCCGCGACCACCTGTTCTTCGTAGGCTTCCGCCTGCAACAGGATTCTTGCCGCCTCGCCCTGCGCCTTTTCATCAATTTCGTTGCGGTACGCTTCGGCTTCGTTGATGCGACGTTGTTCGTCCTCGCGCGCCTTGATGGCGTCGTCGAAAGATGCCTTCACTTCTTCCGGTGGCTTCGCCGGTTGCATATTCACACTCGTCACCTGAATCCCGGATTCGTAAGTGTCGAGGATCTGTTGAATCAGCGCGATCGCGCCGGCACCGATCTCAGCACGACCTTCCGTAATGACGAAATCGAGTGTGCTCTGCCCGATGATGTCGCGGATTGCGCTTTCCGTCACGCGTTGCACAGTCAAATCCGGATCGGCAATTTTGAACAGGTATTTCGTCACGTCCTTGATGCGGTATTGAACCGCCATTTCGACATCGACGATGTTTTCGTCCTGGGTCAGCATTGTTGCGTTCACCGTAAACGGGCGAATCTGCTCGACGTTGACCGTAATCACTTCGTCTATTGGACGCGGCAACTGAAAATTCGGTCCCGGCAACAGCGTATCGACGTGCTTGCCAAACCGCATCACGACGCCGCGCTCGGCCGGCTCGATGCGCCAGAACGTCGCCATGAACAACACCACCCCGAGACCGATCGCCGATGATCACCCCATGATCGGCGACATCCGCTGCCACTCGTGCCCGGAGTTGACGGACGCCGGCCACCGCCGCCGAACAAGCCGCCGAGCTTGTCCTGTATCTTGCGTACGACCTCGTCTAAATCGGGCGGGCCATCGTCGCTTTTGCGTCCGCCCCAAGGGTCACGGTCGTTTCCGTCTGGATCATTCCAAGCCATTCAATAATCTCAATGATTTCCGGCATGCGCCGGGCCGGGTGATTGTACGGGGCGCTGTCCCCTTGTTCAATCAGAGCTCCGGCTGCGGGCGGCTGTCACACGGTCGCTGTCGTCTCGGAAGCACCGGCGGGCGCCAGTGCCAGGGGGAAGGGGGGGATCGTTGCCGGGCTCGATCTCCACTCCGGTGGTGTACTGGGTAGCCGAGGGTTCGCCACGCAGACGCCTGCCAGCGCGGCTCGGCCAGCGTCACTTCGAGCAGCCAGCCACCGGCAGCGATTTCGATCTCGTCGGCCACCGCACCCCATTCGTAGAGCATGGCGCGCAGCCGTCCAGCCACCGGTGACACCCGCAACCAGCGCCGTGGCTTGTCCTGATTCAGGTGTTCGCCGATCACTTCGCGCAACAGGTGTATACCTTCGCCGCTCAATGCCGACAACCACACGCGCTGCACGCTGCCGTCGGCGCCGCGTTCGACCGAGGGTTCGCGCCCCGCCATGCGATCGATCTTGTTGTACACCTCGACTACCGGTACGCCGCTCGCACCAATGCGCTTGAGCACCGCATCGACGTCGGCGATGCGCGCGCTGCGGTCCTCGTCGCTGGCGTCTACCACGTGCAGGAGCAACTGCGCCTCACGCGTTTCGTCGAGCGTAGCCTCGAACGCCGCGATCAGCTCCGGTGGCAGGCGACGAATGAAACCGACGGTGTCGCTCAATACGATGGGATGTTCGCCCGGCACTTCGAGCGTGCGCAGGGTCGTATCGAGCGTCGCGAAAAGCTGATCAGCAGCGTACACCGAGGCGCCCGGTGCGAGCCGATTGAACAGCGTCGATTTGCCCGCATTCGTATACCCGACCAGCGCCACGGTCGACAGCAGTGCCCGCTTGCGCGAGCGCGCGCTTTGACGACGGCGCTGCTTGACGCGCTGCAGGCGTTCGTTGATTTGCTTGATACGTTGCCCGATCAATCGACGATCGGTTTCGAGCTGGGTCTCGCCCGGACCACGCAAGCCGATACCGCCTTTCTGGCGCTCGAGGTGGGTCCAGCCGCGCACCAGACGGGTAGATAGATGCTGAAGCTGGGCGAGTTCGACCTGCAGCTTGCCTTCGAACGAACGCGCACGCTGTGCAAAAATATCGAGGATCAGTCCACTGCGGTCGAGCACACGGCATTCGAAACGCCGTTCGAGGTTGCGTTCCTGGGCCGGCGTCAGGTCCTGGTTGAAGAGCACGACTTCGATATGCTCGGCGCTGACCAGCGCGGCGATCTCATCGGCCTTGCCACTGCCGACAAAAAATTTCGGGTCGGGCACCGTGCGTCGAGCGCTGAGCTCGGCACACGGATCGACCGCGGCGGCCAGGGCCAGTTCGCGGAATTCGCCGTGGTCATCGTCGGCCTGTTCAAAGATCACTTCGACGAGCAGCGCGCGCTCGCCGCCGGACGGCCGCTCAAACAAAAGAATTAACGCCGCTGATAATCAAGAAGCTTCGTCTTCTTTGGCTGGCTCGGCATCGTCGTCCTGGTCGGTACGCGGCAGACGCACGTTGCGGGTTGGCACCACGGTCGAAATGGCGTGTTTATAAACCATCTGGCTGACCGAGTTCTTGAGCAGGATAACGAATTGATCAAACGATTCGATCTGCCCCTGCAGCTTGATGCCGTTGACGAGGTAGATTGAAACAGGAATGCGCTCGCGGCGCAGCGCGTTCAGGTAAGGCTCTTGTAATGACTGGCCCTTGCTCATCGCGATCTCCTTGTTGTTGTTTTCGGAGGCTGGCAGCCGCAAACCGCGCACGCAGAGGCACCCGCACCGGCACGTGGCAGAAGGCTTACTCTAAATCAGATCCGCATGGTTTGAAAATCGGCTTGGCTCGGGCCTCACTCACTCGCGTGGCGCGGTGCGTGCCGGGGATCGCCGACATACCGCTCACGACCCGGTGATAATACCCAGCGCGCGCTCGACGACGCGCGCATCGTGGCTGTCCAGCCAGGTACAGTCCGGCTCGCGGCGCAGCCAGGTCAGCTGCCGCTTAGCCAGCTGGCGGCTGGCGATGACGCCGCGTTCACACATCGTTTCGTAATCCATTTCGCCATCGAGATAACGCCAGATCTGACGGTAGCCGACCGCCCTCATTGCGGGCATGGTCGGCGCCAGGTCGCCGCGCCGGCGCAGGGCCTGAACCTCGTTGATAAAGCCGCGCTCCAGCATGTCGAGAAAACGCCTGCGCAGACCCGCCTGGAGGTCGGCGCGTCGGGCCGGCGCCAACACCAACTTACGCGCCACCAGCCCCGGCGCGGCGGGCGCGACGCTGCGCCACAGTTGCGACATCGGCACACCCGAGAGGCGATACACTTCGAGCGCCCTGAGCAGGCGTTGCGGGTCATTCGGGTGAATACGCTCGGCGGCCTGAGGATCGACCGCGGCAAGTTGCGCATGCAGATAGGCGTTACCGTGCGCGGCGAGCTCGGCCTCGAGGCCGGCCCGCACTTCGTGGTCCGCGCCCGGCAGGTCGGACAGCCCGCGCTCCAGGGCACGGAAATACAGGCCTGTGCCGCCGACCAGCAGCGGGATGTGTCCGCGGCCGCGAATCGCATCGATGACGGCGAGCGCGTCGCCACGAAAGCGCGCCGCCGAGTAGTGTTCGGTCGGCGCGCAGATATCGATCAGATGATGGGGTATGCGCCGACGCAGGGACGGATTCGGCTTGGCGCTGCCGATATCGAGACCGCGATAAACGAGGGTTGCGTCGACACTGACGATCTCGACCGGCAACCGCGCCGCCAGCGCCAGCGCGACGCGCGTTTTGCCAGCGCCGGTCGGCCCCATCAGGAACACGCACGGCGCCTCGCGCTCAGCGCGCACGTTTGTCGAGTGCCTCGAGCATGCCCGCGGTCAGCGCTCGGGCCAGGCTGCGTGGATCGATGTCGGCGGCCGCCGCGGCCGGCGCAAGATCGGCCAGGAGCGCATGCGCCGAGCGTGCGCGATCGCCCCCCGCGACCACGTTCGCGGCGGCCGCGGCCAGCGCCGCTACGGCCGTCGCGCCGCTGTCGAGTTCCTCGATCAGCGCCGCGATCAGCAAGCCGGGATCGAGCGGCGGCAATACCGTCGGCACGGCCCGCAGCACAACCCCGGCCGCGCCAAGGTCGTCGAATTCGAAACCCAGCCGGCGCAGCGCGGCGTCACTCGCCAGCCGTGCCGCGGCAGCCGCGCTCAAACGTTGCGGCAGCAGTAGCGGTCGCGGCGTGCCGGATCCCGCGGCCAGACGTCGACCAAGGACTTCCCGCCACGCCAGGCGCAGGTCGAGCACCAACACGGTGTCGCCGTCGCTGAACAGGACAAAGTGCTCGACGCGGGCCAGGGCCCGGCCGAGTTTCGCTGCCGGCTGTTCGCCCCGCCCGTCTGCGCTGCGCGGGTAAGCTGCGGTCGCCTCGCGGACCCGTTCGAAGTGGCGCGGCGGCACCGCATCCGGCGCCTGTTCCGCCTTCGGCGTCGCCGCCATGGCGCCGCCGGTCAGCGCGCGCTTGACGGCGACATGGATGACATCGTGTACGGTACGCACGTCGACGAAACGTACCTCGAGCTTGCCGGGATGGACGTTGACGTCAACCGCGTGGGTGTCGACTTCGACTGCCAGGGCGAAGGCCGGGAACCGGCCCGGGTCGATGGTTTGATCGTAAGCCAGCCGCACCGCATGACTGAGCTGCTGGTCGCGGATCACGCGGCCGTTCAGAACCAGGAACTGGGTGTCGGCCAGATTGGTGGCCAGTTCCGGACCACCGACCCAACCGTTGATCCTGACGCCGTCGACATTAACCTCGACGGCGTGCGCGCCGGCGCAGAACGCTTTGCCGAACACGGTCTGCCAGCGCGGTGCCGGCGCCGCATACGCGGCCGGGCGCAACCGCAAACCACGGTTGCCGTCCTGGTTGAGGTTGAACGCGACATCCGGACGGGCAAACGCAAGCTGGCGCACAAGTCGATAAATGTGCAGATACTCAGTGCGCGGCTGTTTCAGAAAACGCCGGCGCGCCGGCACGCGATGGAACAGGCCACGCACCTCGATACGCGTGCCGCGCGCGCCTTGCGCCGGTTGCGGGGCGCCAGGCGGCACGCCGGGCGCAGCGGCAAGACGCCAGGCGTGCGCCTGCTCGTCGACGCGGGTCACGATGATGAGCTCCGCTACCGCCGCGATACTGGCCAGCGCTTCACCTCTGAAGCCGAGCGTGGCGATGGCATCGAGGTCGACCGCACTGGAAATTTTCGAAGTGCAGTGACGGGTCAGCGCGGCGCCGATTTCGTGTCCCGGCATACCGCTGCCGTTATCGCTGACAATGATCTGCTCAATGCCGCCGGCGACGACATCGATATCGATGCGCGTAGCGCCGGCGTCAAGACTGTTTTCGACCAGTTCCTTGACCACCGACACCGGTCGTTCGACGACTTCACCAGCCGCGATCTGATTGATCAGATGTTCGGGCAGAGGACGGATCGCGGCGCGCACCTGGCTCATGACCGGCATTCTACGGAAGCGCGACGCGAGCGTCGTCACTGCGCGCAGCTCAGGGAATGGTCAGGACCTCACCGAGGCGGACCATTTCGCTGGCCATGTTGTTAGCGAGCTTGATGCTGTTGACGCTGACCGCGTAACGGTTCGCAATCGCCGACAGGGTATCGCCGCGCTTGACCTTGTAGCGGCGGTTCTCGGCAATGCGGGTATCGGGCGGCGGGCTGGCTTCAAAATAATCCGCAACGCCGCGATACATCGCCTCGGCCAGCTTGCGCCGAAAGCCATCGTTGCGCAGCCGCTTTTCCTCGGCGGGATTGGAAATGAACGCGGTTTCGACCAGGATCGAGGGGATGTCCGGCGATTTGAGCACCATGAAGCCGGCGTGCTGCACGCGCTTCTTGTGCACCGGACCAAGACGTTTCAGGGCATCGAGGACATGGTTACCGAGATCGATACTGGATTCGATCGAAGCGGTCTGCGACAGGTCGATCAATACCGACTTGAGGACCCGGTCCTTGTTGTCGAGCGTCACACCACCGATCAGATCGGCGGCGTTTTCGTTATCCGCGAGCCACTTGGCGGCCTCGCTGCTGGCGCCGCTTTGCGACAATACGTAAACCGACGAACCTTGCACGCGGCGATCGCGGAACGCGTCGGCGTGTACCGAAATAAACAGATCCGCGCGCTGCTCCCGCGCCCGCTCCATGCGTTCGCGCAGCTTCATGTAACGGTCACCTTCGCGGGTCAATATCGCGCGCATACCGGCATGCCGGTTGATGACCGCGGCGAGCTCGCGGGCAACCGCCAGGGTGATGTCCTTTTCGTAGACGCCGCTGGGGCCGACGGCGCCAACGTCCTGGCCGCCGTGCCCGGCATCGATAGCGACCACGACATCACGCAACGGCCGCGGTGCAGCGACGATCGGAGTCGACCGCGGCGGCGCGGCCCTGACCGCGGGTGGGGGTGCGGGTGCGGGTGCGGGTGTGGCCGCGGCCAGCGTCGCGGTGCTGTCGGCCGGCGCCGGGGTCGAGTGCGAGCCGCTCAGGTCGATGACCACGCGGTGGCCATGTTCGGGATTCGGACTCAGGCGTCGGTCGCTGAAACGGACCTTGTGTTCGAGGTCGAGGACCACGCGCAGGCCGTTGGCGCCACGCGCCGCATGGCGCAGCCGCCGCACCGTCCGGCCGTCGCTCAGCGGTAGCTTGAGGGCGGCGCTGGGGCGGGTATTGCGAAAGTCGATGACGACCCGATGCGGGTCGCGCATAGTAAAAACCTTGTACTCGACCGCTTCGCTGAGGTCGAACACGATGCGGGTGCGGGCGGCGTCGAGTGAAGTGCGCACACCGATGATTTCCGCGGCACAGAGGCCGCTGCAATATAGGCTTGCAAAGAGAAAAGCGAGCCAACGCATGGGCTTACAGGATCTTTCTCAGAATTCAGTCTATTGTCGTCACTTTACCCCCATAAATTCAAGTTGTATTTATATGTTTACCTTAACTTTCTGATAATAATCACTTAAATATACTCGAAATTACCTTCTCAAGGGTCGGATCAAGGGCCACAAGCCGCACTTCCCGCTGAGTGCCACTGACCTTGAGAACGACTTCGAGGTCCGCTCGCGGCAGTACCCCCGCACCGCGTTCGGGCCATTCAACCAGGACGTCCGCGGCGCTGTCGAAATAGTCCTCGATGCCGATGAATTCCAGTTCCGCTGCGCCGTTCAGGCGATAGAGGTCAAAGTGGTGCACGCTCGCATGCGCCAGGGTGTAGCTCTCAACCAGGGTGAAGGTTGGACTCTTGACCGCGCCGCGGTGGCCGAGGGCCTGAACATAGCCGCGCGCAAACGTGGTTTTGCCGGCTGCCAGCGGTCCGCTCAGATAAATCGTGCAGCCGCGCCTTAGCGCCAGCGCGATCGCCGCGCCCAGCGCCTCCATCGCCGCGCTGCTGCTGACCGCGCCGCGCGCCTCGGCAGGGCGGGCCGTCACGGCAGGGGGTTCAGCGCACGGCGGATATAGGGTGCCAGATCGCCGGCCAGCAGACCGCGTTCGCCGCCCTCGGCGGCAGCGCAGTCGGCGGCATGTGCATGCACGCAGGCTGCCAGCGCGGCCGCTTCGGCCAATGGCACATGCTGCGCGCACAGCGCCGCCACCACCCCGGTCAGTACGTCCCCCATACCGCCACTGGCCATGCCCGGATTGCCGGCATCGATGACCACAGGCACGCCCTCGCCCGCGACGACGATGGTACCCGCGCCCTTGAGTATCGCGACGCCACCGTACCGTTCGTGCAGGGCGCGTGCGGCGGCGTAACGATCGGCATTGATGCTCGCGGTCGTCACGCCGAGCAGACGCGCGGCTTCACCGGGATGCGGCGTGATGATGCGACGATCGTTGCGCGCGGGATCTTCGGCCAGCAGGTTGAGGGCGTCGGCGTCCAGCACCTGCACCTGGCCGCAGTCGTATACCGTGGCAAGCAGTTCGCGTGCCCATGCGTCACGACCGAGCCCCGGACCGATGGCAACCACGCTGGCCCGCTTCAGCAGCGCACGCAGCGCTACCGCATCGGCGACCGCGTGGGCCATGATTTCGGGACGCATGGCAGCCACGCCGGCGGCATGTTCGGGATGGGTCGCCAGGCTCACGAGTCCGGCGCCGGCGCGCGCCGCGGCCTCGGCGGCGAGACGTGCGGCGCCGGCATAACCGGGCGCCCCGCCGACCACCAGCACGTGACCGAAGTGCCCTTTGTGAGCGGTCCGCGCACGCGGCCGCAGCGCACACCTGGCGGCGGCGTAGTCGAGCGCAACCGCGGTTGCCTCGACCGCGGTATAAGCTGCCGGCGGCACTTCGAGGTCGACCACCACCACCTCGCCACGGCAGCGCGGACCATCACCGGTCATCAGACCCTGCTTCGCCGCAATGAACGTCACCGTGACATCGGCAGTCACAGCGGCGCCCATGGCGCATCCGCTGCTGGCATTGAGTCCAGACGGTACATCAATCGACAGACACGGGCAGCGCCTGGCGTTGATGCGCGCGATCGTGGCGGCAAACACGCCGCCGACCTCGCGATCGAGGCCGGTGCCGAGCAACGCGTCGACGATCACGTCCGCTTCCCGGGCGACACTCGACGCCGGCGCCGGCTCGACACCGGCGGCCCTGGCGGCGCCGAGGCAGGTCGCCGCATCGCCACTGATCCTCGCCTCGTCGCCGACCACGATCAGTTCGACTTCGAGTCCATCGCGGTGGGCGAGCTCCGCCACCACGAAACCGTCGCCGCCGTTGTTGCCCGTACCGCAGACCACGGACAGGCGCCGCGCCTCGGGCCAGCGACGGCGCAGCTCGTTATAAGCCGCAGCACCGGCCGTGCGCATCAGGGTCAGGCCGGGGATCCCGCATTGTTCGATCGCGTAACGATCGAGCGCGCGGGTCGCGGCGGCGTCGTAGAGTTTTGCGCCGAGCATTGCTCAGCGTGTCGCCGGCAGTTTCAGAAAATGCGCGCGGTAGTGCGCCAGTTCACCGATCGAGTCGCGGATATCGTCGAGCGCGAGGTGGCGGCCCTGTTTACGGAATTCCGGCAGTGACGGCGCCCAGCGCCGTGCGAGTTCCTTGAGCGTGCTGACATCGAGGTTGCGGTAATGAAAAAACTCCGCGAGTTCGGGCATGTATTTGTACAGGAAGCGACGGTCCTGGCAGATGCTGTTGCCGCACATCGGCGATACGCCCGCCGGCACGTAGTTACGCAGGAACTCCAGGGTCCGGAGTTCGGCGTCGCGCGCGCTGAGCCGACTGGCGCGGACCCGTTCGGTGAGGCCGGAATCGCCGTGGTGCGAAGTGTTCCAGTCATCCATCGCGGCCAGCGTGGCATCATCCTGGTGTACGGCCAGCGCCGGCCCCTCGACCGCCTCCGCGAGTTCGGCATCGGTGACGACGGTCGCGATCTCGATGATCACGTCGTGTTCCGGCTCGAGCCCGGTCATCTCGAGATCGATCCAGATCAGATTGGTTTCCGATAGCTGCATGCCGGCGCGCTCCGATTCAATAGTCGTGGCGACTCGACAGCGCCCGCGACAGCGTCGACCCGTCGACGAATTCGAGGTCGCCGCCTATCGGCACTCCGTGCGCAATGCGCGTGGCGCGTACGCGATGCTGCAGCGCCAGCTCCTTGAGATAATGTGCCGTGGCTTCGCCTTCCATGGTGGTGCCGGTGGCGACGATCATCTCGCGCACCTCACCGCCGTGCAGGCGCTGCTCGAGCAGCGGGATACCGATCGTGGCGGGGGTTACACCGTCGATCGGCGACAGCCGCCCCATCAGCACGAAATAGCGGCCGCTGTAATCCGACGCCTGTTCGATGGCAGCGACGTCGAGCGGGCTTTCGACGACGCAGATCAGGGCGCTGTCGCGGTTGGTGTTGCGGCACAACTCGCACACTTCGTGTTCGGTGAACGTACGACACTGCGCGCACTGACCGATTTTATCAGCCGCGAGGCGCAGCACGTCGGCCAGGCGGCGCGCCTTGTCGCGCTGCTGTTCGAGCAGGTGGAAGGCAATGCGCTGCGCAGATTTCGGTCCGATGCCCGGCAGAAACTGCAGCGCGGCGATCAACTCGGCAAGCAGGGGCGAAGGGTTCACGCGGGTTTCCGATGCGGCGGGGCTGCACTCAGAATGGCAGTTTCATTCCCGGCGGCAGTTCGATCCCGGCGGTCACGCCGGCCATCTTTTCTTTGCTCAGAGCCTCGACGCGGCGACTGGCGTCATTGACCGCGGCGGCCAGCAGATCCTCGAGCATGGATTTTTCATCGCCCATCAGGGCATCATCGATATGCACCGCGCTGACGTCGTGTCGGCCGTTCATGACGACCTTGACCATGCCGCCACCGGCCTCGCCGGTCACTTTGGTGGCGGCGATTTCTTCCTGCAGGCGCTGAACGTCCTCCTGCATCTTCTGCGCCTGCTTCATCAGATTGCCAATCGCGCCTTTCATTTTGCTGGACCTCCGGGTTGGGGCTGGGAACGGACAGCGTTGCCCGCGCTATGCGCTAAAAAAATCAACGCGCGGAAACGTCTTCGATGGTGGCGCCGAAATTTTCGCGCAGCGCCTCGACGTTCGGATCACGTTCGATTTCGGCTTCGGCTTCACGCTGGCGCTCGGCCAGCGCCGCGTTGCGTTGCTGGGTTGGCGTCGTCAGACCGCTGTCCTCGGCAACCACAAGATCCACGATCGCCTCGTGGCCGAGTCGCACCGTCAGCGCTTCCTGCACGGCATCTACATGGCGGCGTTGGGCAAGTTTTTCAAACTGTGGCGCGACCAGCAACTCGAGCTTACGTCCGTCGTAACTTTTCAGCGCACTATTGCGGGCCAGTTCGCGGGGCAGGCCGACAAGTTCGAGTTCATCGACAATGACGGTCCAGTCCAGCCCCTGCGACGCAGCATCGACGACGGCCGCCGTGGCCGCCATCGCGTTCGCCGCGGGCACAGGCGCCTGCGCGTCTGCGCCGGATTCGGCCGCGGCGGCAGTCGACTCGGGTGCACGGACAGCAGGCGCGGGCGGCGGCGCTGTGCGCGCTTTTGCCGGCCGGCTGCCGGCACTGCCCCGCTGCTCCGCGGGGAGTTCGGTGGAGGCCGGGCGAAAGGCCAGCATACGCAGCAGGTTCATCTCGAATCCCGCTTCCGGATCGGGGCTGTGCGGCAGATCGCGCCGACCGTTGAGGGCAATCTGGTAATAAAGCTGGCACTCGTCGGCGGCGATACGGCCGGCCAGCGCGTGCAGACGCGGATCGTTTTCGAGTTCACCGCCGTCGCCATCAAGCGCGTGCAGCACCGCGATGCGACGCAGCAGCGACAGCAGTTCGCCGAGTACCTGCGCATAATCCGGTACGTAGTTGCTCATCTCGCGCGCACGCTCGATGAGCAGATGGCCGTTACCCTCGGCCAGGGCATCGAGCAGCTTGAGCACCCGATCCTGATCGACCGTGCCCAGCATCAGCGCCACTTCGGCGGTGTCGATGCGTCCGCCGCCGTGCGCGATCGCCTGGTCGAGCAGACTCAGCGCATCACGCACGCTGCCCTCCGCGGCTGGCGCAATCAAATCGAGGGCTGGCGCCTCGAACGTGATCCCTTCGGCATCGAGCACGCGCGCGAGGTGTTCGCTCAACTGGCCAACGCCGAGGCGGGTCAGATTGAATTGCAGGCAGCGTGACAGGATGGTGACCGGGAGTTTTTTCGGATCGGTTGTTGCGAGAAGAAACTTGACGTGCGGCGGCGGTTCTTCGAGGGTCTTCAACAGCGCGTTGAAGGAATGGTTCGAGAACATGTGCACTTCGTCGATGAGATAAACCTTGTAGCGCGCGCGGGTCGGCGCGTAAGGCACGTTGTCAAGCAGTTCGCGGGTTTCATCGACCTTGGTCCGCGACGCCGCGTCGACCTCGATGAGATCGACGAAGCGGCCTTCGTCGATTTCCAGGCAGGCGCTGCAGCTCCCGCACGGCGTACTGCTGACACCCTGTTCGCAGTTGAGCGCCTTGGCGAACACGCGCGCCAGCGTGGTTTTGCCCACGCCGCGGGTGCCGGTAAACAGATAGGCATGGTGCAGCCGGTCGCTGTCGAGCGCATTGATCAGGGCTTTGAGTACGTGCCCCTGACCGATGACTTCAGAAAAATTTCGCGGTCTCCACTTGCGTGCGAGTACCTGATAGCTCATCGCGTGCCGCTCATTATTCGAAGGAAAGGCGGCGGGAGTGCCAGCCACACCCCGGCACCCGCAGATACTGCTACCGCTGCTCCCTTCCGGGCCTGACGGGGTTTACAGCGCTGCGCTGCGGGGGGACCGACACACCCACCATAGAGTCGCGGCAATTCTACTCGATGCGGAGATGAAATTGGTGTGCGCTCAGCGCAACGGCAGCGCGGTCTTTTTTGCCACCGCGCGCAGGGTAAAGCTGGTCTTGACGCGCGCCACCCCCGGCAGGCGCGTCAGGTGCTGATGGTGGATGCGCTCGTAGTCGGCGGTATCCCGCGCGACGACCCGCAACAGGTAGTCGTATTCCCCGGTCACGAGGTAGCACTCCATGACCTCCGGCACGGCATTGACGGCGGCCTCGAATTCATCGAGCTCGGCACGTTTCTGGCTGGCCAGGGTGATTTCGGCGAAAACGTTGCCCGGGATGCCGACGGCCTCGGCGTTGACGATGGTCGTGTAGCGCTCGATGACACCGCTGCTTTCAAGCAGGCGGACCCGGCGCAGGCACGCCGACTCGGACAGACCGGCGCGCTCGGCCAACTCGACATTGGACATGCGCCCGTCGCCCTGCAGGGCGTGAAGAATTTCACGGTCGCGGGCATCCAGCGACATAATTGAAAGAATCCACGAATAATGACAATACTCGCGCAAGTATATGCCATATCCAGAGACGAAACAGGTCGAAAACGCAAGGTAATGTCCGCCTATCTAGTCTAGATTATGAGCGCAGGCATCATCCCCGGCGGCGTCGCCGCCAAGGCCCCGCACAGAGAGGTTGCGACCATGCTGATCGGCGTTCCCCGCGAAATCAAAAATCACGAATATCGGGTCGGACTGACCCCCGGCAGCGTGCGCGAACTGGTCCACCACGGCCACCAGGTGCTGATCGAATCCGAGGCCGGCGCCGGTATCGGCATGCATGACGCCGACTATCGCGCGGTCGGCGCCCGCATTGCCGCCGATGCCGGCGCGGTATACGCCGAGGCTGAAATGGTGGTCAAGGTCAAGGAGCCTCAGCCGCAGGAATGCGCCAGGCTGCGGCGCGGCCAGATCCTCTTCACCTACCTGCACCTGGCCCCTGACGCTGAGCAGACGCGTCTGCTGGTCGAATCCGGGGTTACCGCGATTGCCTACGAGACCGTCACCGATGAGCGCGGCACCCTGCCGCTGCTGGCGCCGATGAGCGAAGTCGCCGGACGCCTCGCGGTGCAGGCCGGCGCGCACAGTCTGGAAATGGCCGCCGGCGGCACCGGTGTGCTGCTCGGCGGGGTGCCTGGGGTGGCACCCGGTAAGGTGTTGATCATCGGCGGCGGCGTGGTCGGCGACAACGCCGCGCAGATGGCCGCGGGTCTCGGCGCCGAAGTCTCGATTTTTGATACTTCGCTCGACCGTCTGCGTCAGCTGTCTGATAAATACCAGGGGCGGGTCCAATGTATCTATTCGACCCGCGATCGTCTCGAACAATGGACCCGTGAGGCCGATCTGGTTATTGGCGCCGTGCTCATCCCGGGTGCCACCGCGCCCAAGCTGCTCACCCGCGCCATGCTCGCCGATATGAAACGCGGCGCCGTGCTGGTCGACGTCGCCATCGACCAGGGCGGCTGCTTCGAGACCTCACACCCGACGACTCACCAGGAACCGACGTTTGTCGTCGACGGCGTGATCCACTATTGCGTGGCCAACATGCCCGGTGCAGTGCCGCGCACCTCCACGTTTGCCCTGAACAATGCCACCCTGCCCTACGTCGTGGCGCTGGCCGGCAACGGTGCGGCGGCCGCCATCGCTGCCGATCCAGGCCTGGCGCAAGGCTTGAACGTGCACGCCGGGCAGGTCTGTTACGAGGCCGTGGCGAACGCACACGGCTATGCTTACGTCGCCCCGGATACCGCCCTGCGCGCGTAGGCGCGCGGTATACTCGAGCGCCGCGTCACAGACAGAAACGTTCACATCCAGGATCGCGAAACATGCCCTATCGAATTTCCGTCGACACCGGCGGCACCTTTACTGACGTGGTCGTCACTGACGAAAAAGGCCATTTCACGGTCGGCAAGGCGCTCACCGACAAACAACGCGCATTCGCCAGCATTCGCGACGCCCTGTCGGTGACCGCCGCGGAACTCGGACTCAGCGTCGATGGCCTGCTCGACGAAACGGCGATGTTCATTTACGGCACCACGCGCGGTACCAACGGCATCGTCGAGCGCAAAACTGCGCGCACCGCCTTTCTCACCACCGCCGGCTTTCCCGACATCCTGTTGCTCAAGGAAGGCGGTAAAGCCGAGCCGCACAACCTGCAGATCGAATATCCGCAGCCGTATATCCCGCGCCGCCTGACGTTCGAAATCCCGGAGCGCGTAAACGCCGAAGGCGGCGTCGAACGGGCCCTCGACGAAGCCGCGGTACGCACATTGCTCGCCGATCTCCGCGCTCGCGGCATCGAAGCGATCGCGGTGTGCCTGCTGTGGTCGATCGCCAACCCTGAACACGAGCGCCGCGTCGGTGCGCTGATCGACGAGGTACTACCGGGCGTGCCCTATACGCTCTCGCACGAACTCAACCCGATCCTGCGGGAGTACCGTCGCGCCTCGTCGACCGCCATCGACGCGTCGCTGAAACCGCTGATGCAGGACTACCTGCTGACCCTCGAAAACGACCTGCGCGCGGCCGGCTACAGCAACGATATTCTCGTCAGTACCTCGTTCGGCGGGGTCATGCATCTCGCCGATGTCGTCAAGAAACCGATCTACCTGGTCAAATCCGGCCCCGCCATGGCGCCCGTCGCCGGCCTCGCCTATGTCGGCGCCGAAGGACTGCCGAACGACATCATCGTCTGCGATGCTGGCGGCACGACTTTTGACGTCAGCCTGGTACGCGACGGTAAAGTCGAGTTTTCGCGCGATACCTGGCTCGGCCCGCAATGGGTCGGCGATAACCTCGGCATGGCGTCGGTGGCGGTGCATTCGATCGGCGCCGGCGGCGGTTCGATCGCGTGGGTCGATTCCGGCGGCCTGCTGCGGGTCGGTCCCCATTCGGCCGGTTCGGAACCCGGCCCGGCCTGTTACGGACGCGGCGGTACCGCGCCGACGGTGACCGACGCCGCGGTGGTGCTCGGTTACATCGACCCGGGCCATTTTCTCGGCGGTCGCATGCAGCTTGACGACGCAGCCGCGCTTGCCGCGGTCGGCGAGCTGGCGTCCAGCCTCGGCGAATCGCCGCAACGTACCGCCTACGCGATCATGACGGTGGCCAACGAAGGTATGATCGAGGCGATCAAGGAACTGACCATCAACGAAGGGATCAATCCTTCGGACTCGACCCTGGTCGCCGGCGGCGGCGCCGGCGGCCTCGGCATCGTGCCGATCGCAGCCGAACTTGGCTGCCGCACGGTGCTGGTACCGCGTACCGCCGGCGCCCTGAGTGCGTCCGGCATGCAGTTCTCCGATATCGTTACCGAAACCGGTGCCAGCAAACTGACCACCACCGAGAACTTCGACTACGACGGCGTCAACGCCGCCCTGGCCGGCATCGACGAGGTTCTCGATCACTTCGCGACGCGGCTTGCCGAGCGCGGTTTCACCGACGTCAGCAAACGTTACTTCGTCGAAGCCCGGTACCGCTTCCAGGTCTGGGAACTCGAGATCGAGGTCGCCGGCAGCCGCTTCGATGACGCCGATGCGGTCGCAGCCCTGGTCACTTCGTTTCACGAGATGCACGAACGGATATTCGCGGTAACCGACATCGGCCAGCCGGTTGAGTGTCTCAACTGGCGCGGTCGCCTGGTCGCTCACGTTGCGGCGCCGAGCCTGGAGCCGCCGCGGGCACTTACCAACAGTGAGCAAACCGCCGACCGAAAGCGACCGGCCTACTTCGGTAAAGAACTGATTGAAACGCCGATCTACCTCGGCGAACACCTTGCCGGCGGCGCGACCATCGCCGGCCCGGCGATCATCGAGGAACCGACCACGACCCTGGTTGTGCATCCCGGCGCCACCGCCACGGTCAGCGCCGGCGGCCGATACATCCTTACGCCACCCGAGGAGGCAGCGCTATGAACAAGCCAACGCCCGACATGACCGCCTATGAAATGGATCCCGTCCTGATGGCGGTATTGTCCAACCGCCTCAACGCTATCGTGCGCGAGATGTCCAATACGCTGCTGCGCACGGCGCGTTCGGCGGTGCTCGCGGTGGTGCGGGATTTTTCCTGCGCGATCGTTACCCACGACAACCAGCTGCTGTGTCCCGGCGAGGGACTGCCGGTACACATTTTCGGCAGCGCGCTGCAATCGCAATCGATGTGTGACCTGCACGACGACCTCACCGCGGGTGATGCGTTCCTGCACAACGACCCCTATCTCGGCAATACCCACCCCGCCGATCACATGATCATGTGCCCGGTGTTTGTCGACGGCGAACACCTGTTCACGACCTGCGCCAAGGCTCACCAGGCCGATTGCGGCAACTCCATTCCCAGCACCTACCACGCTTACGCGCGCGATATCTACGAGGAAGGCGCGCTGATATTTCCGTGCGTGCGGGTGCAGAAAGACTATCGCGACGTCGATGACATCATCCGCATGTGCAAGCGACGCATCCGCGTGCCGGAGCAATGGTACGGTGACTATCTGGCGACCGTCGGCGCCGCGCGTATCGGTGAACGTCGCCTGACCGAACTCGTGCATCGCTATGGCATGGACACCATTCGCCAGTTCGTGCGCGACTGGTTCGCTTACTCCGAGCGGCGCATGGTCGAGGCGATCAAAAAAATGCCCGGCGGTTCGCTGACCAATGTCGGCCACTACGATCCGCAGCCGCCGGTGCTGCCGGACGGTCTCGATATCCGCGTCGATATCAGCGTCGACGCCGAACAGGGGCGCATCGAGGTCGACCTCACGCACAACGAAGACAACAAGGACTTCGGTCTCAACCAGTCCGTGGCCTGTGCGACCAGCAACGCCATGGCCGGCGTGTTCAACTGCCTCGATCACGACGTGCCGCACAACGGCGGAAGCTTTTCGCGGGTCACGGTCAAGCTGCGCGAAGGCTGTATTACCGGCATTCCGAAATTCCCCCATAGCTGCTCGATGGCGACCACCAATATCGCCGATCGCATCGTCAACGCCACCCAGGCCGCGTTCGCCGCCATCGGTGATGGTCACGGACTGGCCGAGGGCGCGGTCGGCATGGGCGCCGGCGCCGGGGTGATTTCCGGCAAGGACTGGCGTTTTGGCGGCGACCCCTACATCAACCAGGAATGGGTCATCACCAACGGCGGTCCCGGCACCCCGACTACCGACGGCTGGCTTAACTACGGTCTGCCGGTAGCCGGCGGTCTGATGTACCGCGGCAGCGTCGAAGTCGATGAATCCAAGTATCCGATCAAGTTCGACGCTCTGCGCGTCGTGCCCGGCGGCGGCGGCGCCGGGCGTTTCCGTGGCGCCCCCGGTTCCGAGGTCATCTACGGCCCGCGCAAGGATGCCATGACCGTGGTGGTGTCCTGCGACGGCCAGCACAACCCGCCGCAAGGCGTGCGCGGCGGTCAGCCCGGCCCCGCCGCGCAGACCTGGCGGATGAAAAGCGACGGCTCGGAAGAAAAATTGCCCGGCGTCATCGAATGCCGGCTCGCGCCCGGCGAACGCATCCGCGGCGTCGATGCCGGCGGTGGTGGCTATGGCGACCCGCTGGAGCGCGATCCGGAGCGCGTCCGCCACGATGTGCTGGAACGTTGGGAAACGCCACAACGGGCCGCGGATGTCTACGGCGTAGTGTTGAGCGGTTCGGCCGATGACGAAACCCTGGCCGTGGACGTCGCCGCCACCGTCGCGCGACGGGCGCAACTCAGCGGTGCCTGATGCCGATACAGCAGCGCCGCGCGGGCAGCTTCACACGCAGTAATTTTTATACAGGAACTGCATCAGGCCCCTGAGCTTGCCGCGCGGCAGTGAGTAGTACACGGTCTGGCCGGCGCGCCGGGTCGCGACCAGCGCATCGGCACGCAGTACCGCCAGCTGCTGCGACATCGCCGGCTGCGCAAGCCCGAGCGCGTCACTCAGCTCACCGACCGACTTCTCCCCTTCGACGAGCTGGCACAAGGTCAGCAGGCGGGTCCGGTTCGACAGCGAGCGCATCAGCGCGCTGACTTCGTCCGCGCGTTTCTCCATTTCCCTTATATTCATAATTTTATATATACGTATATTTACATATAGGTGTCAAGGCCTGAAAAATTTATCCTGAAGCCGAGTTCATCCAGCACAGGAGACCCATCATGAGCGTCGAGGTCTATGCGAGCTTTGACCCGGTGACGTTTACCATCAGCTACGTCGTCAGCGAGGCCGGCGGCAAACACTGCGCGATCATCGACCCGGTTCTCGATTTCGACCCCGCCTCGGGACGCACGAGCAGCCACTCAGCCGATGACCTGATCGCCTACATCTCCGCGCACGATCTGCGCGTTGACTGGATCCTGGAGACCCACGCCCACGCCGACCATCTCAGCGCGGCGCCGTACCTGAAAGCGAAACTCGGCGGCAAAACCGCGATCGGCGAACACATCACCACCGTGCAGGAAACGTTCAAAAAAATCTTCAATGAGGGCGAACGATTCACCACCGGCGGCGAGCAGTTCGATAAGCTGTTCAGCGACGGCGAAGAATTCAGTATCGGCGCCCTCACCGGGCGGGTACTGCACACACCCGGGCATACGCCGGCGTGTCTGACCTATCTCATTGGCGATGCAGCGTTCGTCGGCGACACCCTGTTCATGCCCGACTACGGCACCGCGCGCTGCGATTTCCCCGGCGGCGATGCCCACACGCTGTATCGCTCGATCCACAAACTGTTTGAACTGCCCGACGATACGCGGCTGTTCATGTGCCACGACTACATGTCACCGACGCGTGACGTGCATGCCTGGGAAACCACGGTGTCGGCGGAACGACGTCACAACGTGCACGTGCACAGCGGTATCAGCGAGGACGAATTCGTTGCGTTGCGCGAAGCGCGCGACAAAACGCTGGCCGTGCCGAAGCTGATCCTGCCATCGATACAGGTCAACATGCGGGCCGGCGAATTTCCGCCGGCTGAAGATAACGGCGTGTCCTATCTGAAACTGCCGCTCGACCTGCTGTGACCTGGCAGGGTGGTGAAGAAGGTCGGGCGCAAGGCGCGGGCGAGACGAGGACCGGAGTTTACTGGTGTAAATGAGGACCACAGGCGAACCCGCAACGCCGCGCACGACCTCCGCAGTAGTTTTTCACCACCCTGTCAGGCGCGCGCGGTCGAACCGCCATCAACAGTGAGGATCGTGCCGGTGCAGTAGGAGGCTTCGTCAGAAGCCAGGTAGAGGCAGGCATAAGCGACTTCGTCGGGGGTGGCCGGGCGCCCCATCGGTGCGATCAGCTTGGGATTCTCGGCCGAAAACAGCATCGGGATCACGCTTTCGACCATCTGCGTCGCGACGAAGCCGGGCGCCACCACGTTGCAGCGGATATTGTTGTCGAAGTAGGCGACCGACATCGAACGGGTGAGATTGATGATCGCGCCCTTGGTCGCGGTATAGGTATGCGCATCCGGCGCACCGCCCATGCCGAATATACTCGCGACGTTGACGATCGAGCCGACGTTCTGCTGTTTCATGTGCTTGAGCGCTATGCGGCTGACGTAGAACAGGCTGTCGAGATTGAGCGCCATCACTTCGCGCCACTTGTCGATCGGCGTCGTGTCGAGCGGGTCCATCGAGCCGATACTCGTTTCGCGCAGGTTATAACCAACCCCGGCGGCGTTGAGGAGGATGTCGATCCTGCCGTAGCGCTTCACACACTCGTCGACCGCCGCCTCGGCGCGCTCGGGATCGGACAGGTCGGCGCTGTAGACGCTGCCGGTACCGCCCGCCGCCTCGACCATGGCCAGCGTTTCATCGAGGTTGGACTGGGTGCGCGACACGCCGAGCACGGTCGCGCCTTCGCGCGCGAACATCACCATACAGGCACGACCGATGCCCGTCCCGGCGCCGGTGACCAGCGCAATTTTTCCCTGCAGCCGACCCATAGCTGAAACCCTCGTTAGTAACCCGGTGAAGCGCGGTTCCCTAGTTCTTCTCGCGCAAGGCTTCGACGTCGGCCCGCGACAGGCCCGCGCCTTTGCCTTTGAGATTGCGCGAATGCGCCTGTTCAATAGCGAACAGCGCATCGGCGGCCGGCGTATCGTAGTGATACTTGACCCAGTCCATACACAGGAAGCGATTGGTATCCGAACACGCTGCCGGCACGAACTCGCGGCTCAGGCGGTTGTATTCGTCCTGGCTCAGGACCCCGCGCGAGGTGCGATAACGATCATTCTTTGGCGCCAGGTGGCTGGACCCCGGCCGCATACCGCCAACCGAGGCGGTGTATTCCTCGCCGCTCAGGATCGAGTACGGGAAATAGCTCATGCCACGGCTCGGCGCGCCAGTATGTTTCATCATGGTGTAGTCCGGCATGCGCTGGCTGGGACAGGTGATATAGCCGACCAGCTCACCGAGGAACAGATTGCCATACTCATCGTTCAGCAACGGGCGGAATCGTTCCGTCCGCTCGTCGATCATGGTCCAGTCGTCCTTGTCATAGACGCCGGCGTAATGCGCGAACTCCTTGATGACGGCGAAATAGGTCAGCGCGCCGGCATCGAGTTGCTGGTCGCGGCGTCCAGCCGGCCATTTCCTCCCACAGCTTGGCGGTCGCAACCTTGATCCGCGCGGTCAGATCGTTGAATGTGTCCGTCAGCTCCTGCTTGCTGCCCATGCCGACCGGGATGTGCCCCTCGGAGAGGTTGTCCGCCGTGTACAGACCGACCGCGACCATGTGTTCGGCGCGCATTTCCGGCTCGGATTCGAACGATCCCCAGTCGTCGAGCAGATTGATGTGGCAATCCTCGAGGATCATCGTCACGGTGAGATTATTGAACGGGATATCGCGGCCGACGCCATCGAGCCACGGGTAGTCGTACTCCGACAATTCTCGCGGAAATCGCGCACCAGCATTTCGCGCCGGTCGGCGATCTTGTACGGACCATGATTGTGCATTGTGAGGCGACTTTCGCACGAGACGAGAAAACCGTACTGAGCCGTGGTTGCCATGAATGCCTGTGCGGCCTTGTGCAGCGGATCGCCCTCGCGGCATTCGAACGCATCGGCATGGAACACCTGCAGCTTCTGCTCCGGCATGATCTGCCCGCGGTGTCCGGCCTGGCGATTGGTCATGTTGCCGTTGTTGCGGTGCCAGGAGAGCTGGAAACGTTTCCAGAAATCCATCACGTAAACGACGTCCTCGACCGCGTCGGTGGGCTTGATCACGCCCCAGTTGATCAGCATCTCGCGGCCGAGCAGGTAGAAGCACGGCATCGTCCAGGCCACGATCTTCTGCCCCTGGTTGCGCGCGCGATCACCGATTTCCTCGGCCGACATGCTCGCCTCGATCTTTTTCAGCAGCGTCGGATAACGGTAAAAGCAGTTCAGATAGGAAAACAGTATGTAGGCCGAGACCGGGAAGATCTTTGATTCCTGCACCGTACGGGTGGCGCACAGCCAGTAGGTTTCGTCGGCATTCTGCTGAATGAGGTTATTGGTTTCCAGCAGCTGCGCATAGTCAAGCTTGATGTCGGACATGGTGTCGGTTCTCTGTATTGCGGGTAGCAGCCGGTCAGCCGTTTTTTGAGGTCTGCTGCAGGCGCCAGACCCGGGCCGAGACGTCGCGGCCGGCGTCGTAATCTTCCGCGGTTTTGGCGCGCGCGGTCACCTCGATCTCGAGGTGATCGCCGTCCTTCACGCCGCTCAGACGAGCGTTCATGAGGCACGGGATGTTGTATTCGCGGGTCAGGATCGCGAGGTGCGAGCGGGTCGTGCCGCCGGCACAGATCACGCCGTGGAATTTTTCCAGCACCGGCGCGGTCAGCGTACCTCCGGAATCGTCGACGATGGCAATCGTGCCGGCGGCGACGCCATCGCTGAGACATTGCAGGACTTTGTCGATGGTGCGGACATAGCGCGCGACGCCGAACAGGTTGCCACCATGGGTCACGACGTTATCGCCGGCGCCGCGCAGTTCGCGCCCTTCGCTATCGATCTCGGCGGTCGGCGCCTGGGCATGTTCGAAACTGAAATCTTCAGTGAACAGTCCTGAATCCTTGTATGCCTCGGGCCGCTCGCGCGGCGAAGACATCGCCGAGGGCTCAAATCGATATCCGTATTCCAGCAGACGGTCTTCGATGGCCTGCATATCGGCCTTCGTGATCAGATCGTATTCAGCCTTGAATACGAAATCGCGCCATTCGAGCCCGGACTCGTCGTAGCGTTTACGCACGATGTCGCGCACTGCCGCGTTATACGCTTCGCTGATCGGAAAATCACATTGGTAGCCATATTTATCGCTGTCGGCGTACAGTTTCGCCATGATCGAATCGCCTCCTTCTGGTTGGTTACCACGCTAGGCGGTGTAAAGCGCCCGCAACCGTGTCAACTCCGCTTCCTTGAGCCCATAGTGTTTATGCAGGAACGCCGCCACCGACCCGCAGTCCGCTTCGATCGCCGCAAACGCTGCGTCGAGGTACGAGCGGCGCGTTTCCAGCAGTGGCATGATCAATGCCGTCGCTGCCTCGCCACGCGACTCGACCGCATACTTCTCGAGCACCCGGGGCACTTCGGCCAGCGCCGGGAAGCAACTCGCGGAAAGCATGAAATCATACATGATCGTTTCGCGCGGCACGCCAAGCGCCGCCAGCAGCAGAGCGATGGCCACGCCGGTGCGTTCTTTGCCGGCCGAGCAGTTCATCAGGACCGCGCCCCGTGGCGCGCCGAGCAGGACTTCGAACATGCGTGCATAGTACGGCGCTGCGTCGCGCACCAGGCAGGCCATCATCTGGTGCATGGCATCGACGACATCGGCCGGATCGTCGCTGGCGGCGAACAGGCGGTGAAAAAAATAGCGATCGCCGATGCCGGGAGGAATGCCGATCACGTGCAGCTCGGGTGGTCCCGGCAGCTCGGTTTTTTCGTGTTCGCGCTCTTCGAGCATGCGGAAATCAATCACCGTACCGATGTCGAGGGCGGCAAACAAACGCTTGTCAGCGGTGCTGAGATTAGCCATGTGACCGGAGCGGAACAGCACTCCCCATTTCAGGCGGCGACCGTCGGCGATGGCGTAGCCGCCAATGTCGCGAAAATTGACCCCGCCGACGAAAGGCAGGGCGCGTTCGGCAACCACCAATGAGGGTCCTGCATTCGGCTGGAGGCGGAAATATGCACGCCCCGGGTCGCCCGGCACCGAGACGCTTGCGCCGCCCGATGTACTGACCGCCAGCGCCCCGCCACGATCGAAGTCCCGGTCATGCCCGGCGCCGGAAACCGTGACCTCGCCGGCGCAGAAACGCGCGTCCCAGGCAAGCACGTAGTCGCCTTCCGCGTTACGCTCCACCGACACCGCCAGCACTGGATCCATGTATGCATTCCGCCCTGTTCCGGAGCGCAAGAATAACTTACGCCCTCAGCCGGCGCAGCAGGGACAGCCGAACCTCGCTACACTGTGGCGAACCCCGTGTCGCATCGAAACTACGCCTGCTTTGGATCGTGCCAATGACCGTACTGAACCTGGTTGCCGCCACCGTCAACGCCGAAACTGCAGGCAGCCTGCCGCGCTCAGCGGGCGTTTACGACATCGAGGTCGCGCTGGATGCCAACCGCCGCGGCCGTTTCACCCTTGCGCGGCCGGCCGGCATCGACTCGGCACAGCCGCGGCCGCTGGTCGTGGTGCTGCATTACGCCGGACAACCGACGCGCTACTACGGCCGGCCTCTCGTCGAGCAGTTGTTCGAACCGGCCTGGCGCGAACTCGGCGCCCTGTACGTGGCCCCGGAATCGCTGGACGGGCAGTGGTCGTCGGCCGCCAACGAAGCGTTTGTTCTGAATCTTGTCGACACCCTGCAGAACGAATATGCCGTTGACCGCGCACGCATCGTCGTCGCCGGTTACAGCATGGGCGCGATCGGTAGCTGGCACTTCATTACCCACTACCCCGAACGCTTCAGCGCCGCGGTCCCGGTGGCCGGATTTCCGCGCGCCGAAGTCGGCTGCGCGGTGCCGGTTTATACCCTGGCTACCGAATCCGACGAAATATTTGACTACCAGAACATGTCCACCGCCGTGGAAGCATTGCGCCAGCGCGGCTGCGCGATCGAATTCGCGCGCGTCGACGCGCGCGGACATTACGACGTGAACGGTTTCGCGACGGCACTCGCCGCCGTTGCGCCATGGTTGTACAACGTGTGGCGCACGCCACCGCATCGAGGAGAATAAGAATGACTGACATCAAGTGGATACTCGCCATTGCGGCCGGTGCGCTCGCACTGATGACCCTGCCGGCAACACTGCTTGCCCACGGTGACGATGCACCAGCGGCCAGCCCCAGCGCCGCACCCGGGTACGCCGCGGCCAGCTCGGGAACGCGCAAACTCGTTTACGGCCCGGTCTGGATCAAGATGCTGGCCGACGCCAGCAATCTCGGCCGCGACGACATCGAGGTCGGTGAATTATTCCTCCCGGCCGGTTTTGGCGAAGGCGAAGCCCACCAGCACGGCAGCCTGGAAATTTTCTACGTTGTCGAAGGGGTACTGGGTCACGAGGTCAACGGCCAGGCCAATCGTCTCGAACCCGGCATGCTGGGTTTCGTGAAACCTGGTGACGCGGTGCGCCACGCCGTGCTTTCAGAAGGGCCGGTACGTGCGGTCGTGATCTGGGTTCCCGGTGGCGAGGCCGGACGCCTGATCGAACACGCCGGTTTTACCGCCGCCGCTATCGAGTAGCGCCGGACAGCGGCGCAGCGGGCAGGAATTGCGCCGCCTGCGCCGCGATTTCGTCCGCTTCGGTGATCGGCAGCGAGCAGTGATCATCGTTGCAGATATACATCGCGGCGCGCTCGCGCCGCGGATAGCGGCCGGGTTCTTCGCGATGTAGAACGCGCCGTGGTTCGTACACCTTGCGGCCCGCGGCGAGCAGCGTCTCGGCTGCCGGTCCCGCGCCGACAACGGAAAATTCCACATGGCCTGCGTTCAGCAATTCCAGGCTGAGGGCCAGACTGCCGGTTACTCGACCTTCGCGGCGCACGATATCGGGCACCGCTACCGCGCGCAGCGTACGTTCCGCGCGGCGCTTCAGATCGCTGTCCTGTTCGAGTACGCCGAGCCAGTACAGCAGACGCGCGGCGGCTGCATTGTCCTCGAGCGGCTTGCGTCGGCCAACGATGTCATCGAGCGCGCTGGGCGGCGCCGCGTAGAAGCCGCCCAGCGCGTGGTCTTCGAGGGTCGCGCCGAGGCCCCGGACGATCGCCAATGCACTCTCGCGCCAGCGTTCATCTGAAGTGGCCTGATAAAGCGCCAGCGCGGCAAGACCGAAATGGGCCTGCGCACGCAGATAAGGCAGTCCCGTAACACGCAGTGCGTGCACCCGCGGCCGCGCCGGCATTTCATCGGCCGGTGCAAACTGCTCTATCCAGCCGTGGTCGGTCTGGCGTTGTGTCCGCAGCGCGGTCGCAGCGGCGACGGCAGTGGCAAGAAAGTCCGCATCGGTGCTTGCCTCGTAGGCCCGTACCAGGCCGGTAATCACGCGCGCGTTGACGTCGGTATAAATCGCGCGGTCGATGACGGGCAAGCCGTAGCGACGACGACCGGCATCATCGAGGCGGTAATAGGCGTCAATGTCCATGCCGGGTGCGAAGCGCGGGCCGACATCCTTTTGATTGGCGTAGAAGCTACCCGACGGTGCGCGCATCCAGTCCCGGAGATAGCGGTGGACATTGTGCAGACCCTCACGGAAGCGCGCGTCGCCGCTTACCTGCAGGGCATCGGCAAACAGCTGCAGGGCCGCAGCCTGGCTCTCGAGACGTTTTTCCCTGACGACTTTGTCCCAGCGTTCGAACGACGCGTAGAAGCTGCCGCCCCAGATCGGATCGAGGTGTTGCAAAAAACCGCTCGCGGTCTGCAGGGCGCGGGTCGTGGCCTGGCCGTCGGCATACAGCCGGCCACGCATGAACAACTGCAGGGTCGGCTCAGCGTATTCTAGGATCTTGGCCTCACCCCAGCCGCCGCGCTGGTCGTCGAAGCTGCCGTCGAGCTGCGCGCGCACCTGCATCAGGAGCGCCTGCAGCGGGCCCGCATGGCCATGTGTGGGTGCGGTATACGGCGCGAGGGTATCGGATTTCAATTCACCGGCCTGGTGGCGTTCAATGACCCGCTCGAGCAGGGCGACAAAATCGTCCGGCCGGCGGCTGCCGCGGATCGCAAAAACCTGGGTCGCGTCGGGTTTCAGGAATGCGGTCGCCGGCCACGCCCAGTCGGAATAACGCTCGCCGATATCCGGCTGCATTTCGCTGTCGACCTGGATGGCAACAAAATGGCTGTTGATCAGGGCGATCACACGCGCGTCGGCGAAGGTGGTTTCCGCCATCGTCCGGCACGCCGAGCAGCCTTCGTGGCCGACATTGACGATCAGCGGTCGGCCGCTGTCGCGCGCGACACGAAACGCCTCGGCATCATAATTACGCCACGCGATAGCACCCGCAAGGGCGGCAGTTGGCACGGCCAGCATAAACCCGAGCAGGCCGAGGAAAAATCCACACATTGAAACGTTCCGCTGTGGAGTGCTGCCGGTTGAGACCGCCACCGGCGTGGATAGTTTGCCGAGCCTGCTTATCGGTGTAAGGCGGCGACGTCGTCGAGTGCCAGCGCCACACGGGCGACGATTTCCTCGACTTCCTCGCGTTGGATGATCAGCGGCGGCGCCAGGACCAGGCTGCGGCCGGCCGGTCGCGCGACCACCCCGCGCTCGAGCAGGGCATCGTAGACCGCCAGCGCCAGCGCGTCACCGTCCTCGTTGAGCGGATTGTCGTCACCATCGCGGCGCAGGAAATCGAGACTGCCGGCCAAGCCCAGGCAGCGCACATCGCCAACCAGTGGGTGTTCGCCGAGCGCACGCAGGCCACTGGCCAGGTATTCGCCCATTGCGGCGGCCTGTGCGACGAGGCCGTCGCGTTCGATGATCTCGAGGGTTTTGAGGCCCGCCGCCGCACCGACCGGGTGCGCCGAAAACGTGCCGGCGTGCGCGAGCGTGCCGCAAAGCTCCGACCCGCGTTCGAGATCGTGGTACAGATCCGCGCCCAGTGCGATCGGCGAAACCGGAAAGTAGCCGCCGCTCAGGGCTTTGCCCATCACCGCGTGTTGCGGCGTCAGGCCGAAGGTGGTCGCACCGAACATGGCGCCGGTACGGCCCATGCCGGTCACCACTTCGTCGATACACAGGTCTATGCCGTGTTCGTTGAGTACCGCCGCGATGGCGGGAAAATATTCCGCCGGCGGCAGTTTGAAGCCAGCCGAGAAACTCACCGGTTCGGCGAAGAATGCCGCCACGCTGCCGTCCGGCTCGGATTCGATCAAACGCCTGAGTTCATCGGCCAGCGCCGCCGCGTACTCGGCCGGCGTTTCCCCCGGTGCGCGGTCGCCGTGATAGTCCGGCTGCGCAACGTGACGAAAACCTTCCAGTGGCAGACCGAATTCTTCGTGGTGGCCACCGGTCAGGCTGGCCGCGGCGAGCGTGCCGCCATGATAGCTGCCGTAACGCCCGATAATGGTGCGACGCTGCGGCTCGCCGCGCGCGACCGCGCCGAAACGCAACATCTTGATCAGGAAATCGTTCGCTTCCGAGCCGGTCGAAGCAAACAGGATGTGGGCATCGTTTACCGGCACGATATCGACCAGGCGCTCGGCCAGATCGAGCGCGGCCTTGGGCGTGCGATGCAGCGCCGAAACAAAAAACGGCAGCTCATGGTACTGGCGCATTATGGCGTCGATCAGCTCTTCGTTCTGATAGCCCAGCGCGGCCACATAAAACGATGAGGTCGCTTCGATATATTCGCGCCCGTCGGTGTCGTAGACGTAGATCCCGCGCCCGTGATCGATGCAGCGGGTGGACGGGGCGGTATTTTCGGCCACGCGCTGGAAACCGAGGATCGTGGGCAGACGTTCGTCTTCGCGTCCGGGCGGGTCGGGGTGCATGCCATGCAGCTTCTCGGTGTTTGTGTCCGCTCGCGTTCAGTGCTGCGCGGCGCGCAGCTGTGCGCGCATCGCGCGCTGGTCGCCTCGCCGCATCGACGGTCAGGGTGTCGTCGTCGCACCCGCCGCTGAACAGCACGCCGTACACATCGCGCGCCTGGTGCTCGGATACGTAGCGTTCCAGAACATCCTCGCGGACCTGCTCCGGGTCGCGCGTCGAGCGGATCGCCGTAGCCGCCGCCCGAGTTCGCGCCCGCTCAGCCAGCTCGCCGGCGCGCAGCGTGATCTGGCCGACGCTCGGCGCGCGCGTACGTTGGCCGCTGGCGTCAATGACGTGCATCTCGCCGGTATTGCCGTCGCGACCACCACGCACGCCGCGCGCCGGATTGGTCTGGCCGTCGGCCGCGAAGACCACCGTCATCGGCAGCTTGCTTGGACCGTAGGTGATGCGTACCCCTGGAGCCCCGCGGTTGCGGCCAGCGCCGGCATCGTCCTGGTTCAAGACGATCTCGCGAAAGTGGATCGGATAGCTGAGCTCGTTGATCTCAACGCTATCGCGATACATCAGGCCGGCGACTACCGGCAGGCCGTAGGTGATCCAGCCATCGCAGTCCGGCGAGCCCGGTCCACCGTTGCTGCCGATAATCAACTGGTTGACATAGGGGTGACCGTCGCGTCGCGCGTCCTTACCGGAAATCACGGAAAAACCCGCGCCCATACCGAGTCCGCCTTCGGCCAGGCCATGGCCCTCGCCAAGATCGGCGAGCGCAGCCTGGACGACATTGAGCAGGCGATCGGAAACGTTCGTCGTCGCCACCGAGCAGCTATGCGGAAACCTCGGGATACCGATGGCCGCACCCTCGCGCAGGCGCATGCGGATGCAGCGATAGGAGCCACCGTTGCGCGGGATATCCGAGGGCAGGCAATTGTAGACCCCGGCCACCGAATTACTGATCGAACAGGCCTGCGACAGATTCAGGCCGTTATCCATATTGTCGATGTTATTGCGCAGATCGATTTCGATGGTGCCCGCCTGCGGGTCGACGGTCAGTTTGACCCGCACCGGTATACCGTCCGGCAACATCGGCGGCATCGGGTCGTGAAAACTTTCCCGCTCGATGCTGGCCGCCGGCAGCGCCGCGATCGCCTGGCGCATACGCTGTTCGCTGTAGTCGAACCATTCACGCACGAACTGTTTGATCGTTGCCGGCCCATACTTGCGCAGAATATCGTGCACGCGTTTCTCGCCGGTGCGCGCCGACCCCAGCATGGAAAGAAAATCGCCGTGCCAGTAGTCCGGCACCCGGATGCGGCGCTGGCACATACGCACGATGTCGTCATTCATGTTGTACGCGCGCTGCACGCGCACGGCCGGAAAAATCAGCGCGCCTTCTTCGTACACATCGCGGGCCGCGGCGTGGTAAGTCGTCGGAATCGAGTTGCCGATATCGGCCTGGTGGGCCTTGGCACAGACGTTGAACAGATGTTCGCCGTCCCAGAATACCGGCACGATGATGGTGTGATCGGCCGGGTGTGAATTGCCACAGTAAGGGTCGTTGTGCAGGTAGGCATCACCTTCGGCGATGTCATCGTGAAACTCGCACATCGCCGCGGACTGCAGGTTCAGCCCGTAGGTATGCGCCGGCAGGCCCTCGGCGGTCGCGAACAGTTCATTGTCGGCGGTAGTGATCCCACAGGAAAAATCGCGGGCGCTGTTGATCACCGCCGAGCGCCCGGTACGCAGCATGGTATTGGTCATTTCCCGCACCACGCCGTCAAAGCGGTTGGCGAGTACCGCCAACAGCATCGGCGAAAGCGTCGCGGTGGCATTGCTCGTCACTGCATCGGTATCCATCTGCGCCATCCTTCGAGCCTATGCTCAGGTGTTTGTGTGATTGAACTCCACCACGTAACTGCCCGCCGCGCTCAACCGCGCGCGCGTATCCGGCGGCAGCACCAGGGTCGTGGTCGCCTCCTCGATGATCGCGGGACCGGCGATGAGCTGCCCGACAACCACCGCGTCGCCACGCCAGATCGCGGTCTGGTGGCGAACGTCGAGATCGAACAGCGCGCTGCGCGTGGCAGTGCTGGAAGTGCGTTGCGTACCCGAGTGGGCGGTCACGCCGGCCTGCGGCAGGCGGATCGCCAGGCGTCCGGTCCAGTTCAGAAATTCGATCGCACTGGCACGATCCTCGACGCTGTAGATGCGGCGATGATTGGCGTGGAAGGTTTCGATCAGGGTATCGACCAGACCGGCGTCGCTGATCCGCGAGGCGGGCAGGTCGACGGCAATATCCCACACCTGCGCGGCGTAATGCGCATCGACCCGGTACTGTTTGCGGCAGTCGCTGAACCCGCGCGCCGCGAGCTGCGCGGCGAAGCTATCGAGCACCCCGTCGATCTCTTCCAGCGCCGCATTCACCTGCGCGCGATCGAAATCGTCCGAGCGGGTCGGGCGCGTGGCGGTGTGTTCGACCTGGATGTCGGAAAACTGCATGCCGCAGGCCGACAATACGCTGGCGGTGCGCGGGATGATCACGGCGCGGCACTTCAACTCGCGCGCAATAGGCATGATGCCGAAGCCGGCCGCGCCGCCACCGGCCACGATTACCGCCTCGCTCGGGTCGATACCTTCGCTGACGGTAATGTCCTTGATCGCATTGATCATCGTTTCATTCGACACCGCGAAAATCGAAAACGCCGCGGCTTCGAGCGTAATGTCGAGCGGTGCGGCGATGGCCGCGATTGCCTGCTCGGCCGCCGCGACATCGAGCCGCATGCGGCCGCCCAGGAAAAACTCCGGATCGATGTAACCGAGTACCAGCGCCGCGTCCGTCACCGTCGCTGCCCGGCCGCCACGCCCGTAGCAGGCCGGCCCGGGGTCGGCGCCGGCGCTGTGCGGACCAACCCGCAGCAGACCGGCCGGGTCGAGCCAGGCGATGGAACCGCCGCCGGCGCCGACGCTGCGCGCGTCGACCGCCGGAATGCCGAGCATATGACCGGTAAAGCGCTCGCCGAGCCAGGTTTCCTGGGTGATGGAGATGGCGCCATCGCGAACCAGGCTGACATCGAAGGTCGTGCCGCCGGTGTCGACCACCAGCACCGCCTCGGGGCGGTCCTCGATCTGTGCATAGCGCCGCCCCGCGACCGGGCCCATGGCCGGCCCCGAACGAACCGTGTGGATCGGACGGCGAATGACGCTGTCGATGTCGAGGCAGCCACCGATGGTGGTGCTGACCAGGATCTCGCCGACGTAACCCTCGGCGCGCAGGTCGTCCTGAAGATCAGCGAGGTGGGATTGCATCAGGGGTTTGATCGATGCATCGATGGCCACCGAGGAGGCGCGCCGATACTCGCGCAGGATCGGATTCAGTTCGTGACTCAGGGTATACGGCAACCCCGGCAGCCGTGCCGCGATCATCTCGCCGAGGCGCTGTTCATGCAACGGATTGGCCGTCGCCCACAACAGCGACACGGCGCACGCTTCGAAACCGCGCCGAGCCAGAGTCTCGAGCACCTGCCTGGCCTGGGTTTCGTCGAGCGCCTGGTAAACCGCGCCGGTGGCATCGATACGCTCGCTGATCTCGAAGGTGTGGCGGCGCGGGATATACGGTTTCGGAAACGGCCTGGAAAAATCGTGCGGGTCAAACTTGCCGCCTTCACGCACGACCAGCACGTCGGGAAATCCGGCGGTGGTGAGGAACGCCGTCTTGGCGACATTGCCGGTAACGATGGCGTTGGTGGCGCGTGTAGTGCCGTAGATGAACAACTCGGCGCGCGCCAGGACCTCGGCGAGACTCAGATCGAGTTCCTGTGCGGCGGCTTCGAGCGCGGCGCGCAGACCCAGGAATATGCGCTGTGGCGTCGTCAGCGCCTTGCCGATGGTGAAACGGCCATCGCCATCAGCGACCACGACGTCGGTGAACGTGCCGCCGGTGTCGACGCTGATACGCCAGCCGTCGGCCTTCGCTGTGTTCATAGTGATGGACCTGTTTCCCCAAGCGGCCGATCGGCGCCGGCGCGCACCTGGCGGTACGGCTTCATCGGCGATTTCTCCGACACCAGGCCCGCTACTCGGCCGCGTCGGCAAATCAGTCTATGCTTGGTGGCAAAATCAGGTCAACGTGGCACGCGCCGCGGAGTTGCGAACAGATGCGAATGTGCCGTATTGGCGCCGACCAACGGAGCATATTGATATGAAGCCAGAACACAGCGCGGCCTACCGCGCTTACGTCGACGCCAATCCGCGCTCGCGTGCGCACGCCGAGCGCGCCGGCAGATCTATTCCAACCGGCACGTCGCGTTCGCTGCTGCGCCACGCGCCGTTCCCGTTCTATGTGCAGCAGGCCGACGGGATCCGCAGCATTGACCTGGACGGCAATCAGCGTATCGATTTTCATAACAACTACACCACGCTTATCCATGGCCACGGTCATCCCTACGTCATGGAGGCCATCCAGCGCCAGCTGCCGCACGGTACAACCTACTCGGCACCCGGCTGCCAGGAACTCGAGCTCGTCGAACTGTTGTGTTCGCGCGTGGCCAGTGTCGAACAGGTTGTTTTCAACAACTCGGGTACCGAGGCGGTTATGGTTGCGCTACGCATCGCGCGCGCCCACACCGGCCGCAACCGGATCGGTAAATTCGAAGGCGGCTACCACGGGTCATCCGAATTCGTCATGGTCGGCGGGCACGCGCTGCCGCCACCGAACGCGCCGACCAGGGTCAGCGTGCCGAGCCCGGATGTTGGCGGGCTGCCGGCGGCCGCCTGCCAGGACGTGGTCCTGATCCGTTACAACGATTGCGAAGCCGTGCGCGAGGCGGTGCGTGAGCACGGTCACGAACTGGCCGCGATCATTGTCGAACCGATCCTCGGCGCCGGTGGGGTGATTGCCGCCGAGCCGGAGTTCCTCAAGGTGCTGCGCGAGGAAACCGCGCGCGCCGGGATCGTGCTGATCTGTGATGAAGTGATCAGCCTGCGCCAGGCACTTGGCGGCGCACAGGGTTATTTCGGATTCGATCCCGACCTCACTACCATGGCAAAAATTATCGGCGGTGGATTTCCGATCGGGGCGGTTGGCGGGCGGCGCGAATTCATGCGCGCGCTGAGCGGCCCGGAGGACGGTGGCACGGTCGCCAATCTCGGCACCTTCAGCGCCAACCCGATGTCGATCTGCGCCGGCCTGGCCGCCATGACCTTGCTCGACGAGGCTGCCATCGGCCATCTCAATGCGCTCGGCGAACAAGCCCGCGGCGGCCTTGCCGCGATCATCGCCGAGCACGATCTGCCGGCCCAGGTCTGCGGCACCGGCTCCTTGTTCCAGGTCCACTGGACGCGCGAGCCCTTACGCGACGCGCGCGCTGCGCAGACTGCCGACGGCGACCTCAACCTGCTGACATTTCTCGGCTTGTGCAATCGCGGTGTGCAGCTCTCGATGCGCGGCATCGGCGCGCTGTCAACCGCGATGACGAGTAGCGATATCGACACCCTGGTTACGGCATTCGACAGCACCGTCGCCGAACTCAGCGCCGAAGGCTGGTGTTGAGCCCGACCTGCGCGCGCCGCAGTTCGGCGCGATTGACCAGCAACAGACCGCCGACCACCAGTGCGCCGCCGCTCAGCAGCGCGCGGTCCGGGATCTCGCCGATCGTCAGCGCCGCAAGCACGATGCCGAAGATCGGCACCAGATTGATATACACCGCGGCGTTCATGGGCCCGATTTCCCTGATCCCTTCGTAGTACCACAGGAAACCCAGACCGAGCGTGAGTACGCCCTGCGTCACCATCAGCGCGACCACCGAGGGATCGGAGAGGATCGCCAGCGTGGCCTCGAAGTTCCACAGCATCGGCGGCAGCATCAACACGCCGCCGGCAAGGCAGCTCAGGGCGGTCAGGGTCGTGACCGGGTAGCTGGCCAGCAGCGGGCGCGAAAATATCGTGTACATCGCCCAGCCGCTGATGGCGATCAGAAACAGAAACTCGCCATAGCCAATCGACGCGGTCAGCAGACTGCGCAAATCGCCGTGGGTAACCACCACCAGCGTGCCGACGAAACTGATCGCGACCCCGACCACCGACCAGCGCGCGATGGTGCGACGGAAAATCAGGAAATCGAGACTCATCACGACGACCGGGATGGCGCCGTTGATCACCGCGCCGGTGTTCGCATTGGTGTGTTCGAGCGCCTCGAACATGAGGAAGTTGTGCAGGCAGAATGCGCAGAAACCAAGCACCAGCACCTGACCCAGCAGCCGCCAGGATGGCGTAATGCGCAGTTCCGTCCGCCGCCGCGCGACAAATGCCAGGAACACGAACGCGATCAGCGCGCGCACCGCGACGATGGCCTGCGGAGCCTCGTAGACAGCGAGGTAACGGCCGAGCGGATACGAGGTCGCCCACAGCATGCCCATGAGCATGAGTTTCACGTGAATGCTGAACATGGCCAAGGGATCCGACGGCACAAGGAACGGCGAGTATACGGGTCCGGCGCCACCGGGTTGCCGCGACCGCCTCGACGGCGTGGTCCACGCCAGCATCCACGGCCATCACACTGGCTTGAAAACGATGCCTGCTGCCGCCTGGCGACGGCCCGGTAGTCGCGGCCGCGCCAGCGTGCATACAATGCGCCACGACAACCACGAGCCGGGAGTACAACTTGTGAGCATGCCACGTGTAGTGACCGCCCTCGGGGCACTTTTTCTCAGCCTCGCCGCGCAGGCGGACGGGGTACCGGTTTCACCGTTCGGCGCCAACGACACCCTGGGCGCGGTCAACCGCCTGAGTCCGGCCGGGGTGCTGGAAGCGGTCAAACTGGTCAAGACCGGCAAAACCTACGCGCTGGGGGTCGAATCCGGACCGGACAGTCCGGCCTACCCGCCGCGCTACTACAAGATGACCATTCTGCAGCTCGACGATGGCGCCGGCGTCCCGGTCGGCACGAATGCGCTTACCGGCAATGATGATCTGATGATGACCTACATGGGCATCGGTTCGCAGATCGACGGCCTCGGCCATGTCGGCGTCGACCATCACTATTACAACAACACGCCGGCCAGTGATTTCGTCAAAGTTACCGGGCTGACCAAATTCTCGACGTCCGACATCCCGCCGATCGTCACGCGTGGCGTGCTGCTCGATATCGCGCGCCTGAAGGGCAAAAAGATCCTCGAGGCGGGCACCGCGATCAATCGCGCCGAGATCGATGCCGCGGCCAAGGCCCAGGGCGTCAGCATCCGCGCCGGCGACGTGGTGTTGTTTCATACCGGCTGGATGAATCTCTCTGCGACTGACGGTAAACGCTTCATGGCCGGCGAACCCGGACTCGGCGTCGAAGGCGCGAAGTATCTAGCCGAGCTCGGCATCGTTGCGGTCGGTTCGGATACCTTCGGCGTTGAAGCTATTCCGTTCGAAATCGAAGGCCAGTTCTTTCCCGTGCACCAGGAACTGCTCGCACGCAACGGCGTCTACCTGCTCGAAAACATGGACACCCGCGCGCTGGCCGCCGATCAGGCCTGGGAGTTTCTCTTCGTCCTCGGCCAGCCGCGTTTCGTCGGCTCGGTGCAGGCGATCATCAATCCCGTCGCGATCCGCTGAGGACCGCCGCACTGCCAACCCGAACCGCGTCGCTCGAGGCCAAGCCGTGAGCGCCACCTGCCGTATCGCGCGCTTCGGCTTCGAGCCGGGCCACGTCATTGCCGGAAAATACCGCGTTGTGGCGCTGCTTGGCGCCGGCTGGGAAGGCGAGGTTTATAAAATCGTCGAGATCGGCACCGGCATCGAGCGCGCCGCGAAACTGTTTTTCCCCTACCGCAATCTACGCAACGGCGCGGCCAAGCGCTACGCCCTGAAACTGCACAAGCTGCGCCACTGCAATATCCTCATCCAGTACTACACGCAGGATTTCATCGAGTTCGAGGGCCAGCGCATCACCCTGCTGGTCAGCGAATTCGTCGAGGGCGAACTGCTGAGCGCGCTGGTGAATCGACAGCGCGGCAAACGCCTGCCGCCCTTCGAAGCCCTGCACCTGCTGCACGCGCTGGCCAGCGGCATGGCCGAGATCCACATGGCGCGCGAATACCACGGCGATCTGCACACCGACAATATCATCGTGCGTCGCTATGGCCTGCACTATGAAATCAAACTTATCGACATGTTTCACTGGGAAGCCACCAAGCGTGAAAACATCCATGCCGATGTCTGCGATCTGATCCGGATTTTCTATGACATGATGGGCGGCGCACGCACTTACCGTCAGCACCGCGCCGAGATCAAAGCCATCTGCTGTGGCCTGAAGCGCTCGCTGATCCTGCAGAAATTCCGCACCGCCGGGCAGCTCCGCGACTACCTCGAAACCATCGACTGGCAATGAATCAACCACCGCCAGACATCGACGGCCAGATCGCCCTGCCCCTGACGTTTGCATCGGCAAACACGGCCGAGCCCGAATCACTGACCATCGCCGGCACCGAGCTTGCGGTGTTTACCCGCGCAGCCCCGAACAAGGACGGCGCCAGCGAAGATGCGGTCATGATCCTGCAGCACAGTCCCGGCACGCTGGTCATCGCGATTGCCGATGGCGCCGGCGGCTACGCCGGTGGCGGTACCGCCAGCGCGACGGCGGTCGACGCCCTGCGTCGGGCCAGCGCCGAAGGCAGCGAGCTGCCGGCGCGCGCCGCTATCCTCAACGGCTTCGAATCGGCGCACCAGGCGATTAAGGACAATGCGGGCGGCGCGGCCACGACCCTCGCGGTGATAGAACTCAGCGGGTCACAACTGCGTACCTACAACGCCGGGGATTCCGGCATCGTGGTGACCGGCCAACGTGGCCGCATCAAGCTCCAGAGCGTGTCACATTCACCGACCGGCTACGCGGTCGAGGCCGGACTGCTCGATCCGGGAGAAGCGCTGCACCACGAGGAGCGGCACATGGTTTCGAATCTGCTCGGACTCGAGCCGATGTCGGTCGAAATCGGCTCGCCGTTGACCCTCGCCGCAAACGACCCCGCGGTGATCGCCAGCGACGGTCTGTTCGATAACGTCTACGTCGACGAAATCGTCGAGATCGTACGCAAGGGCAAGTTGAGCGTGGCCTGCGCGCGCCTCGTGAGTATGAGCCTCGAACGCATGCAGGATCCGCCGCATGGCGCGCCGAGCAAACCCGACGATCTGAGTATTGTGCTGGTCCGACGCGCGCGTCGAACGGCAACATCGTGAGCACACGACGGCGCCCGCCGCGCCATTAACGAGCTTGCCGGGTGTCCCGGTTTCGTCCTCCGCCAACCCCGCATTCCTACGCTCAAGTGCAAGTACTTTAACGCCAAAGTGCTACGCAGGTCCGCATAATGGCCCGCTATACCGCGTGCAAGCCGGTTAAAATTCTGGCCATTTAAAGCCGCGTGCGGCGGACAGGCATCTATGGAGAAAATCAAGCGCGCCATCGAGGCCGCTCGCCGCGAGCGCGAGCGACTCAAGAGCGGTGGGGCATCGGCCAACGCCATCACCCAGCCGCTTGATGCAACCCTCGAAGCGCGGATCCGCTTGTTGACACCCATCAACGAATTACCGCGCAGCTATCAGGACGCCATCATTCGCCAGGGCGAGGTCCTGAACTTCGACGCGGGCACGACAATTCTCGCCGCCGGCTCGCGCGACGAGTATCTGCATTATCTGCTCGATGGCAGCGTCGCACTGCGCGGCGGTGGTGCCGGCCAGACCATCACGACGGCCAGCGAAATCAGCACCTACGCGCTCGACGAGGCCGGCAAGGCGCGCAGGTTTTCGGTCAGCGCCGCGCAGGACGCGCGGATTTTTCGTATCCGGTACGCAGCACTGGACCGCGAAAGCAGACTGGCCGACACCGCCCCGCCGCCACACCCGGATGAAGTCGTGGATATTTTTGATGGCGACCCGGACGACTGGATCGTAGTCACGCTGCGCGACGGATTGTTCGCCCATTTGCCGGTCGAAACCATCCACCGGGTATTGGCGCGGGTCGTCGAAATCGAAGTCAGCGCGGGCGATATCATCGTTGAGCAAGGTGGACAGGCGGATTATTTTTACCTGCTCAAGGCCGGTAGTGCCGCGGTCAGCCGCCGGCCCGCTCCCGATGCCGTGCCCATCCACCTGGCGACGATCCGGCCGGGCGGCGGCTTTGGCGAAGAGGCTCTGATCGCGAACGGCCGCCGCAACGCCACCGTGACCATGACCGCGGACGGCGTCCTGATGCGCCTCACGCGCGAGGACTTCAATGGCCTCATTCGCGATCCGCTGCTCAGCGATATTACCGTCGAACAGGCCGAAGCGCGGGTCGTAGCGGGCGCGGTGTGGCTGGATGTTCGCGAAGCGGATCGCTACGCGGTCAGCAGCATGCCGGGCGCAATCAGCCTGCCCCTCAGCCTGCTGCGGCTGCAGTGGCGTGAACTGGACACGGAACAGTCTTACGTGGTCTATAGCGAAAACCCCAGCGCCAGTGCGGTGGCCGCGTTTCTGCTGTCGTCACGAGGCATCAGTGCGCAGTACGTCAACGATTTCGTCAACCCGGCTTTACCGGAACCGCAATCGAGTAGTCCACGGCATGACCCGCCGCCGGCGCCTGAGGTTACGATCAAGTCGCTCGATAGCGCGCCCGCTGCGCCCCAGCGGCCGGCAGCGGCCGCGCCGATAACCGGGAGCGGCGCCGACGAAACCGAAATTGTGCCGGCCGACCCCGCTTTTTATGCCGACACCCAGACCGGCAAAGGCCTGCAGGCGCTGGTCGACCGGATCCATTCGGATCATGAGCAGATTGCCGGGCGGGCGTCCACGGACCCGACCGAGGCGACCATTACCGGCACGGCCGATCTCGAGCTTGACGAAACCCTGTTCGATTTCGGATTTGAGCGACTACCCGACCTGAGCGATGGCCAACCCACCGACGCCGACCGCGCCCAGGATCCTGCGAGCGCAACGTTGGACCCGATAGCGAAAGCATTCAAGGAGCTGGAAACTACGTTTCGGACGCAGATCCGCCAGGCCCACGCGCACGAGCGCGAGCGCCTGGAAAAGCACGTCCAGACCCGCATCGAACGCATCCGCGCGCGCGCCCGCGAGGTGATCCGTGAAAAACTGATCGCAGCCCGCGCCCGCGACAAGGCGCGCCTTGCCGAGGCCGAGCAAGGCCTGCGCGAGCGCTACGAACAACTGCAACGCGTGGCCAACCGCATTACTCACCAGAAAGCCGAGATCCAGCGCGCGCGTCGCCAGATCGAACAGAAGCTGCGCGCCGCCGACGGTCTGCAGCGCGAGTTGTCCTCGCTCGGGCAGACCATCACCGAGCAGATGGAAAGCCTCGACGCGCTGATGCCGGACGACGGCATGGAACTGTCCGGCTGAGCCAGCCCAGGTTGAATAGCGCCCGCGACCAGCGTCCGCTCACCAGCCTGGCAACATGTCGGCCAAATTATTCGACAGGCAGGCGCGAGTGGCGTGCGGGTCGCGCGTCAGGCGGCCTCGAGCGCAAGCGGGCCAGGGAGGGTTCAGCGCTGCGCGAGGGCAGTGAGGCCGTGCATGGATGCACGGTCGAACGCTAGCCAGACGCGCGACCCGCACGCCACGGATACCGTACGACGTTTTCGCCCGCTCTTTTAAATCATCGTATACCCGCCATCAACCGTCCACGCCTGCCCATTGATATAGCTGGCTTCGTCCGAGGCCAGGTACAGCGCCAGCCCGGCAACTTCGCGCGGCTCGATCCAGCGACCCAGAGGCACCGTGGCGTTCATGCGCTGCTTCAGTTCGGCGGCCGAAATACCCGTGATTGCGGCGTGCTGATCCATGAAACCGGTCGCCATGTCGGTATCGACCACCCACGGACAGATGGCATTGACGAGCACGTTGTGCGGCGCCATTTCCAGGCCGAGGCAGCGTGTGATACCGACCACCGCATGTTTCGATGCGTTATAAGCGCTCTGGTTGCGCGAACCCCACTTGCCCGCCGTCGAGGCCAGATTGATGACCCGCCCGTGGGCGCGCGCGATCATCGCCGGCAGCACCGCCTGGGTAACATGAAACACGCTGTAAACGTTGCTTTCCATGACCGCCCTGAACTGCTCAAAACTGTAATCCAGAAATGCGTTGGGGATATGGATCCCGGCGTTGTTGACGAGGATATCGAGCGGCGCCTGGCGTTCGGCCGCGGCGACCATCGCCCGCACCGCGGCGCCGTCGCAGACGTCCGCCGCGGCGACCTCGACGCGTACGTCGAAACGTGAGCTGAGTTCGGCAGCACAGGTCCTGAGGCGGGTCTCGTCGCGCGCATTCAGTACCAGATTGCAGCCCTCGGCGGCAAACGCGGTGGCGATCGCGTAGCCGATACCGCGGCTGCCGCCAGTGATCAGGGCGGTTTTTCCCGCCAGTCTGGTTCCCATGTTGGACTACCCTAATTGACTATTGACTTGATAGGAGCCGCGAGCACGGATCAACCGGTTTGCCGGCCCCGGGCGCTTGCGCGGCGTGCACGATTCAGGCCGCCGGCCGTTCGCCGGCCAACGTGGTGCGGTACATGACCCGCCGGTGCCCCTCGTAACCGCCATCGGCGTAGTGCACCACGCAGCGGTTGTCCCACATCACCAGCGTGCCGGGCTGCCAGCGGTGGCGATACACGAATTCGCTTTTTGTCATGTGCCGGAACAGGTAGTCGAGCAATGCGCGGCTTTCATCGCCGTACATGCCTTCGATGCCGATGGTATAGACGTGATTGACGTACAGCGCCGAACGGCCGGAGGCGGGGTGCCGGCGGATCAGGGGATGGACTTCGGTGCGTTCGGCGTCGGCGGAAACGATGATACGCATCGAACGGGTGGCGTCGTCGCGTGAAAACAGGCCGCGCGGTCCGTAAGCCGGCGCCGCACTGTGTACGCCGCGCAGGCGGGAAAGCGTTTCGCGCAGGGTCGGTGAAAGGGTAGCGCAGGCGCGATAGCCATCGGCGAAAACGGTGTCGCCGCCGATCGGCGGAGTCTCGGCGCCGTACAGAATAGTCGCGCTCGGCGGGGTGGCCTGAAAACTCCAGTCCGAATGCCACAGGCTGCCGAAAATAGGCGCGGTTTCACCAGCCTCGCGTATCACTTCGATGACGTGCTCGAAGCCGGGCATCGGTTGCACGTAGGGATCGTGACCAAAGTCCCCGAGCCGCGCGCTGAAGCGCTCGAGCGCCGCGGCGTCGAGCTGTTGATCGGGAATGATCAGTACAGCGTAGCGGATAAAGGCCTCCTGCAGCGCTGCCACCGTTGCGCCATCGAGCGTGGCGGCGAGATCGAGACCGCGTACGCGCGCGCCGAAACCGTGGCGCTGCGGCTCGATCTCGAGGGCGGTATGCACGTTCATCGTGGGCTTCCGTGACGTAGCTTGAGAGTGCGCGTATTGTACGGCGTCAGGCAGCCCGCGCCAGATGCACAAGCCGGTCGCCGAATGATGGAGTGAGTCGCAGTGGATGAACAATTCGAAACCCGGCCGCTGCTGCAACTCGACACTCTGCGTGCCCTCCAGCAGCGCGCCGATCTGCCCTCGCTGGTCCGACTCAGCCTGCATCTCGCCGCGTTCGTGGCGTTGTTCGCGTTGGTCATGCGGGTCGCTCACAGCTTCGTCCCGGCGCTGGTACTGTCGCTGTTACTGGCCTGGGTGTGGTCGGGGCTGTTTGCACCGTTTCACGAATGTGTACACGGCACGGCATTTCGCACTCGGCGTGGCAATACCGTCGGCGCCTGGCTGGCCGGGATCCCGTTCATGATGGCACCGGCGGTGTACCGGACGTTTCATTTCGAGCATCACCGTCACACCCAGGACGTCGACAAGGACCCTGAGCTGTCAGGCGACCCGCGCTACCGGCACTGGCCGACCGGGCTCGGCAACTGGCTGCACATGGCAACCGGGATCGGTTTAATCAAACTCAAACTGCGCCCCCTGTTCGGCTTCAGTTTGAAGCCCGAAGACGAATGGGAACAGTTTGCGCGCTGGGCGCCGCATATCAGCGATCGGCCAGGCCTGGTTCAGGAATGTCGCATCGTGCTCGGGTTGTGGACGGTGTTCGTGGTGAGCGCCGTGCTGTGGTTGCCGGGCGGCTGGTGGCTGCTGTTCGCGGCCTGGTTCGCGCACGTATTCCAGACTTTATGGGTCGCGTCGGAACACACCGGCCTGCCGGCCGACGGCTCGATACTGCGGCGGACCCGTACGGTGGAATCGATGCCGTTGGTGCGCTGGTGGCTGTGGAACATGAACTATCATGCCGAGCACCACGCCTGGCCGAGCATTCCCTGGCACCGCCTGCCCGCTGCGCACGCCGAGGTCGCCGACCAGCTCGAGTCCTATGTTCCCGGTTATCTGCCCCTGCACCGCAACATCATCGCCGCGCGCAATACGCCGAGCTGCGACCCGTCCTGAAGCAGTAAGCGAAATCGCAACACACTGTCGGTGGCCTACGGGTTGCGCGCCTGGCTAATCCGCGGCCTTCGGTGTCAGCAACTCGAGCACCGCGATCGTCATCGCTTCAACGCCGTTACTGATCGCCGCGCGCGGCTCGATTTTGAACAACGGCGAATGGTGGCCAGGCACGGCCGGGCCGCCTGCCGCGGCCGCGTCGAAGGCCGCCTTAGGGGTCCCGCCGATGCGGAAATAAGTGCCCGGGATCGGTGGGTCGACGCTCAGGAAATAAGCGAAGTCTTCCGCCCCCATGCCTTCGCGTTCGCTGGTGACGAAGCGGTCAGCGCCGAAATGACTGGCCAGGGCGCCGCGGATCCGCGTGCTGAGCTGCACGTCATTGAGTGTCGGCGGGGTTGAGGCCAGCGGCGCACTGACGCGCGGCAGCATGTCTTCCGGGAGACCGGCCGCGCGGCCGGTATTTTCGGCGATGCGGGTGATGCCGGCGATGAGCTGGTCGCGCACCGCGGAATCGTCGGAGCGTACCGTCAACTGCAGTACCGCCTGGTCAGGAATGATGTTGTGTTTGGTGCCGGCGTGGAAGGAACCGACCGTAACCACGCCCGGCGCCAGCGGAGAAATTTCCCGCGATACCAGGGTCTGCAGCGCGAGCACAATCTGAGCGGCGATGACAATCGGATCGCGGCCGAGGTGCGGCGAAGCGCCGTGCGTGCCAACCCCCGGTACAACGATATCGAGACTGTCGGAACTGGAGAATGTGATCCCCGAATCGAGGCGCATCAGCCCGGTTTCCATAAGGCTGGAGACGTGCAGGGCGAGCGCGAAATCGGGCCGTGGAAAGCGTTCGTAAAGTCCGTCTTCGAGCATTTTTTTGGCCCCGCCGATGCGCTCTTCGGCCGGTTGGCCGATCAGCACCACCGTACCGCGCCAACTATCCCGCAGACGCAGTAACTGGCGCGCGACCCCGATCAGGCTGGTGATGTGGACGTCGTGACCGCAGGCGTGCATAACCGGAAACTCGTGGCCGTCGACGTCGACCTGGCGCGCGGTGGACGCATAAGCCAGGCCGGATTTTTCCACCAGCGGCAGTCCGTCCATGTCCGCTCGCACCAGCACCACCGGACCATCGCCGTTGCTGATCACGCCGACGATACCGGTATCGCCCACCCCCTCGGTGACCTCGACGCCGGCCGCGCGCAACTCCGCGGCCAGCCGCGCGGCGGTTTTGTGCTCGACGTAGGAAAGCTCCGGATGCTGATGAAAATATTCGAACAGCGGACCAAGGTAGGGGTAATCGGCGGCGATCGCGTCGCCGAGTTCGCCCGCCGTTACGGCCATCGCGTGCCCTGTGCAGGCAATAAAAATCAAACTACGCAGCAGCGACATCGGCGTATTACTCTCAGGACTGTTGAACACGGACATTGTGCCACGGGCGCTCAGTACGATGCGCGACGCTTGCGCTCGAGGCCGCCTGACGCGCGACCCGCACGCCACTTGCGCCTTTGTGTCCCATTGTGTCGCACACTCATTTAGACTGGGGTCTGCCTGCAGGCCCCGTGGCCGATGGGAGTAGTGTTGAGCCCATGAAAACCTGTCAAATCGTATCCGACGGCGGCATCGACGCGCTTGTCATCAGCGACCTGCCCGTGCCGCGGCCGGGGCCACGCGAAGTCCTCATGCGGGTACACGCCTCGTCGCTGAATTACCGCGACCTGGCGACGGTCACCGATCCGGTACCGCGCGCCATCGCCTACCCCTGCATTCCCAACTCCGACGGCGCCGGTGAAATCGTGGATATCGGCACCGAGGTGACACGCTTCGCCGTCGGTGATCGTGTCTGCGGGATTTTTTTCCAGCGCTGGATAGACGGCGACATCACGGCCACGGATATGCAGCACGCACTCGGCGGCACCGCGCAGGGCATGCTCGCCGAATACCGCGTCGTGCACGAGGACGGCCTGGTACACACACCGCGGCACCTCAGCGATGTCGAGGCGGCAACCCTGCCGTGCGCGGCGGTGACGGCCTGGAACAGCATGGTCGAACGCGGCGGTGTCAGGGCCGGCAGCACGGTGCTGCTACTCGGCACCGGCGGCGTCTCGGTGTTTGCCCTGCAGTTGTGCCAGATCCTCGGCGCCCGTGCGATCGTGACCTCATCGAACGATGCAAAACTGGCCCGGGCGCGCGAACTCGGCGCTTGGCAAACGATTAACTATCGCGCCGAGCCCGACTGGGAACTTCGCGTACTCGAGATGACCGACGGTCGCGGCGTCGATCACACCGTCGAGGTCGGTGGCGCCGGGACGCTGGAGAAATCGATCGCCGCCACGCGTATTGCCGGCTCGGTCGGGCTCATCGGGATCCTCACTGACGGTCTTATCGACCCCATGGCGATCCTGCGCAAGTCGCTGCGCGTGCAGGGCATCTATGTCGGCTCGCGACGGATGTTCGAAGATCTGAACCGCGCCGTCAGCGCGCGACAGCTACACCCGGTGGTCGACCGCAGCTATGCCTTTGAAGATCTGCGGCAGGCTTATCACGACCTGCGCGCTCAGCAACATTTCGGCAAGCTGGTTATCACCATCGCCTGAGCGGACATGCAATCAAACTGAATTTCGACACCCTTCGGCAAGGCCTTGAACCGAGGCCGGCCCGGTGAGTGAAGCGCGCGCGCAGCCGCACGACACTCGCGATGACGGCCGCGATTTCGGCTCGCTCGGCACGATCGTGGTGCTGGCCTTGATTTCGGGTATCGCAGCGTTCGGCACCGACATGTACCTGCCGGCCTTCCCCGCCATACGCGATGCCTTCGATACCAGCGCGCAGTCGGTGCAACTGAGCCTGGCGGTATTTCTCTACGGCAACGCCGCCGGACACCTGCTGTTCGGTCCGCTGTCGGATCGCTACGGGCGTCGTCCGCCGCTCCTGCTCGGGCTGGGCGTCTACGCATTGGCCAGTTTTGGCTGCGCGCTGGCGACCAGCATCGAGCAGTTTCTCGTCTATCGCGCCTGCCAGGGCGCGGCGGCGGCGTGCGGACCGGTACTGGTACGCGCGCTGCTGAACGATCGCCTGCGCCGTGAACCCGCCGCGCAGATGCTCGCTCTGGTAACCGGCTGCATGGCGCTGGGCGCGATGCTAACCCCGATTGCCGGTGGCTGGCTGGTGCAGCATCACGGTTGGCCATGGATTTTCTGCGCGATCGGTAGCATGGGTCTGGTGCTGCTGGCGACGGCCGCGCTGGTGACCCGCGAAACGCTGCCCGCGCAACGCCGCTGGCAGGCGCTCAGCGCGACCGAAGTAGCGCGAGGCTACCTGGCGATCTGCCGCGATGCGCAGTTCTGGTGTTACATTGTCCCACCGTCGTTGATGTTTGCAGGTGTATTCGCTTACGTCGGCGTCAACAGCTTTCTGCTCATCGACAAGCTCGGCATGGCCGCGCAGCATCACGGCGCGAGTTTCTCGCTCGCCGCCTCGGCTTATGTCGCCGGCTCGTTCACCAGCAACCGGCTGGTGCGCTGGCTCGGCATCGAGCGGGCGATCATCGCCGGGCTTGCGATCGGCAGTGCAACGGCGCTCGCGGCGGTGGTGGCGAGCAGTGTCCTCGAGCTGTCGATCGTACTGGTCCTGCTACCAGGGCTGTGCATGTTCTTCGCCGCCGCCGCGATCGTGCCGATCGCGATGTCCGCGGCGGTCAGCCGATTCCCGACCCGCGCCGGCAGCGCCAGCGCGGTAGCCGGATTCTGTCAGCTCAGCTTCGCCGCCGCGAGTTCGGCCATCGTCGGCGCCCTGGTCGATGCCACAACCATGCCATTGCACCTGTTCACGCTCGCTTGCTGTCTCACCGCCGCGGCAGTATGGTTCGGCGGCCGCCAGCGGCGCGAAAACGGGGACATTGTTCATTAATATTTATCCACAGCGCCTGGCTGAGCGGTGCGGAGGGGGAATCGGTGCGAGCACTGCTTTGTGAACAGTGGGGTGAGGTCAGCGGCCTCAGGCTGGCCGACATCGAGCCGCCGCAGCCGACCGCGACCCAGATCCTGATCGAAGTAGAGGCGATGGCGGTCAACTATGCCGACGCCATCATGGTCAGCGGCAATTACCAGACCAGGCCGGCGTTGCCGTTTGCCCCCGGGCTCGAAGCGGCCGGCACCGTTAGCGCCTGCGGCGCGTCGGTAAAACGACTGCGCGTGGGCGACCGGGTGATGGCATTACTGCACTACGGCGGCATGGCGGAGTTTGCCGTCGCCGAAGAAAGTGACAGTTGGGCAATTCCCGCAAGCATGAGTTTCAGCG
>CALOBG010000112.1:0-8010 GCA_942490995.1 uncultured Gammaproteobacteria bacterium
TTTCGGACTGGTGCTTGCGTTTCTGGGATCGATCGATTCGCTGCTGACGTCGCTGGTTGCCGACGGCATGTCGGCGACCCATCACGATTCCAATCGCGAACTGATCGGGCAGGGTATCGGCAACTTCGTGGCCGGGTTGTTCGGCGCGATCCCGGGCGCCGGCGCGACCATGCGCACCGTCGTCAACATCCGTGCCGGCGGTCGCAGCCGCGTGTCGGGCGCGGTACATGCCCTGGTGCTCGCCGCGGTGGTGCTCGGCTTCGGCCACAGCGTCGAGCGTATTCCGCTGGCGGTGCTGGCCGGCATCCTGCTCAAGGTCGGCATCGATATCATCGACTGGCGTTATCTGAAGCGTATCCACCGTGCACCACGGGCCGGCGTCGTGATCATGCTGGTTACCGCAGTAACGACGGTGATCGTCGATCTCATGACCGCGGTTGCGGTCGGCGTGGTTATGGCCTGCGTGCTGTTCGTCGCGCGCATGGCAGATGCGCAGATGCGCAGCGCCAGGCTCGCATTCGATCCGAACGAGTTCCCTGAATTAAGCGCGGACGAAGCGGGAATACTGGCCGACGCCGAGGGTCGCATTACGCTGTTCGCCGTCGAAGGGCCATTGAGTTTCGGTTCGGCCAAGGACGTTGCCGCGCTGTTGCGTGCCAATCGTGACCACGAAGTGTTGATCATCGATCTGAACAGCGTGCCGTTTATCGACAGCAGCGCCTCGATGGCGCTCGAGGAAGTTGTTGGCGACATGCATGGCGCCGGTAAACACGTGATGCTGTGCGCCATGCGACCTGGGGTGCGTCAGGTGCTGGATAAAATCGGCGTACTCCAAGCGATCCCCGAGGACTGCATCGTCGCCAATCGGGGCGCCGCCGTGCGCGCCGCGGCCGAACGCCTCGCCGCGATCAAGCCCTGAATCTGCGCCTGGTCAGCGGGAGCAGCTGGCCGGGCTACGCCGACGGCGGGGCCGGAGATAGCCGTGTCGCCCCGTCCTCAGGCGCGATCGGCGAATGCCGCGAGCAGGGTGATGGCGCGGCCGGGGTCGATGTCCTGGAGCTGCCCGATATCGCTGAACAGGCCATCGAGACCGGGAGTCTGCTCGACTGCCACACGTTCGACCGCGACAAAGCCGAGATGCCAGGCGGCAAAATGTCGGCGTACGATGGGCTCGCGCACAATTTCAGTGACCGCGAGGTGACGGGGATCATTGGCGATGTGCAGGAACAATTCGTCAACCGCGTCCGCCTCACCTTCGAGGACATGGATGAAATCGCCTTCGACCGCGAGCAGCAGGCCGGTAATGGCATGCCGGGCGTTGTGCCGGCGGCCGGCTTCAAGCAGCGCCGGCGGATCGAGTGGGTCGTCGGCGCCGACGGCAGTACTCGCGTAGATGCAGTGGATCAGGGACATGCTGTGCTGGATGGTTTGTGCTGATGGCGTCGGCGCTTCGCCTCAAGGTGCGTAGCGGCGCCGGCGCTTCAGGCCTTAAATCTGCCGCGGACTGGCGATCGCGTTCTGAGCGACCTAGCATAGCTGAACGGCCCGTGCGCGCGGGTCATTCAGCACCGGAGTGAGCATGGCCAGCGAAATCAAATTCAAAAGTGCCGGCATCGAATGTGCCGGTGATCTGTATCGACCGGACGGCCCCAAGCGCGGCCGGCGACCGGCCATCGTCATGGGGCATGGCTTTTCGCTGGTGAAATCCACCCTGACGTCGCAGGCGCAGTGTTTCGCCGACGCCGGTTTCATGGTCCTGGCTATCGACTATCGCAGTTTCGGCAACTCCGGCGGTCGCACCCGCGGGCAACTTTTTCCGCTCAACGAAGCCGAGGACTTCCGCAGCGCAGTCAGCTACATGCAGAACCGCCGCGATGTCGACCCGAGCCGTATCGGGATCTGGGGCGCGAGTTTCGCCGGCGCCATGGTCAGTTATGTCGCCGCTGTCGATGAGCGGGTCAAAGCCGCGTGTGCGGTGGTACCGGTTACGGACGGCTATACGTGGCTGCGATTGCTGCGCTCGGAGATGGATTTCTACGACCTCATGCGCGCCATCGAAGACGATCGCCAGAATCGCTACGCCGGTGGCAAGGGCGCGCGCATTCCGGTGGTCGCCGCACCGGGCACCTTATGCGGGATCCCGAGTGATGCCGAGATCCTGGAATTTTTTGCCGGCGTGCCGGATGCATTTCCAACCTGGCGCGATACCATCACCCTCGAGTCGATGGAAAAGATCATGGAATTCAGCCCGATTTCTTTTGTCCATCGCATCACGCCACGGCCCTACCTGATCATCACCACTGCCGGTCGCGACGTGGTGCACCCGGCCTGGAGCGTAGCGGCGCTGTACGAAGCCGCGCGCGAGCCGAAGCGTATCGAGTTTCTGCCCTTCGCGCAGACCGAACTGTATTCCGAGCCGGGCCTGTCGATCTCGAACGCCGTGGCGCGTGACTTTTTTCTCGAGCAACTTGGCCCGATAGCCTGACATGAACGCCGGCAGCCCGTCCCGCGGCTTTCCGCTGCTCGAGGTGCGAGGCGATGCCGCAGCGCGCGGCCGCGCCCACGGCGAAGGGTTTCGCACGCGGATCCACGATACCTATACCTTCTACATGGACGAACTGTTTGCCGGCGGCCCGCTCGACGGCGCCGCGATCGCGGCGCGGGCCGAACAGATCGAAGTCCTGACCCGCACCTACGCCCCGACCATGGCCGATGAGATCGCAGGGATCGCTGCCGGCAGCGGACTCGAACCGTGGCAGATTTTTGTCCTCAACGCGCGCACCGAGATCCTGAACGCGCGCATCCATGAATGCAGCGCACTGTACTTCGCGTCCAGCGGCGTGCTCGCCCAGAACTGGGACTGGGTCGAAGCGCTCGAGGACCTGTGTGTCGTGATCCGACACGAACACAACGACGGCTTTCGCCACCTGACGTTTGCGGAGCCGGGCATGGTCGCCAAGATCGGTATGAACAGCGCCGGACTCGGCGTCTGTCTCAATATCCTGTTCGCGGCCCACGACCTGACCGGCTTGCCGGTGCATATCCTGATCGGCGCGCTGTTGAACGCACGCGATTTCACCAGCGCGCGCACACTGCTCGATAGCTGCGGTCTCGGCAAAGCCAGCCACCTGCTGATCGCCGACGGCAACGGCCACGCGGTATCGATGGAATACTTCGGCGACGAGGCGCACGCACTGGGTGCCGTCGACGGCGTGCTGCTGCACACCAATCACTGCCTGGGGCGTGGCGCGGCCGGACGCACACCGGATCTGGAAAACTCCTGCGCGCGCTACGATCGCCTGCAGGTGCTGGTTGCCGCGAACCCGGCGCGCGATGTTGCCGCCGCCAAACGCATCTTGCTCGACTCGTCAGGGGGCGAAAATGCGCTGATGCGCGGTTACCGCGAACAATCCGTGCTCGGCAATCAGCGCGTCGGCACCTGTGCCAGTATCGTTATGGAGCTGGGCGCGGCAACCATGCACATCCGTCGTGGTCCCGGTAGCGCCGACAACTATACCGCCGTGGCCGTATAACGAAAAAACGGGGTCAGGGAGATCGATGATGCTGGAGCTCAGGCCGAACTGCGAATACTGCGATGTCGATCTGCCGCCTGAGGCGACCAATGCGCGCATCTGCAGCTATGAATGCACGTTCTGCGCAAACTGCGTGGAGGCGGTATTACACGATGTGTGTCCCAATTGCGGCGGCGGTTTCAGCGCGCGGCCGATCCGCCCGGCCGGCGCTCGTCGTGAGGGGGTCAGCCGCGCTCATCAGGTGCCGTCCACGACGCGCGTGAAGCTGAAATTTTCTCGCCAGGACGTTGCCGGTTTCGTCGCCGCGCACCGTGACGTTCCCGCCGCGGAACGTTAGCTGGATCCAAGAACTTCCCACGTCGGTGCAAGAATCCGACCACCGCTGCGCATCAATCGTCGAGTGCCAGCAGGCTGGCATTGCCACCGGCAGCGGCGGTGTTGTTGGACACTGTCTGTTCGCTGGCGAAGCGTGGCAGGTACTGGTAGCCACCGGCCTTGGGGCCGGTGCCGGAGCGGCCGCGACCGCCAAACGGTTGCGCCTCGACCACCGCACCGACGAGATTGCGATTGATGTAGACATTGCCGGCGCGACTGCGCTCGGCAAGGGCTGTCGCGCGTCGCGTGATGCGGCTGTGGATACCGAACGTGAGGCCGTAGCCCAGCGCGTTGATGGCATCGAGCGTCGCCTCGATGTCTTCGCCGGCGAACGTGTACAGGTGCAGCACCGGCCCGAAAATTTCTTCATCGACGTCTTCGATGGCGTCGACGCGCAGCAGGGCGGGAGCGACGAAGTGGCCGTGTTCGAGGCCAGGCGGCAAAGCGGTTTCGGCGAGCAGCCGGCCTTCGCCGCGGGCGCGCGCTATCCAGCGCCTTACTTTCGCCTGAGCGTCGGCTTCGATCAGCGGTCCGACATCGCTGCTCAACGCGCCGGGATCGCCAATCACCAGTTCGTCCATTGCGCCGCGCAGGGTGGCAATAAGCTGTGGCGCGATGTCGGCTTGCACGGCCAGTATGCGCAGCGCCGAGCAGCGTTGACCGGCGCTGTTGAACGCCGAATACACGGCATCGCCGACCAGCTGTTCGATCAGTGCCGAACTGTCGGCCAGCAGCGCATTGACGCCGCCGGTTTCGGCGATCAGGGTGGCGAGCGGCGCATCGCGCGCGGCCAGGGTACGCGCGATATCCCGCGCGGTCGTCTCGGCGCCGGTAAAGGCGACCCCGGCCACGCGCGCATCGCTGAGCAGCGCTGGTCCGAGGCTGACACCGTCGCCGGGTACGAGCTGCAGGATCGGCAACGGTACGCCGGCTTCGTGGAGGATGGCGACCGCCATCGCCGCACACAGGCTGGCCTGCTCGGCCGGTTTGGCAATGACCGCGTTACCGCAACCCAGGGCCGCCGCGATCTGGCCGCTGAATATCGCCAGCGGAAAGTTCCACGGGCTGATACAGCACACCACGCCGCGCGCGCGCAGGCGCAGGCTGTTGGCTTCGCCGACCGGCCCCGGCAGGATCACGCCGGCGCCAAGAAGGCGGCGCGCCTCGGCCGCATAAAACCGCAGCAGGTCAATGGCCTCGCGGACCTCGTCGTGGGCGTCAACGAGGCGCCGGCCGGTCTCGTGCACGATCATCGCGATCAACTCGAGACGTCGTTGTTCATAGAGATCAGCCGCGCGCTCGAGAATGTCTGCGCGGTGTTCTGCGCCGCGTTTTTCCCAGCCCGGCCAGGCCTGTTCCGCGCTGGTGACGACATTCGCGATACAGGCCGGGTCGGTGTCGTAGACCTGCCCGATCGTACGCCGCGTATCGGCCGGGTCCAGGACCGCGCGCGCGGCTCCAGGGTGTTCTTGATCGTGGACCACCACCGGCCGCGCTTCATGGGGCGCCGTCGCGTGGCGCGCAACCGCGCGTTGCAGGGCGCCGCTGGACAATGGTTCGGCAAAGTTGTGTCCGGCCGCCGCCCGTCGCGGGTGAAACAGCGCCGCGGGCAGGGCGATATGACGATGCCGGCGCGGGCCACCGTCGGCCAGGGTAGCGGTGATGGGATCGACGGCGATGTCGGCGGCCGGCACGTCGTGGTCGGCGATGCGGTGGACAAACGAGGTATTGGCGCCGTTTTCCAGCAGCCGCCGAACGAGGTAGGGGAGCAGCGCGGCATGGGCGCCGACCGGCGCGTAAACGCGGCACGGCAGGGGCGTATCGCGCCCGGCATTGAGCGCGCGGTACAGCGCCTCGCCCATACCGTGCAGACGCTGGAATTCGAATTCACGACCATCGGCGAGCGCGACCACGCTGGCCACGGTGTGCGCGTTGTGAGTGGCGAACTGCGGGCTCAGCCACTCGCCGCTATCGAACAGTTTTTTTACGCACGCCAGGTAAGCGACGTCGGTGTGGCACTTGCGCGTATAGACCGGGTAGTCGGCGAGGCCGTTGACCTGGGCGCGCTTGATTTCGCTGTCCCAGTAGGCGCCCTTGACCAGGCGCACCGGGATCACGCGGGCCGCGTCGCGGGCGATTTCGGTCAGCCAGTCGATGACCTCCGGAGCGCGCTTCTGGTAGGCCTGTACGGCGAGGCCAAGACCGTGCCAGCCGGACAGGCGCGGTCGTCTGACAACCGCGGCGAACACCGCCAGACTCATGCCGAGACGTTCGCTTTCCTCGGCATCGACACACAACTGGATACCGCCGGCCGCGGCGCGCTCGGCGAGGGCACACAGGCTGTCAGTCAGCGCCGCGATAGCGCGTTCGGCATGGGCCGGCTCGTAGCGCGGATACAGCGCGGAGAGTTTGATCGAAACGCCGGCGCGCGAGCGTTGTGAGGCCGGGCAGGCACACACCGCCTCGATCGCCTGTTCATAGGCAGTGCGGTAGGCATCGGCATCGGAGGCGGTCAGGGCCGCTTCGCCGAGCATGTCGTAGGAGTAGCACTCGAAGCTTTCAGCCTCGCGCTGGCTGCGGGCCAGGGCCTGTTCGATACTGCCGCCCATAACAAACTGTTCACCCATGATCTGCATGGCCTGCGCCACCGCTGCACGCACCAGCGGTTCGCCAATGCGCCGTACGAGGCCGAGCAGCCGTTCGCCGAGGGTGGCTGGCGGCGCCGCGGTATCCGGCTGCAGGCGCTGGCCGAGCATCAGACCCCAGGTTGCGGCGTGAACCAGGACATCGTCATTGTCGAGGTGCCCGGCCCAGTCCGCCCACGCCAGCTTGTCCCCGATCAGGGCGTCGGCGGTGGGGGCATCGGGAACCCGCAGAAATGCCTCGGCGAGGCACATCAGCATCACGCCTTCCTCGGAGTCGAGACTGTACTCGGCGATGAATCGATCCAGCGCCGAGTGACCTTTGCTGTCGGCACGGACATCGCCGACCAGTTGCTCGGCGTGGCGTTGCACGGCGAGCCGGCGTTCTGGCGCCATCGCCGCCGCCATACACAGGCGCTCGACCAGCGTCGGCTCGTCGGCGAGATAATATTGATTGACCGCCACCGGCTGACCCGCGTGGCGATCGGCTGCTGGCGTTTCGTGGTTCATAGCTGTCAGCATAAATAAGCGAACTGACAGGGTCCATGCGCGGTCTCGACTTGTCCGCGGGTCCGGGAACGGTAATATGGCGACGCAGCGCGCGGCTCGCGCCGCTGCCGGTCAAAACACAGAAGAGGAGAGCCAGCCATGGCCAACGAGGGTTACCACGAACCGGTCGATGAACTCCGCGCTGAAACGCGCGACATGCATCGCGCGATCATTTCCTTGATGGAAGAACTCGAGGCGGTCGATTGGTACAACCAGCGCGTCGATGCGTGCAAGGACCCCGACCTGAAGGCGATCCTGGCGCACAACCGCGACGAGGAGAAGGAACATGCGGCGATGGTGCTTGAATGGATCCGCCGCCAGGATCCGCGTTTCGACAAGGAACTCAAGGATTACCTGTTCACCGACAAAGATATTGCGCATAAATAGGCCGGCAGCGCATGACCGGCCGGGCCATGGCGAAATGAGGGCGCGACCCTGATGGCGGCACGTGCCCGGCTGAGACTCGGGGCATTCATGCGCCCGGTCAGCATTCACACCGCGGCGTGGCGTTATCCCGGCGCCTTCGCCGACGCAAACTTCAACTTCGCCCACTACCAGCGCTTCGCCGAGACCCTCGAGCGCGGTCGTTTCGACGCGTTTTTCATGGCCGATCACCTGGCCGTCATGAACATGCCGATGGCGGCGCTCAAACGCAGCGCCACGGTGACTTCGTTCGATCCCATGACCCTGCTGCCGGCGCTGGCGGTCACTACTCGGCATCTCGGCCTCGTCGCGACAGCGTCGACGACCTACAACGAACCATTCCACGTGGCGCGCAAGTTCGCGTCCCTCGACCACATCTCCAACGGCCGCGCCGGCTGGAACGTGGTGACCTCGGCGAATCCCGACGAAGCAAAAAACTTCGGCCTCGAACAGCACATGGAGCACGATGAGCGTTACCGTCGGGCGCG
>CALOBG010000113.1:0-7743 GCA_942490995.1 uncultured Gammaproteobacteria bacterium
ACGCTAGCCTGACGCGCGACCCGCACGCCGCGAACAGCGCACGAAGTTGTCGCACACCGCTTTAGGCGGTTTCACTTTTAGGCGGTTTCACTGGCGCTGTCGGCGATCTGGACCAGCAGGGTGCCGGCGTTCGAGCCGTCGAAGAGGGCGCTATAGGCACTCGGAAGGTTCTCGAAACCCATGCGCAGGTCTTCGCGGTAGTTGATTTTGCCGGCCTCCGACCAGCCGCGCAGGGCCGCGACCGCCTCGTCGAAGCGGTCGGCGTAGTGACCGCAGAGAAAACCCTGCATGCGGATGCCGCCGTAAATCAGGCGCATCATGTTGCGCGGTCCCTCGGCCTGTTCGTCGCCGTCGTAGCTGGCGATCTGTCCACACAGGACGATGCGACCGAACGGCGCCATGTTATTGATCGCGGCCTGCAGCATCTCGCCGCCGACATTATCGAAAAACACGTTGACCCCTTCCGGACATAATTCGGCCACGCGCGTGGCGACATCTTCGGACTTGTAGTCGATCGCTGCATCGATACCGCAGTCCTGCCTGAGCCAGTCGCATTTCGCCTTGCCGCCGGCGATGCCGACAACTTTCATGCCTTTGATTTTGCCGATCTGCGCCACCGTCGAACCGGTCGAACCGGCGGCGCCGGATACCAGCAGCGTTTCGCCGGCCTTGGGCTGGCCGACCTCGAGCAGGCCGAAATAAGCGGTCATCGGGTTCAACCCGTAGCGGCCGAGGGCTTCGATAAACGTGATGCCGTCGGTCAGCGCGGTCGGACGCCGCACCGGGCTCGCGGCGACGGTCGCGTAATCCTGCCAGCTCGACAGCGCAAACACGCGTGTTCCGACTTTGACCTCCGGCGCTGTCGATTCCACCACGCGGCCGACCGCCGGGGCCATGATCGGGGCGCCGAGGGGGATCGACGGATACAGGCTGTTGCCGGGCGGATCCATCCAGTTGCGCATCGTTGGTGCGCACAGAAACGCGACGTTGCGCACGCGGATCTCGTTCTCTTTGAGTGGCTCGCTCGGCATCGGCGCCTCGCGGTATTCAAAATCGTCCAGCTTCAGCGCACCCTGCGGCCGCCGTTTCAGCAACCACTGACGGTTGACTTCACCCATCTCGCAACTCCCGGTTCAATAGCCATGTTCAACGGCCGCGCTCGCGTGCGACCCGCGCGCTAAAGGTACACGAGAATGCCGTCATCACGGCATAATCTCCGCGGGTTTTCGCTGCACGGCGCGCTGCGCCTGAACGGCGACCCTATGCCGATAGTCATGCCAAACGACAGTAAGGCGCGCAAATGCCCCTCGATCCAAATCACTCGGCAGCCTGCCCGTGCAACAGCGGAGAAGCTTATACGTCCTGTTGCGCGCCTTACCTGGAAGGGCAGCGAGCGGCGCCGACCGCCGTGGCCCTGATGCGTTCGCGCTATACGGCCTACACGCTGGAGCGTATGGACTACCTGCGCGAAACCTGGCATCCGGCGACCTGTCCGCGTGCGCTGGCCGCGGTTCCCGGCTTGCGCTGGCTGGGCCTGGACATCAAGTCCGTTGCAGAGGGGGGCGCCGACGACGACAGCGGTACGGTTACGTTCGTCGCCCGCAGCAAGCGCAACGGCCGTGCCGAACGTCTGTGTGAGACGAGCCGGTTCGAACGCGTCGACGGACGCTGGGTTTACGTCGACGGCTTGCACGGCGCGCCGCGGTAGCGAACAAGCCCCTATCGCCACATTGCGCGCGCGCGATCCCTGACATCAACGCGCACCGTGTCGCGCCAGCCCGGACCCGGTGTCGTGCGGCTCGACCAATGCCGCTGCTCGATGGTCGCCAGCACCGGCTCGGTCAGAAATCGACTTTTGGTCCCGTACACGTGGCGGTCGCCGAGGCGCGGCTGCTGTGGCACAAAATATTTGAACGGATTAACCAGCACCAGGCGATTTTTTGCCCGCGTCAGCGCCACGTAGGCGAGTCGGCGTTCTTCTTCCAGCAGCCTGGCATCGCCGGTCGCGAACTCGTTGGGGAAGGTGCCGTCGCTGAAGTGCTGCACGTAGACCGTATCCCATTCCTGGCCCTTGGCGGAATGTACCGTCGACAGGATCAGGTAATTCTCGTCGATGTGGGGATCACCGGACAGGTCGCCGCTGCCGCTCGGCGGGTCGAGGGTCAGTTCGGTCAGAAACGCGCGCCGGTTGGGATAGTCATTACTGAGCTGCAGGAGCTGTTCCAGATCGCCGACTCGCGGGTAGGCATGGTCATAACGGCGCTCGAGGTGCGGCTGGTACCAGTCCACGGCCAGCCCCAGCTGACCTGGCCACGGCGTTTCGCTCAACGCCAGCATGAGATCGGTCAGCGCCTGCCATTGCGCGCTGGTGCCGGGCGGCACGCCGGCCAGCGAAGCGAGGGCAGCAAAGTCGCCGTCATGCGCCAGCAGGTGGTCGCAGGCTTTGCGAGCGGTGGCCGGGCCGATGCCGTCCGGGATCTGCAGAACACGAAAGCCGGCCATATCGTTTCTGAAATTTTCCGCCCAGTTCAGCACCGCCAGGACATCCTTGACGTGGGCCGACTCCATGTACTTCAGGCCGCCGTATTTGACGTAAGGGATGTTGCGTTTGCCGAGCTCGAGTTCGAGATGCAGGGTGTGGCGGGAATTGCGGAACAGTACCGCCTGGTGCCACAGGCGCACGCCCTGTTCACGGCGGTTGAGGATTTCGTCGCACAGGTACAGGGCCTCCTCGCGCTCGTCTTCTACGGTCACCAGCACGGTGCGATGCCCGCTGCCGCGCGCCGCGCGCAGGGCTTTCTGGTAAGTCCGAGCGGCTTCGCGCATGAGCGCATTGGAGGTGTCGAGGATCTCCTGGGTGGAACGGTAGTTATCCTCCAGCTTGATGATTTCCGCGCCCGGGTAGTGGCGCGGGAAGTCGAGGATGTTTTCGACTTCGGCAGCCCGGAAACCGTAGATCGACTGCGCATCATCGCCGACCACGGTGAGGCCGCGACCGTCAGGTCGTATGCGTCTGATGATCTCGGCCTGGAGCCGGTTGGTATCCTGATATTCATCGACCAGGATGTGATCGAAGTGGTCGCCGATCGCCTGCGCAATCTGCGGTTCTTCGACCAGGTACAGCCAGTACAGCAGCAGGTCGTCGTAGTCGAGCGCCTGCTGTTTGATTTTGCGCTCGACGTAGGCGGCGAACAGCTGTTTGAGTTCGTCGTGCCACTGCGCGAAATGCGGAAACCACTCCTCAAGCGTGCTTTCGAGTGCGCATTGCGCGTTGACGGTACGCGAGTAGATATCGAGACAGGCAGCTTTCTGTGGAAACCGTTCGCGGCTTTTGTGCAGGCCCAGCGCCTGACGTTCCATGTCCATGAGGTCGGCGGCGTCGGCGCGATCGAGGACACTGAAGTTGTCCTGCAGGCCGAGATTCTCGTGATAATGACGCAGCAGCCGCGCACCGATGGCGTGAAACGTCCCGGCCCAGTCGATACTCGCCGGCGCGCTGCCGTGCTGGCTCCTGTGCGCGGCGGCGACGGTCTGCTGCGAGCTGCGCACCATCTCGCGCGCCGCGAGGCGGGTGAAGGTCAGCAACAGGATGCGCTCCGGCGCCACCGCGTTCAGACACAGATGCGCGACGCGGTGGGCGAGGGTGGTGGTTTTTCCGGTGCCCGCACCTGCGATCACGAGCAGCGGCGCGCTCGACCAGCCGCTGTCGGCATGGCCTTCGCCAAAACAGACCGCCGCACGTTGCGCGGTGTTGAGCCGGGCCAGCGTGTCGCTGCTCACAGGCGTCGGCGGACTTCGCAGACGCGGCCGAGGATAGCGAAATCGCTATCGGCAGCGGGAATGATGTCCTCGTAATCGGGGTTTTCCGCAGCCAGCACTACCCGTTTACCGACGCGTTTGAAGGTTTTGACCGTCGCTTCGTCGTCGAGCAGCGCGACCACCACATCGCCGTTGTGGACCGCCGCGCCGCGACGGACCAGGACGATGTCGCCGTCGTGGATCTCGCGCCCGGCCATGCTTTCGCCGACCACGGTCAGGGCAAAGCAGTCCGCGGCCTCGGACGCCGCGACCGCCACGTAGCCATCGGCGAGTTCAATGGCTGCGCCCGGCAGCCCGGCGCGCACCCGCCCGAGGATCGGCACCATGCCCGGCAGCGGTGCACCGGGAATGCGATAGCCGCGGTCCTGGCCGGGGTGTTGTTCCAGGGCGCCGCTGTCGACCAGCGCTTCGAGGTGCTGTCGCGCCGTCGCGCTGGAGCGGAAACCGAACGCTTCGGCGACTTCGCGAACCGAAGGCGGCGTGCCTTGCAGTATGCGTTTGCACACGAACTCATGCACTTTCGCGCGGGTCTCGCCGGTGGGTGTTCTGACCATCGTGCATATTTACCACACGATCGAGCGGTAAACCAATAGCCACGATCACGGTGCGTCGCGAGCGACGCGATTGAAAGCTTGATCGTGAAGCGCGTTCGACTAGCATGAACATCCGCCGCGACTGGCGCTTTGCTACTTCTGTCCACAAGGATTTTCGCCATGACTCAGACCACGTCGTTCGACAAGGCGCGTGCCAAGGCTTTCACGCAGCAGCTGTTTGGCGACATCGCCGGGACGGTAACGATGTTCCTGTGCGTCATCGGCGACCGCCTCGGCCTGTTCAAGGACCTCGCCAGCCACGGCGCGGCCACGGCATCGACGTTCGCCGCGCGCAACGACATCGACGAGCGTTACGGGTGCGAGTGGCTCGAAGCCATGGCTTCGGCCGGTTACCTCGACTTCGATGTCGACACCGGCGAGTTTTCGCTGCCTGCCGAGCATGTCCGGCCGCTGGCCGAGGACTCGCACCCGATGTATGCCGGCAACCTGTTTAATCAACTCGCCTACTCCCTGGCGCCGCTCGAGCAACTGACCGCGGCCTTCAAGCACGGTGGCGGTGTGCCGCAGTCGGTTTTTGCGCCCGAGATGTACACCACCATGCAGCGTTCGAGCGCCTTGCGTTATGACAATTTTCTTGTCGACACCTGGCTCGCCGACATGCCCGACGTGGTCGCCATGCTCGAGCGCGGCGTCGACGTGGCCGACGTCGGCTGCGGGCGCGGCACCGCGATTACCTTGATGGCCGAGGCGTTCCCCAATTCGCGGTTCTGGGGTTACGACGCTTTCGCGCCGCAGATCGAAGGGGCGATCGAAAAGGCGCGCGAGAAGGGTGTTGAAGCGCGCACCAGCTTCGAGATCCTCGACGCCAGCGCGGATATTCCTCGTGATTTCGATTTGATTTTCACCTTCGATGTCATCCACGACATGGCCCGACCGCGCGAAGGCCTGGCCAATATCCGCCGCCATCTCAGACCCGGCGGCATTTATGTGCTGCAGGAGATCTCCGCGGCCGACGCTCGCCATGAAAACCGCGGCAGCGAGGCCACGATCAAATACGGCATGAGCCTGACTTACTGCATGACCACGTCGCTGGCCAATCACGGCGAGGGCCTCGGCACCCTCGGCATGCCGGAGAAAGTGGTGCGGGAATTGTGCGGGCAGGCGGGCTTCGGCGCGGTGCGCAAACTGCCGTGCAGCAACAGCTTCATCTCCCTGTTTGAAGTCAGGGGCGGGTGAAGGGAGCAGCAAAAACCAGAAAAACCAGGAATGTCCCCACCCTGGACTTATCCACAGGTTGGTACGATCCGAGGCGGGGTTTCGCGTAACGCCCTGTCCGGTGGGGGCGCCAGAACGAAAAGGGGGACATTCTCCTTTTTCGACTTATTCAAAGGCGGTGCGGAGTACAGCTAATGGCGAAGACGATCGATTTCGGGCTGTTCGACTGGATAGATACCGCTCCGGGTCCGCTTGCGGCACTCTACGAGGCGCGCCTGCGGCTGATCGAGATCGCCGACCGTGCTGGCTTTTATGGTTATCACCTCGCCGAACATCACGGCACGGCGTTGGGCATGGCGCCATCCCCGGCATTGTTTTTTGCATCCCTCGCCCAGCGCACTGAACGCATTCGTTTCTCGCCGATGGCGTTCCTGCTGCCGCTTTACCATCCGCTGCGCCTGATCGAAGAAGTGTGCATGCTCGATCACCTTTCCGGCGGGCGTGTCGAACTCGGGATCAGCCGCGGTGTGTCGCCCTACGAGATCGCCTGTTTCGGTGTCGATCCGGAACAGACCCGAGAGCTGTTTACCGAAGTGCTCGAGGTGTTTCGCGCCGGCATGTGCAACGATGTCCTCGATTACAGCGGCAAACATTTCGAGTTTCGTGACGTGCCGATGGCGATCAAACCCTTGCAGCGGCCGTATCCGCCGCTGTGGTACCCGTCGTTCAGCGAGGCCGGCGTTACTTATGCCGCCGAACACGGTTTCAATTTCCTGAGCCTCGGTCCACCGTCCCTGATTGCTCGGCTGATGAGCCAGTATCGCGAAATCGCGGCGGCCAACCGCGATCGCGCCGAGCGCTACAACGGCCACGTCGCGGAACCCAGGTTGGGCGCGATGCGCCAGATCTATATCGCCGAAACGGACGCCGCGGCGATGGCCGTGGCGCGGCCCGCCTACGAGCACTGGTACGCATCGATCACCCGCTTGTGGCACCGCCATGGCGACAACAGTTACGACCAGTTTTTTGCCTGGGACCCGTGCCTCGCCGGCGAAACCATTCTGATCGGCTCGGTCGAGACCGTCCGCGACAAAATCCAGCAGCTCGTCGAAGTCAGCGGGATCAATTATTTTGTCGGCTCGTTCGCCTGGGGCAGCCTCAGTCCGGAACACAGCCGCGCTTCGCTGGAGCTGTTCATCTCTGAGATCATGCCGGCCGTCGCCGCGCGCTGATTAGCTTGCGTTTGTCCCCCGCGGGCAGGCGCTTGATCGCCAGTTCGCGCTTGAGCGCCGCGCTGCGGCTGTCGGCCGGCTCGCTGTAGACCAGCGTCACCGGGCGCCGCGCACGCGTGTAGCGGGCACCATTGCCGGCATTGTGAGCAGCGACGCGACGCTCGAGCGCGTTCGTGATGCCGGTGTACAGGCTGGCATCCGCGCACGCCACGATATAGACCACCCAATGCGCGGTGCTGTCAGGATTGTTCTCGGCCATCAGCGGGTTGTGTTCCGATGTTCATCGACCGACGAATACCGGTGGGCGCTTGTCGACGAAAGCCTGCGCCGCGTTGCGATGATCTTCGGTCTGTCCGCAGTGCACGTGGTGGGTCGCTTCGAGATCGAGGCAGGTATCGACATCGGCGCCGGCCAGGGCGCGGTTGATGTTTTCTTTCATATAGCGATAGGCGACGCTCGGTCCGCCCGCCAGGCGGCGCGCGATGTCGGCGCTGGTGTGCGCGAGTTCATCCGCCGTGCACACCCAGTTCGTCAGGCCGAGGGCGAGCGCCTGCTCGGCATCGATGCGTTCGGAAAGAAAATACAGCTCTCGGGTTTTGGCGCCACCGACGATCTGACTCATGAAGAAGGTGCCGCCGTAGTCGCCTGAGAAGCCCACCCGCGCAAACGCGGTGGTCATGATCGCGGTCGCGCTCATAATGCGCAGATCGCAGGCCAGCGCCAGCGACAGCCCGGTCTGGCCGCCGCGCCCGGCAGCACGGCGAGGGCTGGTTTGGGCATACGGTACAGGCGCCCGGCGGTGTTGCGCTGGCTGATCCGCTGACGCTGGAAGGCGGCATCGATGGTATGGTCGCCGAGCGTGCCGTCGCCGCTGCCCGCCATACCCTTGACGTCACCGCCGGCGCAGAAGCCGCCACCGGCGC
>CALOBG010000114.1:0-12369 GCA_942490995.1 uncultured Gammaproteobacteria bacterium
CGAGTAGCGCGCCGAGCAGGGTCGAGAACGTGTCGCCGTGAACGACAACACAGCACCGCTGGCTGCGCTGCGCGGTAAGCAGCCGCCGCCGCGAAACCAGGCCTGCCCACAGCACGCGCGGAAACCACCAGGCGACCTGTGCGATGCCGCTGATTTCGGCGCCATCGTACAAGTCCTCAGGGCGCGTCTCGAGTTCGAACTCATGCAGCAGTTCGGTCATCGTCGATCGGTGCTGGCCGGTGAACAGCAGGCGAAAAGCCACCGACCGGCGCTCGAGTTCCAGCATCACCGGCAGCATCTTGATGAGCTGGGCACGGGTCCCGATGACGCACACGATCACGGCCCGTCACCCCGCCCGCGACCCGTGCGGCAACAGCCTGCGCGGCGAGGCCGCAGGCCGGTTCCGGGTTCAGACATAACCGGGGCCCGTGATGGCGGGAAACGCGTCGAGCATTGCGGGATCGAAGTCGATGCCGATACCGGGGGAGTCCGGCGCATAAAACTGCGCGGCGTGCGTACCTTCGAGCGAGCCGGCGCCGAACACGTCGCGGAACGGATTGTAGGCGGTCATGTCAGCCTCGAAATAACCGCCATTGGGGATCACGCTGAGGAAATGCAGCGAAGCGGCCATGTTCAGTGCCGTCAGCGAGGTATGCGGATGCACGGTGATCCCGTGTTCCTCGGCCAGGGCGGCAATGCGCAGGGCCTCGGTCAGGCCGCCGGTTTTGGACAGGTCGGGTTGCCAGATCGACAACACCCCATCGGCCGCCGCGCGTTCAAAATCGAAGCGCGTGTAATGATTTTCGCCGGCCGCGAGCGGCAGGTCGGAGCGCCGAGCGGCGCGGTAATCGCGCCAGGCATGGGCCGGGAACGGTTCCTCCAGCCACCCTACCCGGCACGCCGCGAGTCCGTCGGCGACAGCGCGATAATCGGCCAGGCTGTAGCCGGTGTTGGCGTCAGTGAGGATGGTGATGTCGTCGCCGAGACAGTTACGCACCGCCTCAACCCGCTCGAGATCGGCGCGCGGGTTATCGCCGAGGCGTAGCTTGAGGGCACGAAAACCGCGCGCAACAAAGCTCTGCGCCTCCTCCGCCAGCGCCCCCGGGGGCTGAAAGCCAAGGCTGATACCACCGGCATAAGCTTCGATCGCGCGGCGTTCGCCACCGCAAAGCGCGTAGAGTGGCTGGCCGGCGAGCCTGGCCTTGATGTCCCACAGGGCCAGGTCGATACCCGACAGACCGATGACCGCGGCCGCGCCCGCGCCGTGGCTGGCGAGCTGTTGGCGGTATACCCGCGCCCAGACCGCATCGGTGTCGGTGGCGTCGAGGCCGGTAACGAGATCGGCCAGGGTGGTGTTGATCAATTCGGCAATCGCGCTCGGCGCTCGCGCCGCGTGGGCCTCGCCCCAGCCGCTGACGCCGTCGTCGGTGTCGACCCGCACCAGTACCGCGTCGCGTTTGACCGTACGGCCGATACCGAGACTGACCTGGTGCTCGGCCGGCACCGCAAACGACACCGCGCGCGCAAGGACCTTGACGATCCGGGTACTCACGCCCGCCCGCCCCGGGCCGCCGTTGAGTGAGATAACCGGTGACACATCTCCTGCTGCTCCGCGTTTCGAGCACCATGGCGCTCGGCCGCGCTACTATACCGGCATCGTCGTTCAGGAGTCGCGCCCATGCCGCATGAAATAATTGGTGGTCAGTTTACCCTTGCCGACGGCACGGTATTGCCTTTATCCAAAGCGATCCGCGCCGGCGAATTTGTGTTTCTGTCCGGGCAACTCGGTCTTGACCGCGACGGCCGACTCGCCGACGGCATTGCGGCGCAGACACAATGTTGCCTGGACAATATCGCCGCCCTGCTCGAAGCGGCCGGTCTGGGACTGTCCAACGTTATCAAGGCTACCTGCTGGCTGACCGATATCGGCGATTTTGCCGCCTTCAACAAAACCTATGCCGCAACCTTTAGTGTTGCGCCGCCGGTGCGCTCGACGGTGTGTTCGGCGCTGGCCCTGCCCGGCGCGAAAGTCGAAATCGAGGTCGTCGCCTACGCTGGTTAGGCGCGACAACGACGAACGACGCCGATGTCGTACCTGCAATATCTGGCGTACGGTTCCAACCTGCATTGTGGACGCCTGCGCAGCCGCGTTGGCGAGGTGCGCACGCTGGGCATGGTGGAACTGCCCGGCTGGCGCCTGCAATTCAGCAAGCGCGGTGCCGACGGTTCCGGCAAATGCACCCTCGAAACTGATCCTGCGGCGCGCGCCTGGGGTGTGGTCTATGCGATCGATGCCACAGCACGCGCGAAACTCGACACCATCGAGGGACTTGGACACGGTTACACCACGCACTGGCTGGAGCTGCCGACACACGGGCGTTGTTACGTGTATCTCGCCGAAACGATATTTACCGACCGCGCCCTGAGACCCTATGACTGGTACAGGACCCTGGTCGTCGCCGGCGCGCGCGAACACCGGCTGCCGGCGGCCTATGTCGATGCTATCGGCGCGGTCGACGCGCTGCCCGACCCGGACCGGGCGCGCGCGGCGTTGAATCTCAGCGTGCTCGATCCGCAGCGCTGATTCGGCGCTCGGCGCCGCCGTGGGATCAACCGGCGCTGCGCTGTCCGCTGTCGGCGGCGAGTACGCCGTGCTTGCGGCAGAAATCACTGATCAGGTCAGCGATCAGGGCCGGCTCCTCGAACATCGGGTAGTGCCCGATGCCCGGCAGGTGTACGGCCTCGCCCTGCGGCAGGGCGGCGACCGACTCCTCGACGAGTTCCCTGGGTAACCAGAAATCGTCCTCGCCGCGCACCACCAGCATCGGTACCTGAACCTCACCGAGGCGCGCCAGTACATCGTGGCTGGCCCACGCTTCGAGATCACCGACCGCACTGACCTGGGCATTACGGTGTTGCCAGCGCAGTTCCTCGCGCTTCTCCGCGCCCACACCGCGGCCCAGCGATTCCAGCGCCGCGCGTTCCATCATGTCCTGCCAGCCGGGGCCCCAGGCCGGGTGCTCGAAATGGCTGGGGGTCGGGAACGTCGGCGAACGGCCGAGACCTTCCATCGGTACCCCCGCGGCGATCTCACGCCAGTGGTGGACGGCGTAGTCGAACGTGATATCGCCGCCGATCGAACAACCGACGATAACCGGCCGCTCAAGGCCGAGCGTGGTGACGAAGGCATGCACGAACTCGGCGTGTTCGTGGATGGTACGGTGCTGTTTCCAGTTGACCGGATACGATCGGGAATGGCCGGGCAGGTCTAGCGCATAAGCATGAAAGCCCTGTTCGGCGAGCAGCGGCAGCAGGTACTGGTACTCGAGCGAACTGGCGCCGGCGGTATGGACACAGACCAGCGCCTGGCCGTCACCGATTTCATCGTAGAACGTGCGCGTGCCGCTGACCTTGAGGTAGTGACCGCGAATATCTTCAGGTGTTGGCATCGAAACGTGCTCCCAAAATTGGCTCCGGCGCGGCCACTCAGGCGGCGACCGCTTTCAGCGTATAGGCGAGTTCAAACGTTGCCTCGGTGAGGCGTCCGGCTTCGAGCAGATTGCCGTCGATGCGGATCTCAGAACTCATTTCGCCGACCCGCTTCAGCTCCGGATCATCGTCGAAATAACGTTTGCCGGGGAAAGTCAGGTCAGCCCACATACGTTCGCCTGACAATAACAGGCGCCACGATTGCTCGCTGCCGCATAACTTGTAGGTATAGCCGAACGGTGACGGCGTACGCTGGAAATCGATGACTTTGCCTTTGTAGACTTTCAGCCACAGGCAGTCGTCGTCTACTTCGATCTGTATGGAACCGTCAAATACGGCAGCCTGGGTCGCGAACGCAGTGTTTTTGTTCAGCGCGTCGATAAATTTTTGCGCCAGGGCATTATCGGCCAGAAAAGACATGGGGTGCTCCGGTAGGACGGGAAACGCTTGCGAGTGCACATTATCGGCCAACGCTCACTTATCGGCAAAGGCAGTCCGCGCCGCGTACTCGAGGTCCGCACGCCGTCATGGCGAGGATGGTATCGAGCGCGGATTAATGTTTAAAATCAGGCCACCTGAACAGCGCGAGCAGATGGTCATCGGCGACCCCAGGTGCGGCCCTCGGCGCGCCTGAAGGTGACGGTCCGGCGCGCGCATCGGGCGGTCCTGTATCGAAAGCAAAACGGCTCGCGTCGCAACACTCCGAGCATCCGGCCGTGCATGAGGGAGGAATTCCATGTTTGATATGTCCTGGATGAAAAAATGGCAGGACGCGGTAAACAGCAACGGTCCAATGAACTGGATCGGCAAGCATTTTACCGCCGACCTGCTGCTTGGCTTTGGTGATCAGCAATACGTGGTCTCGTTCAACAAGGGCAAGCTGGCCGAAGTGACCGACGAGTTCGGTCCCGAAACCTGCTATCGCCTGGCCATTCGTGGACCGGCGGAGAGCTGGAAGAAGTTCTGCCAGAAAACCCCACCACCGATGTACAACGACCTGTGGGCGATGGCCCATCCGTTGCACGGCCGCGTCACGCTCGAGGGCGACCAGATGGTGCTGTGGCAGAACATGCGCGCACTGATGTGGGCGCTCGACCGTATGCGTGAAGTCTGAGCGCGGATAAACAGGAGAATTCCAGTGGCAAAAATCGAACCAATCACGGGGCGCTACATCTGGGTCCCGTTCGAAGGCACCGAGTACCGCATCTTTTTCGAAGAAGCCGGCGCCGGGATCCCGATGATCTGCCTGCATACCGCCGGCACCGATTCGCGGGAATGGCGTCACCAGCTATGTGATCCTGCGATCAACAAAAACTTTCGCGTGATCGCGCTCGACCTGCCACGTCATGGCAAGTCAATCCCGCCCTACGAGTGGTACCAGGAAGACGAGGAATACAAACTCACCGCCGATTTCTATTGCGGCATCCTGATGGCGTTCTGCAAGGAACTCGAATTGGACAAGCCGGTCATCATGGGCAGCTCAATGGGCGGCAATATCTGCCTGCACCTGGCGGAGCGTCATGAATCGGAGCTGCGCGCGCTGATCGCGATCGAATCCTGCGAATATTCGCCGGGCTGGCACCTCGACTGGTTGCGTCATTCGCATATCCACGGCGGTGAAACCTGCGCGACCTCGGTGTTTGGCCTGATGGCGCCGCAGAGCCCGGACAAGTACCGCTGGGAGACGTGGTGGTATTACTCGCAGGGCGGCCCCGGTGTATTCAAAGGTGATCTGTATTTCTACAGCGTCGATCACGACTTCCGCGGACGTACGGAAAAGCTTTCCGGCAAGGTCCCGATGTACTACATGACCGGCGTCTACGACTTTGCCTGCACCCCGGAAATGACCGAGGAAGCGGCCAAGAAAACCAAGAACTCGGAATGTATCATCATGGAAGAAATCGGACATTTCCCCATGAGCGAGAACCCCGAACTGTTCAACCGTTACCTGATGCCAGTACTCGAAAAAATCCTCGCTCAGCCCTGAGTCAGGACTGCACGAGCCGATCGCCGCCGCGATTAACGGCGGCGATCGCCCCGCCCGCTCACCCCGGGCGGCGCGATTGTGAAACCCAGGACACCCGAACCGGAAACCTTCATCCATGATCGAAGAGCACCAGGAAACCATCGAGCAGATCCGCGCTACCGTGCAGAAGGTCTGCGAAGACTTTTCCGGCGAATACTGGCGAGCCAGGGATCGCGAACGCGAATACCCCACGGAGTTCGTCGACAAGCTGACTGAACTCGGACTCCTTGCCTCGTTGATCCCGGAGCAGTACGGCGGCAGCGGGCTGCCGATTTCGGTCGGCGCCGAGACCCTCAAGGCGATCCACGAATTCGGCGGCAACGCCGGCGCCTGCCACGCGCAGATGTACACCATGGGCACGGTGCTGCGTCACGGCAACGACGCCCAGAAGGAACAGTACCTGCCAGGTATCGCCGCCGGCGATTTGCGCCTGCAGGCGTTCGGCGTTACCGAGCCCACCGCCGGCACAGACACCACCAGTATTTCGACCATGGCGGTGCGCGACGGCGACCGTTACATCGTCAATGGCCAGAAAGTCTGGACCTCGCGCGCGTTGCAATCGGACCTCATGCTACTGCTCGCTCGCACTACGCCGAAGGACGCGGTCGAAAAACGCTCGCAGGGCTTGTCGGTGTTTCTGATCGACATGCGCGAAGCGCTGAAGCATGGCATGACCATCAAGCCGATCCGGACCATGATCAACCATTCCACCAACGAGGTATTTTTCGACAACGTGCCGATCCCGGCGTCAAGCCTGATCGGCGAAGAAGGCAAAGGTTTTCGCTATATCCTTTCCGGCATGAACGCCGAACGTATTCTGATCGCCGCCGAATGCATCGGCGACGCCCGCTGGTTCATCAAGAAGGCCTCGGACTACGCCCGCGAACGCGTCGTATTCGGGCGTCCGATCGGCCAGAACCAGGGCATCCAGTTCCCGATCGCCCGCGCCTTTGCCCAGACCGAAGCCGCCGAGGCGGTGCTCGACAAGGCCTGCCGGCTGTACGAATCGGGTGATACGTCCGGCACCTACGCGAACATGTCCAAGCTGCTCGCCTCCGAGGCCTCGTGGGCCGCCGCGGAAGCCTGCATGCAGACTTTCGGCGGCTTTGGCGTAGCCGAGGAATACGACGTCGAACGCAAGTTCCGTGAAGCGCGTCTCTACCAGATCGCACCCATCTCGACGAACCTGATCCTGTCCTACCTCGCCGAGCATGAACTCGAACTGCCGCGCTCATACTGATCACGGGGCCCGCTGTTGAATACAACCACCACGCTGCCGCGCTTCGACGCCTACATCGACGGCCGGAAAGTTGCGCCGGCCGACGGCGCGTATTTCGAAACCGTCAATCCGTATACCTCAAAAATCTGGGCCGAAGTCGCGCGCTGCGGCAGCGCCGAAGCCAACCGCGCGGTGGACGCCGCGCATCGCGCCTTCAGTAGCGGTCCGTGGCCGGCGCTGACGCCCTCGGCGCGCGGCGCCCTGCTGCGCAGGCTCGGTGACGTGATCGCCGAACATGCCGACGAACTGGCGGCTTTCGAAGTGCGCGATAACGGCAAGCTGGTCAACGAAATGGCCGCCCAGTGCAAATACCTGCCACAGTGGTACTACTATTTCGGCGGTCTGGCCGACAAGATCGAAGGCGCGGTGATCCCGATCGACAAGGCCGAAACGTTCAACTTCACGTTGCACGAACCGATCGGCGTGGTGGTCGCGATCACGCCGTGGAATTCACCGCTGATGCTGCTGACCATGAAGCTTGCCCCGGCCCTCGCGGCCGGCTGCACGGTGGTCGTCAAACCGTCCGAATTCACCTCGACCTCGACCCTGCGCCTGGCCGAACTGTTCGAACTGGCCGGCTTCCCGCCCGGGGTGATGAACGTCGTGACCGGTTTTGGCGCCGAAGTCGGCGCGGCGCTGGTCGAACACCCCAAGGTTGCCAAAATTGCGTTTACCGGCGGCAGCGAATCGGGCGCGCGCGTCTACCAGGCGGCGGCCAAAGGTCTCAAACGCTGCACGCTGGAGCTCGGGGGCAAATCGCCGAACATCGTGTTCGACGACGCCGACATCGACGACGCGGTCAAAGGCGCGATTTCCGGCATTTTTGCCGCCACCGGACAGACCTGTATCGCCGGGTCACGCCTGCTGGTCCAGGACGGTATCTACGATGTCTTCGTGCAGCGGCTGGTCGAATTCGCCCGCAGTGCGCGCATGGGCGACCCGATGGACACCAATACCCAGGTCGGGCCGGTCACGACCCCACCGCAGTATGAAAAAATCCTCAGCTACATCGACATCGCCAAGGCCGAAGGCGCCGAGGTCCTGCTCGGCGGCGGCCCGGCCGGCGGACGCCCCGAATGCGGCGACAGCAAATATTTTATCGAGCCGACCATATTCGGCGGCGTCACGAACCAGATGCGCATCGCGCAGGAAGAAGTGTTTGGACCGGTATTATCGATCATTCGGTTCTCGACCGACGAGCAGGCTATCGAGATCGCCAACGATATCGCGTTCGGGCTCGCCGCCGGCGTGTGGACGCAGTCGATCAAGCGCGCACTGAAAGTCTCCAAGGCCGTGCGCGCCGGCACGGTTTGGGTCAACACCTACCGCGCGGTCAGCTACATGTCGCCGTTCGGCGGTTACAAACAAAGCGGCCTCGGCCGCGAGAACGGCATCGACGCGATCCGCGAATACCTGGAAACAAAAAGTGTGTGGATTTCGACCGCCGACGATGTGCCCAACCCGTTCGTGATGCGGTGAGCGCGGCCCTCGAAAACCTCCTCGTCGTGTCACTCGAACAGGCGGTGGCGGCGCCCTACTGCAGCCGTTTGTTTGCCGAAGGCGGCGCGCGGGTGATCAAACTGGAGCGGCCGGAAGGCGATTTCGCCCGCGCCTACGATCGCATGGTCCACGACACCAGTGCGTATTTTGTCTGGCTGAACAGCGGCAAGGAATCGGTGGTTGTCGACCTCGCGCTGGCGACCGACAAGGCCCTGCTCGAAAACCTGCTGCGCCAGGCCGACGTTTTTATCCAGAACCTGCGGCCGGGCGCCATCGATCGCCTCGGCTTCGGCTTCGAGACCCTCCACGCGCTGAACCCGGACCTGATCATGTGCAGTATTTCCGGCTACGGCCTGCGCGGCGAGTACGCACAGATGAAAGCCTACGACGCGCTGATCCAGGCCGAAACCGGCTTGTGTTCGGTCACCGGGCCGCCCGGACAGCCGTCCAAGGTCGGCGCGTCGATCGTCGACATTTCCACCGGCCTGACCGCTTACGGCGAGATCCTTAAGGCCCTGCTCGCGCGCGATCACGACGGCGGCGTGCACGTCGAGATCCCGATGTTCCAGGTCATGGCCGAATGGCTCGCGGTACCGCTGGCCTATTACGAATACGGCAACAAGCTGCTCGGCGGCAGCGGCATCGACCATTCGCAGATCGCGCCCTACGGCGCATTCGCATGCGCTGACGGCCCGATCTTCATCGTTGTGCAGAACCAGCGCGAATGGGCCGAGTTGTGCCGCGATGGTCTGGGTCGCGCCGAGCTGGTCGATGACCCGCGTTTTCACGACAATCAGCAACGGGTGCGCAACATCGAAGCGCTGCGCCAGGAAATCGAAAGCGTGCTCGGTGCCATGACCCGCGCCGAGGCCGGCGCCCAACTACTCGCCGCCGGGATCGCCTGCGGCAGCATCAACGACCTGACCGACCTCGGTCGTCACCCGGCCCTGGAACGCAAGACCGTCGATGTTCACGGACACTCGACGTCTCTCGCGCGGCGCGTTGGCGACGTGCTCAGCCACCCGGCAGTGCCCGAACTCGACGCCCACGGCGCGGCCGTGCGCCGAGAATTTTCCTGAGTTTCGCCCATTCCGCTTTCGGGCAGCGCTTCACCAAAATCCCGAGGAAAAATCATGTTCAGATCCAGTTGTATCCTGCTCGCCGTCCTGTTTGTTACCGCGGCCGACGCACGTGACGCGTGGTGGCCTTCGCAATGGGGTGCCGAGGACACCCTCGGTTCGTTCAATATGCTCGGTCAGGAGCTGACCCTCAAGGCCGCGAAGTTGATCAAAACCGGCAAAACCTACCGACTTGGCATCGAAACCAACAGTAAAACCCCGGCCTATGCGCCGCGCTCGTTCGAGATCCAGGTGGTCTACCCGAACCAGTACAACGGCACCTCACTGGGCGATAACAAGTTCAGCTATTTCGACGATCTCATGTCCGGCTGGATGGGGGTCGGCTCGCAGATCGACGGACTCGGCCACGCCGGTACCGACGGGGTGTTCTACAACGGTTTGCTGGGCAAGGATTTCGCAAAAATCGACGGGCTGCAGCGCATGGGCGTCGAGGACTACCCGCCTATCGTCAGCCGCGGCGTACTCCTCGATATCGCGGCCTGTATGGGCAAAACCATGCTCAGCGAAGGCACGCCGTTCAACCGCAAGGAGATCATGGCCTGCGAAAAGAAACAGGGTGTCAGCATCGAGCGCGGCGACGTGGTCCTGTTCAATACCGGCTGGCTGGCGCTGGCCGAAACCGAGCCCGATCGTTTCGTCAAGGTTCAGCCCGGTCTTGGACTCGATGGCGCAAAATACCTCGCCGAGAAAGGCGTGCTGGCGGTTGGCGCGGACACCTCTGCGCTGGAGGTGATCCCGTTCGAAGATCCCAAAATCATGTTCTCCGTCCACCAGGAGCTGATCAACTACAACGGCATCTATATCCTCGAAAACATGGATACCCGCGAGCTGGTCAAGGACCAGGCCTGGGAATTCATGTTCGTACTCGGCCCGGCGCGCATCAGCGGTGCGGTACAGATGATCATCAATCCGATCGCGATCCGTTGATGGTGGCGACAGAAAACGTGCGCGAAAAAAAATCAAACAATCAGACCTTAGCGGCGTGCAGGTCGCGCGTCAGGCGGCCTCGACCGCGCATCCCTGCACGGTTTCACTACCCTCGCGCTGCGCTAAGCCGTCCATGGCCCGCTTGCGCTCGAGGCCGCCTGACCCGCGACCTGCACGCCGCGGATCGCGCCCGAGTTTCTCACACCCGCAATTAGCGTCACGCTGTTCTATCTGTGGATGACCCGATTATGACGACACACCACATCGACGGCCCTTATTTCGAGGATTTCCATAACGGCCAGGTTTTCGCCGCGCCGGCAGTTACCGTCCACGATGGCCACGCCGCCTTCTACCAGGCACTGACCGGCGATCGCATGCGCCTGCCGCTGGATCGCGAACTGAGTCGCGCCGTCACCGGTAATGCGCACGGCCTGGTCCACCCGCTGCTGGTCATCAACCTCGTCAACGGCCAGACCACCTATGCCTCGCAGCACGTCAAGGGCAACCTGTTCTACCGCGGCTTACTGCACCAGCAGCCGGTATTCCTCGGCGACACCCTGACCACCGCAACCCGCGTGGTCGGCCTGAAACAGAACACCATCAAACCGGGGCGCGCCGCTACCGGCATGGTCGCGCTGGAAATGGAGACCACCAACCAGGACGGCGCCTGTGTCATGAAATACTGGCGCTGCCCGATGATCCCGTGCCGCGACAAGGATGCCGATACCGGCCATGACGACAATTTCGACTGGATCCCCGAAACCTTGCCCGACGACGCTTTACAGGGCGCGATCCCGCCGGACTGGGCTACCGCGGCCATGGACCCCGCTGCCTATGCAGTTCCTGCGCCACGCCTGGCAACGGGCGACCGGGTGATTATCGAGGCGCAGGACACCGTCACCTGCGCGCCCGAACTGGTACGCATGACCGGCAATATCGCGTTTGCCCATACCGATGCCTCGCGCAGCTACCTCGGCAAACGCCTGGTTTACGGCGGCCACACCATTTCGCTGGCCCTGGCCCAGGTCACCCGCGCCATGCCCAATATCGTGACCCTGCTCGGCTGGCAGGGCTGTGACCACCTCGGGCCGGTGCTTGAGGAAGACATTATTCGCAGCGAATTCGAGGTCACCGCACGAACACCGCTGGCAACAGGCGCACTGTACGAACTGCGTATCTTCACGTTCGCACGCCGACGCAACACCGCGAACGCAGAATACGAAGAAAGTCCGGTGCTCGACTGGCGATTGGTGCTGTGGAGCTTGTGAGCACCTGAGGGGCGGCACGCGATGACACATCAGCGGTTGATTGTAATAGCTGGGACTCGACCCGCCGGGTCAAAGGCATTGCTCTTCCTTCACCCTACAGGTGAGCGTTACCTCTGAACGTCCGCTAGGAGACGTTCAGCCGTCACTCGTTTGTTGCCGTTCCTGCTGCAGCGGCACAAGTGGCGATGGCATCCTTAGTCATCGTTGGTATGTCCACCTTTGAGTAGACTGATTTCGCTTCGGGCTGCGCCGCCCACGCCGGCAAGAATGAACTTGTGTCCAGATTATTTACACATGAGTTCAGCGTCCTAACATCAGGTAACGCTTTGATTGGAAAGCTTATTCTAAAATTTCCAAAGCTATTGGCGTCGCTAAGTGCGGCAATGTGTCAATAGATTTGACAAATAGTTCAGTCCACCGGGGCGGCATTCGGAGTTATCCCCTTTAAGGTCATGAATATAGAGAAGAAAATATTCCTGGCACGGTTCATGCTCAGGTATCTGTTAGAGCGATTTTGCTGTTGTAAAACCCTCGAATATTTGCGCGGCCGAATCGAAGTATGTTTTAAAAAATGAGAAATAAGCTATGAAATTCAAAATCTTGTCTTCAGCGCTGCTGATCTGCGTGATGCTTGGCGGCATGCAGCCCGCTTCAGCAACCGTAATCGGTATCTTCGGCGCAGAAACCACGGCGGCCAGTAGCGTCGCGACCGGCCTGGGCTATACCGCGACGGTGCTGGCG
>CALOBG010000115.1:0-40256 GCA_942490995.1 uncultured Gammaproteobacteria bacterium
ATCCCAGGCGTGCGCCGCTGTCGGGCGGTTTCTCCGGGATGACCTGGGTGGCCAGGGTGGCGCCGGTTTCGGCGGCGGCCCGGCCGGCGATCTGTTTCTCGAAATCGAGTTCGAGCCGCACCGTCTGTTCGTCGTCGACGGCCGTGACATTTACCTCGAACTGCCGGTCGCGCCGTGGGAAGCAGCGCTCGGCGCGCGGGTCACCACGCCTACCCTCGGTGGCAAAGTCGAACTGACTATTCCGCCGGGATCACAATCCGGACGCCGGCTGCGTCTCAAGGGTAAAGGCCTGCCTGGAAAAACCCCTGGCGACCAGTATGTGAGCCTCAAAATCGTCACGCCGACCCCGAGTAACGACGAACAACGCGAACTCTACCGGCGCATGCAGGCATCGATGCCTTTCGATCCACGCGCCGAGATGGCGGCCTGATCCGATGAGCAATCCGACCCCACCAGACGCCCCGGCCCTGTTGCTCAACGACGACATCGAGATCGGGCTCGAGGACATAACCCGCATGTGCGGCGTGCGCGCGGAACTGATCATCGAAATGGTCAACCACGGCGTGCTGCACCCCGCCGGCGCCCGCTACAGCGAGTGGCGTTTCAGCTCGCCGAGCGTGAACCGGGTCAGCCGGGCCATACGCCTGCGCCGAGACCTGGAACTCAACTGGCCGGCCGTGGCGCTGGCGATCGAACTGCTTGATGAACTGCATGATCTGCGTCGCCGGCACCGCGCCCTGCTCCAGCGCCTGACCTGAGCTGCCTCGGCCCGGCGCGGTACACGGCGCGTCACCGCGCTCGGCTATAATGGCCGCGCCCGAGGGCATCTCGACCAGCGATGGGACGCTGGTTGCACCAGCCCGTCAGGGTCCCAGGCATATTTTCAAGGGGAGACCATCATGGCTACCAAGCGCGTGGCAAAATCGATCGCAAAATCCTACTCCATGCCGGAACTGTCGGGCCTCTACGGAACCCCGCCGTTTGAATACCGGGATTCGCAGAACCTGGTGGTCAGCTTTGAAACCGACCCTCGCGTACTGCGCAACCTGGTGCCCGAGCCGCTGACGCCGAACAAGGACAATGTCATGTTCGTGTCGCTGGCGGATTTCATGTGTTCCGGCTTCGGACGCTACTACGAGGCGCATATTTTCACCCACGCGCTGTACAAGCGCCGCCTGGTGAACTACAGCATTTACCTGATCCTGGACAACGACGTCGCGATCTGCGGCGGCCGCGAGATCTGGGGATTTCCAAAAAAACTCGGCGAGCTGAGCATGACCCTCAAGGACGACGTTGCCAGCGGCATCGTTCAGCGCGGTGGCATTACCCTGATCGAAATCGCCATGCGCATGTCCGAATTCGGCACCGCCGAAGAACTCGCCGGAACCTCCGAGTGGGTTGCACACAAACTGATCCCCTCGGTGTCGATGAAGGCGCCGCCCGAAGTCGACCAGCTCACCACCACCACCCTGACCAATATTGCGATCCGCGAAGTCCACAAGGGCCGCGGCAGCCTGAAATTCGGTGCTTCGCCGTCTGACCCGTTTGACGAAATACCGATCAAGAAAGTCCTCGGCGGTTATTACTTCCGCAGTGACCTGACCCTCGGCGACGGTGCGGTCCTGCACAATTACCTGCGCTGAGCGCGGTGCAATCCGAACAACATATCGCGCGCCATTATGGCGAGCAGGACATCATCGCCCGCATCGACGTCGCGCTGGCCGGCGCGGGCGTTGATCCGCTCAGGCCCGAGCGACGTGACCTGACCCCGTTCGACGAGTTTCACGGCGGCGGCATCGTCTCGACCCGCGACCTGGCTGCGTTTGCCGAACTGAAACCCGGCATGCACGTGGCCGACATCGGCTGCGGCATCGGCGGGCCGGCGCGGACCCTGGCGGCGGAGTTCGGCTGCCGGATCAGCGGGGTCGACCTGACCGACGAGTTCGTCCGCGCCGCGCAGATCCTGACCACGCGGCTGGGGCTCGCGACGCAGTGCGACTTCTCCCTCGGCGACGCGGGCCGCGTACCGCTGCCCGACGCCCAATTCGACTGCGTGTGGTCGCAGAACATGCTCATGAACGTCGCCGACAAGGCGGCCTTCTTCGCCGAGGTTGTGCGCCTGTTGAAACCCGCCGGCCGGTTCGCATTCGAAGCAGTACTCGAAGGCAACGGCGAGCCGGTACACCTGCCGGCATTCTGGGCTGACAGCGCGGACATCAATCATCTGGTAACCCGTGAACGGCTCGAGGCACTGCTTACCGAGGCCGGCCTCGAGCAGCTTGCGCTCGAAGACACCACCACCGCGGTGATCGCCAATGCGCGAAAACGCAACGCCGCCATTGCCAACGCATCGCCGGCGACGCTGACCATCGCCGTCATCGTCCCGGACGATGTCGAACTCAAAATGAACAACGCCATGCGCAATAACGAGCAGGGCCGTACCATTACCGTCAAAGGCGTTTATCGCAAACCCGCCTGAGGCGCTTTAAACCGCAACGCCCAACTATCCCGAACAGAAGGAGTAAACGCATGGATCTTGGTTTGAAAGGCAAAAACGCCATCGTCACCGGCGGCAGCAAAGGCATTGGCCGTTGCACCGCCCTCGCCCTCGCCGCCGAAGGCGCGAATGTCGCGATCTGCGCGCGCGGTCAGGCCGCGCTCGATCAGACCGCGAAAGAAATCGAGGCAGCCGGGGTCAAGGCCTACGCCGCCTCCTGCGACGTGGCCGACGCGGGCGCACTGAAGAAGTTCCTCGACGATGCCAAAGCGGCGCTCGGCGGCGTCGATATCCTGGTCAACAACCCGTCCGGCTTCGGCATGACCGACGACGAAGACGGCTGGAAGGTCAGCGTCGACATCGATCTCATGGCGACCGTGCGCGCCACCCAGCAGGTCACGCCGTGGATGGCCGCGGCCGGCGGCGGTTCGATCGTGCACATCTCCTCGATTTCCGGCCTCGAGCCCGGTTCGCCGCCGGCCTACGCGGCGGTCAAGGCTGCGCTGTTCAATCACGCCAAAACCATGGCCCAGAACCTTGCGCCGCAGAACATCCGTGTGAACTGCATCGCACCGGGGTCAATATTTTTCGACGGTGGCTTCTGGGACCAGGTCAAACAGGGCAACCGCGCCATGTATGACGGTGTTGTCGCCGGTATTCCCTTCGGCCGCATGGGTAAACCGGAAGAGGTCGCTGATGCCATCGTATTCATCGCCTCACCGCGCGCCAACTGGGTCGCCGGCGCGACCCTGGTGGTCGACGGGGTACAGCACAAAGGCATCTACTGATCAGCGCCCGGGCGGCCAGCGCGTGGCCGCCCGCCATTACATCGCGGAGACGACGTATGCTTGAAAATCCTTATTATTCGCAGGAACTGCACGGCCCGTGGCTGGAATACGAGGCGGGTAATTTCGAGCTCGAGGATGGCGGCAATATCTATGGACTCAAGCTCGCCTATGCCATGCACGGCAAACTCAATCGGCGCAAGGACAACGCCATCCTGGTGCCGACCTGGTATTCGGGCACCAGCAAAATCATCGAGCAGCTCTACATCGGCAAAGGTCGCGCGCTCGATCCGTCGAAATACTGCATCATCGTGGTCAACCAGATCGGCAGCGGCATTTCCAGTTCGCCGCACAATACGCCACCGCCGTGGAACATGGCCAAATTCCCGCGCGTACGCATCGCCGACGATGTGCGCGCGCAGCATAAGCTCGTCACCGAACACCTGAAAATCAAGTCCCTGGCGCTGGTCGTCGGCGGCTCGATGGGCGCCCAGCAGGTTTACGAGTGGGCGGTGCGGTTTCCCGACATGGTCAAACGCGCCGCCCCTATTGCCGGCTATGCCAGGAACACCGATCACGATTTTCTTTACGGCGACATCCTCATCGAGGCGATCACATCAGATCCGCACTTCAATGATGGCTGGTATGAATCTCATACCCAGGTGCATGCCGGACTGCGTCGTCATGCCAAGATCTGGTCGGTGATGGGCCTGTGCCCCGAATTTTTTGCCAGCGAAGGCTGGCGCGCGCTGGGCTGCACATCGCTGCAGGACTTTCAGGTCGGTTTCATGGAGGGCCTGTTCACCCAGATGGATCCCAACGACCTGCTGTGCATGGCCTGGAAATGGCAGCGCGGTGATGTCAGCCGCCATACCGACGGGGATCTCAAAGCGGCGCTGGGCCGGATCAGCGCCACGACGTTTGTCATGCCTATCGATACCGACATGTTTTTCAAGGTTGCCGATTGCCGGCGCGAGCAGAAGCTGATCAAGAACTCGGAACTGCGCACGATCAAAAGCATCGGCGGACATTTCGGTCTGTTCGGTTTCGAGCCCGGCTACCACGAGCAGGTCGACAAGCACCTGCGCGAGTTACTCGCCAGCGGCTGAGCGGGCGCGGAAATCGCGAGCGGCGGCAGCGACTGTAGGTCACGGGACGGCCGCTCGGTTATAGTTCGACACGCAATATCAACAGGGGAACAATGATGGAACTGAGGGAAGTCATAGGCCGACGCCGATCGATACGCTACCTGCGGCCGTACATGCCGGTCGAACCGGAAAAAATCCAGATGATGCTCGAAGCCGCCCGTATCGCCACGCATTGGGGCAACCTGAGTTCGTTGCGCGCGGTTGTCATTCACCGTGAAAGCGCACCGCAGGCCGTGCTCGACTCGCTCAAGGCGGTGGTCGTTGGCTGGCAGCTGCGCGTCGCCCCGGTGGTCATTGTCTGGTACACGGACCCCGAGGTGGTCGAAAACCAGGGCGACAGTCTGCGCCAGCTGCTCGATATCGGCGCACTCGGATTCGGTCCCGAAGAACTCAAGAAAAAGACCCTCGAAGAAAAATTCCTGCCCGCTTTCGATGGCATCAAGGACTACCTCAAGCAACCGGGTCTGAACGAGATCGACTGCGGCCAGGGCATGGCCCAGGCCAACCTGATGGCCTACGAACTCGGCCTCGGGTCGTGTTTTCTCGGCACCCCGGAGGGCGAAGCGATCCTCAAGGTGCTGGGGGTGCCGGCGCACTGCCGACTGCTCCTGTTGCAATGCGTCGGTTATCCGATGGAACACTGGGAGGCAGGCGGCATGCGCCCGCGGGTGCCGTTTGAAGAGTTGTTCGCAATGAATACCTTCGACCAGCCCTATCCACGCAGCCAGGCGGTGGTCGACGAGCTGACCCGCGACAAGATGTTCACCCGTCCGGCGCCGTTGCCGGAGCGCAAGGCGGAACTCGACTACCTGCAGCGTGCCCTGGAGTTGAAAGCGCCGGGCTTATTCTGAACGACGACCAGCGCTGTTGCCGTCAGCGGCCCGGCATCAGCGCTGCTGGATGATGTTGTCAGCGTCGGCGTCGAACGCCTCGAGAAGAAACCGCTCCTGGGGTTTCTCGGAAGCCGTTTTCGGGATTTCATCGACCACCTGCAGGTAAGACGGCACGAAACTCGATTCGAGCTTGGCGCGACACCAGGCGAACACGTCGTCGGCATCGAAATTGGCTGCGTCGCTCGGCACGATGGCGGCGACGACGTCTTTTTCACCCGGCACGCCATTCGCCGACGGCACCCCGTAGACGAACACATCGTTGACCTGCGGGTGCTCGGCGAGTTCTTTCTCGACAAACGCGGGATTGACGAAATCGCCGTTATGGCGAATACCGCCGCCTTTGCGATATAAAAAATAAAACCAGCCGTCCTCGTCGCGGTAACCGATATCGCCCATGCGCAACCAGCCGTCGGCGGTTTTGGCTGCCGACGCCTCGGCATTTTTGTAGTACGCGATCACCGGGCAGCTGCCGTCGGCATTACGAAAAACGATTTCGCCCGGCTCGCCCGGCGCACATTCGACATCATTGTCGTCAACGATGCGGCCAACCATGCCCGGTGGTGGCTTGCCGATACTGCCTACCGGGCCCTGGCCCGGCGGATTCATGGTCAGCCCGCCTTCCGCGGCACCGTAGAACTCGAAAATATCGACCTTGAAGCGGCGCCCGAATTCGTTCCAGATCGCCGCCGGCATGCCCGCGCTGAGGACGAAGCGCACCGGATTGTCCGCGTCATCCGCACGCGGCGGTTCGCTGTAGATCGCGGTCGTCATGCCGCCGAGCAGATTGAAGGTTGTACAGCCGTAGGCGCGCGTGATGTCCCACAGCCGCGATTTCGTGAACTTGCGGCTGAATACCCCACGCAGGCCCATGTGCAGCGTCGTGCCGAGCGTGATCAGCTGGGCGTTGGCGTGGGTCAGCGACAGCCCCGTGTACGGACGGTCGCCTTCGCGCAGTCCGAGTGCCGCGCCGAGGCCGGCAACAAAACCGAAGCGCGCATAGGGCGACAGGATCGCCTTCGGATCGCCGGTCGTGCCGGACGTATACAGCATCTGCATCGGCTGCTCGGCGTCGACAACGCGGACCGCCATGTCCGCACACTCGCTGGCAATTACGGCATCGAAGTCGCGCGCGCTGAGCTGGCCGTGATCGCCGCTGCCGGGTCCCGTACGCACGATCCAGACCCACTCGAGCTGCGGGCACTGCGCCGCGACCTCGAGCACATTGGCCAGCGCGTAGTCGCCGACCACCACGCCACGACAGCCGGCGTGGTTGAGCATGAAGGCAAGTTTCTGGCCGCGGGTGCGCGGGTCGATGGGCACAAACACCGTGCCCGCAATCGACGAGCCGACCATGGTGTCGACAAACTCCGGGTGGTTCTGCATGACCACGCCAAAGGCATCGCCGACCTGCATGGCCTGCGCGTCCAGCGCCGCCGCGACACGCTGGCCGTGGCGCCACAATTGCGCGTAAGTGCGCGTCTGATCGGCCAGCGTACCGTCTGCCAGCACTTCGACGAAGGTCAGCACGTCGAGATCCGGGTCGGTCGCTACGCGTGCCGCGATCAGGTTGGCCAGGATCAGCGGATCACCCGCGCTCATCGGGCCACCCCCGCGGCGGCGCTTGTGCGCACGCCACCCTCCACTATCCGGACCGCGCCGGCTCGACCTGCATGGTTCATTCGTCTGTGCCCCCGCCTGAGGGCCAAAAGCTTACAACAGTTCCGCGTCGGTGAGCGCATAGCCGCCCAGGGTCGCGAGGATCTCGTTGCAGCCGTCCTCGATCATCGAAGCGCGCGCGTCACGCAGCAGTTTCTCCATCGGATATTCACGCGTCATGCCGTTGCCGCCGAAAATCTGCAGGGCCTCACTGGCAACTTCGAACGCGGTCTGGGTGCCAGTAACTTTCGAGGTCATGGCGGCATGCAGGGCCGGCTGTTCGGCACACATGTTGTACTCGACAACCCGCCGCGTCAGCGCCCGGCTGGCCTCGACTTTACGGAACATGTGGAACAGGCGGTAGACCACGTTCTGGTGACGCACCAGCGGCGCGCCGCCCTGCTTGCGCTGGTGGGCGTAAGCGTGGGCCAGTTCGTAAGCGCGCTGCGCAACACCGGTAAAGGTGGCGCCCATCAGGGCATTGGCCTCGGTATGAATGGCATAGACCGCGCGCTGATAGTTGTCCGGGCCGGCCAGAACGTGGGTCAGCGGCAGCTCGACGTTGTCGAAGAAGATCTCGCCCTGGTTGAGCGCGCGCTGGCCCATCTTGTCCAGGGGTTTGCCTTTGCTGACGCCCTTGGTAGTACACGGCACGATGACTACCGCGCCATGCACCGGGTCGGGTCCTTCGCCGTAATCCGCCGCACAGTACAGGATACAGACCTGACCGATGGTGCCGTTCGAAACCCAGGCGGATTTCTGACCATTGATCACAACCTTGTCCGGCTTGAGTGTGGCGATGCAGTTCGGGCGTCCGTAGTTACCGCCCGGGTGAGCCGCGGCCTGGTCGGGGTCGAGCGTGTCACTGCCGTGATCGGGTTCGGTGATGCCCCAGCAGCCGATCAGGTCGTTCGGACACAATGCCGCCAGTTCATCGTTGCCGAACAGCCGGCACAGGTAGCGCGGCAGGGTTGAAGCGCCGAGCGAAATGGCCAGCCCGGAGTCGCCCCAGCCGAGGATTTCGTAGAACAGACACATGACGGTGGCGCGGTCGCGCGGTTCCATGTCGAGCAGCAGATCGACCGTGAAACCAAGCTCCATGAATTTTTTGTAGACGTCCCACAGCGGCGAGCCCGGTGCAATCACGGCCTCCGGCGCCATCGCGTCGAGTGCGGTGCCGGCCGGACGCATTTCCTTGTCGGCGAAGCGTCGCAGGGTATCGACGATCGCGGCGTGTTCGGTGCTGAGTTCCGGTTCGGCGCCCAGGGGTCCGAGGCGCGGGTGCGGGGAAGGCGCCCAACGGGCGATGCGGACAGCGTCGCCGGGTTGCCCCAGGCGGCGGGTATTTTCAGCCAGTGCAGCCATGTCATTCTCCTTGAAAAACGCGCCGTTCCGTATGGCAGGATCCCGGCCCGTCGCGCGCAAGTGCGCCGGATTTCGTACCGGCTACGGTCGCGCAGAACGTTCGTGTTTTGTTGATCTCGCTCAAGTTTCGCGCCGATAATTCGCGCCCGTCACCGCTCACCACGGCAGGCCACTGCAAACCATCGCGAACGAGACCGGCGGCCACGCACCCGCCACCACGCACGGCGCCCGGTTACACTGGGGTCGATTACCAACACTGCACCTGAAAATCGTAGGGGAACACGCCATGAGTCAAGTCTCGAATTGCGCAACAGGGCAGCGCCATCTGGTCCGCGCCGGCTTGTTTCTGCTCGCCGCCGGCGCCCTCGCCTGCCAGGTCGGCGCTGCTGCCGCGGATGACCGCGCAATCGGCAAACAGGCGTATGAGCAGGCCTGTGCCGCCTGTCATAACGACAACCCGGCGCCACGCGCCATGAGTCCGGCGCAACTCGCCAAGCTGCCGCCGGAGAAGATTTTCAACGCCCAGCTCAGTGGACTGATGGCGCTGCAGGCTTCGGCTTTGAATGAGATCGAAAAACGCGCGGTGGCGATTTACCTGTCGGACATTCCGTGGGGCTCGGTGAGCGAAGACAAGGCCCAGGAAAAGCTCGTCATGTGTTCCGATTCGAAGCCGCTCAGCGCTGACGCCTTTCAGCAGCCGCGCTGGATCGGCTGGGGGCTCGACCTCGACAATACCCATGCCCAACCCGCCGCCCAGGCCGGCTTGAACGCTGCCGGACTGGCCGAGCTCGAACTCAAGTGGGCCTTCGGGCATGCCGGTGCAACGACCGTCACGACCCAGCCGGCGGTGGTTGGTGAGCGCATCTTTATCGGTTCACCGAACGGCGCCATCTACGCACTGGATAAAACAACCGGCTGCGCGCACTGGAAGTATGAGACCGCCGGCGAAGTACGCGCGGCGATCATCGTCGCGCCCCGCGCGGACGGCAGCATCGGCCTCTACGCTGGCGACCGTAAGGCATGGTTTTACGCCCTTGACGCAAACACCGGCAAGCTGTTGTGGAAGGACCAGGCCGACGCGCACCCGTGGGCGATGATCACATCGTCGCCGATCATGCACGACGGCGTGCTCTACGTCGGCACCGCCTCGTTCGAAGAACTTGCCGGCGGGTCGGCGAGTTATGAATGCTGCACCTTCCGCGGCGCCGTGCTGGCCTACGATGCGGAAAGCGGGACCCGGAAGTGGAAAAGCTACGTGATTACCGAGGAACCACAAAAAACCAAAAAAATGACCAGCGGCGTGCAGCTATGGGGACCGTCGGGCGCGGCGGTATGGACGCAGCCAACCATCGACCCCCAGGCTGGCGTGCTGTACGTCACTACCGGCGACTCGTACTCCTCGCCGGCAGCGGCCACCAGCGATGCAGTCGTCGCCATGGCGCTCGACAGCGGTGAGATCCGCTGGAGCGTACAGATGACCGCCGACGATGCCTTCACTACCGCCTGCGTGGCGCCCAATGCCGATCCGGTGGCCAAGGAAGGGTGCGGTCCGGACGTCGATTTCGGCTCCTCGGCGATTCTGCGCACGCTACCCGACGGCAAACGTATCCTGCTGGCAGGACAGAAATCCGGCGTTATGCACGCCATCGACCCGGACAATAACGGCGCCATCCTATGGCAGAAACGCCTTTCACCGGGCGGTGTGCTGGGCGGTATCGAGTGGGGGTTCGCCGCCGACGAGGCGCATATCTATGTGCCCATTTCCGACGTCTGGGAAACCCGCTCCATGCCCGGTCACGCCGGTGGCATTTACAAGCTGAAGTTCGCTGACGGCAGCGAGGTGTGGAATACCCCGGCCGCGGCACCGGACTGCGTCGAGATCCCGGGCTGTAATGCCGGCCAGCCGGCCGCCGCGACGCTCATTCCCAGGGTGGTGTTTTCCGGCGCCATGGACGGTCATATGCGCGCCTACGACACCCGCGACGGGCGCATCATCTGGGATGTCGATACCAAGGGCGAATACAGTACCGTCAACGGCGTCCCCGCCAGTGGCGGCTCGATCAAGGGCGCCGGCGTGACGGTTGTCGACGGCTGGGTCTATTTCAGTTCCGGTTACGGCCTGTTCGGCATGCCGGGTAACGTGTTTCTCGCCTACGGGCCGAAAGCGCGCTGAGGACGCCTGCCGCGTCGCGCAACAGCGAGCGCCCCCAGCCCCAGCAGCCAGCCGGCGGCAGGCAGGGGCACGGGCGCAAGGATCCCGGTGGCGTTGAAAATTTCCGCATTGCCGGCATCGAATTCGGCGACGAAAAACAGCGCCACCAGGAGGTGCGCGGGGTCAAATGGATAGTTCGACGGGTTTTCGTCAGCGAACGCCCCCGCTGCCAGGACCCACGACACGCCGACTTCGATACGCCCCATGCCGGCGGTTTCCGCATCACCTTCCAGGGTTACTTCGTCGACCGTGTCGCCGGCGGAAAACTGCGCTACGCCAAGCAGCGTATTCAACAGCGTGGCCTGTTCCGCATCGAGCATGACGTCATTGCTGACTTCCAGGCCACCGGCGGCGATACAGCAAGCGAAAACTGTCAGCGAAACGCCGTCGGAAATCGAACCACTCGCGGTTACGTCGTCGATGGCGCCAAGGAATGAGGTACCGCTCGTAGCGCCGGCATAAATCCCGCCGCCGGTATCGCTATGCACGATGCCAAGCTGCCCGGCGATCATGACCGGCGCGGCACCGGCCTCGAGTGCCGACAGTGCCGCCACCAGCGCAGCACCGCAGACCGCGAACCGGTATAAGGACGTGAGCGGCATGGGCAAGCTCCCGAGCTTGGACCCGGCCTATCCTAGCGGCTCGCGCAAGCCGCGCAAAGCGGCGCTGCGTGTCACGCTATGGCCGTGCCAGCCGAAGGCGGCGGCCAGCGCCATCCAGTCCGGGTTGTCGAATGCCAGGTCGGTGTGACGGCCGAACTGCGATTCCTGTCTAGAACGGCCGCTCGGGTCGAATCTCGCGCGGTGTAGACGAGGATCGCGCATAGCTCATGTCGGCCGTGACCGGTGTTCGGAAACTGGTGCGCCACTCAGTCGGCGAAACGCTGAAAGTTTCCCGAAAGTGCTGCCTCAGCGCGGCGACTGAGCCGAACCCGGCCGCCTGGGCAATGCCGTCGATGGTGCGGTCCGATGATTCCAGCAGTCTTTGCGCCAGCGCCAGCCGCTCAGTCAGCAGCCATGCCTTGACCGTCGTTCCCGTCAGCGCTTTGAAATGTCGGGTGAAGTTGCGTCGGCTCATCGCCACCTCGCCGGCGAGGCTGTCGAGGGTATGCGGCTCTTGAAGGCGTTCGCGTACGGAGTCGATCAAATACACCATTCGCGTATCTGAAGCGGCTTTTGGCAACGGCTGCTCGATAAACTGCGCCTGGCCGCCCTTGCGGTGCGGCGCCACAACGAGTCGCCGTGCAACGCGATTGGCGACGGTTGCGCCGACGCGCTGCCGGAGTACGTGCAGACAGGCATCGATGCTCGCCGCGGTTCCCGCGGACGTGAGGACCCTGCCGTCCTCGACGTACAGCACATCGGGGTCGAACTGAACCCTGGGAAAGCGCCGGGCAATCTCGCTGGCAAGCTCCCAGTGCGTCGTTGCACGCCGGCCATCCAGCAAGCCCGCGGCGGCGAGTACGTGGGTGCCGTAACACAGTCCGACGATCTGCGCGCCGCGCTCATGTGCCTGCCGCAAGGCTTCCAGCAGCGTCTCTGGCGGTTGGTCCAGCGTATCCCGCCAGCCCGGTACCACGAGAACGTCCGCTTGTTCGACCACGTCAAGCGGCGCGAGATCGGTCAGACCGAACCCGGCCGACGTTCGCAAAGGGCCAGCCTCTCCCGCGCAGACGACAACGTCGAACGGGTTGTCGTCGGGAACGGCATCGAAAACGATGCAAGGCACTGAGAGATGGAAAGGTATGACGCGTTCGAACGCGATGACGGCAACCAGGTACCGGCTTGGGCTTGAAGTCATGAGCGACTACCTAAGCGAATGATGTGGCCCAACCTTACTCCAGTTATGAAATCAGGCCAATCGACGCATGGACTCGAGCCGCGACCGTCCTCGCTATCGGAGCAGCTCGTTTTCGCCAGGACCCACGTTCTTCATGGCGACGGCGAGGTCGCCGCCTCCTGCCCAGTACTGCTCGTCCGTGAGATGCAGGTGGGCGTGGGTTTCTGCCAGCGGCGGTACGCCGAGGCGGCCGCTTCTCTGCGATGCAAATCCCGTTCGTCTTATCATTGCCGGAATTCCCGCGACACAGAATAAAGTTTGAAGATTCGCTTCGTTTGAGTCGGAAAAGTAGACCCAGCCGGGACCTATTCCGCCAGAATCGGGCCAGCCTTTGCATCATTGGGCCAAAGGATGATCATCCGTCTTACACTCCCCTGCACTCTCATTGATTCCGTGATCAACCACGCTCGCTATCGAACCCCCAGGAGATAACAACCATGAATCTGGCTGACCGCAACTACCTGGTCGACTGCGACTGGCTCGCCGCGCATCTCAATACGCCGACGCTTCGCATCGTTGAATGCACCTCGCAGTTACCCAATTATTTTGAGCCCTCGGCGGCGGACGGGCTGGTGATGAAGAGCGGCCGACCGTTATTCGAGGAGGCACACATTGCGGGCGCCACCTATGTCGATTTATTGAACGAACTCTCCGACCGCTCGAAAGCGAATTTCATGTACGCCATGCCGTCCGCGGATCACTTCGCACAGGTCATGTCGGCCATCGGCGTCGGCGACGGCATGGCCATCGTACTTTACGACCGCGGTATGAATTCCTGGGCCACCCGTGTCTGGTGGATGCTGCGCTGTTTCGGCTTCGACAACGCGGCCGTGCTCGATGGCGGATGGACGGGATGGAACGCACGCGGTTTGCCGACCTCGACTACTCCACCGGACTATCCGCCTGCGACTTTTACCGCCCGCCCGCACGCCGGACTGATCGCCAACCGTGATGACGTGCTCTCCACCATCAGCGATGGCACAGCCTGTCTCATCAATGCGCTCAGTCCGGATGAATTTGCGGGACGTCCGCCGCATCGTTATGCGCGCCCCGGCCGAATCCCGGGCAGCGTGAATGTGCCGTTTTCGACGACCGTCGATCTGCCGACGCAAACCTTCGCCAATGATGCGGCACTACGGCAGCAATTCGAAGATGCCGGCGCGCTCGACAAAGAACGCGTGATTGCATATTGCGGCGGAGCAATCGCGGCGAGTAACACGGTATTTGCGCTCGCCCGCCTCGGTGTCGGAAATGTCGCGCTCTATGATGGCTCGCTGACTGAATGGACGAGCGATCCTGATCTACCGATGGAAACGGGCTGAAGCAGGGAACGCGGAACAGGCCGCATTTCACTGGCAAAGGCGATCTGACCGGTTTTGCTCGAATGCATGGAGGAGGGACGCGCGCATGGAATGCCGCACGCGTACCGCGCACTCTAGGGTCACACTCTGGCCCAATCCTGGCGGCGAACGACCCGAACATTGCTTCAGGCGGCTATTAGAATCTTGGATAATTGTGGCAGTGCTTCCGCACTTCGGCCCGAGCAGCAGAGTAGTGTCTGTCTGCCTAAGACTGGCGTGGCAGCTTGGAAGAGCAAAGCTGTAACGTCGATTCGCGACGCTTCATGGACGCATTTTTCGGAGCCCGGGATGGTGCCTGCAGCGAACCTGAACCTGTCTTAGCGGTCCGCGTGCGCACAGAAAAGAATAATCAACCTCAAAATTGCATTTGGAGAGCCTGATGACCAAGAGAACCGGATTCATTTGGCACGAGGCCTATGCCTGGTACCAGTTGGGAAACGAAGCCGGTCTCGTCCGGCCTGACGGACGGAGTGTTCAACCCGACAGGCACGCCTATGACCCGGAAACGGTTCGCCGCATCCGGAATTTGATCGAGATGAGCGGCCTGGCGGACAGTCTGATCTGCATGAAACCCGAGTCCGCCTCGGAAGCTGATATCTTGCGTGTGCATACCCGTGAGCACGTTGAGCAGATACGGGCGTTATCCGCGCATGTCACCGGTGGTGAAGCAGAGCCTTTCATGCCCATCCCCGCGGGCGGATTCGAAATTGCCTTGCTGGCGGCGGGCGGCGCGTTGATGGCCGTCGAAACGGTAATGGATGGCAAGGTCGACAATGCCTATGCATTGTTGCGCCCAGCCGGTCATCACTCGACGCCCTCCGCGTCGCGGGGCTTTTGCGTGTTCTCCAACGCAGCGATCGCCGGCCGCTACCTCTTGGATATGCGCGGCCTCGAACGAGTTGCGTATGTCGATTGGGATGTTCACCACGGCAACGGCACGCAAGCAGCCTTTTACGGAGAGAAGCGCGCTCTGACCATCTCGATTCATCAGGATCGCAACTTTCCCGTCGACGATGGATTTATCGATCAGTTGGGTGAGGGCGACGCCCACGGCACGAATCTCAACATTCCCCTGCCGCCCGGCAGCGGAGTTGACACTTACATCGCCGCTTATGACCGCGTGGTGATCCCTGCCCTCAAGGCTTTCCGGCCCGACTTCATCATCGTTCCGTCGGGATTCGACGCAGGCGTCATGGATCCGCTGGGACGCATGATGATGAACTCGGAAGGCTATCGCGTACTGACGCGGAAACTCCTGACACTAGCCGATGAGCTGTGCGATGGCCGCCTGGTCTTTACCCACGAAGGCGGTTACTCGCGGTGGACTGTACCCTTCTACGGTCTGGCCGTGATGGAGGAAATATCTGGTCGCAGGACGGGCATCGCCGACCCGTTCCTGGAATATCACCAGGCCTTGGGCGGACAGGAACTCATGTCCCACCAAGAGGCAGTCATTGATGCGGCAGCGGGGAACGTTCAACACGTACCGCGTCGTGTCTAACGGGAGCCGGCGCGCGCGACCGTGAGTGCGCCGGGTTGAGCAGGTCATCCTGACGCGGTACTCGATCACCGTGACCTGCGGTCATAAGCGCTGCGCGGGGCGGCACTTGCAACAAACGTACGCGCACACCTATCTCACCTATGCACATTTCCTGGCCGCCTGAGAAGCGCACAGTCGTCCCACCGGTCAACGAATGGCAATCGGATGCACGGGTGCTTGCACGGCGCCGACCAGTCGGGGCGCCGCCAACACGAACAGGAACTCCCGCGCACCGTCCCGCGCGAGTTCTGCGGTCCGTATATTTTCCAGGATGTGGACGCCGCGCTTGACAAGCAGTTCGGTGTGAACCGGCAGGAATTCGTCGGGATCGACTTCGGGCATGACGTCCAGGGAATGGTTGTCCGCGCCGACTGCTGCGACACCGCGGTCGGCGAGGTATTGTGCTGCATCGGTCGTAAGGCCGGGCTCACCCGCCATGAATGCCTTGGCATCGCTAGCGGCGACGGACAGCCACCCGGTATGAAAGATCACGATGTCGCCCCGCTTGATCGCCAGCCCGGACCGGGCTTCGAGTTTCTCGACGGCGGCCCTGTCAATCGCATATCCGGCCGGCAGTATCTCGGTGTCAGCTAGTTGCGTCGCATCGAGCAGTACGCCTCGTCCGACGATGGGCTGGACGTTGTGAATACTGTAATGCACGGCACCGTTCGGACGAATGACTGCACTGCTTGGCAGGCCGCCGTAATGCTTGCCGTCCGCCGCAATGTGCGCGAACCCGTCGATCTGGGTACCGATGCCCAACCATGAACATACGAATTCGTCGAAGCCCTGCAGTTTGTTGCTGCCGAAAGTACTCTTGTCGTCTATGAAGATTCGGTCGGTGAGTACCTGGTAGTTGCGCCACGCCCAGGCAGGCGTATCCGGTCCGGTCTCGATTGCGAGCGAATAGACTTTGCCGGACTTCACGAGCCGCGAGGCCGCCAGGACGGCTTCCGGCGAGAGGTTGGCCGTTGACCCTGGCAAGTCGTCCCCGCCCCCCGCCGCACCAACCCCTGCGATGTGTGAGCCGAGCAGTATGACAAAGAAGAACTTGCACCCCGCCATAGACCCCGCGTGACCGCGCACTCGCGTCATCAGGCGGTCGCAGTGACGGCAAGCGAGCGCGTTTCGGAGATTTCCGGAAAACGCGCGCAGGATACGATTTCTCGAAGATAACCGATGCGCTATTCCTTCATGCACATCTGCAACTAAGCGTTTGAACATGGCGCAGATGCGCCTGGCCTCTATTCTCGATTCACTCTTCATGGATCCTCCTAGAGCCTGTTTATCTTTCGTTGTTCAACGCTGCCGAGACCATTTTTGCGGCTCGAGAAGGCGAAGCGAGCGTGGTGTAGCCCGGCTACACGAGCGAGCACCAACGCAGGCGGACGCAAAAATGGCATCAGCCCAAACGATTCCATATATAGGAGCCGGGTTGCCCCTGAAAAACCACCATACTGCGTTGTTCCTCGCTTATTTGGAACCACCAAACTGCGCTCGTCACGCCTTGTCTGGTGGTTTTTCAGGGGCTACAGCGTTGAATAACGAAAGATAAACAGGCCCTAGCAGGGTGGTGATCGGAATCTGGCACTTGGCTGTCCGGGGCGGTTGGGAAAATAAAGGTGTTCACTGCTCACATCACAAGGCCAGGTCGAACTGGCAACGAGCGGACCTGCGCGTCCGCGACTCAACCGTCGCCATCGATCACGCAGCCGGCGCCGAGAGCTATCTGGGCCGAGGTCAAGCTGACAATTGTCGAACACAGTCCGCCATGTCAAAGTGCGCACGCTTTTCGGCAATCTTTCCGTTCTTGATGGTGAGCAGCATCATCAGTGAGATGCGGATGTTCTTGCCATTAGCCGGAATGCCGAAGGTGTCCGAGCAATATCCTTCACCCTCGAACAGCATGTAAGCCGCCACCTTGTCGCCCTCCGCAACGAGCGTTTCAATCGGAAATCGGTAACGCTCATACGAATCGAAATTCTTCTTCTCGGAATCAATCAGGCCCTGAACGCCAGGCCACGGTGTGTCGACCTGGTTATAAAAGACGAAATCGTCGTGGACCATGTCGTGCAGTGCATTGAAATCACCTTTTTCAATCGCTTCGTAGAAGCGGCGCACGAGTTGCTTGTTTTCTTCGAGTGACACTTGATTACCCTCCATTCTTGCTTGCCGAGTCGAATGCGTTCTTAAAAATCAGAGGCTGCAGGTATCGCCGTCCTCGGGTACGAGTACGCGATCGACCATGCCGTTCTCCGAGAGAAATTCACGCAACTCTCGCCGAGTCAGCGTGGCATGGTTCACCGCTTCCATATGGCTCGCGACAATCGTCGCCTGCGGCGCGGTCTGATACACCTCTTTCACGTGGTCCTTGCTCATGATGATGGAGCCCAGATCCGTCACTTGCGCGTCGCAGCAGTTGAGCACCACGACGTCCGGGCGGAACGTGTTCAGGTTTCCCGCGACGTAATCGTTGAACACCGTGTCACCGGCGAGGTAGAGCGTCTTCTCCGACGGATGCTTCAACACGACACCGGTGACCTCGCCCAGAACGTCATACATCGTCTGCAAACATTCGTCCGAACCGTGCTGACCCGGGACTTTGATGAGCTTGACCCCTTCGAACTCCGGATTTCCGGTCATTACGCGAACGTTGCTAAATCCTGCCGCCGCGATCGTGTCGCGGTCACCGAAGTGCTGGACGAAGAACGGAATGTCCTTCGGCAGGGCCTCTGCCGCGACGTCATCCCAATGATCCGGGTGGACATGGGTGAGTATCACGGCATCCACGTCCGTTAGCTCGTTTACGGGCACGGGCAGGTCGACCGTGGGATTCCGAAGGTGGCTGTTGGGTGTCCCCTCAAAGCCCGGAATGGCGCCCTTCGGGCCGAACCACGGGTCGGTCAAAAACCGCTTGCCGCCATACTCGATGACGAGCGTGGCATTTCGAATCTGGCGAATTTTCATAGCATGGGCCGCGAATAATTGGATAGGATTGCTATGCTAGACGTCTGTCGCGGGACACGCATAGATTCTTTCGGGACAACCTTGGACAGGTTCGGGCCAATCGTCGCGCAACGTTGTATGCGCGCGCAGGAGGAAAAAACTCGAAATTTCGTCGTGTGGCACGGGCTGCGTGTCATTCGAACGGAAGCACTTCTGAGGAATCCACCGGTCGGACCGCGCACAGTGCTGGTGTCTCACATTCAAACACCAAAAATGGTCACGCGCGGTTGTTGGATGGTGAGAACTGATCCTTCGCCGGTTCGCGTGGCGGCGGCCTCGTTAACTGCGGCAGCTCGCCCTGCGCTTGGCGGATTGCATCACGAATACTTCCTGCAACTGGCTTGATCGCCTTGCGTGAGAACACGACCTGGCCAATGGGTTACCGGCTGGCCTAATCCGGCGATTGATATCATACGCAACTTGCGTATGTTACGCTGGGGCGTGACTTTCGATACGCCCGAATTGCCCGACACAATCTTCTATGTGTCTACGTCATAAATGTGCACCGGGGTTAAAGTACACTACTTGGATCCAGGTTTAACTCGAGAGCGGATGAGTCTGAGTGATGGATAGACAACACGTCCTCGATCTCCTGTCCCGAAACAAGGATGAGTTGCAGGTCCGCTTCGGTGTGACCAGGCTGGCGCTGTTTGGCTCTACCGCCCGGGGCGAGGCAAGTAACGCCAGTGACGTCGACATCCTGGTCTCTTTCGACGGCCCGGCAACGTCGCAACGCTATTTCGGCGTCCAGTTCTTCCTGGAGGACCTGCTCAATTGCCCTGTCGACCTGGTTACCGACAAGGCTCTGCGTCGAGAGTTGCGCCCTTACATTGAACGAGAACGCGTCGATGTCTGACGCCACAAGGGAGTGGCGTTTCTACCTCGACGACATGATCGCGTTCGCCGGTAAGGTCATGGCCTACACCGCTGGTCTCAACCAAGCCGGGTTCGTGGCGAACGAGCTTATCTATGACGCGACACTCCGCAACCTGGAACTCATCGGCGAGGCGGCAACGCACATCCCGGACGAAGTCCGCAACGCCCATTCCGAGATCCCGTGGCGAATGATCATTGCGACGCGCAACAAGCTCATTCACGGGTACCTGGGCGTGGATGACGACACGCTCTGGAGCGTCGTCCGGGATGACGTGCCCAGTTTGCTCGCGTCGTTGAAGGCGGTCGAGCGTGCATCCTGACTCGCCTGCAGTCCGCGGCCGTGACTGTGACTATCCGTGAAACGGCGACTCAGAGTAGGGACGATGAAGCAGAAGCGTAAGCTGTCCGACGAACTGATAGAGGGGATCGATGCCATGCGCGCGCAGCGCGAGGGCAAGATCACCCTTCGCTCTCACCATGTCGAGGAGCTGCCTCCTCTCGAAGTAGACGCGGACCTGATCCGCGAAACCCGCGAGCGGCTGCGAGTTTCGCGGGCCGTATTCGCGCGCCGCCTCAGGGTCTCGACGCGCACGCTGGAGAACTGGGAGCAGGGCCGGGCCCGACCGAATGCCCAGGCTGCCGCGCTGATCCTGATGGTCCGGCAGTTCCCTGATACGCTGGACAAGCTCAGCGAACTGGGCCACCGCGCGGCCTGAATTCTGTTGCCACGAAAGACCACGGAGGTGACGGAAACTCCATCCTGAGCTCACAGCTCATAACGCACGATGTAGGGGTATGTTTGGCGGCATTTCCGGCGTTTATCATCGCATCATATTGATTGATAGGATGATGTGATTATCGCCGCCGGTATCGCTATGCACGATGCCAAGCTGCCCGGCGATCGTGACCGGCGCGGCTCAGGCCGTCGTCATGCCGGGCTCGGTGAGTTCACCGAGTCGCGCGTTGAGAAGCATGTTCTCGCGATAGTCGACCGGCACCACCACCAGGCTCGGTCCGTCTTCGGCCAGTGCCTGCTCGAGCACGCCGGCAAACTCGGCGCTGCGCGTCACGCTATGGCCGTGCCAGCCGAAGGCGGCGGCCAGCGCCATCCAGTCCGGATTGTCGAATGCCAGGTCGGTATGACGACCGAACTGCGATTCCTGTTTCCAGGCGATCAGGCCGTAGGCCTTGTCTTCCCACACCAGCATCGTCAGCCGCACGCCGAGGCGCCGGGCGGTTTCCATTTCCTGTACGTTCATCAAAAAACCGGCATCGCCGGCAATGCCGAGGATGCGGCGTTGCGGATGCACCAGGGCGGCGGCGATGGCGCCGGGCAGGGCAAAGCCCATGGAACAGAAGCCGTTCGGGATCAGGCAGGTATTCGGCTCGTGACAGTGATAATGGCGCGCGATCCACATCTTGTGCGCGCCGACGTCGGACAGCAGCACGTCGTCGGGACCGAGCAATGTACGGGCGTCCCACAACATTTTCTGCGGCCGGATCGAACCCTCGGTGTCGTCGTCGGCGTGGACGGCCAGTTCGGCCTGCATGCGGCGGCGCACCTCGTCACGGACGCTGGTATCGAACTGCGGCGCGCCGCGCGCCGCGACGCGCTCATTGAGCATCCACAGGGTGTGGGCGAGATCGCCGACCAGCTCGATTTCGGGATGGTAGTGTTCGTCGATCTCGGCGGGCAGAAAATCGGCGTGGATGATGGTTTTGTCGGCTTTCGGGTTCCACAGACCGGGGTGATACTCGACCATGTCGAAACCGAGCGTGATCACCAGGTCGGCCTCATCGATGGCGAGGGTCGGAATGTCCTTGGCGCCGAGACCGATGGTGTACAGGCAATACTCGGCATCCATGTCGACCGCGCCCTTGGCCATGAACGTACTCAGCACGCCGATGCCGGTCTGCGCGCAGAATTTGCGCAGCTGCCTGGCGGCGCGTTTTCGGATCGTGCCGTTGCCGGCGATGATCACCGGACGCCGCGAGCGAGCGAGCAGCTCGAACGCGCGGTCGGTGATTTTGTCGTCCGGACCCGGACGGCGATAGCGCCGCGGCTGCATCGGCGCCTTGCTGGTTTCGTGCTCGGCGACGTCTTCGGGCAATTCGATGTGGACCGCGCCGGGCTTCTCCGAACGCGCAATACGTACCGCTTTGCGCACGATTTCGGGGATCGTGTCCGCGTTGTACACCGTCGTCGCCCATTTCGTGACCGGACCGAACATGTCGACCACATCCATGATCTGGTGCGATTCCTTGTGCAGTCGTGCGGTCGACCCCTGCCCGGTCAGCACCAGCATCGGCGAGCGATCCATATTGGCATCCGCGACGCCGGTGATCAGGTTGGTCGCGCCGGGGCCCAGGGTGCCCAGGCAACCGGCCGGCTGGCCGGTCAGGCGGCCATAGATCTCGGCCATGAACGCGGCGCCCTGTTCGTGGCGGGTCAGGACGAAGCGGATCTGATCGGATTGCTCCAGCGACATCATGAAGTCGGCGTTTTCTTCGCCCGGGACCCCAAAAATGTACTCGACGCCTTCGGCCTCGAGGCACTGTACAAATAAGTCGGATGCTTTCATGAAGGTCCCTGTAGTCCGGCCGCGCGGGGCCGGATCGTCCGTGATGGCAAAACGTATAACGATAGCGGTCGCAGGTCGCGGTAGCTTTACTGCGGCGCCGCACGCTTGTCGCTCCGATGCGGAAATACTACGCTGTAGGCAACAACCAGTACGGGGGAACACCATGGTCAAGGTCGCCGAGATTTCCGATGTCAATTACAGCGTCGCCGAGATGGAAGGGCATGTCGCGCGTTTCAAGGACCAGAAAAGTTCCGCCAAGGCGTTTCTCGATACCCGTATCCCCGGCCACGAACGTGAGATTTTCGGCATCATCGGCGGTGGCGTTCAGGAGGACCCCGACATGCGCCCACCGCTCAAGGCCGAGGATTTTCACCTCGCCATGATCCGCGCCGAACCCGGCAAGGGCGCCGCCCTGCACTCGCACCTGACCCAGGAAGTATTTGTACCGCTGAGCGGTCGCTGGTCGATTTTCTGGGGTCCGGAAGGTGACCGCGAGGTGATCCTCGAACCCTACGATGTCGTCTCGGTGCCAGTACATGTCATGCGCGGCTTCCGCAATGTCGGTGACGAGAGTGCGATGATGCTGGCGGTGGTTGGCGGCCACGATCCGGGCCGCGTCGGCTGGCCCGATTCGCTCAAGGACATGGCCCGCGGCGCCGGACTGGAGATCGACGCCGACGGCAACCTGCGCGAAGTCGAACAGGCCTGATCGCGAACCTCGCGCCACCATGAACAACACGCCCGTCCACGACTCCGTCGCCAGCCTCGCCGCGTGTATCGGCGACGGCGCTCGAGTAGCCCTGTTCAAGGACAACGGCGTACCGATGGCGCTCGGGCGTGCCCTGATCGGCCGTGGCGTACGCGACCTGCACATCGTCACAGTGCCCACCGGTGGGTTGCTGCCGGACCTGCTCATCGGCGCCGGTTGCGTCAAGACCGTCGAGACCGCTGGCATCACGCTCGGCGAATTCGGACTCGCCCCACGCTTTATCGCCGCCGTCAAAGCCGGCCAGGTCACGGTTCTGGACGCGACCTGCCCGGCCATTTATGCCGGCCTGCAGGCCGCCGAAAAAGGTATTCCCTTCATGCCCCTGCGCGGCATCATCGGCTCCGACATCCTGGCCAACCGCCCCGACTTCCGCGTCATCGACAATCCTTTTGCCGCTGACGATCCGATCGTCGCGCTGCCGGCCATCACCCCCGACGCGGCGCTGTTCCACGCGCCGCTCGCCGACCGCTACGGCAACGTTTACATCGGGCGGCAGGCGGAGGTGAAAATCATGGCTCACGCCGCGCGCGCCAGCTATGTGACGGTCGAAAAAATTGTCGACTTCAATCTGCTTGAACACGAAACCTACGCCGCAGCGTGCCTTAACGCCCTGTACGTCGATGGCATTGCCGCGGCGCCGCGCGGTGCCTGGCCGCTCAACCTGCCGGCCCATTACGAACTCGACAGCGCCGTCCTGAAAACCTATGCGCGCGCGGCCGTCAGCAGCGCCGGTTTCGACACCTGGCTGGCCGAGCATATCGCACAGCCGACACCGGTCGCGGCCTGAGTCGCCGAGCATGGACCACAGCGCGGAAGAATTGCTGATCGCCACCATCGCAGCGATGCTCGAGCCGGCGCGGCATATCGCGGTCGGCGTGCTGTCGCCGATCCCCGGTTCGGCCGCACTACTGGCCCGCGAACGCAGCGGCGGGCGCAAAAAAGTATCGATCATCGGTGCGCTTGACGAGCCTTACCGCATCGATGGCGGCGTCGATCTGTTCGATTGCGCCGCCCAGGGCCGCATCGATGCCTTTTTCCTGAGCGGCGGCCAGATCGATGGCCAGGCCAATATCAACCTCACCGGCATCGGCCCGTACCCGAACCAGGACGTGCGCTGGTCAGGGGCATTCGGTTCCGCCTACCTGTATTTCCTGGTGCCGCGCGTGATCCTGTTCCGCGAAGAACATTCGCGACGCGTGTTTGTGCCGCGCGTTGATTTCATCAGCGCGCCCGGCACCAGCGAGCCGCAGGTCTATCGACCGGGCGGTCCGTATGCGCTGGTCACCGGTCTGTGCGTGTTTCTGTTTGAACGCAGCCGCGCCCGCTTCAGACTCGCCAGCGTGCATCCCGGCCATACCCTCGAAGAAGTGCTGGACGAAACCGGTTTCGAATTCGATTACAGCGCGGCGCCGCCCGCTACCGATGCGCCGGACGAAACCACGCTGAGCCTGATCCGCGATCGGGTGGCGCCGTGTATCGCCAGACCCTATCCGGCCTTCGCGCGGCGGGTATGGGATCAACAGGCCGCATAAGCCGGGATCAGCGCCACGGGAGCAGGCATGAAAAAACTCAAGAACGAAGCCGAGCTGGTCAAAAAGGCGATCGCGCAAGGCGTGAAATACGGCGAGGAGCGCGGCGTGGTCGAGTTCGAAGCAACCGACTCGGCGGCACTCAAAATTGAATACATTTATCGCCTGCTGGTCCACGACAAAATTATTCAGCCGCTGCCAGAACTCGAAGTCTCGCAGAAAGCCATGCGCCACCGCCTCGCGATCTGGGCTTCGAAAACGCCGTAACCAGCGTCGACTGAAGTTTTCCGGCGGCCGTGCGGGAAACCGGCCATCTGCCTGGCCGTGGATCAGGTCTCAACACGATATCGACGCCCGCGTTACGCTTGCCAGCTGCAGCGCGGACCCTCATCGCGGAGAACTCATGCAAACGGTACTGAATTACCTGCTGATTGGCGTCGCCCTGGTTGTGGCGGGCATGGTGCTGTTGCGCCTGCAGTTCGACCGCGAACGACGCTACCTGGGCGGGGTCGCCGGCAGCTACGGTTTGAGCCCGACCTTTGAAGCGGTGTTCGGTCTGACCCATCCGATCTTCGGGCGCCGCGTCCCGCGCGTCGAAGGTGAACTCAACGGTCGCCACGTGGTCATCGAAAACTGGACACGCAGCCACGGTACCGGCAGCACACGCTCGACCCACGCCGGCTTTACCGTCAGCTTCGGCGTGGCATGCGAACCGACGCTGCGGATCAGTGCCGGCCATGGCGAGCGCCCGATGAGTTCAAAAATGACCCAGGCGGCGCTCGCGATCGGACGGGCAACCGGCCACGCATCCGATGCCGAATCCGATCCGCGGATCAGCGATCCGGTTTTGCAACAGGCTTCGAGCGGCGACGGCTGGGCGACGAGTAACGCCGCAGCGGTGGCTGAAACCCTGCTCGCCACGGTATCGGGGCGCGCGCTGCGGACTCTGGCCAGCGAACACCATGGCGAATTGGTCCTCGACCAGGCGCGCCTTGCCTATACCGAGAACCTCCAGTTTGGCTGGAGCGCCGGCGTGCAGAAACATCTGCAGACGCTGATCCCGCTGCTCGAGCAATTCGCCGCCGAACTGGAGCAGGCACGCCCGGCGCCCTGAAGGAGTAGACCATGGATCTGTCGTTCGGACCCGACTACGAAGCTTTCCGTGCGGAGGTTCGTGACTTCCTCCACCGACACGCCGTTGAGGCGCCCTCGAGGCAGCGCGAATACCGTTCCGAACGGGCGCTGGCCTGGCAGCGCACCCTGCTCGAGCAGGGTTATACCGCGCGCACCATTCCGCGCGAGTACGGCGGCTTCGGCGCCGAGCCGGATATTCTCAAAACCCGCATCATCGCCGACGAGTTCGCCGCCGCCAACGTCAGCCCCGGCCTCGGTGGCCAGGGCATCGCCATGCTCGTACCGACCCTGCTGGAGCTGGGCACGGAAGCGCAGAAGCAGACGATCATTGCGCCTACCCTGCGCGGTGAGCTGATCTGGTGTCAGGGTTACTCCGAACCCGAGGCCGGCAGCGATCTCGCCAGTCTGCGCACGCGGGCCGAACTCGACGGCGACCACTGGATAATCAACGGCTCCAAGATCTGGACCAGCACCGCGCATATCGCGGACTGGATGTTCTGCCTGGTGCGCACCGAACCCGATGCTCCCAGGCATGAGGGCATTTCGTTTCTGCTGCTCAGGATGGATACCCCGGGGATCGACGTCCGCCCCCTGCACGACATGACCGAAAACGCCAACTTCAACGAAGTGTTTTTCACCGACGTCCGGGTGCCGGTCGATCAAATCGTCGGTCAGCGCGGCCAGGGCTGGCAGGTCGCCAACAGCATCCTCGGTCACGAACGCGAGCTGCTTGGCGATCCGAATATCGCGCTGACCCGCCTCAACGCCCTCATCGAGCTGATGAAAACCGAGACCGTCGCTGGCGAACGCGTGATCGACAAGCCGGTATTTCGCGACCGGCTGATGCGCATCCAGGGCCGGGTCATGGCCATGCGCTTCAATGATCTGCGCCTGCTGTCAGCCAGGGTCAACCAGCAACCCGCGCAACTCGCGCGCATGATCGTGAAACTCCAGGGCACTGAATTGCGTCACGAACTCGAACAACTCGCGATCGACGCGATGGGCGAGTTCGGCCTCGCCTACGCCGATAACCCCTACCTCCGTGACGACGGCCAGTGGCAGTGGAACTACATGTTCTACCTCGGACTGATCATCGGCGGCGGCACTTCGCAGATCCAGAAAAACATCATCAGCGAGCGTGGCCTGGGCCTGCCGAAAGAACCCAAAGTGCTGCCGTCAGCGGAGCGTTCGTAGTGGATTTCGGCCTGTCGACTGAACAATGTGCGCTCAGGGACAGCATCAATCGCTATCTCGACGAGCACGCCGGCGTCGAACTGCTGCGCGAGGTGGCCGCTGGCGCTGACGCCGCGGCCCTGTGGCGGGGGCTGGTCGAACTCGGCGTGCCGTCGTTACTGGTGCCCGAAAGCCAGGGCGGGGTTGGTCTGAGCATCCTCGACGCCGCGCTGGTAGCCGAATGCCTCGGCGCCCACGCGGCGCCCGCGCCGTTCCTCGCCAGCGCCGTGATCGCGCCGCTGGCGCTGCAACACGCCGACACCGAGATACGCGATACCGTGCTCGCCAAGCTGGTCGATGGCCACGCCAGTGCCGGACTCGCGTTCAGCGAAGTGGCCGCGGCCCGCGATGACGCCGGGGTCAGCGCGAACGGCACACGACTGTCGGGGCGCGCACTGTTTGTTTTCGATCCGCAGGCTGACTACCTGTTTGTCGCCACCGTCGACGGCCAGCTGTTTCTGCTTGCCGCTGACGCTGAGGGCTTGCAGGCACGGACCTTGACGACCATCGACCGTACCCGCAGCAGCGGCGAATTGGTCCTGGCCGGGGCCCGCGGCGTCCTGCTCAGCGCCGACCCCGAAATCGTCGCCGGATTGCTCGATGTTGCACGCGTGATGCTGGTCGCCGATACGCTGGGCGCGGCCCAGCACATGCTCGATGCCGCGGTTGCCTACGCCGGGCAGCGCAAACAGTTCGGCCGCCTGATTGGATCGTTCCAGGCCGTCAAACATCTGTGTGCGGAAATGGCTGCGGAACTGGAACCGTGCCGGGCGATGCTGTGGTACGCCGCCCACGCCGTGCAGGCGCTGCCCGCGGAGGCGCGCCTGACCGCCTGTCATGCCAAGGCCCACGTCGCCGAAGTCGGCACTTTTGTCGCTCGCACCGCGACCGAAGTACACGGCGGTATCGGCTTTACCGATCTGCTCGGCCTGCATTACTGGTTCAAGCGCATCGGTTTCAATCGCCAGGCCCTGGGCGGCCCCGAACTGCTTCGCGAGCAGGCCGCCGCGTTGCAGGGTCTGACGCGGCCGGCGCCGTGATCAGGACGCCGGACTGAACGCACCCGCGGCGAAGGCCGCTGCACCACGCGCAAAAGCCGTCGCCGTACCACCCTGCGGACTGACCACCACGGTGTCGATGCCGGCCTCGAAATCGGCGCGGACCAGTGCCTGGCATTCCGCGAGTGAACCGAAACCACCCAGTCTGCGCACCATCTCGTCGCTGATCGCCGCGGCGATCCGGGCGCGGTTACGTTCGGCATAGCCCGCGCGGATCTCGGCGATGGCGCCGGTGTAACCGAGGCGCTCCATGACTGCCTGATAGGCCGGCGCGGAAGCGTAGAAACCCACCGAGCGACGGAAATAATCGAGCCCGGCCTGCTCGTCGTCGGTGACAAACATGGCGCGGCGTTTGACGATCTCGAGGTCACTGATGTCGCGCCCGACGCGTCGGGCGCCGCGCGCGATCTGCTCGAGCGCCCAGGCGAGGCGATCCGGCGGCGTATAGTCGTTGAGCAGCACGCCATCGGCCACCTCGCCGGCGAGCTCGAGCATCTTCGGACCGATCGCGCCGAGATAAATCGGCACCCGCGCGGTCGGCCGTTCCTTGAGCACGAAGCCGTGGCTGTGCAGTGTTTCGCCGTCAAAATCGGTTTTGTTGCCGTCCAGAATACCGCGCAGCAGGGCGACGGTTTCACGCACCCGCGTCAGCGGACTGGTGTAGTCGAGTCCGTACCAGCGTCCGATCATATTGCTGGTCGAGGCGCCGAGGCCGAGCACAAAACGCGCCGGTGCGCGCTGCTCGGCGGCGATCACACCGGTGCCGAGTACCGCCGGCGGTCGATTGAAAACCGGCACGATACCCGTGCACAGGCGGATTTTGCGCGTCACCGCACCGAGCGCCGCGGCCAGCGCGATCGGATCCTGCATGCCCTCGCCGTCCGGCAGCCACAAATCGTCGAAGCCCGCGCCTTCCGCCCACTGCCCGCGTTCGAAACCGGCATCAAGGCCCGGTGCCGGCCACAGCATAAGTCCGATCCGCCTCGGTCGCGTCATTAGATGTATCCCGCCCGTCGTAATGAATGCGCAAGAATACCTGATGGTGCGGCGCAGCCGTACAAGGGGCTATGCTGACCTTGCTTTGCCCTCGACGGACCCACACATGACCGAAACCCACCGCCTCGACTACGAAGTAACTGACCGCGTCGCTATCCTGCGTATGCACCGTGCACCGGTCAACGCTATCGATCACCCGATGATCGATGCCATCCACGAAGCCATGCTGCGCGCTGACAACGACCCGCAGGTGCGGGTGATGCTGATCGCCAGTGCGCTCGACAACATGTACTGCGGCGGCATGGATCTCAAAATGATCGCTGCCGGTGATGCCCTCGACCTGCGTCATTTTGTCGACAAGTTCTATATGCGCACCATGGATATCCAATACCGCCTGCGCAAGCCGAGCATCGCGGTCATCAACGGCCCCGCGCGCGGCGCCGGCATGACGCTGGCCATTAACTGCGACATGATTTTCGCCGCCGACGACATCGATCTCGGCTACCCCGAGATCGACGTCGGCGTGATCCCGGCCATCCATTACGTCCACCTGCCGCGCCAGATCTCGCGTCACCAGGCTTTTGAATTGCTGTTCGGCGGCGAGCCGATCTCCGCGCTCGAAGCGGCGCGCATGGGACTTGTCAATCGCGTCCTGCCGCGCCAGGAACTACTCGACGGCGCGCTCGAATACGCTGCCCGACTGGCGCAAAAATCGCCGACCATCATGGCCCTCGGACGCGCCTCGTTCATGCGCGCCAACGATCTCGACTATCGCCGCAATGTCGAGAACCAGATCGAAACGCTGTGCAATGTTTTTTCCACCGCCGACGGCCGCGAAGGCCTGCAGGCTTTCATCGAAAAACGTGCGCCGCGCTGGCAATAAGGCGCTGGTCCCGGTGCCGCAGCGTCCGTCGCAACGCGGCTTGTCGGCCGTGGTTTACGGATAGCGACTCGAGCGCGTAGACTCGATCCACATCGCGCGGTACCGGCGTTTCTACCCGACACTGCCGAGCCGCTGCGCCGCGCACCGATTCCTGCAACGCTGGAGTACTGCCATGCCAAGTTTCGATACCCTGATCACCGGCGGCACGCTCGTCGACGGCACCGGTGCGGCCTCGCGCAGCGCCGATATCGCCATCAAGGATGGCCATATCGCGGCCATCGGACGTAATCTCGGCAGCGCCCGCCACAGCGTCGCCGCCGACGGCCTGATCGTGACCCCGGGCTGGGTCGACATCCACACCCATTACGACGCGCAGGCAACCTGGGATCCTGAGCTCGCCCAATCGACCTGGCACGGGGTGACGTCGGCGATCGTCGGCAACTGCGGGGTCGGCTTCGCGCCGGCTCGCCCCGATCGCCACCAGTGGCTGATCAACCTGATGGAAGGCGTCGAGGACATTCCCGGTGTGTCGCTGAACGCCGGCATGGACTGGCAGTGGGAAAGTTTTCCGGAATACATCGCCGCACTCGACAAACTGCCGCGCACCATCGACATCGGCACGCAGATGACCCACGGCGCGCTGCGCGCCTACGTGATGGGTCAGCGCGGCGCCGACAACGAAACGCCGAGCGATGACGATCTGCAGCGCATGAGCGCCCTGGTCAGTGAAGGCATGGCGGCCGGCGCGCTCGGTTTCACGACCTCGCGCACCGAGATCCACATCGACGTCGACGGTAATCCGGTGCCGGGCACCTACGCGCAGGCAGCCGAACTCGCCACGCTCGCGCGTGCGGTCAAAGCCAGCGGCCACGGCCTGATGGAGATGGTCCTGGCCGGCGTCGCCGGCGAGGATTGTGACGCCCTCGAGCGCGACATGGCGCTGGTGCGGCAGGTCGCCGAGGCGTCGCGCTGCCGCATGATGTATCTGCAGGTGCAGCACAATGGCGACGCCGATCAATGGCGCCGTCAGCTGAAAGTCTGCGAGCAGGCGGCCGCCGATGGCTATGACATCGTGCCGCAGGTTGCCGGCCGCCCGATTTCACTGCTGCTGAGCATGGCCGGGGAGCACCCGTGGCGCTTCATGCCGAGCTACGCGGAGATCGCACACCTGCCGCCGGCCGAGCGCGTGCGCCGCATGGCCGAACCGGCGATGCGGGCGAGACTCCTCGCCGAACAGGATCCGAACGACACCGGCTTCTCGATGTTCTACAAAAATCCGACCCTGTGGGACATGACCTATCCGGGCGGCAACCCGATCGATTACACCCCGGATCCGAAAACCGCCATCTCGCTCATCGCCAAACGCGAAAACCGGCCGGCGGCGGAAGTTGCTTACGACCTGATGCTGGAGAATGACGGCAATGCGATCCTCATGCACGCCGCAACGGGCTACGCGGATCTCAATACCGACGCCGTGCATGCCATGCTCACCCACCCGCTGTCGGTTTTCGGGCTGAGCGACGCCGGCGCGCATTGCCGCTTCATCTGTGACGGTGGCGTGCACACCTACATGTTGACGAAGTGGGTCCGCGAATTCGACGAAGACCACCCCCAGCACCTCGCACTGGAACATATGGTGCGCAAGATGACCGGCGATAACGCGCGCCTTTATGGTCTCAACGATCGCGGCGTGCTCGAAGTCGGGCGGCGTGCCGATATCAACCTCATCGATCTGCCGCGGCTCGGCTCGCTGATGCCCGAGATGGTTTTTGATCTGCCTGCCGCGCAGCCACGTCTGCTCGGACGCGCTACCGGCTATGTCGGCACCTACGTGCGCGGGGAACTGGTGCAGGCCAATGGCGAAATAACCGACGCGCGTCCGGGCCGAGTGATCCGCGGCGGGCAGGCCTGAAGGCGTCGCACCGGCTATGGCAGGCACGCGATGTTCGCGAGGCTCATAATCGTCGCGCTGATGCTCGTCGCTGGCTGCCTCTGTGACCTGACCACGGCCGCTGAGATCTACAAATGGACCGACGAAGACGGCAAGGTCCATTTCGGGGATCGGCCGCCGCCGTCGGTCGACGACGCCGAAGCACTGGCCATCGACAGCGATCCGCAGGCCGTACCGCTCGACCCCCAGCGATGCACAACGCCGCTCGCGCCGTGAGCGTCTGCTGCAATCCTACGAAAAGGACCGCGCCGATAAAAAACTGGCTGCGGCCCAGGAAAAGGAGCGGCGCGCCGAAGTGGCGCGGCGCTGTGCGCGCGCCCGGGACAACCTCGCGCAGATGCGGCGCGCGAGCTACCTCTACGATCTCGATGCAGCGGGTGAACGCATCATCCGTTCGGACGCGCAGCGCGAGGCGGCCATCCAGACGCTGGAAAAAACGATCGCGGATAATTGCCGCTGACGGCGCTGAACTGCCTGGACCGTCTGAATGCACCCGCTGTCTCGTGCGCTGTTAATGCTTGTATCAAGCCTGTTGTGCGCCTGCGCAACAACGCCGCCGCGCCAGCAACACAACCTGTGCGCGGTTTTCGATCAATACCCCGAATGGTATGACTATGCCGAACAGGCCGAGGCAACCTGGGGCACACCGAAACAGATCCTGATGGCCTTCGTGCGTCACGAATCGAGCTACCGGGACAACGCCAAACCACCCTACGATTGGTTCCTGTTTATACCGCTCGGGCGCAAATCGTCAGCCAAAGGTTACGCCCAGGCCCAGGATCCGGCCTGGTCGGACTACCGGAATGAACGCAGCGGATTATTCCGCAGCCGCGCCGACATGGAGGACGCGCTGGATTTTATCGGCTGGTATAACGACAAAAGTCATCGCGAACTCGGTCTTTCGAAATGGAACGCGCGTGAACTGTATCTTGCCTACCACGAGGGTCGTGGCGGCTATAAGCGTGGCACCTACCGAAAAAAGCCCGCGTTGCAACGCATCGCAACGAAAGTCGCCGCCACCGCCGACGATTACGGCGCCCAACTGCAGCAGTGCCAGGCGCGATTTCAATGCCGCAAGTGGTACCAGTTTGCGCCGTTCTGCGGGTGAGTGCGTCACCGGCCGCCCTGACAGCGGCCCGAAGGTTCAGGCATAGTAGGTCTCGCGACCTTGCTGGCGACACGCCGCCGCAGCGCACATTTCAATTGAATCAGGGACCAGACCATGGCGGGCAGAAACGGCAAAGGCGGCGGTGACAACCCATGGCAGGGCGGCGACGCGCTGCCACCGGACATCCAGGACCTGTTCCGCAGCGGCGAAAACCGCCTGCGCAACCTGGTTCCGGGCGGAGGCTCGCGACGTCTGCTGCCGTTTGCCCTGGCGGCCCTGGTTCTGCTCGGGGCCTGGACCGCGTATTACACCGTGCCCAGCGATTCGGTCGCGGTCGTGCAGCGGTTTGGCAAATACCTCAAAAACGTTTCGCCCGGACTGCATTTCAAACTCCCGCTCGGCATCGACACCGCCACCATCGTGCCGGTCAAACGCCAGCTCAAGCAGGAATTCGGTTTCGCCACTCCCGGCGCGACCGATCCCTACCAGAGCCCGCGCGACGGTCGGCGCGAAACCGAAATGGTCACCGGCGATCTGAACGCCGCACTGGTCGAGTGGGTGGTGCAATACCGTATCGCCGACCCGGCACGCTTCCTGTTCGAAGTGCGCGAACCCGCCGAAACCCTGCGCTATGTCTCCGAATCGGTGATGCGCGAAGTGGTCGGCGACCGCACCGTCGACGAAGTCATCACCATCGGCCGCCAGGAAATCGAAAACGAAGCCCTGACCAAGATGCAGTCACTGTCGTCGAAGTACGTCATGGGGATCAGCATCGACCAGGTGCAGCTCAAAAACATCAATCCGCCGGGGCCGGTGCAGGAATCCTTTAACGAAGTGAACCAGGCCCAGCAGGAAAAGGAGAAGCTCATCAACGAAGCGCGCCGCGATTACAACAAGGTCATTCCGCTGGCCGAAGGCGAGAAAGACCAGCGCATCCGCGAAGCGGACGGATATCGCCTCAAGCGCATCAATGAAGCCGAGGGTGACGTGTCGCGTTTCAACGCCCTGCTCGCCGAATACATCAAGGCTCCGGAGGTCACCCGGCGGCGCATTTACCTCGAAACCCTGCAGGCGGTGATGCCGGAAATCCGTTCCAAGATCATCGTTGACCAGCAGACCCACGGGATCCTGCCTTTACTCAATCTGGACAAACAGCCGGAGCAGCAACCATGAGCGGCGCCAAAGGGATGTTCCTGTTTGCACTGCTGGCGCTGTCCGCGGTACTGGCCGCGGGTTCGTTATATACGGTCAGCGAGGTCGAACAGGTGATCATCACCCAGTTCGGCAAACCGGTCGGTGAGCCGGTCACCAGCGCCGGCCTCAAGCTCAAGGTGCCGTTCATCCAGGACGTCAACCCGATCGACAAACGGGTCCTGGAATGGGACGGCAATCCCTCCGACATGCCGACCAAGGACAAGCTGTATATCTCGGTCGACCTGTTCGCGCGCTGGCGGATCACCGATCCGCTGCAGTATTTCCTGCGCCTGCGCGACGAACGCAGCGCGCAGTCCCGCCTTGACGATATCCTCGGCAGCGAAACGCGCAACGCGGTGGCGAAACACGAACTCATCGAAATCATCAGGACCACCAAGGACCGCCAGCCGCTGCGCGATGCCTTACTGACCGAAGCAGAGCGTGAGCTCGACATGGGGGCGCTGGTACCGATCCAGAAAGGCCGGCGACTGGTCGAAGCCGAGATCTTCGCGGCCGCGGCGGATAAAGTCGAAGTGTTCGGCATCGAATTGCTCGATATCCGATTCAAGCGCATTAATTACAACGAGTCGGTGCGGCCGAAAATCTACGACCGCATGATCAGCGAACGCCGCCAGATCGCCGAACGTTTCCTGTCCGAGGGTAACGGTGAAGCCGCGCGGATCCGCGGTAACCGCGTGCGGGATCTGAACAAAATCCAGTCAGAAGCGTACCGCGAAGTCGAAGATATCCGTGGCCAGGCAGACGCGCGGGCCACGGAAATTTATGCTTCGGCCTACAACCAGAGTCCGACCGCTGTCGCCTTCTACGAGTTCACGCGTACCATGCAGACCTACAAGGACATCCTGACCAGCGATTCGACCCTGGTACTGTCGACCGACAGCGAATTGTTCAAGTTTCTGAAAGGCATGTCCCCATAAACTCGTACGCTGCCGGCGGCGTGCGGGTCGCGCGTCAGGCTAGCGTTCGACCGTGCATCCGTGCACGGTCTCACTACCCTCGCGCTGCGCTAAACCATCCATGGCCCGCTTGCGCTCGAGGCCGCCTGACCCGCGACCCGCACGCCGCTATCGGTTTTCAATACAACAAGCAGGCGCTGCGGCTCAGCTCAGGCCCAGTTTCGGACGTACCCAGGTCGCCAGTCGCGCGATCGCGTCGTCGGCTTCCGGCGCGCGGCCGGCCATGAACTGAAACACGTGCTGCATCTCCGGGAACACATCGCACTTGATGTCGACTCCGGCGGCTTTGGCGCTTGCCGCCACCCGCCGTGAGTCGTCGAGCAGCGCTTCATAACCACCGACCTGAATATAGGTAGGTGGAAAACCTTTGTAGTCGGCGTAGATGGGGTTGACCAGCGGGTCGCGCGGCGAGGTCTCGCCGATATACATCTGGCTCATGCCGGTCGAAATTTCCTTGGACACCAGGCGGTCGACTTTCGCGTTGCTGGTAAACGAGTCGCCGCTGGCTTCCATGTCATACCACGGTGACAGCGGCATTACGGCTGCCGGCAGGGCGAGGCCCTTATCGCGGGCGGCGAGCACCACCGCGGTACACAGGTTGCCGCCGGCCGAATCGCCGACGGTCGCGATATGTTCGGGCTTGATGCCGGCATTCAGCAACCAGCTGTAAACTTTCACGCATTCGTTGATCTGACCCGGATGCTGCTGTTCGGGTGCGCGGCCGTAGTCGACGATCAGCGCGCGGGCACCCACCGCCTTGGCGATGTGGGCAAACATTTTGCGATGCGAAAAGCGCGAGCCGGTCACGCAGCCACCGCCGTGCAGCGACAGCAATACGCGGTCTTCGCGGCAGCCTTTCGGCACCGCCCACAGGCACGGGGTGCCGTCGGCGTCGGCTTCGAGATAATCGACGCCACCCGGATCGGTGGCGAGATCGCCGCACTTTTCGAGCAGGTCACGCATCTCCTCGAGCGGCATGTCCGGTTTGGCCGCGAGGGCGGCAACGAAGCTGTCAAACAAGTTATCGATAGCGGCGGCTTGGGGGCTGGCCATGGGATTCTCCTCTTTGGTTCAAAATAACAATCTAATACGTATTCGCGCTTGCGCAGCCACGACGGGATGATGGGCGAATGACCTCAATAGCCCAAGTCGCGCGCGGCGCGTTCCAGTACCACCGACACCGACCAGGCGGTTCGCGCCAGACGAATGTCGTCGCTCCGTCCGCTCGCGTACAGTCCCGAAGCGCTCATCCAGAACGCGACCGAGCGCATCGCGTACAACGCGTTGTAGTAGCGGCAGGCCTCGACATCGATGCTCCAGCCGGTCGCGGCCTCGTAGTCGCGGAAAAATGCCTCGCGTTCGACCAGGTTCGACAGCAGCTCGGTGCCTTCGCGATTCAAATCGCTGAGCACATAGGCGACATCGTACATCGGGTCGCCGAGGACCTGCAGTTCCCAGTCCAGCACGGCCGACACGCGGTCCTCGTCGATAAGCAGGTTGCCGGTACGATAAGCGCCGTGCACCAGGGTCACGCGATCGGTCGGCGGAATATTGTTTTCCAGCCAGCCGATGAGATCGTTCAGGATCGGCTGTGGCGGCGACTCGCTGGCCGCGATCAGGGTCCGCCACTTGTTGATTTCACGGGCCGCGAAGCCGCTACCAGCCGCGGGCACGCCGAGGAACTCGAGGCCCGCCGCGCGCCAGTCGAGGGTATGCAGGGTCGCCAGCGTGGTGGTGAAGCTGCGCGGCAGCGTGCCACGCTCGGCAGCGGCGGCATAGTAGGCACGGCCATCACGGCCCCACGGACTCGGACATTCGCCGGCAACTTTTTCCATGACCAGAAACGGCGCGCCGAGGATGTCGGGATCGGATTCGTACCAATACGCTTTCGGGCTTGGCAGGTCGGTGCGCTCCAGGCACTGCAGCACGCGGAACTGCTCCTCGAGATCGGACAGCTCGCGCAGCAGGGCGTTGCCGGGATCGCGGCGCAGACACAGGCCGAGGCGCTGCGGCGCGCCGTGTTCACGAAAATCGAGATCGAATAACCAGGTTTCGTGCGACCAGCCCACCGCGATGCGTTTGACGTCGCTCAAGCGTAAATCGTCGGCCGCCGGCAACTGCCTCGCCAGGTAAGCGAGGATGCGCGGCTCGAGATCGCTGTCGCCGTCGGCCGCCGCGCTCATGCCGCGTAGACCATCTGACGGTCGATATCGGCGCGCAGGGTAAGGCGCACCCGCGCCAGCAGCGTATCGAAACGCGCCTCGCCAAGGGTCGCGCGCTCGGCGTAGAGGACATCGACAAGCCGGCACAGCGCGGCGTGATCGCGGGTCGCGGTGAGCGCTTCGATAGCCGCTGCCAGCGTTGCGGGCGCTCGCTCCGCTTCGCTGGCAAGGTCGTCCAGCAATTGCGCGATATCGGCGGCGGCGGCCTGCTCGTGTTCGCGGGCGTGTTCGAGCTGTACCGCAAGCTTGTTCAGCACCACCGCGGCCATGAAGGCCTGGGTCTTGGGATATTCGTCGACGACCGCCGGCCCGACATCGCGCTTCAGCGTGGTCGCGATACGGTGTAACAGCTCGGCGTTATCCATCGCTTTCAGCCTCTTTTGTTGTCTGTGCGCATCGGGGTCAGGGTACTGGCCCATTCGCGCAGTTTGAATTTCTGGATCTTGCCGCTCGGCGTGCGCGGGAACGATTCGATCACTTCGAGGCGCTCGGGCAGGTACTGCTTGATCAGGCCGCCAGCGAGCAGGTACTCGATCATCGCGGCGAAATCGAGCGTTGTGCCTGAGCGCAGACTCACAAAAGCGCAGCCACGTTCGCCCAGCCGTGGATCCGGCATCGCCACCACGGCGGCGTCGACCACCGCGTCGTGACGGTAGAGCAGTTCTTCGACCTCCACCACCGGAATGTTTTCGCCGCCGCGAATGATGATGTCCTTGGAACGCCCGGTGATGCGGATGTAGCCGTCGCCGTCCATGCGCGCGTTGTCGCCGGTCTCGAGCCAGAACTGATCGTCAACGGCATAGGCCTCCGGGCGTTTGAGATAGCCGACGAAGGTGGTCGCACAACGTGACTGCAGGCGGCCTTCGACCCCCGCCGCCACGCTGACGCCGTGTTCGTCGACCACGCGCACTTCCTGATGCGGCAACGCACGGCCGTCGGTATTGATGACCTTCGCTTCGGCGTCACCGGGATAGGTGGCGGTCGCGATACCCATCTCGGTCATACCCCAGGCGCTCATCACGTAGAGGTTCGGCAGCTTGCGGCGCGCCTGTTCGACCAGCACGCTCGGGATCGGCGCGCCCGCGCACAGGAACAGCCGCAGCCGCGAGATGTCGTGCTCGGCGACGCCGGGGGTGTGGACGAGATCGCTCAGAAACGGCGTCGAACCCATGGTCAGCGTACAGCCTTCGGCGGCCATCGTCCGCGCCGCCGCGAGCGGTTCCCAGATGTCCTGCAGCACACACTTGCAGTGGTTGAACATGGCAAACACGGTGGCGTACATGAAGCCGGTCTGGTGGGCGAGCGGCGACCCCATAAAAATCACGTCTTGATCATCGACCCCGAACAGTTCGCGCGCCAGCAGTGCTTTACACACCAGGGTATTGGCGGTGTGCATAACCCCCTTGGGTTCGCCGGTGGTGCCGGAGGTATACATGATCTCGGTAACGTCGTCAGGGTCCGGGCGACGCGCGGCAAACAACGACTCGCAGTCGGTTTCGTTCTCCCACGCGCGATCCAGCAGCAGGTGCTCGAACGCGCTGTTGGGGTCCTCGCCGCCAACCACCAGGATCCGCTGCAGCGCCGGCAGCCGCGCAGCCAGCCCGGCGGCCATGGCCGGATAATCGAAACCGCGAAACGTCTGCGGCACGATCAGGACTCGCGCTTCGGCCAGACCAAGCATGAACGCCAGCTCGCGTTCGCGAAAAATCGGCATCAGCGGATTGATCACCGCGCCGATCCGCACGCAGGCCGCGTAGACCGCCGCGTAGTGCCACCAGTTCGGCAACTGCACAGCGACGACGTCGCCACGCTCGACCCCCAGAGCGGCCAGGCCGGCGGCGATGCGCACGCTGCGGGCGCTGAGCTCACGGTAGTCCAGGCGCGTGCTGGCGCCGGTCACACTGTTGTGGTCGACGACCGCGATCCTGTCCGGGACCTGCGCGGCAGCGTCGTCGAGATAGTCGACGACCAGCCGCCCTGGCCACAGGCCGGCGGCGGTCATGGCCGCCTTGCGTTGCGCGCTGAGGATCGGGGAAAAATCCATAGCTGCCCGGGTCGTGGCCGTGCTCGTCTCGCGTGCGGCGGAAACCGCTACAGTGCGCCTTCGCGACGAAAACGCGACCAGCGGTGGATCGGCCACATGTCCTGGTCCTCGCCCCACGCCACGACTCCGTCGAGGTCCCAGCGGATCAGCGAATTGATGTCGATAAACGTATGCCGATTCAGGATCACGCGACTGACCGGCGTCCCCACTGCGAGCATTTCCCGCCCGCGGCCATCAACCGCGTGCAAGCGTATGCCGGTCACCCAGCCGTGCTCAGGATCGCGCTCGAGTTCGCGGCTACCACTGACCAGCGAAATCGTTTCGCCGTCCCGACGCAGAAACCCGTAAGACACCAGGTCACCTTCCTCGCGGGTATTGGTCACGGCCAGGAAGCCGTGCCCGGCGTCCGCCGCGCCGGTCACGTAGGCGGCCTGGCGCGGACGGTTTTCCGGACGCCGGCCCCAGGTGCGGTCACGCATACCGATGCAGTCGATGGCCAGCGACTCGCCGTGCACAACGAGTTCGCCGCTGACCCGCCCGAACTGGTCGAAATGGTAAGCACTGCCGAACGTTGAACCGACCGCGGTCAAGGGTTCCGGCGGCATCACCGCGTCAAAACGCAGCCGCGCTCGAAAGCGTTCGCCATCGTCGTAACCGAGCGCATAGCTGGTGCACGGCTCGATCACCCGCATCGACACGCCGTTGGCCAGACTGCAATCGGCCAGGTCGGTGTCCGGCGCCAGCTCCACCGCTGAATAATTGGCCATATACAGCGCTTCCCACGGCAGGTGAGCGCGGTCGTCCCACAGCCACGCGCCACCGGCCACGGTACCGATATTGGGACGCACCATGGTGTAAAACCAGCCACCGAGATGCCGTTCGGGATGATGAAACGAGAACCACGCGGTTTCGGTCGCCCACCAGTCATCGCCCATGACGTCGAAATGAAAGTGATCGTCCCTGGCGGTAAAAACGCGCTCGGTCATACCCTGCTCCGTGGGGTTCAACGTTGGTGTACCAGCGGCATGCCCGGCACCGGGCTCCTGACCCGGACCACGTAGTCAGTCGTCACACTGCCGATATACAGGTCACACAGATCCGCACCGCCCCAGCTGACGTTGGTCGGATTGCGCATAATCGTGCCGGACGGGTCACTGAGCATGGTCACCACCTCGCCGGTGGGCGTGATCGCCACAACCTTGTTGGCCAGCACCAGGGTCACCCACAGGTTACCTTCGGCATCGAACCCGCAACCGTCGGTAAGGCCGAGCTGGCTGCGCATCTCCAGCGACAGCGGGCGCTGGTCCTGCACTTCGTGGTTATCGTAGCCGAGTTTGGGGCCGTAGGCTTCAGCCGGGCCGAGGCTGCCGTCGAGCGCGATCGCAAACCGCACCACGT
>CALOBG010000116.1:0-35440 GCA_942490995.1 uncultured Gammaproteobacteria bacterium
CCATCGAGCCCTCCACGTCTGCACTCTCCACTACTGATCATGTAAACTACTTTCTTAAGTTTGTTTAACCCCAAACCAAGGAGGTAGACCATGACACCACTGCGTCAAAGAATGATCAGGGCAATGGATCTGAAGAACCTTTCCCACCACACCCAACGATCCTACCTTAACGCCGTAACCAAACTGGCCAAACACTACCGGCAGTCACCAGAAACCATCACCGAAGAGATGATCGAGGATTATCTGCTGTATCTGAAAAACGAAAAAGGCAACGCGCTTGCAACGTGCTGCATAACTTTAACCGGCCTGCGGTTTTTCTACAAACACATTTTAGGCCAGCAGATATCCATTGGTTTCAGCTTGCCCAAAACACCTCGTAAACTTCCCTCTGTGCTCACCAAACAGCAGGTCAGAAAAATCATCTGTGCCCCGGGCAACCTGAAACACCGGCTGATCCTGATGACCACCTACTCGGCAGGACTAAGGGTCGGTGAAACCAGGCGATTAATGCCTGACCATATCGACAGCCACCGGATGCTGATCAAGGTCGTGGGTGGCAAGGGGCGCAAGGATCGCTACACCATGCTGTCGAAAAAGCTTCTCAAGGAACTGCGCCACTACTATCAAACCTGCCGTCCGCAAGCCTACCTGTTCCCATCGACTTACAAGAAAAATAAAAACAAACCGCTATCTTATGAAACGGTGCGGTCCATCTACGAGAAGGCCCGCAAAAAGGTCGGTGTGAAAAACGGCGATGGTATTCACACCCTGAGGCACAGCTTCGCCACGCATCTTTTAGAGGCCGGGTACGACATCCGCAAAATCCAAGTGCTGTTGGGCCATTCAAGACTGACCACCACCATGATCTACCTGCATGTCAGCCGCGAAACCCTGTCCAAGGTTCCCAGTCCGTTGGACCTTATAGACATGGATCATGCAAGCAAGGAGGATCGTACCCATGGCCCCGGTCATCAAACCTGAAGCCAGACGACTGGCGGTCGCCCATATTCTCAAAAAACATATTGCCCATTATCAGAAACAGTATCCACTGTGGTGGGAACACCGTAAAATCGTCTATGACCTGTTGAACTGCCGAACTGAATATCTCGGCGGCCATATCGATCGTTGCAATCAATGCGGTGCCATGCGCATTGCCTACCATTCATGCCGCAATCGCCACTGCCCCACATGCCAGCATCTGCCGCGCGAACGGTGGTTGGAACAAAGAAAACGAGAGATTTTGTCCACCGACTACTTCCATGTCGTCTTTACCCTGCCGCATGCGCTCAATGCCGTTATCTTGAACAACAAAAAGGTGATGTTCACAATCCTGTTTAAAGCCGCCTCCCAAACCCTGCTGACCTTCGGTGATAATGCCCTTGGCGGAAAACTGGGCTTTATTGCCACGCTGCACACCTGGGACCAGAAACTAAACGCCCACTTTCATCTGCACTGTCTGGTGGCCGGTGGAGCGGTCTCGCCAGATGGTTCATGCTGGATACCCTGCAAAGGCAACTACCTGTTCAACGAGAGGGCTCTGTCATTAGTGTTCCGCGGCAAGTTCATGGACCTGATGAAAATAGCCTGTCAGCGGGAGCGTATCAAGCTTACCGGGGATCAGTATCGCCAGCTGAAAGCCAGGCTGTATGATAAACCCTGGATCATCGACGTGCGTGAACCGGTCAAACAACCGGAGCACGTACTGGAATACCTGGCACGCTACACCCACCGCGTTGCGATTGCCAACAGCCGCATCAAGGCGCTTAAAGAACGGCATGGTGACGTTCACCTTTAAAAACCGAAAGAAAAAGCAAACCGAGTCGCTCACGATTACTGCCGTCGAGTTCATCCGTCGGTTCTTACTGCACAGCCTGCCCAAGCGCTTTGTCCGCATCCGGCATTACGGGTTCTTAGCCAACCGGAACCGATCGGCAAACCTGACCGCCATCCGTCAATTGATGGGCCTGTCCGAGCCTTTGGACAAACCCGTCGCTCCCGTTGAAGTGGTGATGCAGCAACTCACGGGCATCGACATTACCATCTGCCCCTGCTGTAAAAAGGGCAAGATGCAGCTGTTCAGAAAGATCCCCAAGGGGTGGCACGACCGCCTAACCCCCTGGTTTACGCGGCAGCTTAGTCAGATTGGTTGATATTAAAATCGGTTCTTGGAATAACCGCAGGTGAAGTACGCGCTGATCCTGCTGAAGTCTCTTTAAATGTTGAGAAAACAGAATCAAAATGAATCTTGTGGTGACCAACTCGATGAACAATTATCCGGGATACCCGAGACCCATTGCCAAAAATACCACCATGCAGCCTTGTGGCAGTGAACCGCACGATTACAAAACCCATATAAAAATATCGTGCCGAAACGTCAGCCAGGCGGCTTCGACCATTCTTATTTTATCAATCATCCCGCTCTGTCAACGTCATCATAAATAAGTTTTGCGGTTTAGTGGCAATGCGAGTAGTTACCGGGCTGTTCTACGGCGGGACGATAGATAAAATACTTATCGATCATCTTACCAATTGGAAATTATCGAAATTTTCCTGATATGCTTTGGTGATCCCCACGGTACCATGTGAGCCTGTATTCTTGGCAAGTTTGGCCCATTTTGGATTATTTTCGAACATCATTGTAAATTAGCCGGAGCTGATATCTGCATGGTAGTTGGAGCTAATCTTAAATGGTAGGGGGTCTTTAACCTCTCCAGGTTCGAAAGCTTCCTGTATCCACGTGAACGAACCCATAGCGGGGATAGTAACCGACACCACCCTGTTTCAAATCCAGGCAGGCTTTGCGCAATTGGCGTGTTCTTCAGGCAGGCGAATATCGATGGCACGTCCTAATATGTGATAGCTGGATTTGGCCACGCCGGACCTTTTTTTACGCAGTCGATTAATTGGTTTTAGGGGGAGCGATAACCGGAAAGGATGTGAAATGGGGGCACGCAGGCTAATTGACGGTAAACGGAATTTAGTAGATCCATCAACCGCGGATCAATGGCTTTGATGTCGCGGGCGTGGTCTCTTAAAATGTGATTGATACGGCTCATGGCATCAGGGCGGCCGGTGCGTTCTTGAAGTAACAGGTGATGAGTTCTTCCCGGTGTGTGTGTTGTAGAAGGAGAGCGCGATGAGAGTTGTCCGGTGAAAGGGCGGACATCCCTGCCGACGGTAGCAGGCAGGTGGACAATAAACCAGTGCGCGGACGATCCTGTTCTCAACCATCTTGTCAAAATCACCGGTCACCTTCTTGTTGAACGCCTGCTTAACGGCGTCGCCCAGATTCTGATCACCCATGGCAGAAAACGGGTGGCATATCACTGCCACTGATAGTATACCCGATGGCCATCCGGCGGTTTTACTGCTGCATCAGGCTGTACTTATCAGTGGCGTGATATCCGCCACCCGTTTTCAAGCAGGCGTTCAATGAAGGTGACCGACAATTTGACAGATGGTGGGCTAAGTCGTCGCGCACTGGTTTATTGTCCCTTACCAACACTGCTACCGTCGTGAGATAATCCGCCGAAACTGCCGGACTAACTCTCATCACACGCTCTCACAGCGCACACCGAGAGAACTCATCACCTGTTGCCTAAGACGTGTGAGCCGTATCAATCGCATTTTTGGGACCACTGCACCGGCGACATCTTGATCCGCGGTTGATGGATCTACTAAATTCCGTTTACCATCGAGTAGCCTGCGTGCCCATTTCACATCCTTTCCGGGTATCGCTCCCTAGAACCAATGACCGACGCGGGTCCGGCGTGGCCAAATCCGCTGAGACGTGCCATCGATATTCGCCTGCCTGGGTGCAATACCTACGCCGAATTACGCAAAAGCCTGCCGCAACGAGATATTGTCAGTTACTATCACATTGGGACTGTACCGTTCACGTGGATACAGAAATGAGCCTGGAAGTTGCAAAACCTACCATTTAGATTGTAGCAACCTTTTGCGAGATATCTCTGGCAATTATCAACGATGTTTGAAAATTGTCGCAATTTGCCGAACTTCACGTGTTATCGTGAGAAAATTTATTCAATTGGCTAGATACATTCGACATCTTTTATCGTAGATAAAATCGCATCTTCTACTCGCATTGCCACTATTTCGGCTCCTTTTATTTGCTGATGATAGTGACTTTTTCAGAGGACTGACAAAATAAAAAGATGAATTCGAAGCCGCCTGGCCTATTTGTTTTTTCGGCACGATATTTACATATGGGTTTTGTAATCGTGCGGTTCACTGCCACGAGGCTTTATCGTGAAGTTTGTGAAAATGGGTCTCTAGTATCCCAAAAAAAAAAACATCGAGATGGTCACCACAAGATTCATTTTGATTCTCATTTCTCAACTTTTTTTTTGCCTTCAGCAGGATCAGCGCGTACTTCACCTGCGGTTATTTCCAAGAACCGATTTCAATATCAACCAATCTGGCAAAACTGCCGCGTAAGATACGATATTAGGCGGTCATTGCCGCCCCGTTGGGGATCTTTCTGAACAGCTGCATCTTGCCCTTTTTACAGCAGGGGGAATGTGCAATGTCGATGCCCGTGAGTTGCTGCATCACCACTTCAACGGGAGCGACGGGTTTGTCGGGAAACTCGGACAGGCCAATCAATTCCGACGGATGGCGGAAAGGTTTGCCGATCGGTTCCGGTGGCCCAAGAACCCGTAATGCCGGATTCTGAGTGAGCGCTGAGGTAGGCTGTGGAGCGAGAACCTTTTTTTCTTCACGACAGCAATTGTCGTGAGCGAATTCGATTCCGATAGTCTCCGGCTTTTAAAAGTGAGTCACCATCCCGTCTTTAGAAGCTGCTTGATGCGACTGACAGCCCGCCAGCACATGCTCTAGTTGCTGACCGGATCGCACCGCATCCCACGGCGTTTCGGGCTTTTCAGATGATTGAAGCCATTCCCGGCAAGTTTGAGATCACAGCCTTTTTCATCAGGTCCATGAACTTGCTTGCTTGCCAGAGACAGGCTCGCGTGTTGGGTAGGTAGTTGCCTTTGCAGGGTATCCAACGTGACTCGTCTGGCGGACTGCGCCACCATACCAGATAATGCGAGGCGTTGAGCTTTGATCCCAGGTGCGAGTGTGGCGATAGATCCTGCAGTTTTCCGCCAAGGGTGTTGTCGCCGAGGTCAGCGGGAACTTAAACAGGATTGTAAACATCACCTTCTTGTGTTCTTTAATGAGCATGCGGCAAGACGACATGGAAATTGTCGGTGGACAAAATCTCGTTTTCTTGTTCCAACCACCGTGTTGGCATGTGGGGCAGTGAGCATTGCGGCGCTAATAGTAGGCGATACGCATGGCACCACGTGTGCAACGATCGATATATTGCCGCTCCGGCAGTTCAACAGGTCATAGACGACACCTGTTCCCGCCACAGCGGGTACTGTAATCGGCAATATGTTTTGGGAAACAGGCGACCCCCCGGTCGTCTTCGGAACTGGCGACCGGAGCCATGTTCTCACTTGTAGGTCAACGGTGGGAACTAGACAGAGGTTTCGCATGCAGGTAGATAAATTCTGGAATGGCCCAACAGCACCTGAATTTTGCGGATATTGCCGACACCAACAGATATTGGCGAAACTGTCACACTCAGAATGTGTGTATCGCCGTTTTTTACAGTACCGTTTCATAAGACTAACGGTTTGTTCTTATTAGTAGATTTGCAGACTGACAATTTCGTCGCAGTTCCGTGGGAACCGACGAGCATGTGCCAACGATCCTTGCGTACACGACCTTGATCGAGAATCGTTGGCTGTTGATGTGCTCGAACTGTCGCCTGGTTTCACCGACCCTGAGTCCTGCTGCGTATGTCATCTAGATCAAATCGATGTTTAGGTGCCCGGGGCGCGGGCCTACTGTTGTGAGCGCGCTGGGAAGTTGCGAAGGTGGGCGAGATACAAAACAATCGATATCTGCTGGCCTAAAGTGTTTATAGAAAACTACGAGACCCGTAAAAGTTGTGCGGCGTATTGCCGAAGCGCGACCTTACTTTTTCATTTTTCAGATATCTACAGCAGATAATCCTCGATCATCTCTTCGGTAATGGTTTCCGGTGACCGGTAGTGCTGGCCCAGCAGCAGCGTTGGAGCTGGGATCGCCGAGTGTGGTGGAAAGTTTCTTCCGAGATCATTTCCCTGATCATTTTTGACGCGGTGGTGTCGTAGTCTACCTCTTGGTTTGGGGTTAAACAAACTCCAAAAGGTAGTTTACGATCAGGTAGTGGAAGGCTGTGGAGAAGCTCGATGGAAAGTAACTGTAGTTTCGTAGATCACATGCTTCTATCACCACCGACAAGTACTCCGTGATCTGTGCTCAGCAGTATGGTATACTGTAGGTACCAGATTACCAGCCCCTGGAATATTGAGTCCAATGGCAAGTTGTCTTTTTTTTTTAGGGATTTTTACCTCGATTCCTCGGAGGCAGCGACTTCAGATCATCGTAGGACGCATCCAGTTCTATGCTAAAGTGTTTTTTTAACGCATCAAGATTGGAAGCAGGCTTTGTCGGTCTGCACCTCTTCGCTGCCATTGGTGGTGACCTGTATCGATCCTTCCCCTCCGGGAAGGCAGCGGGGTGTAACAAAAATGCATCCGGATGGAGTGGAATACCTGTGGGTTTCCGTATCCGCAGGCCATGGCGGGTCGGCAGGTCTTTCCGCGTCTTAATGCCTGATGCGGACGCGTCGCACCGTCCGTCAGCCGCATGGTCATCCGTCATTGTGATGTTTTCTTATTCGTAGGTCAAACTGCGAGGTCAGGCAATACGCTCTGCCGTGCTCCCTGCCGATGAATGACTCACGCTCGCTGATGCCCCAGGCGAGGCTGGTCATCCGGCGGACGCGTATGGGGCGCAGCGTTCGCTGGTGCTCAGGCGCAATGGTGTCAGCTTAATCATCGCCTGCTGCGGGTTGTTGTCGATACTGCGCGAACTATCGATAGCGCGGGGAATAATTATCGTGGATAGTGTGAAGTGAGCATGGTGGCGCCAGATTATGTCGTGTTTATGGACGTCGCACCGCTAAATGATGCGGTGCGAGCCGCATCATCAGGCAAAATCATCCGGTTATGTAGGCCGTTCGTTCTGTTTTAATCCGTGGCAAGGGACTCCGGCGGTTCTGTGCTGCAAAAACGAAGTGCGAAGTGGACGGTGAGCGCCAGCGCGGTGAATAATCATCGGCGTTGTTGATGGAGGACGGGTCGATCGGCAAAAGACGCTCACCGTGGATATCGATGATATGGTGGGGTTGAAAATGTTAAAACCGCTACGACGTACTAAAAAAAAAAAAAAAAAAAAAAAAAAAAAAAAAAATAAGCGTACTTCTGATTCTGTCCATTGCTGTTCAGTTGGCTGTTCAGAAAGTATGCCAATACGTAGAAGATCTTGATCAGAACAGTAAGAACCCGAACATCGGCTACCCAACCGGAGCGCTGGAAGTCAAGGCGGCATGGCGCGTGGCAACAACCGTTGTGAATGGTCAAGTTAAGACATTCATACCGAACGCGTCACAGCGTTTCATTACGTTTCGCGATACGGTTGCATACGATCAAGTGGGAAAAACAGAACAATGGATACAGAGCCGGCTGCCGATCTGAATGTCGGTGATCAGGTAACCGCCGCGTGCCGTCACGTCGAGTTTGCGGATCGCGGAATACAGCGCCTGCTCAGGACCGTCGCCGTAGACGACCGAAGTAGTGTTATCGCCGGGATCGATCTCCATGATATTGGCACCGCGTTGACCGGCGCCGGCAAAGGCCGGATCGCCGTCGTTGCGATAGACGTTGTTGTTGAATAACGCGATCACGCCGCCGGCACGGAATTCCGGATCGTGCTGGCGGATCCAGCGTCCGATACCGCCACCATTTGATCCGTTCGCGACGGGGGTCGACAACCATCAGCAAGTTGCGCTTGCGCAGCGACACGGCGAGATCGCCCGCTTCGAACATCGGGAAGTCGCCAACCAGGCTGCTGTCGAGTTCCTCGATCTTGTTCAGGTGCACCAGCTCCCGATCCCATTCGATGTCATCGGTAAACGAATTCCCGGTCGCCGTCAGCAGCGCTCCGAGGCCGTTGGAATAAAACAAACCGGGCACCGAGATTTCCTGCTCGACGCGACCTTCGGCGCTGATCCTGAGCAGCGTGTCTTCGCTGTACGGCGGCACGAAGGGCGGGAACGGCGAGGCTGCCCGTTCATCATGCTCGCGCTGACCGGGCACCAAGCCGCCGCTCTCGGCCACTTCCACGGAATGGTGGGTAGCATGCGCAAGGCGCCACACGACCGCGCCGCAACGATCGAGTTTGACCAGACCGCTATACTCGAAATTGTAACCACCACGGCGCCGTCGGGAAGGATCAGCGCGCCGCGGATATCTTTATTCAAATCCGTTGCCGGCGGCCGTTTTGAGATGATTACTGTTCGGAAAAATGTCGAATAGCGCACCGGCCAGCGCTGCACGACACTACCGTCACGGCGGATCAGGCGGAGTTCGTTGGAACGCTCGAAGAATCCGGCCAGCAGCACCAGCGCGTCGTCGCCGGCCAGCGCGTTCACGGTAACCCCGCGACCGGCATGGCGAGCCGGCTGGAGAAAATCGCGTGCCAGAGCGCAGGCCGAGCAGTGGGTCGGGGTTTCGATCCCGCACCGTGCCCAGCGCCGCGACGACGTTGCGCTTGGTATCACGCAGCACCGTGTACAGGTCGGTTTTTGCGGCGCTGGTACAAATCCTGAACGCGAAACTCAAAGCCGATCACGGTGAGTGCCGACTCGCTCTCAGAACAGGACCCTGGCGGGATCGCGTTCAGGGCATCGCCAGCGTCGACATCGACGTCGCACCGCCGCGCCAGCGCGCGCAAATCGTCGCCGGCCTATGCTTGCAAGCGGAGTGGGATTGCCTTGCGGGTACGTACAGAGGAAGTCTCTCTTGACCAACACGGTGGTGCCTGGCAGGTCTATGATGTCGCTGTCATCGCGAATCGTGCCCACCGACACCAGGGTTATCGGCGCCCGCGTGCGGGTATTGAGGCGTACGCTGCACGTACGCCCGATCTTTTCGCTAACATCACCGGCAGGCGGACCGGTGGCGTCCACATTATCGCAGCAAACCCCATGGCACACAGACCGATCATCCCAGCCTGCATGGCCGATCGCCTGCGTTGCGGCCTCGGCACGATGGTGTGATGAAAACGGCCAGCCCTGAGTCGAGCCGGGTGTGCGCCATCCAAGCCCGCCTGCCGGCGCCCGCGGGCCGGGTTTATGAAGGCGGTCGGCGCCTGCACACGGCGCTGCGTCGCAGCCAGCCCGGCCAGCCCCTGGTCAGCGTCGTGACGGTGGTCCGGAATCGTGCCGCGACCATCGAACAATGCCTGCGCTCGGTCCTTGCGCAGAGCTATGACAATATCGAATACGTGGTCCTGGACGGCGCTTCCGACGACGGCACGGTTGCTATTCTCGAGCGCTACGCAAACGACATCGATTACCTCGTCAGCGAACCGGACGACGGCATCTACCAGGCCATGAACAAAGCGCTCAGTGTGTGTCACGGCGATTACGTATTGCTCCTCAATTCCGACGACTGGTATCGCGACGACACTGTCGCAACGCTGGTCCGCGCCGCGCTGGCGAACGATGCCGACGTCACCCACGCCGATGCCGTGACCATTGGTGCGAACGGACGTGTGTCGGGCGCGCTCGAAGGCCCGCTGCACGCCGGCCTGCATACCTCGGGCATGCTCGTCAGGCACGAAACCATGCTCGTCAGGCGCAGCGTGTACGACCGTTACGGTGGTTACGACGAATCCTACCGCATCATCGCGGACTACCTGTTCACCCTGCGCCTCTACGACGCCGGCTGTCGTTTCGAATATGTCCCGCAACGCCTGTTGTACTTTCGCGATACCGGTATTTCTTATCAGCAGATGGAAATCCGCCTCGCCGAACGCCGGCGCCTGTTCGCGTCCCGCTTTGCATTTCTCAGCGCCGACGACGTCGACCTCCTCGCCGGCGGGCGCCTGGCCAACGCAGACATGTTCGCCCTGATGGCACGCTACCCAGGCGCGAGCGAACTGTTCGTGCGCAGCCTGGCGTTCAATATTGCCGCCTCACCAAGCTTTCGCCTCGCCGAAACGCTGTTCGAACCGTTTGCGCGACGCGCGCGCAAAACGCGCCTGTGGGCATGGATGCGTCCGCTGAAACGCTGGATCTATCGTCATCTGCCGGTGCGCTAAGCCCTACCCTGTGAAGGATTGCCGGAAGTCTGCGTAGACAAATGTTAAATTTCATGGCAATTCCTCTCCCGTGGAGCGGTCATGCGCAGGGTTACAGCGGCAATTCTCGGGTTCTCGGCATGGCTGATCCCGCTGGCGGCGGCCGCCGTCGACAGCGGCGCCAGCGGCGGCGGCCAGGCCTTTTCCAACCAGCAGGAAACGCTGGCGGTTAACTATTTTGTGCCTGCTGACGGCGTCTATCCGTCGCGCACTGGCGGCGGCGCCGGCATTTTTACGCTGGGCTTCGTGCGCGCTTTCGCCGGCAACTTCAGCCCCGGCACCAGTATTCCAGCCCACGGCGCGCTGCTGAATATCGCCCAGCACTCGGCACTATTTTCCCTGTTCGGTACTTATTTCGGCGGCAATGGCCGCATCGACTTCGGCGCGCCCGATCTCGGCAACCGCGTCGCCATACATGCTGGCGGTCGGCCAGGAGCCCAATCCGGGGCCAATCTGTACACCCTCACGACCAGTCAGCTGCCGGCCCACAGCCACAGCCTGCCCAACGGCGCGGACAGCAACGCAACCGGCGGCGGAGGGTCGTTCTCGAACCTGCAGGCCGGCCTCGACCTGAATTATGTGATCGCCGTCAATGGCGAGTTTCCAAGCCGCAACAGCGGCGGCAGCGGCCAGACCCTGCTCGGCCAGGTCGGGCTTTTTGCCGGCAATTTCGCGCCGGCCGGGTGGGCTTTCACCGATGGCCAGTTGCTCTCGACCAGCGAGAATCCAGCACTGTTTTCGCTCCTCGGCACAACCTACGGCGGCGACGGCCGCACAACGTTTGCGCTGCCCGATCTGCGCGATCGGATCGTGGTCGGCGCTCACGGCAATGGCCCCTGGCGCCTCGGTACGCCAAGCGGTGCGGCTGAAATCACCCTCGACGAAATGCACATGCCGGGTCACGATCACGCTCTGCCGCCACCGCACGGCGATAGTGGCGAAACGGGCGGCGATGCCGAGGTTTCGAACGTGCAGCCCTCGCTGGCGCTGAACTACCTGATCGCCACCAGCGGCCTGTTTCCGTCCCGCAACGGCGGCGTTCCGGGCGAAACGCTGCTCGGCGAATTGATGCTCTTCGCCGGCAATTTCGCCCCCCGCGGCTGGGCTTTCGCCGATGGATCACTACTGCCGATCAGCGAGAACCAGGCGCTGTTTTCCCTGCTTGGCACAGCCTATGGTGGCGACGGGCGGAACAACTTCGCCCTCCCCGATCTGCGCGGACGCGCGGCGGTGAGCATCGGCATAGGCGAGCTGCGGCTCGGTGACGTCGCAGGCGACAACAATATTCCGCTCAACCTCGCGTCGCTGCCGTCGCATGTCCACGGCCTCCCGACCTCGATACCGTTGCCACCGGCCGTGGCCCTGATGGCCGGCGCCATCGGCCTGCTCGCCGGCTGCCAGCGACGTCATACCAAAGCTCGAGGCGCAGCGCGCGGATGAGCGCAGCGCGCGGCCTGCCCGATCACGAAGCGCGACAGCGGTTTCAGGAGCGCGGGGTGATCATGCTGCCCGGCGCGCTCGACGCAACGACGCTGGCACTGGCGGAGAAATGTTTCGAATGGACCTTGTCACACCCGGGCCCCGGCGCCGGCGCGGTGCTGCAGGGTACGCCGGGTACGTTCTACCAGGACCAGGCCAATCCGGACGCGTTTCCGGCCTACCGCGAACTATTGCTCAAAACCAACCTTGCCGATATCGCCGCGGCGCTGTTCAGCGGCACTGATGTGTGGCTGATGTACGAACAGATCTGGCTCAAGGACGGCGACGCCACGCGGCGCACGCCGTGGCATCAGGATCTGCCCTACCTGCCGGTCGACGGCAACGACCTCGCCGTGATGTGGATCCCGCTCGATGCGGTCGAGCAATCCTGTTCGCTCGAGTTTGTCCCCGCCTCGCACCGCGGACCGCTGTACAACCCGAGCGCCTTTAACCCGGACGATGTCAGCAAAAACCTGTTCGACCCGGCGCAGTGGCCGCCGCTGCCGGATATCGATGCGAATCGGGACGCCTTCGCGATCGAATCCTGGGCGATGCAGCCCGGCGACGTGATCGTTTTTCATCCGGCCATGCTACATGGCGGCGCGCCGACCCGCCCCGGCGTGCGCCGGCGCACGCTGTCGCTGCGCTTCTTTGGCGAAGACGCGCGCTGTGCGGCGCGCCCGCACGACGGCATGGCCGACGTCGATGGGCTCAAGCACGACGACGGCGGCCGCCATGCGCTGAAAAAAATGGCCCTCGCGGCGCCCGGCAGTCCGTTCCGTCACCCCGATTTTCCTCACCTGCGTCCCGTCGGCTTGTAATTTCGCCGACGGATTCAGGCCGCTGCCGTCAGCGGTGGCAGCGGACAATCGAGATTGATGGCGATCGCCTGCAGCAACTCGCTTTCTGCGACCGTCACCGTGAAGTCATGAATAACGCAGTCGGCGCAGGCGCGAATGACATTGCGTTTCAGCAGCGGCGACAGCGCCGCGAGTTTTTCCAGCGCTCGATCGAGCGCATCGAGACCGCAGTCCTCGCGCTCGAGCAACGCCACCTCGCCGAGCGCAAACGGCCGCCACGCCGCGGCGAACGCCGCGCCGGCAGTGGTCGCACTGGTGCTGCCGGCATGCGCCAGCGCGCTCAACAGCACGCGCAGTTCGGCGTTCAGTTCAGCAAACTTGTAATACTTCACCGCGCGGGCGCGCGCCGCGCCGCCATCGAGGTGATCGACAAGCAGGTGGCGTAGCGCGAATTCGAACACCGAGAAGCGCTGGTCGGCTTCGATGAGTGCGGTCAGGGTGTGCAGAAACTCTCTGCGTCGATCTGCTGCAAGGACCTTCAGGGCCGGCATTGCCAGCTGCACCAGCGGCAATCGGCTCGCTGCCGGCACGGCCTCGAGGGCGACGCCGAGCCGCTCCACGTGTTCGACCTCGGCGCCTGCGATGGTCGCGAGCACCGCGCGATAGGCAACCGCGGCGGAGTTTTTCAGCACCAGCGCATAAATAACCGCGATGGCGCCCTCGGCACTGTGCAGCGCGTCCATTACGTCGGCAGGGATAGCGCCGCACAGATCACGCGCATAGCCAACCTGGCTCGGCGTAACGGTACCCACCGCCGCCGCGACACCGGCCGCGCTGAGCGCCGCGCCCACGCTGTCCGTGAACGCAGCCGCACTCGAGCCGGTACCGATCCCGGCGCGCCCACCGGCCCCGTCCTCCTCGGCCCGCGCGCGCGGCGCCGGCGCGACAAAGCGCGGATTGATCGCTTTTATACGCGCCGCCAGCGGCGGATGCGTCGCCATCACCGCGCTGAATGCGTAGCGCACCGGCTCGCTGATACAGAAATGACTGACATCCTCGGCGTGGCGATTGTCGAGCAGCGAGCCGCTGGCATGCGTTTCGATGCGATACAGGGCGTTCGCGATCCCGTCAGGGTTGCGCGTGTATTGCACCGCCGAGGCATCGGCCAGGAACTCGCGTTGACGCGATATCGCGGCCTTGATCACGGCGCCGACAAACGAACCGATATAGCCGACCGCGAGCAACGCGACGCCGATCATTACGGCCTGACCGGTGTTGCGATTGCTGCCACGCGAGCCGGAATGGAGCAGCAGGCGACCCAACTGGCCGATCACGAGCAAACCGGCGAGCGCGCCCATGAGTTGAATGTTGAGGTGCATGTCGCGGTTGAAAATATGGCTGTATTCGTGCGCTACGACCCCCTGCAGCTCATCGCGCGAAAAAGTTTCGAGCGCACCGCGCGTGACCACCATGACGGTTTCGCTGACGCGCGTACCGGCGACGAACGCATTGATGCCGGCCTCGTGGTCGAGGACATAGAGGGTCGGCACCGGCACCCCGGACGCGATCGACATTTCTTCGACAACGTTGCGCAAACGGCGTTCGTCAAGCGCCAGGGTATCCGGCTCAACGCGGCGCGCGCCGAGCATGCGCGCCAGCGCCGGCCCGCCGCCGGCCAGGCGCAGGGAGGTCCACAGGGTATTGCCGACGATGACCAGCAGTACGGCCGCGGTAACAAAACCCCAGTACGGCTGCGCCAGCCACTCGCCGAAAGTGATCGTCCGGGCGCCGGCGCCGGCCACGGCGAGATAGATAACGGCATTGACCGCGACTACGATCAACACCACCGCGAGCACGAAATAGGCACCGAGCAGCACCGTGCGGCGGCGGGCGCGGTGCTGATGCTCGTAGAAATTCATCGCCATCCAGCGCCGCGTCGTCGCTGGCGATGATCAGGAGAAGGAAATTTTCGGCGCCTCGCGCATCTCCGCGCTTTCGATCTCGAGCAGCTCGGCGGGTGCGAAACTGAACATGCCGGCGACGATATTGTTCGGGAATTGTTCGCGCCGGTTGTTGTAACTCGTGACCGCATCGTTGAAATGCTGTCGCGAAAACGAAATCTTATTCTCCGTCGAGGTCAGTTCTTCCATCAACTGCTGCATCGTTTGATTGGCCTTGAGATCGGGATAGGCCTCGGCGAGGGCGAAAAAGCGTCCCATGGCCCCGCTCAGCGCGCCCTCGGCGATACTCAGCGCACCGATCGCGCCGGCGTCGTCGGGCCGCGCCGAGGCCGCCCGCGATGCGCTCTGGGCCTGGTTGCGCGCCTGGATCACGGCTTCCAGGGTCTCGCGCTCGTGGGCCAGGTAGCCTTTGGCGGTTTCGACCAGGTTCGGGATCAGGTCGTAACGTCGTTTCAGTTGCACATCGATCTGGGCGAACGCGTTCTTGAACTGATTACGCGCCGCGACCAGGCCGTTGTAGATACCGACCGCAAGCAGGACCACAACCACGATGACGACCAGAACGATAATCGTACCGACTTCCATAAAGGTTCTCCGTGTAGGACCGGGTGGCGCGTTGCGGTGATTATAGCGAAGTGCCGACTCAACCGGCTTCAGGCGTCACTACCAGTGGCACCTGTTCGGCGGCGGCCTGCGCTTCCTGCTGGCGCCGCCACATCGCGGTATACAAGCCGTTGGCGGCAAGTAATTCGTCGTGCTGGCCGCGCTCGGCGATGCGACCGGCGGCGAGCACGATGATTTCGTCGGCATCGATTACGGTCGACAGTCGATGCGCAATGACCAGCGTCGTATGGCCACGCGAAACCGCCTTCAATGCGATCTGGATCTCGCGTTCGGTGCGGGTATCGAGCGCCGAGGTCGCCTCGTCGAAAATCAAGATACGCGGATTCTTGAGTATGGTGCGGGCGATGGCGACGCGCTGCTTTTCGCCACCGGACAACTTCAGGCCGCGCTCGCCGACCATGGTCTGATAGCCGTCCGGCGAGGCCATGATGAAATCGTGGATCTGGGCGAGACGCGCGGCCTGTTCGACCTGCGCCGGCGACGCCGCCGGCCAGCCGTAGGCAATATTGTAATAAACGGTATCGTTGAACAGCACGGTGTCCTGCGGCACTACGCCGATCGCACGACGCAGGCTGGCCTGGGTGATGTCGCGGATATCCTGTCCATCGATGCGGATCGCACCGGCGCCGATGTCATAGAAGCGGAACATCAGGCGCGCGATGGTCGACTTGCCCGCACCGCTGGAGCCGACCACCGCCACGCGGTGTCCGGCCGGTACCGTAAAGCTGATGTCGTCAAGTATCGTGCGGCGCTCGTCGTAGGCAAAGCTGACGGTATCGAACTCGACCGCGCCCGGCCCCGCCGCGAGCTCCGGTGCGCCCGGTTTGTCTTCGACCTCGGTGTTGACATCGAGCAGGTGGAACATCGCTTCCATGTCGGTCAGCGACTGTTTGATTTCTCGGTACACGAAGCCGAGGAAATTGAGTGGCATGTAGAGCTGGATCAGGTAGGTGCTGACGAGGACGAAATCGCCAACCGTCATGCGCTGCCCGATGACATCCTGACCGGCCATGCCCATGACGATCGTCAGCCCCACACCGATGATCCCGGCCTGGCCGATATTCAGCAGGGCCAGCGACATTTTGCTGGTTACCGCGGCGCGCTCGTAGCGGGCCAGCGATTCATCGAAGCGCCGCGCCTCATAATCCTCATTGCCGAAATACTTGACCGTTTCGTAGTTGAGCAGGCTGTCGATCGCGCGGGTATTGGCTTCCTGATCGGTATCGTTCATCTGACGACGGTATTTGAGCCGCCACTCGGTCACCGCCAGGGTATAGGCGATATAGATGGTGATGGTGAAAAACGTAACCAGCGCATACCAGACGCCGAACAGTTTCCACAGGATCGCACACACCATGGTGATTTCGAGCAGGGTCGGAATGATGTTGAACAACATGAAGGTCAGCAGGAAATCGATGCCCTTGGTGCCGCGTTCGATGGCGCGCGACAGGCCACCGGTCTGGCGTTCGAGGTGAAAACGCAGGGCGAGGCGGTGCAGGTGGCGAAAGGTCTGCAGGGCGGCATCGCGGATCGCGCCCTGCGCCACCCGCGCGAATACCCAGTCGCGCAGCTCGGCAAAAGCGATCTGCATGACGCGCAGTATGCCGTAGGCGAACAGTAGCGCGAGCGGCAGTTCGAGCGGCAGATTGTCGGGGTCGGAGAACAGATCAACCATGTCCTTGTACAGCATCGGCACGTACACGGTTGCGATCTTGGCCAGCGCCAGGAACAGCATGGCGACAACCACGCGGGTCCGGGTGCGCACGTTGCCGGCCGGCCACAGGTACGGCAGCAGTGTGCGTAGCGCACCCCACTCGAACCTGCCGTCGCGTTTGCGGCCGGCGTGCGTGCGCATGGCTTTCACGTCGCTGCGAGGGGATATTCGTTGCAATGCGCGCGCCACTCGCGAAGCCGGCCGCGTTCGCTCAGATACCAGATTTCGGCCGCATGGCCTTCAAATTTCTGCCCGTCGGCGTCGGTGCGACGGTGCGTCCATTCCACCGTCAGTATGTCACCGGCATCGGCCCGCAGGGTTTTGCTCAGCTCGAAATGTTGCTGGCCGTCGAAAAACGCGTGATACCAGGCCGCCAGCTCGGTTTTATTGGCGGCAATCCGGCGGCCGTTCCAATAGGCGACGATGTCGTCCTCGAAACATTCGAGCATGCGGTCGACGTCCATCGAGGCATGGGCGTCCTCGGCAAACTGCACGATTTCCTCGGCTCTGCTCATTGTTATTCCCTCCTTTCCGACGTGGTTGGTCCCAGCGCGAACGCGCTACACTTAAAAAAACCCTTTCGAGGACAGTCATTATGTCGCAAACGCCGAGCGTCGCCGCCTGCAACGTCGAGTCGACGATGAATTACATCAAAGACACCGGTGAACGCCCGGCCAATTACCTCTACGAAACCGAACCGGGCTACACGCCGCCGCCGCCGGCGGCGGAAAAGCGTCGCGTGACGTTTATCGATGCACGCCCCGCGATGGCGGATTTCACCCTCGACGCCAACGGCTTTACCTTCCTCCGCCAGCCCCTGCCGAGGCTGGATTTTCTCGACCCGCAGGCGGTCGAACACAAGTACTACCCGGCCTGCTGCGAACTGGTCCGCCACGCAACCGCGGCGACCGAGGTCATCGCCTTCGACCACAACGTACGCGACAAGGGCCTCGCTGGCGCGCCGGATTCGAAAATCCGGGAACCGGTACGCTTTGCCCACAACGACTATACCGAGGTTTCCGGCCCCCAACGGCTGCGCGACCTGATGGGCGACCGCGCCGAAAGCCTGCTGCGCAACCGTTACCTGTTCATCAATGTCTGGCGCCCGCTGCGGGGCCCGGTGCTGGACGTGCCGCTGGCGGTGTGTGACGCCGGCAGTCTGGAAACTGACGATTTCGTCGCCACCGACCTGATTTACGCCGATCGCCGCGGCGAGGTCTACAGCGTCCGCCACCGCGACGGGCAGCGCTGGTACTACCTGAACCGCATGCAGGATGACGAACTGTTGTTGCTGAAATGTTTTGATTCGGCGCGCGATGGCCGCGCGCGCTACACCGCCCACGCCGCGTTTCGCGCCCCTGACGCGCCTGCCGATGCCCTGCCGCGCCGCAGCATCGAGGTCCGCACCGTCGCCCTGTTTGCGCCCGATTGAGGCCTGCGCCACGGTTGACTTGCACGCCGCCATCCGCTGCAATCGAATGATCACCCGGTTTGACGGGCTCAATATCCACGGAGGACGTGACCCATGCATGTAGGAATGGCCGCAATTTTTCAGAATCCCGGACACCAGGACGGGACCAGCGATTACGAAATTTACCAGCAGGATATGCGACTCGCGATGAGCGCCGAAAGGCTCGGTTTCGAGTCGGTATGGGGCGTGGAACACCACTTCACCGATTACACCATGACCCCCGACGTCACCCAGTTTCTGGCCTGCGTCGGCGGCCAGTGCAAAAACGTCAAGCTCGGCACCATGGTCATCGTGCTGCCGTGGAACGACCCGATGCGGGTCGCGGAAAAGGTCTCCATGCTTGACTGCATGAGCGATGGCCGCGTCATTCTCGGGGTTGGCCGCGGCCTCGGGCGGGTCGAATTCGAAGGTTTCCGCGTGCCGATGGGAGAATCGCGCGATCGCTTCGTCGAATCCGCCGAAATGATCCTGACCGGTCTCGAAAACGGCTACTGCGAATACAACGGCAAGTACATCAAGCAACCGCGCGCCGACATTCGCCCGCAACCGTTCCGCTCGTTCAAAAACCGCACCTACGCCGCCGCCGTGTCGCCGGAGTCGTCGGTGATCATGGCCAACCTCGGCCTCGGCATTCTGGTCATTCCGCAGAAACCCTGGGAAGTACACGCCGCTGAACTCGACGAATACAACAAGTTATTCATGAAGCAGCACGGCGTGGCGGCACCGAACCCCTATGTGGCCGGCTGGGTCGCGTGCGACAAGGACGCCGGCAAGGCCAAGGACATGGCACGCAAATATATCGGCGGCTACTGGAACTCGGTGGTCAAGCACTACGAAATGACCAGCGATCATTTCGAACAGACCAAGGGCTACGAGTACTACAAGGTCCTCAAGGAAGCGATCGACACCGACGGTATCGACGCCATGTCGGAATTTTTTATGAGCCTGCAGGTATGGGGCACCCCGGATCAGTGCCTGGAAAAAATCCAGGACATCCATCAGCGCACCAATTGCTGTGGATTCACCGGTGTGTTCAGCTACGCCGGCATGTCGGCCGCGACCGCGACCGCCAACATGGAATTGTTTGCTCGCGAAGTCGTGCCGCAGCTCAAAGGCATTGGCGAAGCGCCGTTGTTCGACCGTGAAGTCGACGGTCCGCCGGCGTTTGCAGCTAAGAGCAGCAAAGCGGCCTGAGGATTGTTGTTCCAGCCCCGGGCGCAGACCGCACCGGGGCTGGCAACGACTGCGTGGTTGCGGCTCAGCCGGCCATTTTTACTTCGGCTGCGCCCGGGTGGAGGCTGGATTTAGCGCTCGGCCGCGCACCCATGCGCTGGTACCAGGCGTGCAGGTTCTTGAATTCGCTCTCCACCGGCAGCCCCACATCCTTGGCGAAGTCCATGCAGCAATAAAGCACGATGTCGGCCAGGGTGAGCTTGTCACCGGCGATGAACTGGCGCCCCGCGATCAGGCCGTCCAGCCATTCGCGACCGGCCTTTGCTTTCGCCTTCAGACCATCGGCGGCCTCCGGAATGCAATACACTCGGTTGCGAAACAGATCGAGGCCTTCGGCGAAACGAAAACCGTTGTACATGTGCTCGGTGATATTGAGTTCGACGCGACGCACCCACATACGGGTATTGGCACGTTCGACGGCGGTCGTGCCGATCAGCGCCGGCATCGGTTGCTGCTCCTCGAGGTACTCACAGATGGTGACGGTTTCGGCGATGACGGTGCCATCATCGAGTTCCAGCGCCGGCATCTGGCCACCGGGATTTTTTTTGAGGTAGGGTGCGGCGCGATTGGCACCACCGAGTAAATCGTGATCTTCTGACGCCAGCTGCATACCTTTTTCAGCAGCGAACATGCGCACCAGGCGCGGGTTGGGGCCAAACGAATTGAGTAATTTCATGCAATGCTCCTGTCCATGGCGGGCTTGCGGCGGCAGAAAATAGCGGCTATGCGGCGCAAGATCCGGTTGTGAATGAACGCCTCTTATACGGGCGCGGCGCGCACGGCGTCAATGCCGCCGCGGCAGGCGCGCTGAACTTAAACGCTCAGCCCGCATCTAAGCTTGCGGCTTTCGCGCCCTTTTCCAGGAGTGATCCGTGACACCGCAGCGCCTGTTAGCGCCGTATCTGATGTTCGTGCTGGTGACCGTCACGCCGGGTACGCCGGCGTCCGCTTCCGAAATGTTCAGCGCCTACACCGTCGACAATGAGAGTGTGCGTCTGTCGGAGTATTTCGAACCGCAGAAATGGACCCTAGTCGTATTCTGGACAACCTATTGCAAGGTCTGCGCGCGCCAGTTTCCGATCATCGAGTCCCTGCACCAGAAATATTATCCCGATCGGCTCAAGGTTGTCGGCATTGCACTGGACGGACGCGAGGCACGCGCCACGGTCGCGGCCGAGATCGCACGCCGCGGGGTTTCATTTGACAGCCTGGTCGGCGACAGTGCGGAACTCGCCAACAGTTTCGAGCGTGCCACCGGCGAGCCGTTCAGCGGCACCCCGACCTACCTGCTGTTCGACCCGCAGGGCGAACCGGCGGCCCGTATCAGCGGTCCGCTGCAGCCGGAAGCGATCGAGCATTACCTGCAAGACAACCCGTCCTGAACCGCGTTAAGAGCGCTGGGTTCGGCGCGACGATGCGCCTATAATGCGCTGCAGCATCAGCGCCCCCCCTGGAGCTTGCTTGAGTCTGCTCGCCGAGCGAACGGACACGCGCCGAACAGGGACTGAATCTAATATTTTAGATTAAATAATATATATTATTATTTGATAGATAAGGAAATTATGTCTATTATTACCAAGAATGGACAGGCAGGCGGTAGGCTAACATGCGGTTTATAAAGCTATTTTTTTGGGCGGCCCTGCCGCTGTTCGGAACCGTGTCTCACGCCGACGACGTTATCGACAAGGTCCGAGGCCTTGCGGCCTGCCCGCAGGTTCAGGCCGAAGAACCGCTTGCCACCGAATACGGTTCGTCCGGATTCATGAAAAACCTGGCCGAGAGCGCCGATTCCATCCGAGCGATTGCCGCGCGCCTGCTGCAGGCCGCCCTGGCGCCCGACAACGATGACCCGAACGCCCGCTGCCGGCCCCAATGTGAAAACGGTGAAATTGCCGAGGTGATTTATCGCGTCGCACCGGTAGCGTTTCTCGCCGACGACAAACAGAACGCCGAGTGCATCGCGTTCGAGGACCAGACCCGCGACGATCCGATGCGCTTCGATAGCAAATCGTTCGCTTCGGTGACCGAACTGAACGAATGGATCATGGCTTTCTCGCAGGGCCGTGGCGACGATGGCAAGGCGCTTTATGCGCGCTGTTCGTCGAACTGCAGCCCACGTTACACCTTCGTCATTGCCGCGCAGGATACCGGCTTCAAGGTCGATACCGAGGTGCTGTGCGGTCTCGCGCGCGACAAGGCCAACGATAAATACCTGATCTCAACGGCTGTACGGCACACTTGCGCGGTCAACTGAGCGGCGCTGGAAGCCGGCCGCGCGCTACATTCGTGTACGGCTGCTGATGCCCGGGCTGGCTGGTGAAGTCATTGCGGCCGCCCCCGGGCGCCGCGAGCTTGCGGCTCGCGGCGTGCTGCGGCGGCTGGCATGGCCGGGTCTGCTGCTGTCGTGCGCCTTGATCCTCGCCTACGGTTTCCATCTCGGCCATGAGACGCTGTATTTCAATCTGTCTTACATCTGGATCGTGTGCTGGCTGTGGCTCGCGGAACACCATCTCACCTATCGTGACGGCTGGCGCCGGTCCGACGGCCAGTTGCGTCCCGATTTGAGCCACACCATCCTTAACAAAGGACTGGTGCAGATTTTTATTGTTGCCCTTATCGGCCTCGGCGCCCTTGACGGCCGCAGCCCGGGCCTGGCAGCCAATTGGTCGCTGCCGAGCCAGGTTGTGTTCGGTCTGGTGGTCTCGGAATTCGGACTCTACTGGGCCCACCGCATCGCTCATGAATGGCCGTGGCTGTGGCATTTCCACGCTGTCCATCACAGCGTGCGGCGCCTGTGGCTGGTCAACACCGGGCGCTTTCATTTCGTCGATTCATTTGCCAGCGTGTTTGCCAGCCTGCCGTTTCTGCTGCTCAGCGGGATCAGTATGGACGCCATCGTGTGGGTCAGCGCAACCACCGCCTGGATCGGGATCCTGACCCACTGCAACGTCGACATGCGCTGCGGACCGCTGAGTTATGTCTTCAACACCCCCGAGCTGCACCGCTGGCACCATTCCACCGACGTCGCGATCGGCAACAACAACTACGGCGAGAACCTGATGTTGTGGGATCACCTGTTCGGAACGTTTTATGCGCGACCCGGGCACCAGGTTGAGACCATCGGCATCGCCGATGCGATGCCCGAACGATTTCTCGAACAGCTGACCATGCCGTTTCGCTGGCAGCGTTATCAGGCCGCCCGCAGCCGAGGCGCTGAGCGGTCCTGACGCCGGGCGCGGCGCGCCAGCCACCACCAGCCCAACGCGCCACACAGGCGTACCAGGCGGCGCCCCGGCCGTACCTCCAGCGCGTTCGCAATCATGTGCACGACGGTGCGGATATGCCGCTCCCGATACATGGCGGTAACGATGCGCTGATAGCTGCCGGTGCAGCGCTCGCGATCATATTGCACGGCCTCGTCACGCGGCGCGTCGTTGGCGCTGAACCAGGCGTAACCCAACTCGTCGTCACCGGTTTCGACGACCCGTCCCCAGGCAATTTTCAGCCGCGCCCATAGCCCGGGCGCCGGGTAACGCGCGTAATGCGTTTTAAACAACTGGTAGTGGTGAGCCTCGTCGTGGGCGATACGCTGGCAGATCTGGCGCAGCACCGGCTCGCTGGTGAAATCCCGCATTGCCGAGTAATACGAGCAGGTCCCGGACTCGACCACGCAGCGCGCCAGCAGTTCGCCCGCCGGTGAGCCGCGCACCGAACTCTGCACGTCGAGCGGCAGGCTGTAGCCAGCCCGAAAACAGGCCAGCGCCGCCTCGAAGTCGAACCCGGGGTCGACCAGTTCGGCCCAGCGACCCAGCGCCGCGCCGTGCTGGGCTTCCTCGACGCCCCACACGCTGGCAGCGTGTTTGAACGACTCGTCGGCGGCAAAAACATTGTGCAGGTAAACCACGTAATCGGCGCTATTGGCCTCGACCAGCGCGGCGGTCTTGACCGCGGCAAGCAGTTCGGGGGTCACCACCGCTGGCCGCAATACCGACCAATCAATGTCTTCCAGCGTCCAGCGCGGAACCGTGGTGGTCTCGTCTGCCATGACAGCTCTCCTGGTCGAACGTCGTGGTTCGGGTTTGGGTATGATAGGGGCCGGCTTGCAGCAGCGCCGGCCCGCAATGCGCGGCGATAGTGTAGTAGCGGTTTCACGACTATACACGCCAACGCGGATGATTTGAGGCAGCTTTTGGCACACCGCGCCGAAAGCCGATGGATTTCAGCATGATAGTGCCCGACCCGAAGCCCGCTACCGCGCATGCCTGAATCGGCCAGCCCAGGCGCACGTCACCACTTCACCGTCGCGCCGCATCTGCCGGCCGGCCTCGGGCCCGTGCGCCGGCTCGCCGGCGCCATAGTCGACAAGCTCCTCGGCCTCGACGGCCTGAATGACGTCTACCGACGGATCCCGCGGCACCTCGACCCGCCTACGTTCGCGCGTTGCACGCTCGACCTGGTCGGCGTCGATTTCACCATGGACCACGCCTCGCTGGCGAACATCCCGCGCCACGGCGGCTGCATCGTGGTCGCCAACCACCCGCACGGTGCGCTCGACGGGGTCGGCATGATCGAACTGCTCGGCCGCCACCGCAGCGACATCCGCGTCATGGCCAACCACGTGCTGGAGAACTTCAGCGAATTGAAACCGGTGTTCATCGGTGTCGATCCCTTCGGCGGCAAGGCCGCCGCGCGATACAACATCCGCGCCGTGCGCAGCGCCCTGACCTGGCTGCGTGGCGGCGGGCTGCTGATGATGTTTCCCGGCGGCGAAGTCTCCAGCCTGGACTGGCGTAACCGCCGCATCGTCGACCCGGCCTGGGATTCCGGGATCGGCTGGCTGGTCGAAAAAAGCGGCGTGCCGGTGATCCCGACCTATATCGACGGCCGCAACAGCATCCATTTCCAGCTCGCCGGACTGCTCCACGAACGCTTGCGCACGCTGCTGCTGGTGCGCGAAATGCTTAATCACCGCGGTACGGTCGTCACGGTCAGATGCGGACCGGCCATCGATGCCGAAACCCTCGAACTGCTCGGCGACCGCGCCGGCATCGCGCCCTACCTGCAGGCCAGTACCTATCTGATCAAGGAACGCAGCCACTACAAGAAACCGCTGCGCCTCGGCCAGGTAAGCCCGCCACAGGCCGAATTCGAGGCCATCGCCGAGCCCGGCCCGGCCAGCCAACTGGCTGCCGAAGTCGCCGCGCTGCCGCCGGCGCAGCGCCTCGTGCACGGCGGTGGCAATCTCGACGTCTGGTATGCGCAGGCCGAGCAGATCCCGGGCCTGCTGCAGGAAATCGGCCGCCTGCGCGAACTGAGTTTTCGTCAGGTTGGCGAAGGCACCGGCAAGTCGGCCGATCTCGATCTGTTCGATACCTACTATCTGCATCTGTTCATCTGGGACCGCGAAAACAGTGAAGTGGTCGGCGGTTACCGCCTCGGCGAGGTCGAGAGCATCATCGAGCGCTACGGCAGCAAGGGGCTGTACGTGCGCTCCTTGTTCAAGCTTTCTCCGCAGCTCGAGGACGAACTCGGCATGGCCCTGGAAGTCGGGCGTTCATTCGTACGCCCAGAGCACCAGCGCAACTACGCCTCACTGATGCTGCTGTGGAAAGGCATCGCAACCTACGTTGCGCGTAACCCTCGGCACCGGGTCCTGTTCGGCCCGGTCAGTATCAGTAACGACTACCACCCGGTCTCGCAACGCCTGATCGTGCGCTTCCTGCAGCGCAATTCGATGGAGCTCGAGCGTGCCAGCCTGGTCAAACCGCTGCACCCGTTCCGTTCCGGGAAGGACAACCACCGGCGCGTCGATCTTGACGTCAGCGACATGCGCATCATCGCCAACCTGCTCAGCACCGTCGAAGACGATGACGTCGGCGTGCCGGTGCTGCTGCGCCAATACCTGAAGCTGAACGGCCGGATCCTGGGCTTCAACGTCGACCCGGATTTCAATAACTCGATCGACTGCCTGCTGTGGGTCGATCTCGCGAGCACCGACCCGATCCTGTTACGCAAATATATGGGTAACGATGGCGTCGACAGCTTTCTTGCTCACCACGGACTCGGCGGCGCAGCACTGGACGGCTGAGCGCCGGCCGACACAACCCATAAAAAAGGGCCCTGGCGGGCCCTTTCCATAGTTGCGGGCGAGGGCCGGCTCAGGCCGCTTCGCTGGCCGCGTCCTGGTCCGACCAGGTTTTCAGCACCGGCAGCACCTCCTCGGCAAACAGCTTCTGGCTGCGCTCGGCGGCATCAAACGGCAGGCCGGCGAAGCGGAATGCCACCAGGCAGTCGGTTGCGCCCATTTGTTTACGCCGATCTTCGAACTTGCGCAGGACCTGGTCCGGGGTGCCCCAGATCTGCTGGTCGACGTACGCCGCCATCAACCCTTCCTTGCCCAGCTCGCGCATCGCATCCACGGCGTTGCCGTAAGCTTCGTAGCCCTTGGCTTCCTTGTAGTGGTCGCCCATCATTTCGTAATGGTGGAGCACGCTGAGCAGGTAGTTGGCGATGTACTGCGAGTTCTCTTCGGCGCGCTTCGCATCGCTGTCGACGATGGTCATGTCGGTCAGCAGCAGCGGACGCGGATCCTTGCCGTGATTCTCGATAAACAGTTTCTTGTAGGCGTCGTATTCCTGCTTCTGTACGTCCATCGGCTTGTAGTTGAACGCCATCATCTGGGCGCCCAGGCGGGCGGCTTCCTCGCCGGATTCCGGACTCATCGCGACCTGGGTCAGCCGGTCGGTGAACGTCCTGGTCGGCGCCGGCCGGATCACCGCGCGCGGCTGTTTGAAAAACTTGCCGTCGTGCGCCTCCATGACCCCGGTCTCGAGCGCTTTGAGGATCATCGGTGCCGCTTCATCGAAGCGTTCGCGCGATTCGTTCATATCGATACCGAACTGTTCGAATTCGCGCCGCGACAAGCCGCGGCCGAGGCCGAGGATGGTGCGGCCACCGGACAGTTGATCGAGCAGTGCGGCCTTCTCCGCTACCCGCAGCGGCTGGATATTCCACGGCACGATGCAGGCGCCGGTGGCGAGGCGAATGCGCTCGGTTTTGCCGGCGAGATGCGCCAGGTAGACGAAATTATCCGGGCAGAACGAGTAGTCTTCGAAATGGTGTTCGACCACCCATACGCTGTCGAAGCCGTAGCCATCGGCGGCGATGGCCATTTTCAGTTCCTGGTCGTATACCTCGGCATCGGTGATGCCTTCGTAACCCCAGCTCTGCATAACCTGTATCAGTCCAACGTGCATGCCTGTGTGCTCCCTATGTGCAGTGGAATTGCAGTTATGATGGCGAATATGATGCAACGAGTCCAACCGCACCGCCACGAGGCCAGCAATGTCTGATTATGACGCCATAAAAACTACTATTTTCAATTACTTCGACGGTTTACGCATGGCCGATAGAAGCCGTCTGGAGCAGGCTTTCGCGGTCGACGCCGGGCACATGAAGGGTTATCTCAAGGGCCGCGACGGCAACTACACGTTGAGCTCACGGCCGATGAATGAGGTCATCGACGGCTGGGCGGCACGCGACCCGACTCCCGACTGGCGCGGAGAAATTCTCGCTCTCAACGTCTACGCCGATGTCGCGGCGACGGTGCTGTTCAATTTCAACGACGTGTTCATCGATGCCTTCCAGCTCGCCAAGGTCGACGGCGAGTGGCGCATCGTCAACAAGTTCTATATCGACAAGTAGGCGCCATCAGACGCTTGACACCCGCGGCGCGCCCGCGCACTATCGCGCCCGCTGTGCACCTGCCATAAAGCACATCAGCGACTTGTATGCGCGTCACCGATAACGCGCGGCCGCGAGGCCGCGCGCCAGCCTGGCCGGGTCGACCTTAACGCATCAGCCGTTGCGCTGCTCACCGGGCCGCCGTTACCACCCCGTAACGGCGGCTTTTTTTTGCCCGGCCACGTAGAGCCCGAATGCGAGCAGAGGTACACTTTCGCCAGCCAGTTCAAGGAGACCCGATCATGCACGTCATTCACAACGCCGACGCCGAAACCCATCACCTGCCCGGACTCGAACACCAGACCCTGGCCGGACGCAGGGACGGTATACGGCAGTTCGAAGTGTGGCGACAGAAAATCGACGCCGGCGCAGCGACCCCGGTGCACAAACACGACTGCGAGGAAGTCATCGTGATTTTTTCCGGCCAGGGGGTATGTCACTGCGAGGGCCAGGATTTCCACTTCAAGGCCGATGACACCCTGCTCATCCCGCCCAACGTCGCCCACCAGATCGTCAACAACGGCAGCGACGACCTGCACCTCATGGCAACCCTGTCGATGGCGCCGGTCAAGGTCGAAACGGCAGACGGCGCCGCGATGGCGCTACCGTGGGATCACCACGCGGCGTGAGCGCAGCGCGTTTGACCAGCGCGCGGGTTGCCGGCACGCCGGCGCTGGCCTACGACAGCGTCGGCAACGGACCTGCCGTGGTTTTCCTGCATGGCATCGGCGGCCACCGCGGCAACTGGCGGCGGCAGCTCGAGGCCCTGGCCGGCGAATTCCGCGCCGTGGCCTGGGACGCGCGCGGCTACGGCGACAGCGAGGACTATGCGGGCGATCTCGATTTCGCCGATTTCAGCGCCGACCTGTTGCGCCTGCTCGACCATCTCGAGGTCGACCGCGCGCATCTGTGCGGCCTGTCGATGGGCGGGCGCATCGTCCTCGATTTTCACGATAAACACCCTGAGCGCGTCGCCAGCCTGATCCTGGTCGATACGTTTCCGGGCTTTGACAGTTCGTTTACCACCGCAGGGCGCGAACGTTTCGTCAACGAACGTCGTCAGCCGTTGCTGGAGGGTAAAACCCCGGCCGATATCGCCCCATTGGTTGCCCCGACCCTGGTCTCACCGAGCGCCGCACCGGCGGTGGTACAGGAGCTGATCGACAGCATGTGCCTGCTGCACACCGCTTCGTATATCAAAACCATTGAGGCGATGACCATGTATCGCCCGGTCTCCGATGTCAGCACCATCACCGTGCCGGTGCAGATCGTGGTCGGCGCCGACGACAAGCTGACGCCGCCGGCAATCGCGCAGAAAATGGCCGCCGAGATCCCGCACGCCCGCCTGCTGATCATGCCGAACACCGGCCACCTCAGTAATCTTGAGCAGCCGGAAGCATTCAACGCCTGCATCCTGGAATTCCTGCGCCTCGCCGCCGGCTGAGCTCGACACATAAAAAAGGGCGGCCAGGCCGCCCTTGCTCGATATACCCGCGGGCCGGATCAGGCCGCGACTTTCGAGGTTGTGTTATTGGTTTCGTTATCGACCACGATCGGGCAATCGAGATACTCGACCAGCGGCGCCTGGCCCCAGGCTTCGGTCATGTATTTGGTCCATTCCGCGTTGTACCAGGCCTCGGCTTTCTCCCGCGATTCCCACAGATAGATACCACCAGTGTGCTTGTTGTCTTCGGTCATGACGTAGTACTTGCGCGTCAGTCCGTCGAGCCCTTCATATTTCGATGCCGTATCCAGCATCTTTTTCTTCAGGCCTTCGATATCGGGGGTATTGATTGGAAACAGAACACGAACAACGATCATTGGACTCTCCCTGGAGCTCTGCGGCCGCGATGCCTCTCGCCGCCGAAATTGAATAAAACGCGCCGAAGTTTATCCCATTTCACGCTCGCCGCCATGCCCGGGGTCAAGTCGCCCCGGGGTCCTGCATGTGGTCTGCGCGACGGCATTCACTCCTGTCGAGTCGCGAGAAATGGCGTCCGAATGCGCAATCTGGCGTTTGTCCGTGCCACGCTGGCGGCTGCCAGGCGTCAGGCGAGCGGATAACGAACCAGCGTGTCGCGCCCGGCGCTCTTGGCCGCATACAGGGCGCGATCAGCCTGTTGCAGCATTAGCGCGACGCTCGTGCCGTCGAGCTTGTCCTGGTGCGACAGGCCGATGGACACGGTCAGGGTGCCGCGTTCGGCGAGCGCGTGGCGAATACCCAGCGCGCGCACGCCTTCGATAATCTTGTCTGCCAGTGCGTTGGCTTCGTCCACGTCGATGGCGGCCGAGACGATGCAGAATTCTTCGCCGCCGTAACGGAAAACCAAGTCGCTCGCGCGCCTGGCGGTAGTCCGCAGAACTTCGCCAACCTCGGCGAGGGCACGGTCACCGGCGACATGGCCATAACGGTCGTTGAATTGCTTGAAGTGATCAATATCGATCATATAAACCGCCAGCGCTTCGCCGGCGCGCAGCGAACGATTGAACTGGTTCAACGACAGCTGTTCGAACAGGGTGCGGTTATAGGTCCCAGTCAGCGAATCGGTGTGGGATAAATGCGCGATGGTACGGATATTGTTTTCGTTGTGACGGTTGAATACGTCCAGTGCGCAGGCGGTGGTTGCATAAGCGACCAGCAGCACGATACTCGAACTCAAATTGTAGGCCGGCCCGCGCAGGACCAGCACCAGGGTTGCGAGCAGCAGCGATGCGATAGTCCAGACACGGCCCTCACGGGAACCGGCAACCGTGAACGCGGCGACTGGGATGAGTAGCTGCCAGGGTTTGTTATCGACCGTTTCACTACCCAGGTAGAGGCCGGTCATGCAGGCGGCTACGGTCGCGCCGAGGAACCAGCGCGAAGCCGCATTCAATGACAGGGCGCCGCGCCGAAACGACAACGCGGTCGCCACCACTACCCCGCTGTAGGCGATACACGCGAGGGTCAGGAGGTTGATGCCGACGTAGTAGTAAGTCGGCACGACCGCAAGGCACGCACCGGCCGCGATGACGAGATAAAGGCTCAGCACAGCGGCGCGAAATTCGAGCACCTTCGCTTCAGCGAGATCCATGCGATTCCTCAGTTTGCGATGGCAATCGTTGATCCCACCTCGGCGCGCAGCACGAAGTTGCGATTCTAGCAGCCCGACGGACCCGGGCAATCGTAACGAGCATGGTGGGATACCGGCTGCTGGCAGATGTGCCGAACAGCCTCCGGTCGCCCCGCCACGGCCACTCGAGCGGATGCCAGCCGGGCGAAATTCCGTTGCGGCGCTACAATCAACACCATGAAGGCTGGTCAATGAAAGTGCCGCGGTCGGTAGCCGGATCGGCGCCGTGGCTCGATATTGTCATCGAGATCCCGCGCGGCGGATTACTCAAGCGTGGTCCAGGCGGCGCCCTCGATTTCGTTTCGCCGCTGCCCTGCCCGTTCAATTACGGTTCGATACCGGCCTACCAGGGCATGGACGGCGATTTCCTCGACGCCGTCGTGCTCGGCCCGCGGGTCAGGACCGGCACGCGAGTACGCCTGCAGCCGCAGGGCGCGATCGGCCTGCTCGATCATGACGTTTACGACGACAAGCTGGTATTCGCGCCCACCGTGCTGCGGCCTTGGCAGCGCGCGGCGATCGTCGCGTTTTTCCATGTTTACGTACACTGCAAACGGGTATTGAACCTGTGGCGGGGTTACCGCGGCGCCAGTCGCTGTCTCGGCTGGCGCGATGCCAACCGCGCCCTGGCGCGCGCCGAGCCCTTGCCGTCGAACCTCCCTGCGCGGTCGTAAGCGTCGGACCGCTGGCACGGTAATCAACCCGTTTCTCGATCCCCCATCAGTTCGCCCAGGGTGCGGGTCGCGGGATCCGCGCCGGCCCGAGCGCCCGCGATGACCCCGGCGCGGTCCTCGGCCGCGCGGTTCTGGCTGAGCTTGAACTTACCCACCAGGCGGGTCACCGTCAGTTCGATGCCGACAATGGCGCGCAGCTGCTGAACCAGGAACGCCGGCGGCGCGTCATCGACCTGCCATGGCGCCGGACGTTGTCCCTCGTGCGTCGCGGTCAACTCGCGCACCAGGGCTTCGACCCAGACCGGATCGTCAATAGCACGCAAGCTGCCATGCGCGTGGACCACCGCGTAATTCCAGGTCGGCACCACGCGACCGTGTTCCTGTTTTGACGGGTACCAGCCTGGCGTGACGTAGCCCTGTGCACCGTGAAACACCGCCACCGCAGGCCGCCCCTCGCCAAGCAAGCGCCACAGCGGATTGGCGCGCGCGACGTGACCACGCAGACATACCGCGTCCGGATCGGTGACGTTGAGCAGCAGCGGCAGGTGATTGACGTCGGGTCCCAGCCTCGGAGTGCACCACCAGCGTGGCCAGCGGGTAGGCGCGGATCAGGCCATGCATGCGCTTGCCTGATCACGTTCTCGAAATGTTCCGGCAGGTACATACTCTGCCGCGCGTCAGGATTCGAGACCGAGGCGTCGATGCCAGGCGGCGATCGACTCCTCGGGGTACTCGTCGAAGGACTGATCGCGAGCGCCCGGCGCCAGTCTCACCCAGGCCGGCTGAAGGCCAGCATCAGGTGGGTCCGTTCCAGCGCCTGCGGCAACGGTGTATCGATGGCCGAGGCAAACGGATGGACGAGATCCGGCCAGCGCGGATCCCACACCCACAGCGCGCTGCCGCAGTGCCGGCAGAAGCGACGCTGGCAGGGACTGGCGCTCGAGGTCCCGGCGCCGTCGGCGATTTCGGCCTGGTAGACCGTGATGTGCGCCTCGCCGTCAACCTTCAGGGTCGCCGCCGCGCCACCGAGATTAATGGCAAAACCGCCGCCGCCGGCGGTTTTGCGGCAAATCGAGCAATAGCAGACGTTGAATGGATAGGGGTGGGCCGATTCGAGTTCAAACCTGACCTTGCCACAATGGCACGACCCTTTAAGTTCCATGATGGGTACCCTCCGAGGCGCTGGCCTGCAGCGCGCGTAGCAGCAGTGTACGGTCGAGATTACCGCCGGACAGGATCAGGCCCGCGCGGCGCCCGGCATAGTGTGCCCGTTCGCGCAGCAACGCCGCCAGCGGCGCCGCGCCGGCGCCTTCCGCGAGGTTGTGCGTGGCATCGAAATAAGCCCCGATCGCGCCCAGCACCTCGGCGTCGGACACGCGCACAATCCGCGCGATCCCGGTCTGCAGGTAGGCGAACGCCGCCGCCGACGGGACCCGCACGGCGAGTCCGTCGGCGAGCGTATCCGCGCTGGCGGTGCTGATCGGCGTACCGCTGTCCAGCGAGCGCGCATAGGCGTCCGCGTGTTCCGACACCACACCCACCACCTCGGTCGCCAGACCCAGCGCGTCGCGTACCGCAATCACCCCGCATATTCCCGAACCGAGACCGATCGGGACATATACGACGTCGAGATCGGCGACCGCGCGAAACAGTTCCAGCGCATAGCTACCAACGCCCTGCACCAACAGCGGATGCCATGACGGCACCGCGTAGAGTCCGCGTTGTTCGGCAAGATCCCGAGCGTGCGCCAGGGCGGCGTCGAAATCCTCACCCGCCTCGATCAACTCCGCGCCCAGCGCCACCATGGCGCGGTTCTTGTCCACACTGTTGCCGTGCGGCACCACAATCACCGCGGCGAGGCCGAAGCGAGCCGCGGCCAGCGCGATGCTTTGACCGTGATTACCCCGCGTCGCGGCGATGACCCCGTCGCGGCCGAGCCCGGCCGCCACCAGCTGGCTGCACAGCCACACCCCGCCTCGCACTTGGCGGTGAAGGCCCCGAGTCGCGGGGCAGTGCCCGCGTTTTCGTGTTTGACCCAGGTGATGACGCGCCTCCGCGAGCGCGGCCAGCTGTCGCTGCCTGGCGACCACGCGGTCGAGACGCTCCGGCGCAAAGCCGAGCAGTTGCAATCCGGTCGCGCTGTTGGCCACTCGGATAGCTCGGATCAGGGCGTCCCGAGCGTAGATACCGAGACCCCTTCGAACAGGGCACGGCGCCCTTCCTGCCGGCGATGCGGCGTCGTAGCTGAATACGTAGCTCGCGTAACCGGTGCGCCCGACGCAAAGCGGGGTGCATGTCCCAGATGAAGTGGTCGCGTTCGGGCAGTGACATCGGCGCTGTTCCAGTCGTAACGAGGCTCGCGGATCGCACTATACACCGGCCCGCATGGTCGCGGTCCCGCCACCGTCCGCGATCCGGGCGCGACAAATTGGCCCTTCATCCTCGACCCCACCTTGATATAGTCTTGACCATCCGCCCCGATCGCGTCCTGCGTCATCCCGGCATACAGTCTGGCGTAGACACATGACACGGCTCGCGGCCGTCGAAGACCGACGCATCGACGCGATACAAGCGACTTCATCCATACACCAATTCTGGTACAGCCTGCACCCACTGATTGCCACAGGGTCGGTGTCGGCAGCATCATTCAGGGAGATCACGGCACAGCTTTGTCCCGAGGACTTGCTCGACGCTACGCACCAGAAAACCATCCGCGAATTCGAAGATCGCGTACACGTCGAATTCGCCAAAGGCGGCAATCCCGGTTTCGTCCACCTGTACGCGGGCGAGGAAGCCTCGGCGACCGGGGTCTGCATGAATCTGCGCAGTGATGATTACATCGCGAGCAATCACCGCGGTCACGGCCACTGCATCGCCAAGGGCGTAGAGGTGGAAGGGATGATGGCGGAAATCTACGGCAAGCGAACCGGCACCTGCCACGGCAAGGGCGGGTCGATGCATATCGCCGATCTCGAGGCCGGCATGATGGGCGCCAACGGGATCGTCGGCGGTGGCCCGCCGCTCGTGTGTGGTGCGGGACTATCGGCCAAGATGAAAGGCAAAGGCGGGGTCGCGCTCGCGTTCTTCGGCGACGGCGCCTCGAATCAGGGAACGACGTTCGAAGCGCTGAATCTCGCCACGGTGTGGAAACTGCCGTGTGTGTTCATTGCCGAAAACAACGGCTACGCGGAAGCAACCGCCGCCTCGTTCTCGGTTTCGTGCGAGGACATTTCCAGTCGCGCCGCGGGCTTCGGCATGCCGGGAGTAACCGTCGACGGGCATGATTTCTTCGCCGTGCATGCCGCCACCGCTGAAGCAGTGGAGCGTGCGCGCAACGGCGGCGGTCCGACCCTGATTGAATGCAAACTCGACCGTTTCTTCGGCCATTTCGAAGGCGACAACCAGAATTACCGCGCGCCAAACGAGATCAAGGATGTGCGCGAGAACAAGGATTGCATCAAACGCTTCGCGAAAACGCTAACGGCGGACTATGCCGTTACCGATGCCGATCTGCGGGCGATCGATGGCGAAGTTCAGGCCATTATCGACAGCGCGGTCGCGAAAGCCGTCGCCGCTCCCGATCCCGGCGCGGCCGATCTGCTGACGGATGTCTACATCAAGATGAACTCACGGACACCGTACCCACGGCGCGATTCGAACGAGGCGCCGGGCTATAACAATACAATCGGGGGAGACACATTCATGGCACGCAAGATTCTTTACCAGACAGCAATCAACGAAGCGCTCGATCAGGAAATGGCCCGCGATGAAACCGTGATCGTGATGGGTGAAGATGTCGTAGGCGGCACTGGCGCCGGCGGCGAAATGGACGCCTGGGGTGGCGTGCTCGGGGTCACGAAAGGGCTCTATGGCAAGTACGGCGACCGCATCATGGATTCTCCGATCAGCGAATCCGGCGTTCGTCGGTGCCGCGGTCGGTGCGGCGACGGCGACGGGCATGCGCCCGGTGTGCGAACTCATGTTCATCGATTTTCTCGGCGTGTGCTTCGATCAGATTTTCAACCAGGGGGCGAAGTTTCGCTACATGTTCGGCGGCAAGGTGAAGGTGCCGGTCGTTATCCGCACGATGTACGGTGCCGGTTTCCGCGCCGCCGCCCAGCATTCGCAGTGCCTGTACAACCTGTTCACGCACGTGCCCGGACTGAAAGTCGTCATGCCGTCCACGCCTTACGATGCGAAAGGCCTGCTGATCCAGGCGATCCGCGACGACGATCCGGTGATCTTCTGCGAGCACAAGGCGCTGTACGCGATGGAAGGCGACGTTCCCGAGGAGTCCTATACGATCCCGTTCGGCGAGGCGAACATCGTGCGCGAAGGCAGCGA
>CALOBG010000117.1:0-4026 GCA_942490995.1 uncultured Gammaproteobacteria bacterium
GCGCTCACCGGTAACGTCGAGATCGAAATTGGTCGGCGCGGTCCTCGAGCCAGGCATCAGTTGCTCGAGCCCGGGGTGGGCGCCCTCGAGGATGGCTTTGATGGCGCCCTGGTAAATGACGCTGTCGGTCGAGGTGCCACCGACGCGTACGACCTGGCGTTGCGAGCGGTAGAACAGAAATCCGGCGACCAGCGCGGCAAATACGAGCAGGGGAATGTACATAGGGATACCTGGGGCGTCCGTACTGGCGGCGAGAGCGCCCGGCGCGGTGTATTTGATCGACAGGGTGGTGTCGTTGATGCGAACCACAATCGAAGGCGCATTGTCGTTCGGTTGATTGCCGACCGCCACGACGCGCAGCTTGATGCCCTGTTTCAGCTCGGCAAACACGCCCGGCGGCGCCTGTTCGCGGACCACCTGACGCAGAACGTCGGGGTCGATGCTGAGATGCACGTAGCCGAGGGTCACGGGCAGGCCGGTGCTGGCATCGTCCCCCTCGACCCGCCGCACCATGGCGAGGTGTTCGTCTTCGCTACCGGCAAGGTGGATCTCTGTCGCCGGTGCGGCCGTGCTCTCGGCAGCACGCCGCAGCATCGAGATGGACGCGTAGGTCAGCGGCGGGCGGGTGCTCGAATCGGGCTCGCGGACGTCGGCCGGCAGCAGGCGCAAGCGCAGCACGCCGTCCAGCGGCGGACTGAGGCTGGCACCCAGGGCGCCGAGCAACACGCCGTCATTCGCGGCCAGCGCCGCAATAACGTCGGGATTGGTGCTGATCGCGTCCAGCGCTTCGGCGTACGGGGTGAGTGCCGCGCCCAGCGCGGCGGCCATAGCCTCGGCCTGCGGTTTGAAGGTGCGCGCAAAAACCTGCTGATTGTTCTGCGGGTTCGAGCCGCCGCCGATGCCGCCGAACAGCAACGCCGCGACAACTGCCACAACCACGACCGCCGCGCCGATCAGGGCCCCGCGCGGGAGTCCCCGGATCACGTCGGTGAGCTGCTCAGCGCCCCGAGACGGTTTCTTCATTGGCGATAGATTCCGAGTGAATTCACGGCTTTACGGCGACGTGCAGCGAAACTCCGGCAAGTGTACAAGCAAGGCGCAGCGAATACATCCTAAAATTCGCCGCCGCGGGCGAGTCGGTAACGTTCGCCAATCAGCATCACCAGCTCGCGCGCGAGTTGATATTTTCGCGCGCGCTTGAGTTCACGCGAGCCGCCCTTCCAGATCACGGTCAGCTCGTTGTCGTCGCTGTTGAAACCGATTTCCGCGCCGCCGACCAGATTCGCGGCGATCATATCGAGGCTTTTGCGTTCGAGCTTGGCGCGGGCATGTTCAACCAGATCGTCTGTTTCGGCCGCGAATCCGACCGTAAACGGCGCGTCTGGCGCGCCGGCGACGCTGGCCAGGATGTCGGGATTCGGCACCAGATGCAGATCGATGGCGCTGCCGTCGCGCTTTATTTTGCGCTGTCCGGGCGTTTCCACCCGGTAGTCGGCAACTGCCGCGGCAGCGATAAAGATGTCTGTTGCGGCCAGTTCGGCACGCACCGCGGCGAGCATATCGAGGGCCGTTTCCGCGCCTATCACACGTACGCCCACCGGCAACTCAAGCTGGGTCGGGCCACTGACCAGGGTCACGCTGGCGCCGGCCTCACGCGCCGCCGCCGCCACCGCGTAGCCCATTTTCCCCGAGCTGTGGTTGGAGATATAGCGCACCGGGTCGATCGCTTCGCGGGTCGGGCCGGCCGTGATCAGCACGCGGCAGCCGCCCAGGGCGGCATGTTCGAACAGGCCGGCAGTGGCAGCGACGATGTGTTCGGCTTCGACCATGCGTCCGGGGCCGACCTCACCGCAGGCCTGGCTGCCGCTGTCCGGGCCGCAGATTTGAACGCCGCGCTGGCGCAGCATATCGAGATTGTCACGGGTCGCCGGGTGCTGCCACATCTGCTGGTTCATGGCCGGCACGACCAGCAGCGGCGCGCTGCTGGCCAGGGCCACGGCGAGGGCGAGATTATCGGCCTGGCCGAGGCGCAGGCGGGCCAGGAAGTCAGCACTGGCCGGCGCCACCACCAGCGCATCGCACCAGCGCGCGAGTTCGATATGGCCCATGGCCGCCTCGGCGGCAGGGTCGAACAGATCGGTGCGTACTGCGTGTCCCGACACCGCCTGCAGCGTCAGCGGGGTGATGAATTCCGTCGCCGCCGGGGTCATCACGACCCGCACCTCGGCACCGGCGTCGCGCAGCCGCCGCACCACATCGGGGGCCTTGTAAGCCGCGATGCCGCCGCTGACGAGCAACAGCACACGTTTTGAATTGACACTGTTCATGCGTCTTTGAAGGCCTGCCATAGCGCGGAGTCCAGCGCGAGTTTAACCGAGGACGGCCTGGCGCCGTCAGTGCCGACCGCAATGGCGTCCCGTGAGGCTTTATACTGACGGCGGTGCACAGCACTTCCCAGGGAGGGGACAGCTCATGGCGATCAGGGATTGGCCGGCGACCGAACGGCCGCGTGAAAAACTTATCCATCGGGGCGCCCGCGCCCTTTCAGACGCGGAACTGCTGGCCGTGTTGCTGCGCTGCGGCACGCGGCACGACGACGCGGTCGCGCACGCCCAGGCGCTGCTGCTGGCCAGCGGCGGGCTGCGCAGCCTGCTCGAGGCGCCGTTTGCGGCATTCGCCGCCAGGCCGGGCTGTGGCGCTGCGGGCTACGCGAGCCTGCAGGCGGCCCTGGAACTGGCGCAGCGCTACCTGTACGCAGCCCTCGAGCGCGACGGCCCGCTGGAGAGCCCGGCGGCGGCCGGGGATTACCTGGTGGCGCGGATGAAGGCCTATCGCCGCGAGGTTTTTGCCTGCCTGTTTCTGGATACCCGGCACCGGGTCATCGCCTTTGAAGAACTGTTTCTGGGCTCGATCGACAGCGCTACCGTGCATCCGCGCGAAATTGTGCGCGCCTGCCTGGAACTGAACGCGGCAGCGATTATTCTCGCCCACAACCACCCCTCGGGAGTGGCCGAGCCGAGTAGCGCCGATCACGCCATTACGCGGCGGATCGTGGAGGCGACCCGCCTGGTTGACGTGCGCGTACTCGACCATCTGGTTGTCGGCGAGCGGGAGGCGGTGTCGATGGCAGCGCGAGGGCTCCTTTGAGCCGGGTGGTGCAAAACTACTGCGGAGGGCGTGGGCGGCGTTGCGCGCTCGCCTGCGGTCCTCATTTATCGGCATAAACTCCGGTCCTCGTCTCGCGTGCGCCTTGCCCACACCCTTCCTCGCTACGATTTGCACCACCCGGCCGAGGATAGGGTGGTGCAAAACTACTGCGGAGGGTGTGGGCGGCGTTGCGCGCTCGGCAGCCAGTCAGTCTCTTTCCGCCACCCGATTGGGGATAGGCAGAGTGCAAAACCACCGCACAGGGAGAGGGTGGCGTTGCGCGCTCGGTAGCCAGCCTCATTAAAAGCTTGGCGCACAGCAGCAAACCGGCTGAATTGCGCGCCTTTTCCGCGCCAGACCTTAAGGAATTCAACATGTCCCGCGTATGCCAAGTCACCGGCAAACGGCCAGCGAGCGGCAATAATGTCTCGCACGCGCATAACAAGACGCGTCGCCGCTTCCTGCCCAACCTGCACCCCCACCGCTTCTGGGTCGAAACCGAAAACCGCTGGGTGCGCCTGCGGGTCAGCGCCAAGGGGCTGCGTATCATCGACAAGCAGGGCATCGACACGGTGCTGAAAACGATCCGCGCCCGCGGCGAAAAAGTCTGAAGGTTCAGGAGTCAGAATCATGCAGGAAAAAATCAAACTCGTATCCAGCGCCGGCACCGGGCACTTCTACACCACCGCAAAAAACAAGCGTACCCATCCGGAAAAGCTCGAACGCAAAAAATATGATCCGGTCGTGCGCCAGCATGTGATCTACAAGGAAGCCAAGATCAAGTAATCGGTTTGACGCCAGACCAATCGGGTAGGAGGCGGGGTCGCCCCCGCCGTCCTCCCACACCACCGGACATGCGGTTCCGCATCCGGCGGTTCA
>CALOBG010000118.1:0-3715 GCA_942490995.1 uncultured Gammaproteobacteria bacterium
GCGCCGGGTGGGTTGATGGTTGCGCTCGGCGGGTTTGCCGGCCACCGCTTCAGACCTGCACTCAGAGGCCGTCGATGCCTTCCTCGGGGACGACTTTAACCGCAATGGTGCAGTCAACGTCGGACAGCAGGTGGATTTCGACCGCGTAATTGCCGACTTCGCGTAAGGGACCGTCGGGCAACCGGATCTCGCGCTTCTCGATTTCGATGCCGGCGGCCAGGGCGGCCGCGGCAATGTCCGCGGTGCCGACCGAACCAAACAATTTGCCTTCCGTGCCGGCCTTGGCGCCGACGGTCAGCTCCAGCCCGGCCATTTGTTCGGCGCGCGCCGTGGCGGCGCCAAGGGCGTCGGCCTGGGCACGTTCGAGTTCGGCACGCTGGGCTTCGAACCTGGCGATATTGTCGGCGGTCGCCGGCACTGCCTTGCGGCGCGGAACCAGGTAATTACGGCCGTAGCCGGGACGCACGGAAACCTTGTCGCCGAGGTTTCCCAGGCGATGAATTTTTTCCAGCAGTATAACTTCCATACTCATTACTCATTTCCTCTGTCGACCGCATGGCCCGCGGCCATCCGGTCCTGTGCCGCAGTCGTTACGACTGCGTGGCTTTAAATCAATCCTTGCCGTCTTCGCCGCCCTCGCGGGGGGCGGTCTTCAGGCGACGAAAATCCGCCAGGCCGTCGGCGACGCCGGTCGTCGCCAGTACCGGCCCTACGATCTGCGGCGTCAGCAGCAGCAGAATATACAGTGCTGTCAGCCAGCCGCCGGCGAGCCCGATCGCGCGGGCCCGGAAGTGGATCACCGCCAGCCCCTGAAAGGCAAACAATACCACTACGATCACAAACACGTCACCGGCGACGCGATGCTCCATCCCGGCCGCGGACTGCCCGATCAGGGTGACCGCGGTCAGCCCCGCCACCAGCACCGTGATCCGTGGCAGACTCAATTCCCGGAACTCGGAGCCAAAGCCCCCGGGGTTGAACAATTCGGCCTGCCACCAACGTCCCAACAGGACGATCGCGGCGAGCAGGTTGAACATCGCGATCAACGACCAGACGTGCACCTGGTCAGCAACAAAAGCAATCTGCTCGGCGCTGAACCGCGCGCCGCCGTCTTCGGCGAGGAGCGCGAACAAAGGCTCGAGACGCGCCGACCAGAATGCCCCGACGTCACCGACGGCGAGGCGGATCGCCACCGCATAAGCCGCAACCAGCACCGCAATCATCAGCAGCGGCAGCGCCTGGCGGCGGGTCCGCGCAAGGTTAATCGCCAGCAGCCACGCGGGCAGCCACACCACCAGGCACAAAATCAGCATCGGTAGCGTCTGGCCATCCATCACCAGGCGCACAGAGACCGCCAGCGCGGTGGCCAGAACCATCACCCGCAGTCCTTCGCGCGAACCCTGGCGCAAGGTAGCCAGGGTCACGGTCGCGCCGCTGATGACGATCAACAGCCCTACCGATAACGAGCAGAGCAGGGCCGCCGCCGCGACCGCGGCCGCATGGAACGGGCCGCGCATCGCGAACCGCGCGATAAACCGCACGGTCCTGGCTCCAGCTACCCGCTAGTGAGCGTCACAGTACGGGATCAGCGCCAGGTAGCGCGCGCGCTTGACGGCCGTCGCAAGCTGGCGCTGGTAGCCGACCTTGGTCCCGGAGATCCGGCTCGGAACGATTTTGCCGCTTTCGGTAATGCTGCCCTTGAGCGTCGCCAGATCCTTGTAGTCGATCTCAACGACACCCTCGGCGGTAAATTTGCAGTAACGTCGACGTCGAAAAAACTTTGCCATTATAAAATCCTCTCAGGAACGTCAGGCGTTGTCGTCAGCAGTCGCGGCGGCGGCCGGCGCATCTGCCGTGCCGGCTTCCGGCGCTGATTCGGGCGCGGTGCTGGCCGGGGGCGGACGCGGGGTCTCGCGCGAGCGTCGATTACGCTCGTCATCGCGTTCCGACTGCTCTTCCTTGGCCTGTGCGATCGGCGACGGCTCGGTGCGAGCGCTGTCGCGCTTGATGACGAGATTGCGCAGCACGGCATCGTTGAAGCGGAACGCACTGGTCAACTCGTTGAGGGTGGCCGCGTCGCACTCGATGTTCATCATCACGTAGTGCGCTTTGTGTACCTTGTTAATCGGGTAGGCCAGCTGGCGTCGACCCCAGTCTTCAAGGCGATGGATTTGACCGTTAGCGCCTTCGATCATCGAGCGGTAACGCTCGACCATGGCACCGACCTGTTCGCTCTGGTCAGGATGGACCAGAAACACGATTTCATAGTGTCTCAATGAACACTCCTTATGGATTAAAAGCTTCCCGCATCAGGGCGGTGAAGCAAGGAGAACTGCGCTCGGCAGGGCCGCGTATTGTAGGGAAATGTGCGGCACGAAGCAAAATTGGTTTGCGCGGCTGTCCGCAACGGGTCTGGTCAACGCAGCCCGGCACCTTCGGCGCGGTGCCGAAGCTTTTTTTCACGTCGTCAGGGTGCCGCAGCGAGCCGCTGGCGGCGCGCCTCGAACAGACACACCGCCGCGGCGGTGGCCACGTTCAGGCTCGGTACGCTGCCATACATGGGGATATACACCAGGTGATCGCAGAGTTCGCGGGTCAGGCGGCGCAGGCCGCCGCCCTCGTTGCCGAGCACGATGGCGCTGGGGGCGGCGAAATCGGTCGCGTACAGCCCCACGGGTGCGTCGTGGGCGGCGCCGGTGATCCAGATCCCGGCGTCGCGCAGCTGGCGCAGCGCAGCCGCCAGATTCGTGACCGCAACCAGGCGCACACTGTCCAGCGCCCCGCTTGCGGCTTTTGCCACTACGCTGCTGAGACGCGCGCTTTTATCGCGCGGAAACACCACCGCCGTGACGCCTGCGCCGTCGGCTGCGCGCAGGCAGGCGCCGAAATTACGCGGGTCGTGAATATTGTCGAGGACCAGCAGCAGTGGCGCCGCGTTATCGCCGCCGAGGGGTAAATCCTCAAGGCTCACCAGGGCCGGCGGCCGCCGCCGCAATACCACCCCCTGGTGATGATCGTCGCCGTAGAGTTTGTCGAGGGTCGCCGGCGCGACCCGCTGCACCGCGATACCGTGACTGGCGGCCGCGGACGCCAGCGTTTCATACTCGACGCGCTCATGCCCCGCCCGCAGCCACATTTCCAGGCAGTCCGGCGCGGCACGCTCGAGTGCGGTGCGCACGGCGTGGATGCCGCCAATGATGAGGTCGGCCGCCGCCACTACTTGCGTCGCTGGCGCCGCCGTGAGCGCGGGCGTGCAGGGCTTTCCGCGGCGAGCGTGAAGTCGATTTTCTTTTCGTCCAGGTCGACCCTCGCGACCACCACTTCAACCGCCTGACCGATGCGGTACTCGGTTTTGTGCGCGCGGCCACGCAGCACGTGGCGCGCGGCGTCGTACTGGTAGTAATCGCCAGGCAGCGCGGTGACGTGGACCATGCCTTCGACAAAAATATCGTCGAGTTCGACGAACACGCCGAACTCCGCGACCCCGGAAATGATCCCGGGATAACGTTCGCCGACCTTGTCGAGCATGAACTCGCATTTCAGCCAGGCGACAGCTTCGCGCGTGGCTTCGTCGGCGCGACGCTCGCACATCGAGCAGCGTGCGGCCAGCTCGGCCATGGCAATGCTGTCGTCAGGCCCGGCCTTGTCCAGCGCGAGTTTCAAAGCGCGATGCACAATCAGGTCCGGATAGCGACGGATAGGCGAGGTGAAATGG
>CALOBG010000119.1:0-35345 GCA_942490995.1 uncultured Gammaproteobacteria bacterium
AAGAACGTTTGTCATTTTTGCTAGACGTTGGTTTAAATTATTTATCACTGAATAGAACATCAAGAAGTTTATCTGGAGGTGAAAGCCAAAGAATCAGGTTAGCAACACAAGTTGGTTCAAAATTGGTAAATGTATTATATATTCTGGATGAACCAAGTATTGGATTGCATCAAAAAGATAATCTGAAATTAATTACATCGTTAAAGCAGCTTCGTGATACCGGAAACTCAATTATTGTGGTTGAACACGATAAAGAAATGATATTATCTGCTGATCATGTTGTTGATATGGGACCAAAAGCTGGCAGGCACGGAGGAAAGATTGTGTTTGAAGGATCTCCCGAAGAAATACTAAATTCATGTTCGTTAACAGCAGAATATCTGAATCACAAAAGAAAAATAGAAGATATTCCTGAGAACAGACGTGAAGGAAATGGCAAAAAATTAACTCTTTATGGAGCAACAGGCCATAATCTAAAAAATGTTAATGTTGATTTCCCTTTAGGAAAATTTATATGTGTAACAGGTGTTTCAGGTAGTGGAAAATCATCATTAATCAATGAAACATTACATCCTATTTTAAGTAAGACATTTTTATCGGAGTAGTAAACAAACCTTAGATTATGAAAAAATTAAAGGAGTTGAAAATATCGATAAAGTAATTGAAGTAGACCAATCACCTTTGGGTAGAACTCCAAGATCGAATCCTGTTACGTATACAGGAGTGTTTGGTGATATACGAAAACTTTTTGAGCAAACTCCCGAAGCTAAAATACGTGGATATAAAGCAGGACGTTTTTCTTTTAATGTAAAGGGAGGGAGATGTGAAACATGTCAGGGTGCTGGATTGCAGACTATAGAAATGAATTTTTTACCTGATGTTTATGTTCATTGTAAAGATTGTAATGGGAAGAGATACAATCGTGAAACTTTAGAAGTGAAATTTAAGGGTAAGAATATAAGTGATGTATTAGATATGACCATAAATCAAGCAGTTGATTTTTTTGATCAAATTCCTTCAATAAATCAAAAATTGAAAGCTTTACAGGGAGTTGGTTTAGGATATATTACCTTAGGTCAGCCATCAACAACACTATCTGGAGGGGAATCTCAACGTGTAAAGTTAGCTTCGGAGTTAGCAAAAAGAAATACTGGAAATACTCTTTATATTTTAGATGAACCAACTACAGGACTTGCATTTTGAAGATATTCGGGTATTGTTAAAAGTTTTAAATAACTTAGTAGATAAAGGAAATACTGTAATAGTAATAGAGCATAATATGGATGTAATAAAGGTTGCAGATCATATTATTGATATAGGAAAAGAAGGTGGAGTGAAAAGTGGGGAAATTTTGTTGAAGGAACTCCCGAAGAAATGATAAAAATAAAGAAAGTTATACTGCACAATATTTAAAGAGCGAACTTCAATAATTATTTCATAAAAAAGCTTAATTTAGTACACTTAAGCATTAAGTAGACTGTAAAATTTTATCATATGACAAACGAAGAATTAATAAAAGATGCCTTTGAACAAAAGGATTGGAATGAAGTGCAAACTTCTGACTCATGGGAGATTTTTAAGGTAATAGCTGAATTTGTTGAAGGATTTCAGAAATTATCAAGAATAGGACCATGCGTTTCTATTTTTGGGTCTGCTAGAACAACACCTGATAATAAGTACTTTAAATTAGCAGAAGATATAGGTTTTAAATTAACTCAACATGGTTATGGAGTTATAACTGGTGGTGGACCAGGTATAATGGAGGCAGGTAACATGGGGGCAAAAAAGGGATTTGGAAAATCTGTTGGTTTAAATATTGATTTACCTTTTGAACAATCAGCTAATATTTTTATTGATCCTGATAAGCTTATAAGTTTTGAACATTTTTTTGTGCGTAAGGTAATGTTTGTAAAATATGCACAGGGTTTTATTGTATTGCCTGGTGGATTTGGCACTTTCGATGAATTATTTGAAGCAATAACATTAATTCAAACTGAGAAAATAGGAAAGTTTCCAATTATATTAGTGGGATCATCTTATTGGAAAGGATTAATAGATTGGATTAAAGGTTGTCCTTGGCTGAAGAAAACAATATTAGTGAAAAAGACCTTGATTTGATTCAGATTGTAGATACTGCTGATGAAGCTGTTGATAAAATTAACGAGTTTTATTCTAAATATCTATTGACACCGAACTTTTAATATGCTATATTTATTTTTCAGATTCAAATTATTAACAAAGCAAGCTAGTTATTAACAATTGTTGATAACTTGTGTTGATATTTTGTTATTATTGTATTAAAATAGCTATTTTTATTGAGCTTTGGTATATTAATACTCGGGTAATATGGTAAAGTATTTATTGCTTCTAATAAATATGTTTGTTTTACTGGTGTTAAATTCAATATTTTCGGATGTTGGATGTTAATATGAGTGCACCTGGACAAATAGAAGCAGGTAACGAAATCTTAGTTGAAATTTCATTAGATAAATCTGATTTTGATAGTTTTGCTCGATTTCAACAAGAAATTCCAGCAGGACTTACACCTATTCCTGTTGAAACAGCGAATGCAGATTTTAGTTTTAAAGATCAAAAAGTAAAATTTATTTGGTTAAAACTTCCAAGTGAACAAAAAATAAATATTTCCTATAAACTTCAAGTAGATCAAAGATTAAAAGGTAATTTTAATTTAAATGGTACTTTTGGCAATCCGCGCTTGATTCGATGCAGGTTTCGCAACACGGCGGCCAACGCGGTCACATCGCCCTGATTGAGCAGCGTTTTGGCTGCATCCGTCCGCCCGGGCATGGTCAAGTACCGGGTGCGAGCAGCGGTGGTCGCGGTACGCATTGCCGAACGAGGAATCGAAGTCGCTCTGATAGGTCATTCACACTAGATCGCGGCGATCGTTGCGGGCTACAATCCCGGCGTGCCCGCATGTGGAATCGAAGTATCTGTCCGACGGTTCACCTCGGGACACGTCACCGGTAGAGATCATCGGACGGGTGGATCAGATACCTCCATTCCGCTGAAATCATGATTTTTTTATTGCCTTCGATTTGAGAGCCGCAGCAATTGCTGCTCGATACCGGATCGGTCTCGAGGGAAAAGGCTCGCTACGGATAAGGAAGGTTTATGAGCCTTTCGCATCGAAATCAACCACGCTTCAAAGCTACAACATGCTCGTCTATCGCGGCACGCTCCATCCGGAGTTCTTCACGATCGAGGGACGCTGTCGAATCTGACAACGGCGAATACGAGTTCGAGGGCTGGATCTGCTCGTGGCGGTCATGCCCAGTGGTTCGAGCACGACGGTATCCTGCGTCACCGAGGTCGTCGGCGACGAGCCCGAGAACCTGCCCGAGCGTGGCCAGGTTTCGACGTACCTTGCCGGCGAACGGGACCACGAGGCTGAGTTCGGCGATCGCGTGGTCACCCGACGTCAGCATGCAGACCGAGACGCTGAGCGACCACCTCTTTCTCGGCACCCACACCGAGATGCTGGACCATGGTCGCTGCGTGCGACTGTCTGATGTGCGTCTGGTCGGATAAGCCGGGCAAGGGCCGAACCTGTCGGTCATCGATGCTCGACGATTCGCCGACGAGGTCTACGTGCAGGGTTACCACCTGCAGGAGCGACTGCGGTCTTGTGCTGGGGACGCAGTCGATCTTCCAGGTCAAGAACGGCGACTGAGCACGTTCCGGTCGAATCCAACGACAGGGTGTATTGCGAGTTCGCCCTGGCGCACGGCGCTATGATCGTTGGTAACGCCTGGTACATCGTGTTGATCCGTAATGGCCGCCACGGCCATTGCATGACGAACGCGCTGGCACTGCTCTGTCCAGAGAGATCCCTTGCCTCGGTGCCGGTGGATCACACCTCCCAGTTTCCCGATGCGTGTTGCGCCGCGACGTCTGATCTCGGGCGGCCGTACCGTGCGAGCACCTACTGGCGAACCGTGAATCGGAACCGTTTTCGTTCGCCGATCGGCCCCGATGAATCGGGTCCGACGGCGATGCACTTCGACTCGATGTCGGCCTGGCCGGGATTCCTCGCGATGAAGCGGGCTACCCACTCCTCACCATTCTCGGCTTTGCCGCGGGATGCGGCCAGACCGTGATCGGCAGCTTGCGAGAGTCAGACTGCGTGAGCCGCCATTCCCTGGTGGTCATGGATGCCGGGAGGCGGATCACGACTTCATTGCCGACGGTCACCGAGCGCGTTCGTTCTCGGTCGCCCGTCACGGGAGCATTCGATGATGATGCGCGCTCACCACGAATGCCGGGCAATCGTTGCAACAAATGCGATGACCGCATGCTGAGTCCGGCGTTTCATTGCACTATTCCCTTGCCCGCGAAGCACGGTTTGCTCGGCGTTCGACGCACGGTCCATGACCTCTCCAGCCGACTGGCAGAGATTCTATATCGGAACAGGCGGGCCCGTGTGCATTCTGGCGGGCGATGCAGGCCGTCCTGAACATCGTGATCGCAACGGACGCCTTCCACTGCTCGGCCACCGCCGCTGGGGCCATGAACGACTACGCCGGAAAAATCGTCGCCATGACGCCCGATGCGCTGGCCCCCTACGACACCTCTTGCGCCGGCAAGTATGCCGATATGGACAAGCTTTGTGAGTCGAATCCGTGTCTCCACAGCGGCCCGCCGCCTGCCGATCCGGGCTGAGCCTCTGACTCCACTGAACACGATGGCGGCGCTGACCAGGCTCCGCGCGCGGTGTTACCCGCGCGCGGACCAGCCGTTCGTGATGGCGCGGGCGATGACCAGGTTCTGAATGTCGTTGGTGCCTTCGTAAATGCTCAGCACCCGCGCATCGCGGTACAGTTTTTCGACTGGGTAGTCGCTGAGATAACCGTAGCCGCCGTAGATCTGGACAGCGTCAGAACACACGGTTTCGGCCATGCTGCTGGCGAACGCCTTGGCCATCGAGGCCTCGGCGATAGCGTCCAGGCCGGCATCGACGCATGCCGCCGCGTGCAGGGTCAGCTGGCGGGCCGCGGTCAGTCGCGTCGCCATTTCGGCGAGGCGAAAACCGACCGCCTGGTGTTCGAAGATCGGGCGATCGAAACTGCGCCGCTCGCAGGCATAATCGCGCGCCGCTTCGAACGCCGCGCGCGCCACGCCGACGGCCTGGGCGGCGACGCCGATGCGCCCGCTGTTGAGGTAGGCGAGGGCGATGCGATAGCCCTCACCCTCCGCACCGAGGCGGCATGCGGCCTCGATCTCGACGCCATCGAAACAAACTTCCGCGGTATCGCAGTTGCGATGGCCGAGCTTATCCTCCAGCCGCGCGACCCGCCATAGCGAGCGCGGCACCACGAACGTACTGATACCGCGTTTACCCGCTGCGGCATCGGTCACCGCGACAAGCAGGCCGAAATCCGCGCTGTGTCCGGCGGTGACAAACTGTTTGCTGCCGCGCAGGCGATAGCCGGCCGCGGTCGGTTCGGCGCGGGTCGCGATCGCGGCGGCGTCCGATCCGGCCGTCGCTTCGCTCAGCATGAAACAGCCGCGCTGGCGCCCGGCGGCCAGCGCGCCGAGATAGGTTTCCCGCTGCGCCGCGCTGCCATGGTCGCGATTAGCCGCCGCAACCGGCGAATTCGTGACGTTCATCAGGTTACACAAGCCGCAGTCCCCGGCCGCGAACTGTTCGGTCACCAGCGCATAGCTGACCAGGTCGAAACCGCCGCCGCCGAACGCTTCGGGTACCAGCATGGCGAAATAGCCGAGCTCACCCATGCGCGCCAGGACCGTTTGCGGCACGCCTCGGCCGGCGCGTTCCCAGGCCGCGGCGTGCGGGGCGATCTCGCCTTCCACGAAGGTCGCGGCGGCGTCGCGACGGGCACGCTGATCGGGGGTCATTGGTTCAGAACAGCTGCGGTTGCGGTTCGACTTCGGCGCGGTCCTCGAAGTTCGACACCCCGACCCCGGCGAGTCGATAACGTGTCGAGGCCGGCAGGTCGACCTTGTTGAGCAAGGCCAGCGCGGTGCGGCGCAGGTCCTCGACCGAGGCCGGTGGCGTGGTCGGGGTCAGGCTGCGCGTGACGAGGCGGAAATCACTCGTTTTCAGCTTGATAACCACGGTGCGTGGGGCGCGCTCGGAACGATCGAGTTGGCGCCAGACCTTGCTGCTGAGTTCGTCGACCGCGGGACTGAGCTGTTCGATCGGCCGGTCGTCTTCAAAGGTTGTCTCCGCGGACAGCGAGCGACGCAACTGGTGCGGTTTGACCGCATTGTTATCGATACCCCGCGCGAGACGATACAAACGCCGACCGAATTTGCCGAAACGGATCGCGAGTTCCTCCTCGGCCCGCTCGCGCAGTTCGCCGACAGTCGTTATGCCGAGCTCGAGCAGGCTCGCCTCGGTCGCCCGCCCGACTCCCGGTAGCTTGCGTACCGAAAGCGGGGTAAGGAAGTCGATGATCTGGTGCGGCTGGATCACGAACAGGCCGTTCGGCTTACGCCAGTCGGAGGCGATTTTGGCGAGAAACTTGTTGGGCGCAACGCCGGCCGAGGCTTTGAGTTCGGTTTCGCGGGCGATATCGGCTCGGATCTGCCTGGCGACTGCCGTCGCGGTCGCGAGCCCGGGTTTGTTTTCGGTGACGTCCAGGTAGGCTTCGTCCAGCGACAAGGGTTCGATCAGATCGGTGTAGCGTCGAAAAATGTCCCGCACCTGGCGCGACACCGCCCGGTAGCGGGTGAAATCGGGCGGCACAAATACCGCGTCCGGGCACAGCCGCTCGGCGCGGCTGGCGGGCATCGCCGAACGGATACCAAAGGGGCGCGCCTCATAAGACGCCGCGCACACCACCGAGCGTTTTCCCAGCCACGCAACGACCACCGGTCGGCCGCGCAGTTCCGGGTTATCGCGCTGTTCCACCGAGGCATAGAAAGCGTCCATGTCGACATGCACGATTTTGCGCAAGCGTGGCGATTCGAGGCGGTGACCGGGCATCGCTCAAGCATAGCTCCGATCGTCTCTCCACCCTAGCCTGGAACGGCTAGTGCCGGGAGAGCGTGCGAAACTTTCGTACACGACTGGTGGCGTGCGGGTTGCGTGTCCGGCGGCCTCGAGCGCAAGCGGGCCATGGATGGTTTAGCGCAGCGCGAGGGCAGTGAGACCGTGCGCGGACGCACGGTCGAACGCTAGCCGGACACGCAACCCGCACGCCACCAGTGCCTGCGTGTCCGACTATTCCGTACACCGATTCAGTGCCGGGAAAGTGTGCGGATGGTGCTCTGTGACAGGTCTTTTTCACGCAGCAGCAGCGCCCCGGCGGAATCCGCGGGCAGCGGTTTGGAGAACCAGAACCCCTGCGCCATGCTGCAGTCGAGATCGCGCAGTTTCTGCGCCTGTTCCTGGGTTTCGACGCCTTCGGCTATTACGCCCATGTCGAGCACGCGACCGAGACTCAACAGGGCATCGACGATGCGCCGATCGCCGGCCGCGGTGCTGGAAGCGGCAAGAAACGAACGATCGATTTTGATGGTGTCGTAGGCGAACAGGTTCAGGTAGGTCAGCGATGAATAGCCGGTGCCGAAATCATCGAGGTGCAGTTTGACCCCGACGGCCTGTAGCGCCGAGAGTTCACGGATAGTGTCCGACTCGTGCTGAAGCATGGCGTTCTCGGTGATCTCGAGGTGCAGACACTGCGGCGCGAGTCCTGACTGTTCGATGACGGCGATCGTGCGCATGGCGAAATCCGGCTCCGAAAACAGCCGGCTCGACACGTTGACGCTGACCGAAAGCTCGGACAGCGTCGGGTCACACAACTGCCAGTAGCGCGTCTGCCGGCAGGCTTCGCTCATGATCCACCAGGTCAGGCTGGCGATGGTGCCGGTGTCTTCCGCCAGCGGAATGAAATCCTCCGGCCCGATCAGCCCGCGCACCGGATGAAACCAGCGCATCAGGGCTTCGAAGCCGATCACGCGCATCTGGTCGAGCGACACGATGGGCTGGTAGTAAGCCGCCATCTCCTCCTTGGCGAGCGCCGACCGCAGGTCGGTTTCCAGCTCCAGGCGCTGCAGCGCCGTTTCGTGCATGAGTTTGTCGAACACTGCATAGGAGCCGCGCTGCTGGCGTTTGGTCCGGTACATGGCCAGATCGGCATCGCGCAGCAGGTCCGAGGATTGTTCGTACTTGGGGTCGCTGAGCGCGATACCGATACTGGCCGACGCGAACAGCTCCTTGTCGCCAATCACGAACTTCTGCGACAGCAGGTCGTGGACGCGTTCGGCGACCCGCGTGGCTTCGGCGAGGTCGGCAATCTCCATCAACAGGATCGCGAACTCGTCACCGCCGAGCCGGGCCACAGAGTCACCGGGTCGCAAAAACATCGACAGCCGTTTACCGAACTCGATCAACAGTTCGTCGCCGGCGGCGTGGCCGAGACTGTCATTGATGGACTTGAAGCGATCGAGGTCGAGGAACAGCACCGCGAACTTTCGCTCGCGGTCTCGGCGGAACTGTTTCAATGCGAGTTCGAGGCGATCGAGGAACAGGTTTCGATTCGGCAGACCGGTCAGGGCGTCGTGCAGCGCCTCGTGAACGAGCATGGCCTCGGTGGTTTTGCGATCGGTGATATTGCTGAGCGATCCCGCGACGCGGACCGCACGCTGCTCGCTATCGCGAATGGCGACTCCGCGTGCCAGCGCCCAGATCGCCTGTCCGCTGCGCGTCATCATGCGAAACTCGTACTCGAAATGTGGCGTCGCGCCGTCGAGATGCGATTGCAGTGCTTTGTGCACGCCAGTGCGATCTTCCTCATGGATGCGGTCGAGCCAGCTCGCCGGTACCGGCGGCACCTCGATGTCATCGAGGCCGAGCATGCTGCGCCAACGCGGCGAATAGTAGACGTGGTCGCTTTTAAGGTCCCAATCCCAGATCCCGTCTCGCGCGCCGGCAACCGCCAGGGCAAATCGTTGCTCGCTTTCGCGCAGCGATATTTCCGCCGCGTGGCGGGCGATGGCATAGCGCACCGAGCGCGCCAGGATTTCACCGGTGATACTGCGCTTGATCAGATAGTCCTGGGCGCCGTGGCGCACGCTTTTGAGCGCGGTGTGGTCGTCTTCAACGTTGGTCAGGATAATTATCGGCACGGTATCGCTGGCCGCGCGTACCCGGTGCAGATTTTCCACGCCGTTGCCGTCGGGCAGGTTGAGATCGAGCAGGACCACGTCCCACGCCTCCCGCGCGATCCGCTCGATGCCCTCGGCGACCCGGTTGACGTGGGTCAGCCGGGCGTCGGCGAAGGTCGAGCCGGCAATCTGATCGCGGATCAGATCGGCCTCGATATCATCGTCCTCGATCAACAGGATACGGAGCTTGGGTATTGTCGTCATAGGCGTGGGCGACCTCCCCGGGCACCGGTCGCACAGCAGCGCCCGTGTGCTGTTTTCACGCTTCCAAACTGCTGCGGTGTTGCCGTTCGCATGCTATCGCCCCCCGCGACTGTGCGCCTGTCGTCCGCTTTGCGCAATCACCTGTTCATCATGCCAGGCGCGCGACATGCCCGGACGCCCGCGGAAACTCAACAATAACAGTAGAACCACCGTTATCCCCGGCATCGATACGGATGCTGCCGCCGTGACGTTCGACGATACGGCGGCACAGGGTCAGGCCGATACCGCCACCGGCGTATTCCTCGCGCGTGTGCAGGCGCTTGCCCATATCGAAGACCCGCTCGCGGAACTGCTCGGCGATGCCGATACCGTTATCGCGGAAAGCGATGCGCCAGCGCTCGTTCGTGCTCGACGCTTCGATGCGCAGGCGCGGTCGCTCGCGGCCGCGAAACTTGATCGCATTGCCGATCAGATTCTGGAACAAGTGCAGCAGCTGGTAGGCGTCACCGGCGACTACCGGCAGTTTGTTGGACGTGACCTCAGCGTCGCTCTCTTCGATGGTGGCGCGCATATTGTCGAGCGCCTGGGCCAGACATTCATTGAGATCGGTCAGCCCGGGCCGCTCATCGCGGGCGGAAACCGCCAGGTACTCAAGCATGCCGTCGAGCATGGCGCTGGCGCGTTCCGCGCAGGTATGCAGCTGCTGGGTGAGCTTGTTGGCTGCGCCGGGTTCGTCACCCCGGGCCGGCTCGTCGAGCCGCCGCAGCAGACGCATGATCTGTTGTACCGGCTCTTTGAGATCGTGGGAAAAAACCAGCGCGATGTCGTGCATTTCGCGACTGCTCTGATCGCGACCCTGGGAATTGACGATATTGATCTCGGTGGCCTGGGTCGCGAGCAGCAGGCCGAGAAAACGCCGCTCCGGCCTGCGACCGGTATCGCGCGCGACGGAGGCAAGGTGGATACGGCCGTCGGCCAGGCGCAATCTCACTTCGGTGTGGCGGGCATCACCGGTAAGGAAGCCGCGCCACGCGAGGGCCGCCTGGTGGTCAGCGCACAGCGCCTCGATGGAAGCGGGCGGCGGAACCTCGTCCTGACTGAACGCGAGCGCGCTGAACGCGGTATTGGTGCTCGTCACCCGCCCATCGTCATCGGCAAAAAAGCCGGCGGCGGGCAACGCTTCGATAGTGATCCCGGCCTGGTCTTCGCCGGCCGCCATGGCGTCGCGAACAATCGCGCCGAGGGCAACAAATCCGGCACTGTTCTTACGCACGACACCGGACAGCGCACGGCCTGGGTGCAGGCAGCGTTCGACGATGTCGCTCTCGTGTCCGAACAACACGATGGCGGTGCGTGGTGATTCACGCTTGATCAGGTTGAGGACCTTATCGGCCGCGGCCCAGCTCAGGCGCGGCTCGACCAGCGCGACATCGATCGCGCTGCGTGTGATCGCAGTGGCCAGTGACACGCTGTCGCCGGCGCTCAGAATTTCGGCGCCAGGAAAGTCGCGCTTGAGAACTGCGGCGGCGAGTTCGATATCGCTCGAATTGGAATCGACGAGGAGTATGCGCATGGGATCTGGCACGTCGACGTCGACAGCTTTTAGTCGCGCGACGCGTACGCGCGGTCGTTTTGTTGGCGCACGCCGAGGGCGTGTCGGCCGAAAAATGGGCGCAACAAAAGCGTGAGCATGGTAAGGATCATCGAAACAGGTGACCGGATGCATATATTGTGGTGTCGGTCCTGGACAAACACAAGTTATACAGTGTGTCAGGTTCGCCGTGATTGCGCGATTCAGACCTGTCTAAGCTTGAAGCGCTGAATTTTTCCCGTCGCAGTTTTGGGCAGCTCGGTGCGAAATTCGACCCAGCGCGGGTACTTGTACGGGGCCAGTCTCGATTTGACGAAGCTTTGCAGTTCAGTCGCGAGATTGGCATCGCCCTGGTGTCCGGCGTTGAGTACGACAAAGGCCTGGGGTTTGATCAGACCTTCGGCATCCGCGCGGCCGACGACCGCCGCCTCGAGTACCGCGGGGTGCGAGACGAGCGCATTTTCGACCTCGGTCGGTGACACGTAAATGCCGCCGACTTTAAGCATGTCGTCGCTGCGTCCGCAATAAATATAGTAACCATCCGCATCGCGTCGGTACTTGTCGCCGGTGCGGGTCCACTCGCCGACGAACGTCGCGCGTGATCGTTCCCGATTGTTCCAATACATGCTCGCCGCGGTCGGACCGCGGACCTGAAGTTCGCCGAGCTGATCGTCGGCTATCACTCGGCCCTCGTCATCGACCAGGCGCAGATCGTAGCCCGGTACGGCCTTGCCGGTGGTGCCGGGACGAACGTCGCCGGGGCGATTGGACAAAAAAATATGCAACATCTCCGTCGAGCCGATGCCGTCCAGGATGTCGACGCCGAAATGCTCGCGCCAGCGACGAGCAACATCTTCGGGTAGTGCTTCGCCGGCCGACGCGCAGCGTCGCAAATCAAGCTGCTCGGGGCCGGGCTTCGACGCGCTTGCGAGCAGGCCGGCGTAGAGTGTCGGCACGCCGTAAAAAACGTTCGGGCGATATTTGAGCAGGCGTTCGAACACCGCGTCCGGGGTCGGACGTTCCGCCATCAGCACGGTGGTTGCGCCGACGCTCAGCGGGAAGCTCAGTGCGTTGCCGAGTCCATAAGCAAAAAACAATTTTGCGGCGGAAAACACCAGGTCGTTTTCGCTGATGCCGAGGATCGGGCGGGCATAAAGTTCGGCCGTAGCACGCATGCTCGAATGTACGTGCACGGTACCTTTGGGGCGACCGGTCGAGCCCGACGAATACAGCCAGAAGCACGCTTCGTCAGCGCAGGTCGCGGCAACCTCGTGTTGCTCGTCACTACCCTCGAGGAGGGCGCCGAGCGGGTCGTCGTCGCCACCGGAGCGGATTACGTCCCGCAGCAACGGTGTGGTCGGCGAAGGGCGCGGGAAACCGTCGAGCAATGCTGCCGATACGATTGCGACCCCGGCCCGGCAGTCGTTCAGCAGGTAGGTGTAGTCGTCGGCGGTCAGCAGGGTGTTGGTCAACACCGGCACGATACCGGCGCGGATTGCGCCGAGAAAGACTACCGGCAGCGCAAAGCTGTCGTGCATGCACAACAGCACACGCTGCTCGGCTGTCAGCCCCAGCTTGAGCAGCGCGTTAGCGGCTTTGCGCACCTCGCGATCGAGTTCGGCGTAGCTGTAGCTACCGTGGTCATCGATATAGGCAATTTTGTCGCCGCGCCCGGCTGCCAGATTCGGAGCAAGCAGATCGAGCGCCGCGTTGAAGGGCGCCCGGCGTCCGGCGTCCGTGGCGACCATCAATATTCCGGGGCGAGGGTCAGTCTGATGCCGTCGAGCGCGTCGCTGTAGGCAACCTGACAGGCGAGGCGGGAATTCTGTTCGAAGTGTCCGGAGTCTTCGACCATGACCTGCTCGTCGGTTGCCCGTGGCTTGAGACGCTCGGCCCACTCGGGGTCGACGTACACGTGACACGTCGAACAGATGCACTGGCCGCCACAGATCGCCTCGACCGGCAGGCCGGCGTCGCGCAGGATCTCCATCAGGGTCAGGCCGGCCTTCGCGGCGAGCGCGTGCTCGGTACCGTCACGATCGGTGGCGTAGACCGTGCCCATCATTGCGGCCCGCGCCGCAGCGCTGCGTCAGCGCGGCCGGTCGGTGCTTTTTCGGCGCTCATTGCAGGACTCCCGTTACAGTTTCGTCGGCGCGATCAGGGCAATCAGGCCCGTCACATCTTGACGTAAGGAAAATCGAGCGGCTGATTATTAATGCCCAGGCGCGGCGGTGCAATCCAGCGCGCGAATTGCCCCGGCTCGGTGACCTGCTCCATCAGCGACTGCACGTATTCGTGGTCGGCCTGCTGCGGCAGCCACTCGCCGGCGCGTGCGGCCCAGGTCTCGGCGTCGATGAGTTGGCCCGAGGGCGTCACTCGGGCCTCCGCGAACGCGCCGATCTGGCGATGAAATGCCCGGTGCGGCAGCCTGATTTCGAAATCGATGCCGGCCTCGCTGATGATCTTGTTCCAACGATCGACGCCACGCTGGCAATCGGCGATGTAATCATCGCGCAGGCGTTCGTTGATCGAGGTCAGCGCCGGCATTTCGGCGACGCGTAGTTTGCCATCGACGAACTGGGTGACCTGGTAGGGCGCATCCTTGAGTTGGTGATCGTCTTTGATGCGCGCTTCCTGGTAGCGACCTTTCAGGCCCTGGGTGAAATAGTTGGCCGCGTTGGTGGATTGCTCTGCGCCGAACAGGTCCTCGGAAACACTGAAGTGGAAGTTCACGTACTTCTGCAAAGTCGGCAGATCGATGCCGCCGTGCTTGCGCACATCATCGGTCTTATGTTCGCGCATGATGTCGCAGGCTTTCTGGATCACACGTGCAACGCCGGTTTCGCCGACGTACATATGATGCGCTTCCTCGGTCAACATGAACTGACAGGTGCGCGCCAGCGGGTCGAATGCCGACTCGGCCAGCGACGCGAGCTGGTATTTGCCGTCGCGATCGGTGAAATAAGTAAACATAAAAAACGACAGCCAGTCCGGCGTCCGCTCGTTGAAGGCGCCGAGGATGCGCGGCTTGTCGGGGTCACCGGAGCGACGCTCGAGGAGTTCTTCGGCTTCCTCGCGGCCGTCACGGCCGAAATGAGCCATCAGCAGGTACACCATCGCCCACAGGTGGCGCGCCTCTTCGACGTTGACCTGAAACAGGTTGCGCATATCCACCAGTGACGGCGCGGTCGCGGCCAACACGCGTTGCTGTTCGACCGAGGCCGGCTCGGTATCGCCCTGGGTCACGATCAGCCGGCGCAGCGGACCACGGAATTCGCCGGGCACGTCCTGCCAGACTTTTTCACCCTTGTGGTCACCGAACCCGATACGTTTGTCATCGACGCTGTTCTCGGCGAGGAAAATGCCCCAGCGATAGTCGGGCATCCTGACATGACCGAACTGCGCCCAGCCGTCCTTGTCGACGCTCACCGCGGTGCGCAGGTAGACGGCCTTATCCTGGTATTGATCCGGGCCGTAGGTTTTCCACCAGTTCATGAACTTCGGGTGCCAGGATTCCAGTGCGCGCTTGAGCCGACGATCGGAATCGAGATCGATGTTGTTCGGGATCAGTTCGCTGTAATCAACTTGTCCAGACATGAGATCATCCTTCGCCGCTACACGCGACGCTTGTGAAACTGTGGGCGTTCGCCGCTGCCGTACAACACCAGCGCACCTTTGTCGCCGACCGCATTGGGGCGCTGAAAGATCCAGTTCTGCCACGCCGAAAGACGCGCGAATATTTTCGATTCCATGGTCTCGGGTCCGACAAAGCGCAGATTCGCTTCCATACCGGTCAGCGCATCAGGTGAAAAGCCGGCGCGCGCCTCGAGTGCGATTCGCAACTCGTCGTCCCAATCGATGTCGTCCGGAATGAAGGTCACCAGGGCGGCCGCGGCCGCATCTTCGGCTTCCAACGCCGTGGCGGTGCGTGATTCGAGTTGCTGCACACCGGCCGGGTCGTTGATGTAGCGCGCCTGCAGCCGGGTAATGCCGTTGACCATCTTGTAGCAGCCGAAATTGAGCGCGCTCATCGCGACCGTGGCGGCCGGCGCTTCGTCGCCTTCGAACTGGCCGAGCAGCATGAAACTCTGGTCGGCAGCAAGGACGATTTCCAGCAGGGTTCCGGCGAAGCAGCTGTGCGGTTCGACCGCCGCGATGAGGCTGCGCGCCGAGACATCGAGGCGTTGCAGTACCCGCTCGGCGAACAGTCTTACCTCGCGGACGAACCAGTGTTCGGCCAGGTCCTGCAGGACGTCGTCGGCGGCCAGCACGCGGGCGGCGTCGCCCACGGACTTGAATACCCAGGTGCCGATCTCCTCTTCATTGAAGCGCAGGTGCAGGATGGCATCGTCGAGATCGCGCATCACCGCCAGCGGCCAGTACGCCTCGCCTTCGGCGAGGATCGCTGCCGCATCGGACGGTACATCCTGCGCCGGCCCTCGGATCAGGAAGGTCGCGGTACCGGCTGCGCGATCGATATCGATATCAAGATGACGGTAGCGCAGCCCGTCCGTTTCGAAGCGCCGCGCAATGGGCGGCAGCAATACGCCCTCGCCGGCGGCCGGGCGTGCACTGGCAGCAGCCAGCTCGGCGGCGCGGGCGGTCACCGAATAATCGAATTTCGAGGCCGGGACAACGCTGTCGACGAGGCCCCAGTCGACCGCTCGCTGGCCGCGCATGCCTTCCTCGATAGTGCAGAAATGGTCGGCGCGGTCCCGGCGCACGAAGCGTTTGTCGACCAGGCGCGTGAGGCCTCCGGTGCCGGGCAATACCGCGAGCAGCGGCAGTTCCGGCAGCGACACCGCGCTGGCACCGTCGTCGGCCATGATGATCTCGTCACAGGCCAGGGCCAGCTCGTAGCCGCCACCGGCACAGGATCCGCGCACGGCACACAGGTAGGTCTGACCCGATGCGCGGGTCGCGTTCTCAATACCGTTGCGGGTTTCGTTGGTGAACTTGCAGAAATTCACCTTGTGCGCGTGGCTCGCTCGACCCAGCATCTTGATGTTTGCGCCGGCGCAGAACACGCGCTCGTTCAGCGAATGGACGACCACGCATCCGACTTCGGGGTGTTCGAAACGCATCCGCTGGACAGCGTCGTGGAGTTCGATATCGACGCCGAGATCATAGGAGTTGAGCTTGAGTTCATAGCCTTCGCCGATGGTTGCGTGCTCGTCGACATCGAGTCCGAGCCAGGCAATACCGTTTTCGATGCGCAGTTTCCAATGCCGGTAACGGGCCGGCTCGGTGTGGAAATCTATCGCGCCCGGCGGGCTGGCCTGGTGTGTCTCGGCAACGTCGATGGGTGATGCGCTGTGCATATTTCAGATCCGTGATGTTGAGTTTGACGGCCTGCGAGTGTGGCCGTTTCAGGCCGGACGCAGGGCGCGTACCGCGTCCAGTTCGAGAACCGCGTCCAGGGTTGCCGCCGGGGTCAGTGCCGAGGTATCGATGCTGGCGTCCGCGCGCGCATAGAGGGCGGCACGCTCGGTCAGGATGCGTTTCAAATCGGCCATGGCATTGCCGTTGTCGGCCATCGGGCGGTGGTCGCCCTGAGCGATGACCCGCTGCATGTGTACCTGGGGTTCGGCCTGCAGCCACACCGTGTAGCAGGTATCGAGCAGCAACTCATAGGTTTCCGGCTCCGAGACCAGGCTGCCGCCGGTGGCGATCACGGCGCGATCGAAGCGCGTCAACGCCGCGCCAAGCGCCTCGCGCTCCAGGCGTCGGTAGGTGGTTTGTCCGCCCAGTGAAAAAATTTCACTCACCGCCATGCCCGCTTCACGCTCGATGTCCTGGACCAGCTCGACGAAAGGCACGCGCAGCGACGTGGCCAGCGCTCGACCGAGTGTGCTTTTGCCGGCGCCACGCAGCCCGATCAGCGCAATGTGTGGGGTTGTTCGTGCGACGCTGTTACGCAGCCCCGCGGCGAGGTCGTGCAGTTCGCCGGCGCTGGCCCGGCGCAGGCGCTCGCGCAGCAACAGGTAATCGGCGTTATGGTGGTCGCTCTCGTCGACGAGGTCGTCGAGGGCAACGTGCATCGCCGCGGCGACAGCTTTGAGGATCAGGATCGAGGCGTTGCCGGTACCGCTCTCGAGGCGCGCCAGGTAGCGCTCAGAAACACCGGACGCGCTCGCCAGAATACGTCGCGACATACCGCGGCGAGCGCGAAAGCGGCGAACACGCTGGCCAAGGCCGGCGAGATAGTTTGCGCCATCGTCAGGATCGGCGGGGCGCGTTACCGGATCGTGCAGCATAAAGCATCATTCGATTCGAGAATTGTGAATTATAGTGCATGTTCTTGCCAAGTAAAGCACCCTGCAGCGCCCTATAATCAGCCTCCCTCGTGCCACAGCCGAACCGTATCCGTCCCGATGGGCGAAGAGATCCCGACAACCGAATTTTCGCGCGCTGACTACACCCGCTTCGCCAGCCGCCTCGCTGCCGAAACCGACCACCTCAAGGGCTTGTTTCAGCGTCGCGAGCTGTGCGAGTCCGGTTACACCTGGGGTTTCGAACTGGAAGCCTGGTTACTCGACCACAACCACTTTCCGCATCCCGTCAACGAAGCGCTGCTCGCCGCGATCGATGACCCGGAGGTGGTCCCTGAGTTGTCGCGCTTCAATGTCGAGCTCAATACACCGGTGCGGGATTTTGCTCCGCATACCCTGTCCGACGCCGAGGCTGGTCTGAACCGGCTGTGGGCGCGCTGCAATGCCGTGGCCCACACCCTGGATACGAATCTGGTCATGATCGGCACTTTGCCGACGTTGCGCGATAGTGACCTGTCGCTGGCCAATATGTCGCCGCTCAAGCGTTACTACGCCTTGAACCATGAATTGATTAAGGCCAATCGTGGCCGTGCATTGAAGATCGATATAGCGGGGCGCGAACACCTCGTGACCGAGCACGCCGACGTGATGCTGGAAGCGGCCGCGACCTCGCTTCAGATCCATCTCAAGATGCCGGCCTCGCTGGCCCACCTGTACTACAACGCGTCGCAGGTTTTGTCAGCGCCGATCCTGGCGGCGAGCGCGAATTCACCGCTGCTGTTCGGCCGGACGCTGTGGGAGGAAACCCGCATCCCGCTGTTTGAACAGTCGATCGCCGGGATCGATGGCGCTGCCGCGCGCCACCCTCGCGTAATTTTCGGCAGCCGCTTCCTGAGCGAATCCCTGTTCGAGTGTTTCGCCGAGAATCGCGCCGCCTACGATGTGCTGCTGCCGATTTGTTTCAGTGAACCGCCGACCGCAATGCGACACCTGCGTCTGCACAATGGCACCATCTGGCGCTGGAACCGGCCGCTGGTCGGTATCGAAGACGAGGTTGCCCACGTTCGGCTCGAGCACCGCGCGCTGCCGGCCGGCCCGAGTGTGGTCGACATGATCGCGAATGCTGCGCTCTATATCGGTGCGGTGCACGAATGGGTGATGAGCGGACGGTCGCCAGGCATGGACGCCGCCTGTGCCGAGCGGAATTTTTACGCCGCTGCCGGACTCGGTCTCGACGCCACCCTGTCGCACGAGGGTCGGGATATCAGCGCGCGCAACTGGTTGCTCGACACCCTGCTTGAGGATGCCGATGCGGGGCTCGCGCGATTCGGTCTTGCCGCCGAGGACCGCGCGCGCTATCTCGGCATCGTGCGCGAACGTGTCGCCAGTGGTCGTACCGGCGCCAGCTGGCAGCGCCGCTTCTACCTCGCTCATGAGCGCCATGCGTTCAAACTCATGGCCAGCTACTGCGAACAGCAGCGCAGCGGACTGCCGGTGCACGAATGGTCAAACTGACCATCCGCGACAGCTTTCCCGTCGCCCTCGAAGCGTGTTCAGTGCGCGGGCTCGCCCGCCACCTTCCCGGTCCCACGCTGTTCGACCTGCCGGGACACGCCGGTCGGCCGCTGTTCGTGTCGGTACTGCTGCACGGTAATGAAGATACCGGCTTCGAAGCAATCAAGCAGATCATGGCGCGCTATCGAAAACGCGGCCTGCCGCGCCCACTGCTGCTGTTCGTCGGTAACATCGCCGCCGCCGCGGCCGGCGTCCGCACCCTGCCTGAGCAGCGCGATTACAATCGAGTGTGGCCCGGCACGCCGTTCGGCGACAGCATGGAAGCGCGCCTGATGCTGGAGCTCGTCGAGTATGTGCGCCAGCGTCAGCCTTTCGCCAGCCTCGACATTCACAACAACACGGGCCTCAATCCGCACTACGGTTGCGTCAATCGTCTCGACGAAGCCTACCTGCATCTTGCGCGGCTGTTCAGCCGCACGGTGGTTTATTTCACCGAACCGGTCGGCGTGCAATCACTGGCGATGGCGGATATCTGTCCGGCAGTGACGGTGGAGTGTGGTAAAGCCGGGATCGCGGCCAACACCGCACACGCAGTCGAGTTCATCGATGCCTGCCTGCACCTGTCGGCATTTCCGAGCTCGGCCGTGCCTGAACACGACCTGCAGCTGCTGCGTACGGGCTGGATCGTTTACCTCGATGCCGCGGCCAGCCTGTCATTCGACGGCGAAGCAGCGGATTTCGAATTTCGCACCGACCTGGATCATCTGAACTTCGCCGTCCTGCCGGTCGGAACGTGTTTTGGGCGTCTCGGGCGCGACCATCAACATCGCCTGCGGGTTGTCGACGCCGGCGGCGGTGCGCTTGGCGAGATTTTCGACTACCAGGGCGGGCAGATCACATTGCGCCGCCCGGTAATGCCGGCGATGCTGACCCGAGACCACAACGCGGTGCGCCTCGACTGTCTGTGTTATCTCATGCAGCCGATCGCCCGCGACGGTCGACCGCTCCCGCAACGCGAAGATTGTTGAGCGGTGCTGAACCGTTTCCGGTGTGGATTGCTCTGTTCGCGCACGCCTCTCTATACTCGCAACACTCGAAGCTGGAGGACAACGCATGAGCGCCCAGGATGGCAGCGTCGGACAACGCGGCTTTATCGCCAACCATGGCCTGTGGAACGACGCCCAGCGTGACGCCGCCGAACGTCTCGAGGCGAGTATCCGCGAACACGATCTACGCACCATCCGTGTTGCCTGGGGCGACCAGCACGGCATCGTGCGCGGCAAGAACGTCATGGCGCATGACTTTCTGCTGGCGTTGAAAAACGGCGTCGATTTCCAGACCGCGACCCTGTTCATGGACACCACCAACCATTTCGTGGCGCCAATGTTTTCCAGTGACGCCGGTATCGGCATGCGCGCCCTGGCCGGCGGACCGGACGCGATCCTGGTGCCCGATCCAACCACCTTCCGGGTCCTGCCGTGGGCCGCACGCACCGGCTGGGTGCTGTCCGAAATGCACCTGGCCTCGGGACAGCCGTGCCCTTTCGATACCCGCGGCATCATGCGCCGTGTGCTCGCCGACCTCGAGCAACAGGGCCTGGCCTACGTTGCCGGGCTGGAAGTCGAGTTCTACATCACCCGCCTCGACGATCCGATGCACCGGCCGGAGCAATCCGGCTGGCCGCCGGATCCGCCGCAGGTGAGCGTAATCGCCCACGGTTTCCAATACCTGACCGAGGAGCGCCAGGACGAAATCGATCCCATCCTGCAACTGCTGCAGGACAACCTCGAGGGCCTCGGCCTGCCCCTGCGGACCATGGAAGACGAATGGGGGCCGGGTCAGTGCGAGTTCACCTTCGACCCTGCTGTCGGGCTGACCTCGGCCGACAACATGTTGTTGTTTCGTACCGCGACCAAACAGATCTGTCGTCGGCACGGCCTGCATGCGACGTTCATGACGCGGCCGGCGCTGCCGAACTTCTTTTCTTCCGGCTGGCATCTCCACCAGTCGCTGGCCGATATCGACAGCGGCGACAACCGCTTCACCGCGGCGCCCGGCTCGGCCGCGGTGATGTCGGAATTCGGCCTGCAGTTCGTCGCCGGTATCCTCGAACATACTGCTGCCGCGTGCGCGTTTTCGACCCCGACCATCAACGGCTACAAGCGTTACGCACCCAATTCGTTTGCGCCGCACCGGGTAACCTGGGCAGTAGAGAACCGGGGCGCGCTGGTGCGGGTTCTGGGCGGACCTGGCGACGCCTCGACACACATCGAGAACCGCGCCGGCGAACCGTGCGCAAATCCCTATCTGTACATGGCTTCGCAGATCGTCGCCGGTATGGACGGCGTCGCCAAGCGCCGCGACCCCGGTGTCGCCTCCAGCGCGCCGTACGAAGCTACCGACAAACCGTTGATGCCGCGCAACCTGATGGCATCGATGGCCGCGCTCGATGCCAGCGCCCTGTACCGCCAGCGTTTTGGTGACGCGTTCATCGATTACCTGCTGGCCGTCAAGCAGAGCGAAATCGACCGCTTCGAGGCCCACGTCAGCGACTGGGAACAACGCGAATATTTCGAGGTGTTTTGAATGAGCGAAAGCGACGGCGCCTGGCGCGGTAAAAAACTCGGCGGCATGTCGGCGAGCGAAATTGACGCGTTCCTGGCCGGTCCCTGGCTGGCACGGGTGGCATGCCTGAAACCGGATGGCGCGCCGTACATCATTCCGGTGTGGTACCACTGGGACGGCAACGCGTTCTGGCTGGTGGCGCGCAAGCGTTCGGAATGGGCGCATTTCATGGCTGCCGATCCGCGCGTGTCACTGGTCGTCGACGAACCCGAACCGCCGATCAGAAAAGTCATTTGCGAAGGTCTTGCCGAAGTGATCGAAGCCGGTGTCGGTCCGTATCTCGAAAATGGCGAAAAATCGATCTGGAACCGTATCGGCGACCAGCACACCGGGCCGCGCTATCTCGGCGAGCGCGCCGCCGAGTATCGTGGCTCGGTCAACGTCGAACCGTGCTGGACGTTCCGCATCGTGCCGAACAAGCTGACCACCTGGCAGGGTTTCGGCTGGCATCGGCGTTATAAACACGACGAGCTTTACGACGCCGACGGCAACCCACGTTGAGCGGCCTGCTGGGCAGCGACGAACCGGCCGCGGTCGGCTGCGAGCGCGCGGAGGCCAAATCCGATTTTGTGCTGGTCTGCGATCACGCCGGCAATCGTATCCCCGCGGCGCTTGGCGACCTCGGTTTATCGCCGGCCGAGCGCGAGCGACATATCGCCTGGGACATCGGCGCATTCGGTCTTGCCCGGGCGCTCAGCGCGCGGCTCGATGCGGTCCTGGTGTGGCAGAACTATTCGCGCCTGGTTATCGACTGCAACCGCCCGCCTGCCAGCAACGAACTTATCGTGACGCGCAGCGAGGCGACCGACGTGCCCGGCAACCGCGGGCTCGATGGTGCCGCGCGCGAGGCGCGCATGACGGCCATTTTTGCGCCTTATCACGCCGCCATCGCGGCGCTGCTCGACGCGCGCGCCGCGGCCGGCAGGAACACCGTGTTTGTCGCCGTACACAGTTTCACGCCGACTTATCATGGCGTGGCCCGGCCGTGGCACCTCGGCCTGCTCTACGGTGCCGACAGGCGCCTGGCGGACCGCCTGTTCGCCTGTATCGGCAGTGCCGATGACCTGGTTGTCGGCGACAATCAGCCCTACACCATCGACGAGCACGACCACACCCTGCCGGAGCATCCGCTGCGCCGCGGCCTGCCCAACGTTTTGCTCGAACTCAGGCAGGATTTGCTGGCCACCGCCGAGGCTCAGCAGGGCTGGGCGGAGCGGCTGGCGGACTGGCTGAATCGCGCCGCGGCCGCGGTCAGGCTTTGACGGGTATCAAGAGTGAGAGCCAGCCGGCGCATATTCTTGTTGCATAAATTTTCAAGATCTATAAATTGCGCCGTCTCCGTGTGTGACTGGCGGCATAACTTCAGCTGTGAGGAGGTGAACCAAGCCGTTTCATGACCTCGGCCGGGTTCGGTGAAAGCCCGAACCGACTGGGTGTAGCGAAGCAAAACTTCGCTGCGATATTCAAGACCTTGCTGGGTGGGGGTATATCCGATGTCCAACCATCAACCTATCTGGGGGCAACACCTCATACTTGATCTGGCGGGCTGCCCGCGGGATCGCCTTGTCGATGCGGATCACCTCCGCGCCTGGGTCAAAGACCTGGTCGACGCGATCAAAATGCAAGCTTATGGCGAGCCTCAACTCGAACATTTCGCCACGCATTCCCATGAAGCGGCCGGCTTTACGTTACTGCAGCTCATCGAAACCTCGAACATCTGCGCGCACTTCGCCGAGAATCTTGGTCAGGTCTATATTGATATTTTTTCCTGCAAGACATTTGACAACGAAGACGCCGTGGCCGTGTGCCGCAGATACTTCGAGCCGCAAGTTGTCGAGCAGCAGGTGATCGAACGCGGTGCATTCCAGGCTTCCCTGCGCAAGGCGAGCTGAGGATGTCCGGCATGTTCGTCGAAAGCCTGTATGGCAAACAGGCTTTCCAGGGCTTTCATTACGATGAAATCCTGTTCGAGAAGCGCACCGATTTCCAGGCGATAAGCATTTATCGGGCGCCACAACTGGGACGTGTCCTGGTTCTCGACGGCGTCATCCAGACCACCGAGGCCGACGAGTTCATCTACCATGAGATGCTCGTCCATGTGCCGTTGCTGTCGCACCCGGCGCCGCGGCGCGTGATGATCGTCGGCGGCGGTGACGGCGGTACGCTCCGCGAGGTGCTCAAGCACCCCATCGAGCACGTCGACCTGGTTGAGATCGATGCCGACGTGATCAGCAGCGCGCGCGAACACCTGCCGTTTCTGAACGACAACGGTGCGTGTTTCGACGAGCCGCGGGTCAGCGTGGTGGTCGAAGATGCGTTTGCCTACATGCAGCGGCACAGCGGCGAATACGACGCTATTCTGATCGACTCGACCGATCCGGTGGGCATGGCCGAAGCGCTGTATTCCGACACGTTCTATCGACTGTGCCGGGATTCGCTGACGCCTTCCGGCGTTTTGAGCGCCCAGGACGGGGTGGTGTTTTTTCAGCGCGACGAGGCGGCCCGAACCGTCGCCGCACTGACTGCGCTCGATCTGCACGCCGGCGTCTATATTGCCGCGGTGCCGACATACTACGGCGGCGTCATGACTTTCGGCATTGCCGGCCGCAATGCCGAGGTCCTGCAGCCGGATCTAGCGACCCTCACGACGCGGCATGCGGCGTTGAGCGGTAAGACCCAGGCCTACTCGCCACAAGTCCACGTGGCGAGCTTCGTACTGCCGCCGTGGATCCGGCAGGCGGTAGAGGGAGTAAAACAATGAACGACTCGCCCGATCACTTCAAAGCCGATGCGCGCGGCAACCATTACGCCGGCGATCACCTGCTGATCGAGCTGTGGGATGCCCGTGGTCTTGCCGACGCCGGCATGATCCAGCAGGCCCTGGAAGCCGCGGCGCGCGCCGCGGCGGCTACGGTGCTGCATTCGTATTACCATCACTTCGGCGAAGGCCAGGGCGTCAGCGGCGTTACGGTCCTGGCCGAAAGCCATATCAGTATCCATACCTGGCCTGAGCGCGGCTACGCGGCGATCGATGTGTTCATGTGCGGCGACTGCGATCCCTTGCGGACCGTGCCGGTGTTCGAGAAAGCGTTCAAACCGGGGCACGTCGAAACCCGTATGTTGCAGCGCGGATGCGCGCCGGGTGCCAGCTACCAGAGCGTGGCCTGAAGTCGAAGCGGCCGGCGCCAACCCGCAGGACGGCGTCGGCGCCAGCCTGTAGAATCCCGCGCACAGCTATTCCGGAGTACAAAGCAGTGGGCGCCGAGGTCGGTACCGTCAGCAACGATCAGCGCAAGCAACGCTACGCGCGCGGCAAGCTCCAGCAGCGTCTGCAGCGCCTGACCGGGCGCGCTATCGGCGATTTCAACATGATCGGCGACGGCGATCGCGTGATGGTCTGTCTGTCCGGCGGCAAAGATTCCTACACCCTGCTCGAAATGCTCATGCGTCTGCGCGAGCGTGCTCCGGTCAGCTTCGAACTCGTCGCGGTCCATCTCGACCAGAAGCAGCCGGGCTATCCACCGCGGGTTATGGCCGACTACCTGGCCGGACTGGACCTCGAACACCATATCGTCGAGCAGGACACCTACCAGGTCGTCAAGCGCGTGATCCCGGAGGGCAACACCCTATGCGGCCTGTGTTCGCGCCTGCGTCGCGGCATCCTCTACCGGTTCGCGGCCGAACACGGCATCACCCGCATCGCGCTCGGTCATCATCGCGACGACATCGTAGAAACCCTGTTCCTGAACATGTTTTTCGGCTCCAGGCTGAAGGCCATGCCGCCCAAACTGGCCAGCGACGACGGTCGGCATATTGTCATCCGTCCGCTCGCCTATTGCCGCGAAGCGGATATCGCCCGCTTTGCCGCGGCGCGTAACTACCCGATCATTCCGTGCAACCTGTGCGGCAGTCAGGATCATCTCCAGCGGGTCAAGATCAAGGACATGCTGAGCGCCTGGGAGCGAGAACACCCGGGCCGGGTGGAGAACGTTTTCCGCAGTCTGTGCACGGTTGTACCCTCACACCTGGCTGACCCGGCGCTGTTTGATTTCGCGGCTCTCGGCACCGACCATGACGACGCGCGCACCGCGGCCGAGGACTGGAGCGGACCGAGTCCGCGCGCCGCGCAGATGATCTGAGCCCGCCGGGTTCGCCGGGTAACGGAGGGAAGCGGGTTTGTTGCAGCAATTTGGCGCCGTTCTGGCCCGTTCCCTGCGGCGCCTGATCCCCGATTCGTTTGTATTCGCACTGATCCTGACCGTCGTCGTTGCGCTGCTTGCCGCACTGCTCGCCGATGCGCGGCCGAAACAGGTCATCGACGCGTGGTACAAGGGTTTCTGGATCCTGCTCGAATTCGGCATGCAGGTCGTGCTGTTGCTGACCACGGGCTTCGCGATCGCTCTGTCGCCGGCGATCGGGCGTCTCATCGACCGTGTCGCGCTGCTGGCGCGCGGACCGGGTAGCGTGTATTTCATCGTCGGCGTGGTCGGCGGCCTGTTCGGCCTGGTCAGCTGGGGCTGGGCGGTCCTGACCGCGGTGCTGGCCCGCGAGCTCGCCAGTCGGGTCAAGGGCGTTGATTATGCTTACCTGACAGCGTGCGCCTACGGCGCCGGTATCGTGTGGGTATGCGGGCTGTCGAGTTCGATCCCCCTGGTCCTCAACACCGAGGGCAATTTCCTCATCGAAACCGGAATTCTCGAGCGCACGGTACCGATCGACCTGACGCTCGGCAGCACCATGAACTGGCTGCAGATAGCGGCGTTTTTTCTGACCGTGCCGGCGCTGTTTTTTTTCCTGCGACCGCGTGACGAAAATCCGGCCACCATCGAGGACCTGCGTGAGGCCGACGCGGTCGACATGATGAGCATCGAAACGGAGGCGGCCAGCCTGCAGTTGAGCGGGCAGGTGCTGTCCGACCGCCTGAACAACTCCCGCCTGCTGGTGTGGCTGATCGCCGGCGCCGGCCTGTGGTTCATCGCGGATTATTTCTGGCGCAACGGTTTCGATCTGAACCTCAACATCATGATCTTCGTGTTTATCCATACCGGCTTGCTGCTGCACCGCACGCCGCTGCGCTATGTGATCGCCATGAAGCGCGCCTGCGCCAACGTTTCCGGGATCATTTTTCAGTATCCGTTTTATGCCGGCATCATGGGCATCATGATGTTCACCGGCCTGGCCGAAGCGACCGCCGCGTGGCTGGCGCAGAGCGCGAGCCTGGCAACTTTTCCTTTCGTCGCGCAGCTCAGCGGTGCGCTGGTCAACATGGCGATTCCATCGGCGGGCGGCGAATGGGCGGTGCTGGGGCCGTCGATGACCGAAACCGCCAAGACGCTCGCGGCCGGACTGCCGCCTGCCGAAGCGCAGGAGTACATCGCGCGCATCGCGATGGCGGTTGCTTACGGCGAGACCTCGAGCAATCTGCTGCAGCCGTTTTTTCTGCTCGCAATCCTGCCGGTGATGGGTGTCGGTGTGCGTATCCAGGCGCGCGACGTGATGGGCTACCTGGTGATCCCGTTCCTGTGGGTTACTGCTTATACTGGTGTGATCGTCACCTGGGCGCCGTTATAGCCAGCGTGCACGATTACCAGAACCACAGGAGGTCACCATGAAACTCGGTGTGTTTTCCATCCTTCCGGACGCCGGCGCCGATCCAGCCGTCGTCGCCAGGCACGCCGAAGGCCTGGGGTTTTCGTCGTACTGGGTGCCCGATCACATCATCCTGCCGGTCGAGTATTCGACCCCGTATCCGGGGAATCCCGGCAACGGCCCCGATCCGGATTATCTGTGGAAAATGCCGGACCCCCTGATCGCCTGCATGCGTGCGGCAACCGCGACCACCACCCTGGAAGTCGGTACCGCGGTGTTGCTGGTCCCGGAACGTAATCCTTTGCACCTGGCCAAGGAGATCGCCTCGCTCGACGAATACAGCCAGGGCCGTTTCCATTTCGGCATCGGCGCCGGTTGGAACAAAGAGGAGTGCGAAATTTTCGGCGGCGATTTCGAGCACCGCTGGACGCAGGTACGCGAGGCGATCGAAGTCATGAAATCGTGCTGGACGGAAGAGGTCTCAAGCTATCGCGGTCGCTACTATGACTATCCGCCGCTGAAGTGTTTCCCGAAACCCGTGCAGCGGCCGCACCCACCGATATACCTGCCCAGCATCATGTTTGGTGACGCCTGGGCGCGGCGCGTGTTCCAGCGCCTGGTCAAGTGGGCCGATGGCTGGCTACCGGTCGCTCGCGATCCGGCGCAGATCGTTGATGGCATGAATCAGATCCGTGAAATCGCCGCGGAACACGGGCGCGACGCGGCGGAAATACGGGTCAACGTGCTGGGTGCGGAGGGGCAGTGGCGGACGCGCAAGGACATCGAGACCCTGCGTGGGATCGGCGTCGAGCAGGTCACGATCTGGTTGACCGAGGCCCGCTCGGACGGCATTCGGAAAGAACTCGACACACTCGCCCGCGAACTGCTGTAGGGCGGCGCTGCCGAGTAAAAGTTCCGAGGGGCTGCGAACAGCCCCCGGAACGGCACGCAGCTAGTCGCGCAGCGGTTCGGTGACGGCTTCGAGGACGCCAACGCCGACGTCGGCCGCGCCCTTAACTGCCTGGCCCGCTGCTTTCACGCCGCCCTTGACGCTGCCGGTGACGACACCGACCGGACCATGTTTTTCAGCATCTTCGGCGATGCCTTCAACGACCTTGCCCGGTGAGGTGACTGCGTCGGCGACGCCGCCCGCGGCGCGGTCTACGCCTTCTCCCTCGGCCGCTACCAGCGGGCTGGTGGCAAAGGCCAGGACGAACGCCGCAGCTGCGGCAGAGATAGTAGTTTTCATCAATTTATTCTCCAGATTTCCAGTGGCATGCGAAGTATACCCTTGTCGCCGCTTAGTTCACCGTGTGCCCGGCACAGGTCCGCATAAGTCGCACCCTGTTAAGCGGACGGCGCAGGCAATACTTTAGCAGAAGCAGATAAATGAAAGCTGAACCGAAGCCGCTTTATCCGGCCGATCTTTACCACGCGGTACATGTCGGCAACCCGGGCGACGTTGCATTCTACCGCGACGCCTGTCACGGCGTGGATTCGGTACTGGAGCTTGGTTGCGGTAATGGCCGGGTCGCCGGCGCGCTGGCGACGACCACGCCGCTGGTGGTGGGTCTCGACCTCGACCGCGCGGCGCTGGTGACCGCGGTCAGCCGCGGGGTCAGGTGCCTGGTCGCCGATATGCGCTACTTCGCCCTGTCGGTTCGATTCGAACGCATTATCGTGCCGTACAACGGACTTTACTGTCTGCTCGACGACCGCGATTTGTTCGCCTGTCTGCGTTGCGCGCGGACTCACCTGGCGCCTGGCGGCGAGTTGATTTTCGACGGTTATGCGGTTGGCGATATCGATCCGCAACGCGCGACCGCGCCGCTCTCAACCGCGCCGGAACAGGTCGCCTGCGTAACCCTGCGCGGCGAGATCTGGGACGTCTATGAACAATCCAGCTTATGGCCATCGCGACGACGCGTCGATGCCCACTATCAACACGTCGCGCGCGACAGCGGAACGGTGGTCGAGGCGAGCATCAGCCAGCGCTACCTGGACGCCGGCCTGCTACACGCGGATCTGTCCCGTGCCGGCCTGATGCTGCTCAGCCTGAACGGCGGATTCGCGGGGGAAAGTTACACCCCGGACAGCGAACACCTCGTGGTGCGCGCCGTGCGCGCGTGAACATCGATACGGCGGGAGTGCGCCGTAGGCTGAACAGCGGACTGAGATCTCCGCATGCTGCCAGCACCGGCCCGTGCGCTGTTGCGCACCCATGTTCAATCGCTGCTGAAGCGCTCGCGCACATCGCGGCGCAGGATCTTGCCGACGTTTGATTTCGGCAGTTCGTCGGTGAATACGATCGAACGCGGCACTTTGTAGCCGGTAAGGCGTTCGCGGCACCAGGCCAGGACCGCCTCCGCGTCGAGCCGCGGGTCCTTGCTGACGACGATGAGGCGCACCGCTTCGCCGGACTTTTTGTCCGCAACTCCGATAGCGGCCGCTTCGACGATCGCCGGGTGAGACACGGCGACGTCTTCGATTTCGTTGGGGTAGACGTTGAAGCCGGAGACCAGGATCAGATCCTTTTTACGGTCGACGATGCGCAGGTAACCGTCATCGCGCATGATCGCGATATCGCCGGTTCTGAGCCATCCATCGGCGTCGATGGTGCGCGCGGTTTCCTCGGGCTTGTTCCAGTATCCGGGCATGACCTGGGGGCCGCGGACACATAACTCGCCGGCTGCGCCGACGGCGACGCTGTTGCCGTCCTCGTCGCAGATGCGCACGTCCGTCGATGGTACCGGCAAGCCGATACAGCCGGTGAAAGTGTCGGTGTCGAAGCGGTTGACCGTGACGACCGGGGACGACTCCGTCAGACCGTATCCCTCGGCGATGATGGTGCCGGTAACCTGCTGCCATTGTTCGGCGACGGCCCGCTGCACGGCCATCCCGCCACCGCTGGTGAATTTGAGTGCGCTGAAATCGACGCTGGCAAACGCGGCTTCGTGGAGCAGCGCGTTGAACAGCGTGTTGACGCCGCTGATGGTGGTGAAGCGGACGCGTTTGATCTGTTTGATGAAACTTTTCAGATTGCGCGGATCGGTGATCAGGCAATTAAGCCCGCCCTGCGAAACGAAGGCCAGGCAGTTCGCGGTCAATGCATAGATATGGTAGAGCGGCAGTGCGGTCACGATGATTTCATGGCCGCGGTTGGTCTGCGCGCCGAACCACGCGTTGACCTGCAGAATATTGGCGACGATATTGCGATGGGTCAGCATCGCGGCCTTGGCACGGCCGGTGGTACCGCCGGTATATTGCAGGAAAGCCAGATCGGCGCCGTTCAGGGCGGGCCGCTTCAGCACTTTGCCAACGCCCTGCTGCAGCGCATCGATTAGACCGGTGCTGTCAGCAAGGTCCGGGTGCGGTCGCGGCGCGCGGCGCCGCGCGATGCGATTAAACACCGCGCGCTTCGGCCAGGCCATGAAGTCGCCTACCTGCGCGACGATGATACGAAGCCGCGGGAACCGCGCCCGAACCGCGGCCACCACCGTCAGGGCCTGCTCGAATACCACGATGATCTCCGCACCGGAGTCCTCGAGCTGGTGCACGAGTTCGTGAGTGGTGTAGAGGGGATTGGTGTTAACCACCACACCGCCGGCACGCAGCACGCCGAGCAGGGCCACCGGGTAGGCCAGTATGTTCGGCATCATCAGCGCGACGCGCTGACCGACTTCGAGTCCGGCTTCGTACTGCAGGTAAGCAGCAAAGCTGGTCGCGTGCCGATCGAATTCGGCAAAGCTCATGCGCGAGCCGTAATTCAGAAATGCCGGGCGTTCGGCAAACTCCTTGCAGGCGCTGTCGATGAGGTCCGGCAGCGAGCCGTACTGGTCCGGGTCTATCGTGTGCGGTACATCGGCTGGATAGGACCGTAGCCAGATTTTTTCCACGCAGGGCAACCCCTTTGAGCGCCAACGCGCGGCGGCAGGGCGGGCAGCCGTCGTTGCACTGCTCGCTTCATGAAGTTCGAGGGTGGGACACTACAACGAGCGCTACTCGATGTCGATATTGCGCAACCGTCAGTGACACATGGCATTAATAAAAAGGCCCGCTCCGAAGAGCGGGCAGTTAGCCACGTAGAGAAGGGAACGTCGGCTTATCGAACGCCGTCGAGGGATCGGAGGGGGACCGTAGGATCATCCCTCGCCGGCATCGAATTCACTGAGCAGCTTTTCGATCTGATTCACATGGGTGGTATAGAGGTGCTGCAGGCCTGTGAAATCGAGCGGATCGAGCTGAACCAGATCGCGCAGCTTGCCTTGGTAAATCGCCAGATCGTCGAGCAACTGCGAGTGGCGCGCGGCCAGCTCGGCGTTATAGGCGTTGATCGTAGCGCGCAGGGCGGCCGTCTGCGCGGCGTTCGCCTGGTACTCGTCAAGAGCTGGATCATGCATGGTCGGATCTCCTTTTGGAGAGACACAAGCAGCATTCGTGCCAGCCAACTGCAGGTTCGGCGAAGCGTCTATAAGCTCATGAAATAAGGAGAAATTGCAGGCGCGGCGGCAGCCATCCACAGGCGCTGCAGCGATCCGCCGAGGGCGACTGACGGTTCAGTTGTCGTTGCCGGGCGACGCTCGTCAGTACGAATAGGCCTGGCGCAGTTCGACCTTGCGCAGCGCCAGCTCGCGCTCGGTGGCGATGCTGGGCGCGCCGGCGAGCAGCACGATAAAACGCTCCAGCGCGTGGTTCTCGCGGATCCCGCGCAGCGCCGTTGCGGCTTTCTCGACACTCGCGCTCCAGGCCAGGTAGTCCAGTGGCAGCGCCAGGACCGCATTACCGTCGCTGCTGGCCAGGGTCGGAAACCGCGAGCTGGTGATGAATTCCGTGAGCAGGCCGGTCTGCAGCTGGTAATACGCCAACATGCGCGCGTAACTGACGTAGGCCAGCGCGTCGACTTCGGTTACCGCGGTCGTAGCGGCGCCGAACAGCCGCTCGATATGCCTGACTGACTTGAGCAGCGTCGCATATGTTGTCAGGTACAGACGCGTACGCGGCGTGTACGCCGGATGAGTGAGAACGCGATGCTGAGTGCATCGGGGACCTCGAGATCATGCAGGCTGCCCCTGATTTCGGCGTGCAGATCGGCGCTCGATGAATTCTTCAGGTGCGAGTCGAGGCGTTGATTGAGCACGCCGCTGCCAAACGGCGCGGCGGCGTAGATGTTGCGGATCAGGGGTGATATCGAGCTTTGCACCTTGCCCGCGCTGCGTGCCTGCGCGACGGCGTTCAACAGTTGCTGCAGCTGCTGGTTCGAACTGTAGACGTCGACCCCCAGTTGCGCGGCGGCGCTGCGCTTGTGAGGACCGGGGTCGAGGTCCTGCTCGGAGCGCCCGCCGAGCTTTGGCACATCGCTCGGGTCGACGCCCTGGAAGGTTTTCTCAACGTTGTATTCGATGTTGCTGAGCAGCTTGGTGGCGGTGCTGACCGGGTCGGTGAAGATGTCGAGTACACGTTCCGATTCGACCCCGTAGCGTCCCCCGGGTGAGCGCTCGAGCCGGACCTTCTTTGCCGCCAGGCGCGGTTCGAGTTCAGCCATCGTAACGATTTCGTGGAGCCGAATGCGCAGCATCTCCAGCGATGTGATGTTGTAGGTCGCGGAGTCGGTGGTGACGGTGAATTGATAGAAATTCTCGTCAGCTCGAACCCGCGGTTCGATCGCGTAATGCGCGGAATGCAGGAATTTCGTCGGCACCACGCTTTCGACCGCGACCTCGTCGAATTCCTCGTAGGCGTTATCCGCCGCGGCCAGCGCCAGCGGGCAGAAAGCGAGCACGCCGATTAGCGTGCGGATTTTTTGACTTAATGGCGTCATGTATTCAACAGTCGTTTCAAGCTGTCCAGGGTGCCGCGTCCGGCGGCGCGGTTCTCCTCGGCGTCGCTGACGCGGCCTTCCCAGGCCAGTTCGTCGGCGGGCAATTCGGCGAGGAAGCGGCTCGGCTCGCAGGCTCTCGATCTGGCCGTAGCGCTTGCGCGTGCGGGAGAAGCTCATGGTCAGGGTGCGTTGCGCGCGCGTGATGCCGACGTAGGCCAGGCGGCGCTCTTCCTCGATTGTATCCTGTTCGATACTCGAGCGATGCGGGATCAGGTTCTCCTCGAAGCCGGCCAGGTAGACGTGCGGATACTCGAGCCCCTTGGCGGCATGCAGGGTCGTCAGCGCGACACCGTCGACGTTGTTGTCGCTGTCCTTGCGTTCGGCGATGTCGAACAGCGTCAATGCGGCGACGATGTCGGCCGTCGTGCGCGACTCGTCGGCGGCATGGATACGTTCGATCCAGCGATTTCAGCTCCTTGACGTTGTCCTGTCGCCGCTCGCAGCCTGCTCGTTCTCGGTGGTCTGTTCGAGCCAGTCGTCGTAGGCGATGTCGGCGAGCAGGCTGGCGAAACGCCTGCGGCGGCGATCATGCTCGCGTGCTCGCGCTGGAAGTCCATCAGCCAGTCGGCGAACACGCCCACGGGCTGGGCCGCCTGCGGGTGATACGCGCGCGCGAACGGGTCGTCGACAGCGCGGTCTCGAGCAGGGTGGTTGCATCGCCGCGCGCGGTCGACGAGGGCCTTGACGCTCTGCGTGCCGATAGCGCGGCGCGGCGTGTTGATGATGCGCAGCAGGGCGTTGTTGTCGCGGGGTTCGCGAGCAGGCGCAGGTAGCACACACAATCCTTGATTTCGTGTAGTCGAAAAACGAGCGCCCGCCCGACAGCACGTAAGGGATCTCGCGTTCGCGGAAAGCGCGTTCGAACAGGCGCGCCTGGTGGTTGGCGAAACAGCACGGCGTAGTCGTCTGAACTGTCGACCTTGTTCTAAGCGTGCGGTGCAGGATCTCGTTGGCGATACAGTTCACCTCGTCGTGCTCGTCGCGCGGCCGTCGACCACGCGGATCTTGTCGCCGTACCCGTGTTCGGACCACAGCTTCTTCTCGAACACGTGCGGGTTGTTTGCGATCAGGTGATTCGCCGCGTTCAACACCGCGCCGACGGAACGATAGTTTTGCTCGAGCTTGATCAGTTTCAGCGCGGGAAAGTCGGACTGTAACTGGACGAGATTTTCCGGTCGCGCGCCGCGCCAGGCGTAGATCGACTGGTCGTCATCGCCGACCACCGTAAATTGACCGGATTCCTCGACGAGCAGCTTCACGAGTTCGTATTGGCTAAGGTTCGTATCCTGGTACTCGTCGACGAGCAGGTAAGCGATTCGCGCCAGAGCGCTGGAGCGCGCCTCGTCGTCGAGCAGCAAGCGTGACCGGGCACGATCAGATCGTCGAAATCGACGGAGTTGAACGTCATCAGCGCATCGCTCGTAGTGCGCGTAACAACGTGCGAGCGGTGAGGTCGGCCGGGTCGAGGCCGTCTCTGACAACGGCGTCTGGTGCGACCATGGCGTATTTCCACGCCGATATCGCGTGCTGGACCGAACGACCCACGTATCCGCGCCCGGACTGTCGCGTGCGCATCAGGTTCGGCCAGCAGTCCGGCGCAGTCGCCGGCGTCGAAAATGCTTAGAAGCCGCGACAGTAGCCCAGCGCGTCGTGCTCCTCGCGCAGCGGTAGAGCGCCAAGGGTGTGGAAGGTCGAAATCCACGGCTTGACCTGCCGTTTGCCGAGCAGCTTTTGCGCACGCGTTCGCGCATCTCGCGTGCCGCCTTGTTGGTAAAGGTGATGGCGGCGATACGCGCGGGATCGGTGTCCAGGCTTGTCGATGAGGAATGGACAATCTTGTGCGCATTGACCCCGGTTTTGCCGCTGCCGGCTCCGGCCAGCACCAGCAATGGGCCATCGTGGTAGCGCACTGCTTCGCGTTGTCGCTGATTGAGATTTTGCAAGCTGAGTACGGTCTTGGCGGTGCGGCTTGCGCCACCCGCGGCCTGCCACAAGCCGAGCATTCTAGCAGCCAGCTAAATGGGAGTGCGAAATACCGTGCCCGGCGAATGCTGGTGGCGTGCGGATTGCGGGACCGTAACCCGGATTGGCGTTATCTGCTTTCCACCTGTCGGTGACGTTGGCATTCAACGCTGTCGGTGGTGCCAGACCCGTTGTAATCGCGAAAGCCACCGTGTCCGCGAAAGCCGTGGTGTCCACGATAATTATGATGTCCATGGTAATCAGGCTTGCCGTGGCTGCGGTGTCCGTGCCGATTACGGTCGTAGTAGCCGCGGTAACGCGGCTCCGGGGCGCGGTAGTTATGGCCATAGCCGTAGCCTGGCCGGGTGCCGTAACTGAAGGAAAAATAGCTCGCAGCCGGTACCGCAGGGTGTGTGGCCAGCCGGGTGCAGCCACGGCGGGTGCGCTGCCAAGCAGCAACAGGTACGCGCCGAGCATACTTTTATGCAAGTTCGTGTTCATGGCGCCTGCTCAGGTTGGTTGTGGTGGTCAGCGTAGATGCAGGCGGCTGAAT
>CALOBG010000120.1:0-14328 GCA_942490995.1 uncultured Gammaproteobacteria bacterium
CGATGTCATTCGCGACCGAAACGCACTGTATCGCGAAGTCGACGCCGAGCGCATTGAAAACGTCTATACGCTGCGCATCCTCAATATGGACAACAGCACCCATACATACAGGGTCGAGGCAACGGGAATCGAAGGGATCGAGGTGGATATGCAGGACATGCCCATCGTCGTGAATGCCGGTGAAATCGCAACCCTGCCTTTGCGCCTGCGGGTGCCGCGCTCCGCAGTCGGCGCCGGCGGCACGACTATTCAAATTCGGGCTCAGGCGGTGGACAATGAGAACATCGACATCACCCAGTCGACCCGATTTATTGGCCCGATTCCATCGCGTTGAGGCAATGACGTTACAGCAGCAAAAAGACGCACAACCCTGGTATCGCCAGTTCTGGCCGTGGTTTCTGATTGCGCTGCCGGCAACAGCGGTCGTCGCCAGTCTGTGGACGGTATCGGTCGCGGTCCGGTCGCCGAATGCACTGGTCGTGGACGATTACGGCAAGATCGGGATCGCCACCGACAAGAAAAAGCAACGCGATGAACTGGCCGCGGCGCTGAACCTCGAGGGTACGCTTCAGATCCACTCCGCCGAAGGCTCCGAAGTCGTTTTCATGCTGAGCCTTACCGGTGATTACGACGCACCGCCGGAGATGCTGATACTGAACCTGGCTCACCCGACCCTGCAGCATCTCGACCGCAGCATTGAATTACGCCGCCTTGGCAATGCCTGGGAAGGCAGCACGGCGCCGCTGCCGGACGGCCGCTACTACGTGCTACTCGAACCTGCGGACGCAAGCTGGCGCCTGACCGGTGAAATCTCCGGCGCGACCCGCAATCTCACGCTCCGCGGCGGCGCCGACTAAAGCGGTGGAGCCGCAGAAAGCGCAGGAGTGTTTTCACTGTGGTGACGCACTGCCGCCGCGCGAGCGATTCGAAGTTGTCATCGACGGGGAGACGCGTCCGGTTTGCTGCCCCGGCTGCCAGGCCGTGGCCCAGCTCATCGCGACCGCCGGCTTCTCCGATTTCTATCGGTTTCGCGAATCACCCGCACAAAAGCCCGACCCGGACGACGGAAATATCGCGCAGTGGACCGTTTATGATCGGCCGGAACTGCAACGTGGGTTCGTTACAGAAAGCGCGGACGGAATATGCGAAGCCGGCCTGATCATCGAGGGAGTGCGCTGCGCCGCCTGCAGCTGGCTGATCGAGCGCGGGCTGGAGCGGGAGCCGGGGCTCGAGTTTGTCGAGGTCAACCCGGCCAGTGCCCGCGCCCGGCTAAGATGGGATCCGCAGCAGGTCGCTCTCAGCCGGCTCCTCGCCCGCCTCGCCGAGCTCGGTTACCGGCCGCATCCGGCGTCGCCCGATATTGCCCGCTCAAGCGCCCGGCGTGAGCAACGTGCCGCGCTGAAACGCCTCGCCGTGGCGGGTCTCGGCATGATGCAGGTCATGATGTTCGCGGTGGCGCTGTACGCCGGCGCCTTCCAGGGCATGGATCCGGCGATCGAGAACTTTCTCCGCCTCGTTTCCCTGCTTGTCGCGACGCCGGTGGCCATCTATTCGGGCGGGCCATTTTTCGCCGGCGCATGGCGCGATCTCCGCGCACGTAGCGCCGGCATGGACGTGCCGGTCGCGCTCGCCATCGGCGGTGCCTACGTTGCAAGCTGTGTCGGCACGAGCTGCACGGCAATGGCGAGGTCTACTTCGATTCGGTAACCATGTTCGTTTTTTTCCTCTCCCTGGGACGCTTTCTCGAGATGACAGCGCGCGCACCGTGCCGGGACCAGCGCCGATGCGCTTGCGCGGCTGCAACCGACCACGGCAATGCGAATCGACGCGATGAGACGTAGCGAAAGGGTCGGCATTGCGGAGCTCCGAGTCGGCGAAACGGGTACGCGTCCGGCCCGGCGAGGTCATCCCCTGCGATGGCGTCATCACGTCCGGCAGCAGCGGAATCGACGAAGCGCTGCTGACCGGCGAGTCGCGCCCGGTAAAGCGTGAACCGGGTGACCCGGTCACCGGCGGCAGCGTCAACATCAGCGAATCGATCGAGGTCGAGATCCGCAGCCTGGGCGCAGACAGCGTCCTGGCCGGCATAAGCCGGTTGCTGCACCGCGCCCAGTCCGAACGCCCGCGCCTGGCGCGGCTGGCGGACCGGGTTGCAAGCCGTTTCGTCGGTGCGGTGCTGGTCATCGCGATCCTGGTCGGCGCCTACTGGTGGCATGCCGCACCCGACGACGCGTTTCGTATCGTATTGTCAGTGCTGGTCGTGACCTGCCCCTGCGCGCTGTCGCTGGCGACGCCGGCTACGCTGACCGCGGCCATCGGCGGGCTGGCGCGAAAGGGCATGCTGGTTTGCCGCGGCGCCGCGATCGAGACACTTGCCCATTGTGACCGGGTGGTGTTCGACAAGACCGGGACACTGACCACCGGCCGTCAGCTCGTCACACGGTCGCAATTTGCCGCGGACCCGGCACAGGACCGTGCAATGGCAATTGCATCAGCACTCGAGGCACATTCGGCGCACCCTATCCTGCGAACGCCTTCGGCACCGGCCCCGGCGCATGCAGCTGGAGGTGTCCGATGCGCGCGCGGTAGCCGGCGGCGGCATCTGCGGCAGCATCACCGGGAAGCACTACCGAATATAGGCAAAGCCTTCTTTTGCCTGCGCTCAACGCCACACCGGCGGGGAATCTGATCGACGATCAGGACGCAGTGAGTCCAGCTGGATCGTGCTGAGCGAGGATGATCGCGCAATTGCCGCCTTCGAACTCGCCGACAGCGAACGCGGCGACAGCGCGGCAGTGCTTTCCGACCTTGCCGGACTCGGTCTCGAGCTGGAAATCGCCAGCGGCGATAGCGCCGGACCGGTGACCGGGCTCGCCGACCGCCTCGGCGTGGCAGCGTTTCACTACCGCCAGACACCGGCGCAAAAACTCGAACTGATTCGTCAGCACCAGCATCGCGGCGAGACCGTTGCGGTCGTCGGCGACGGCGTCAATGACGCCCCGGTACTGGCTGGCGCCGACGTATCGGTAGCGATGGGCGAAGGCGCGCGACTGGCCCAGACCAGCGCCGATATCGTGCTGCTCGGGCCAAGCCTCAGACCGCTGGTGCACGGTTTTACGGTCGCGCGGCGGGCGATGCGGATCATGCGCCAGAACCTCGGCTGGGCGCTGGCCTACAACGCGATTGCGCTGCCAGTTGCAGCCAGCGGTATCGTGCAACCGTGGATGGCCGCGATTGGCATGTCGACGAGTTCGCTGCTGGTGGTTCTCAACGCAATGCGAGCCGGCCGCGACCCCGACCATTCCCGGCTCAGCGTCGACGATGGGCTGCGCCATTCCGAACCCAGCCAGGTTGCATCGTGAACATTCTCTTTGTCCTGATTCCGTTGTCCCTGGTCCTGCTGGCGTTGGCCATATGGGCGTTTTTCTGGGCGGTCGGTTCCGGCCAGTTCGATGATCTCGACAGCCCGGGGTGGAAGATCCTGATGGATGACGACCGCAAACCGCCATCTGCCGATGCTCCCGATAAACCTGAGGCGCGCGACGATGATTGACGGAGTGGCGACGAGTGCGGCACTGGTTGCCGGCCTGGTCGGCAGCGCTCACTGTTTCGGCATGTGTGGCGGCATTGCCGGAGCCATGGGCATGGCAGCCGCGCAAAACGGGGTTCGCGGCAGCCGGCTCGGGCTGCAGGCGACGCTCTACAATCTCGGGCGGATATCCAGCTATGTGCTCGGCGGCGTTATTGTCGGCACGTTGGGGGCCGCCCTCGGCGACATGATCGACCTGCCAACGTGGTCGCTGTGGTTGCGCGGCCTTACCGGGCTGATCCTGGTTCTGCTCGGCCTGCAAATTGCGTTTGGCTGGCGTTTGCTGACCTTCATCGAGCGTGGCGGGGCCCGTTTGTGGCGCCGCGTGGGGCCACTGGCGGGCCGGCTTCTCGGCAAACGCAGTGCTTTCAATGCGTTTGGCCTCGGGATGCTATGGGGCTGGCTGCCTTGCGGCCTCTCCTACAGCATGCTGCTGGTAGCCGCCACGACCGGAACCGCCTGGAGTGGCGGCGCGGTAATGCTCGCGTTCGGCCTGGGCACGCTGCCTTCGATGATCGGGGCAAGCTACGCGAGCGGCCGTCTTGGCGGACTGCCCGGAGGACGCCGCACACGGGTCATTGCCGGCCTGCTGATCGCATTGATGGGAATCTGGACCGCCGCCGTGCCGATGCGTCACATCGGCCACGGCAGTGGCGGCCATGAAGACCACGAGCAGATGCCGCACGAAAACCACACCGGCTAACGTCGATCAGTCCTGAATGCTGGCGATATACGCGACGAGAGCATCGATGTTCGCTCTGACTCTGGCCTCCGCGTCACCATCAGCGTCCGCCTGCAGCCAGAATTCCGTGCCCCATACCGGCATACTGCGGGTGCCATGCGCCGTCACCGCCTTGCGCCCGTCAATATAGCTGGCCGCCACGCCAGCGGGGAATTCGCCGCCGTTACGCGCGGCAAGCCGGGTCAGGTCGGGGGGTGCCACCACCAGCGCACCGGCAACCGGGCCATCGCCGCCGCCGTAACGACCATGACAGGCAGCGCAATTGTCGCCATATAGCTGTCGCCCCGATTCGCTTTCCGCCGCGCCAGTATCGCCGGCAACGGCAACGAATGCCACGCCAGCCGCTAGCAGCGTCGTGTAAAACAGGCTACGAAGCATATGCGCCTCCTTGCTGATGATGATCATCTTCTAGCGTAAGCCGCCCGCCGCGCCGCGGCTAGTGCGGAAAACACGCACAATGAGGAGCGCGGCAGCCACCGCGACACGTGCAATAATTGCCGTCGCCCGTCGTCGAACGGCAACCCGAATCCCACAGGGGCCGACCAGAAAGGAATATCCAATGATGAGACTTTTTACCAGCCTCATGGCGACACTGCTGACCGTAGCGCTCTGCGCACCCACAGCCCAGGCTGCGGACCAGCCTGTGGCTATTGCAATACATGGCGGCGCCGGAACCATATCGCGAACCCAGATGACCGCGGAACGCGAGCAGGCCTACCTCACGGCCCTGCAAGGCGCGGTGGAAGCCGGCCATCGTATTCTCGAATCGGGTGGAACCAGTCTCGACGCGGTGGCCGAAGCCGTGCGGCTGCTGGAAAACTCGCCGCTGTTCAATGCCGGCAAAGGCGCGGTGTTTACTCATGACGGGCGCAATGAGCTGGATGCCGCAATCATGGATGGCGCCACTCTGAACGCGGGCGCGGTTGCGGGATTACACCATGTCCGCAATCCGATCCAGCTGGCGCGCGCGGTACTGGAAAACTCGCCACATGTGTTCATGGTAGGTGACGGCGCCGAAGAATTTGCCCTTGAACAAGGCATCGCGCTCGTGCCGCGGGATTACTTCTATACCGAGGAACGCTGGCAACGTTTGCAGCGGGCCCGTGAACGCGAGCGCGCCGCTTTGCCGCAGACCGATAAATTCGGCACCGTCGGCGCTGTTGCGCTTGACCAAGCCGGCAACCTCGCGGCGGCGACATCGACCGGGGGACTGACCAACAAACGCTACGGGCGAATCGGTGACGTCCCGGTAATCGGCGCCGGCACCTATGCCAACAACGCGGCCTGTGCCGTCTCGGCCACCGGCGACGGCGAGTACTTCATCCGCGCGGTAGTCGCCCACGATATCGCCGCAAGGATGATGTATGCGGGCGATTCACTCGAGCAGGCTGCCGCCGAAGTCATTGCCAGGAAACTGGTAGACATGGGCGGTGGTGGCGGCGTGATCGGGGTCGACAGGGACGGCAACGTCACCATGGTAATGAACACGCCCGGCATGTATCGCGCCGCAATCGATGCCAACGGAAAACGGGTCGTTCGAATATTTGCCGACTAGAACCGCGAATGTTGCAGGCCGAGCGCGGTAATCAGCCGGTCGATGTCAGCGGTATCGTTATACAAATGCGGTGAAACTCTTACGCATTCACCTCGCAGACTGACATGCACACCCGAAGATCTGAGCGCCTCGAGCACGGCGTGCGGGTCGTGCTGCGGCAAGCGCAGCCCGGTCAGATGCGGCGCCTTGTGCCCGGCCGCACTGACATCGAACCCCGCCGCAACCGCGCGTTCGGCAAGATAACCGCTCAGCCGGCCCAGTGTGGCCGAGATGTTCTCGACTCCCCACCCGGCAATTTGCTCGAGGGCGCGGATTATCATCGGCATCATGACCAGGTTGCTGCGCTCGCCGACATCGAACCGGCGCGCGCCCGCCTGGTACTTATCGTCGTAGCTACTCAGAGCAGCCAGATCCCGGCTGTTGGCCCGTGCGATCCAGTTCTCCTCCAGCGGCGACCCCTCGTGATGGCGCGGATGCGCATACAGGAAGCCGAGGCTGTAGGGTCCGAGCAGCCACTTGTAGCACGCGGTTATAACGAAATCGGGCTCGACCGCAGCGACATCGAACGGCAGCGCACCCACCGACTGGGTCAAATCCAGCACCAGTGCCGCCGCAATCCGGCGGCAACGCTCGCCGACCGCGCCGAGGTCCACCAGGCTGCCATCGGCCCAGTGAACCTGCGGAATTGCCACCACCGCGACGTCATCGACCAGCACCTCGAGAAGGGCCGTGGTCCAGTTGCCATCGGCCGGAACGGGCACCGTTTGCAGATGCGCTCCGCATTGGTCGGCGAGCTTCTTCCAGGTGTAGTAGTTGGACGGAAACTGCTCGGCGAGTACAACGATCTTTTCACCCGCGCCGACATGAATATTGCTTGCGGCGGTGGCGACACCGTAGCTGGCCGACGGGATGAACGCTATGTCCTCTGCCCGGGCTCCAATCAGGCGGGCGAACAACTCACGCGCGCGCTCACTGTCAGTGAAAAAGTCCTCGGTGGTGATATCCCAGGGCGCCGATTTTCGTTTCAGCCCTTCGATGCCCGCGGCCTCGACTGCATTCAATTGTGGCGACATGTAAGCGCAGTTCAGGTAAGTGATGCCGTCGGGAATCCGGAACAGGTGGCGCTGGTTGTCAATCACAGTACTCATCGCGGCGCTCTTGTTGTCATTTATGCGGAGTCCTGGCAACTGCCCCGGACGACCCATGTCACAGCGTAACCGTTGGCCATCCCCGCGCTGGAAACTCCGTCGCGGACCATGAGACAACATTTCTACGCGGCCGTCACGCGACATGAGAAATTTTTCGTGATGGAATACGCGGCTATGAACAAACAGCGCACCATCTGCTTGTGGTCCGGGCCACGCAACGTTTCGACGGCACTGATGTACAGTTTCCGTCAACGCAGCGACACCCGGGTCGTCGATGAACCGCTGTACGGTCATTTTCTGCGAGTCAGCGGCGCCGATCACCCGGCCGCGCTGGAAGTGATGGAGCACATGGATTGCGATGGCGACCGGGTCATGCGGCGGCTACTGATCAGCGAGGATGATGAGCGCCCGGTCCAGTTCCTGAAACAAATGGCGCATCATCTCGTCGCTATCGACGAGCAATTCCTCGCCGCGACAACCAACGTGTTGCTGATTCGCGATCCCGCCGAGATGTTGCCGTCACTGATCAACCAGATACCCGAGCCGACGATTCGCGATACCGGCCTCAAACGCCAGTGGCAACTGTACGAAGCGCTGTTGCTGCGTGGAGAACATCATCCCCCGGTACTGGATGCTCGGGAACTGCTGCTCGACCCGCGCGGAGTATTGCGCAAACTCTGCGCAATACTCGACTTGACGTTCGAGCCCGCGATGCTGGCGTGGCCGCCCGGGCCCAAGCCCGAGGATGGCGTGTGGGCGCCGCACTGGTATCACAATGTCCATATCTCGAGCGGTTTCTCCGAGTACCGCAGCAAAAACCAACCCTTACCGTCTCGCCTCGCCGCTCTGCGGGAGGAATGCGACCACTATTACCAGCGCCTCTATGCGCACTCACTAAAAGCGAACACATGACAAATCCAGACGCAGCAAAACTGCCCGATCCACGCAATGCCGACATCCTCGTTCATGTGGGCGGCGAGCTAAAACCTCGCGCCGACGCCAAAATCAGCGTCTTCGACAGTTCGGTTCAGGGCGGTGATGCGGTCTGGGAAGGCCTGCGTGTTTATGATGGCAAGATCGCCGAACTCGACGCCCACCTGCGCCGGCTCGACGCCTCGGCGCGGGCAATGGCGTTTGCCGACATTCCAGGCATTGCGCAGGTGCGCAGCGCAATTTTCACGACGCTGGAAGCCAACGGCATGCGCGATGGTGCGCACATCCGCCTGACGCTGACCCGCGGCGAAAAGGTCACATCCGGGATGAATCCGCACTGGAATCGTTCCGGCTCATGCCTGATCGTGCTGGCCGAGTGGAAACCGCCGATTTACCCGCAGCCGATTCGGCTCATTACCTCGGCGATCCGCCGCAATACGGCGCAGTGCCTGGACTCGAAAATTCACCACAACAACCTGATCAACAATATCCTCGCGTGTATCGAGGCCAACGTTGCCGGGGTCGACAGCGCACTGATGCTCGATATCGCCGGGTTCGTTTCCGAGACCAATGACACCAATGTTTTTCTTTTTCGTGACGGCGAGCTCCTTACGCCACACGCAGATGCCTGCCTGCCCGGGATCACCCGCGCAGTCGTTTTGCGGCTCGCTCGCGAGGCCGGCCTGGCCTGCGCCGAGCGCAACATATCGCTGACCGAAATCTATACAGCGGATGAGGTTTTCACGACAGGGACCATGGGCGAGCTGACGCCCGTGTTCGACATCGACGGCCGGGCGACCGCGGCGGCACCCGGTCCGATCACACGACAACTTCAGGCGCGCTACGCCGCCCATATCGCCAGTAGCGGGACGCCGCTGCCGTTCTGAGCGTGAATCCGCCAGGTTCGGCCCGACGAAACTCCTCGATCAGAAACACGCCGCTTATAAGTGCGATAATTGGCGAATACCAATTTGGGGTAGTGAAGCAGTGAATCTTCCGTTGTCGAATCAGTCCGCGAGCGCACTGAGCCAGATCGTGGCCGCGGCATTCGTAGCGGTGTTGCTGCTGGCAAGTGCCGCTGCCGAGGCACAACAACGCACTGTCCGGGTGATTACGACGCAGGTGGCCGCGGAAGATTTCCCTTATGAAATTGAGGCACTCGGCACTGCTCGGGCAAACGAATCCATCGAGGTAACGTCGAAAGTCTCCGAGGTCATCACCGCCATTCGTTTCGAGGAAGGTGGCGTCGTCAAGGCCGGGGACGTACTGGTCGAACTGGCAAGCAACGAAGCACGCGCCGACCTTGCGATCGCGCGCGCCAACGCGATCGACAGCCGCAGCCAGTACGAGCGCGGCCAGCAGCTGGCCAAGACCCGATCAATCTCACCGTCCGAGCTACAACAACTGAAGGCAATGATGGATGCCAATAGTGCCCGGGTAAAAGCCGCGGAGGCGCGCCTTGCCGATCTGACGATCACGGCACCGTTTGACGGCCGGGTCGGGTTGCGCAGGGTCAGCCTGGGCAGCCTCATCTCGCCCGGCACTGTTATCACCACGCTCGATGATCTGAGCGTTATCAAGCTGGATTTTACGGTCCCGGAAATTGCCCTGGCACCGTTGCGCCCGGGACTCCCCGTCAATGCCCGCAGCGTGGCCTTCCCGGAAGCTGTTTTCGACGGAGAAATCTCCAGCATCGACACTCGCATCGATCCCGTAACGCGCTCAGTGCGGGTGCGCGCCCTGCTCGCCAACGACGATGCAAAACTCAAGCCAGGCATGTTCCTGACCGTCCAGGTGCTGCGCCGCGGCGTCAACAGCCTGATCATTCCGGAGCAGGCGCTGGTGCCGATTCAGGATCGCCAGTACGTGTTCGTCATCGACGGCGCCACGGCACACCAGCGCGAGATTCAAACCGGCCGCCGCCGGCCCGGACAGGTCGAGGTCATCGAGGGCCTCGCTGCCGGAGAAATCGTCGTCATCGAAGGCAACCAGAACCTGCGTGAGGGCAGCACGGTCGAAATCGTTGAGCGCAGCGTTTCGGCGGGATCAAGCTGATGTTCATCTCGGACGTCTCGGTGCGGCGGCCGGTTTTCGCGATGGTCGTGAGCCTGCTGCTGGTGATTTTCGGCCTGATGGCGCTCGACCGGTTGTCGGTGCGCGAGTATCCCGACATCGACCCGCCGGTGATCTCGATCGACACCACCTACCGCGGTGCATCTGCGGCGGTGGTCGAAACCAAGATCACCCAGATCATCGAGGACCGGATCGCCGGTCTCGAGGGTATCCGCAAGCTGACGTCCACGAGCAGCGACGAGCGTTCGCGTATCCGCGTCGAATTCGGACTGAATCGCGACGTCGACGCCGCCGCCAATGACATTCGCGATCGGGTCGCCCGAGTAGTCGACAATTTGCCCGAGGAAGCGGAGCCGCCGGAAATCGCCAAGGTCGATTCGAATACCCGGGCAGTGATGTACATCAATCTGACCAGCGACCGGATGTCGACGCTCGAGCTTTCCGATTTTGCCGAACGCAACCTGGTCGACCGCCTGTCGGTCGTCGATGGTGTTGCACGGGTGCAGGTGTCCGGTGCCCGCCGCTACGCGATGCGGATATGGCTCGACCGTGAGGCGCTGGCCGGGCGCCAGTTGACGGTCAGCGACATCGAGGATGCCCTGCGGCGTGAAAACGTCGAATTGCCGGCGGGACGGCTCGAATCCACGCAGCGCGAATTCACGCTGCGTACCGAGACCGGGCTGATCAGCGACGAGCAATTCCGCCAGCTCGTGGTCGGCCGCGGTCCCGACGGATTTCTGATCCGCCTGGGAGAAGTGGCCAGAGTCGAGGTCGGCGCCGAGAACGAGCGCAACGCCGCGCGCGCCAACACGATCCCGGCGGTGAGCCTGGCGATCGAGCAGCTCTCGCGCGCAAACACCGTGGAGGTTTCGCACGGTGTGCGCAACGAGCTCGACATTATTCGCCCGACCCTGCCCGAGGGTATCCTGCTCGAAATCAACTTCGACCGGGCTACCTTTATCGAGGCCTCGATGATCGAGGTAGCGAAAGCGTTGCTGTTCGCGCTATCTCTCGTGCTCGTGGTGATCTACCTGTTTCTCGGCAGCCTGCGTGCGACATTGATTCCGGCTGTCGTCGTACCCGTCTCGATCATCGCGACCTTTATCGTTATGGCGGCAATGGGCTACTCCGTCAACGTCCTGATTCTGCTCGGCCTGGTGCTCGCGATCGGCCTGGTCGTGGACGACGCCATCGTCGTCCTCGAGAACATCTACCGGCGGATCGAGGATGGCCAGCCAAAACTGCTGGCGGCCATCGACGGCTCGCGCGAGATCGGTTTCGCGGTGATCGCGACCACGCTGGTGCTGGTTGCGGTGTTCCTGCCGATCTCGTTTATCCAGGGCAACGTCGGCCGGCTGTTTTCCGAGTTCGGCATTGCGCTTGCTGCCGCCGTGATGTTCTCGAGTATCGTCGCGCTGACGCTGACGCCGATGATGTGTTCGAAGATCCTGCATGGCGATACCGTGCGCTCGGGTCTTGCCCACCGCGTCGATACATTTTTCCGCGCGCTGGCCGACCGCTACCGGTCATGGCTGCAGCGTATCGTGCGTCACCCGTGGGCAATCGTCTTGATCGCTGTTGTGATCAGCCTGATGGCCGTCTTCCTGTTCCGCGCCCTGCCGCAGGAATACGCGCCGAAAGAAGATCGCGGCGTCTTCATCGCAGTGCTGAATGCGCCCGAGGGAGCGAGCTTCGAATACACCGACCGCTATACCCGGCAAATGGAAGACGCGCTGATGGAAGAGGTTGCCACCGGCGACGTCATGCGGGTGCTGATCCGGCTGCCGGCCAGCTTTGGCTCGACCGGCGAAGTCAACAGTGCTCGCGCGATCGCGCTGTTGGCACCGTGGGGCGAACGCGAACGTAGCGCCGAAGAAATCGCGGCATCGGTGCGAGCCAAGCTCTCGCTGCTACCGGGCGTACGCTCGGCGGTCATCACACCGCAGGGACTCGGCGTTCGCGGCAACAACCGGCCAGTCAGGATGATTCTCGGCGGTGGCGAATACAGCGAACTCGCGCTCTGGGCCGAACAGATGGTCGAACGTGCCGGGGAGAACCCGGGCCTGACCAATTTCGACATCGACTATGACGAGCGCAAGCCGCAGATGCGTATCTCGATCGACCGCAACCGCGCCGCCGACATCGGTGTTTCGCTTGCCAATATCGGCCGCACTCTCGAAACCATGCTCGGTTCGCGGATCGTCACGACTTACCTCGACCGCGGCCTGGAGTACAACGTCGTGCTGCAGGGACTGCCGGAGGATCGCGCGTCGCCATCGGACCTGACCAATCTCTATGTCCGCTCGGAACGCACCGGCCAGATGGTGCCGCTGAACAACATCGTCACACTAAAGGAAGTCGCCGGCGCCGCTGAACTCAGTCGGTTCAATCGCCTGCGCGCGGTCACCGTCTCTGCCAGTCTCAACGACGGTTATTCGCTCGGCGAAGCCATCAGCTACATGGAAGAGCTCGGCGCGGACATGCTGCCACCGTCGGTCAGTATCGACTGGGACGGCGAATCACGTGAATTCAAGGAAGCGGGCGGCTCGCTGTACAGCGCGTTCCTCCTCGCACTGGTCATCGTTTTCCTCGTGCTGGCGGCACAGTTCGAGAGCTTCCGCCATCCGTTCATTATCATGATGACGGTGCCGCTGGCGGTCACCGGGGCGATGATGGGCTTGTGGTTCTACGGTTACAGCATCAACGTCTTCACCCAGATCGGGGCCATTCTCCTGATCGGCCTGGCCGCCAAGAATGGCGTGCTGATCGTGGAATTCGCCAATCAGCTGCGCGACCGGGGCGTCGAGTTTCTCGATGCTGTGGTGGAAGCTTCTGCCATCCGCCTGCGGCCGGTCCTGATGACCAGCACCTGCACGACGATTGGCGCCGTACCGTTGTTGATTGCGGATGGCCCCGGGGCAGAGAGCCGTCAGGCCATCGGAGTGGTCATCGTGTTTGGCGTAACGTTCTCGACATTGCTGACCCTGTTCGTAATCCCAGCGTTCTACGCGCTGTTTGCCCGCAACACCAAGTCGCCGCAATACGTCAATCGCTTGGTCGATAAACTGAAGAGTGACGCTTCAGCCGAAGCGGCAGATTCAGCGCGTCAGGTCTGACTAGCGCTGCGCTGCGACGCGGACTTTCTCTCTTTCATCGCGGATGCGAGCACGCCAGACTTCATAGGCATCCCAGCCGCCGCGCACTTCGGTGATAGCTGCCGCGGTTCTTGGCTCGCCGCGCGTGGCATCGTTGCCGACCACCCGCCGATATTCTTCTCTTTTTGTCATTGTCAGCCTCCCTGGCTCGTGGCTGCCCTGTCCTGAGAGCACCAAATTACATCTGTGTGACCGCGAGCCTAACTGTCGAAATAGGATTCGAGATAACTCTCAAAAGAGATTCGGTCCGCGGCCTCAATTTCGCGTTGCTTTTCCAGCGAAGTCGCGACTTCCCGTAGCAGCAGATCGTGGCGCGGCGGCGGCAGCGGTCCGGCGCCAACAAATTGCTCGCGATGGTGGCGCGACATACGCATCGCGAAGGTAAAAAAGGGCTCGCCATTAGCGCGCATCGACTCGAGGATCATCGCCGATGGTGTCCGTTCCGGATCGGCGACTTTCTCTTCCTGTGAGGCCAGTGCCTGCCGATAGGCGCCGTCGCTGCGCCCGCGGTCGAGCAGTTCGCAAACGCCTGTCATGTCCTCAAGAATCTCACCGGCCCAGGTCTTCAGGCCTATCGCGTCATCCCCACGAATCAGCTCGAGCGCCGGGTCGCGCCCGTTTCGCGCCACCGCAAGCTGGCTCTGCTCGGTTTGTTCCAGCTCGACAGCATCAATCTGCGGGCTGTCGGCAAGCAGGCAATAAATCAGAAAGGCTTCGAGGAATCGCAGTTGCGCCGCGGACACACCGTTGGCGTCGCACGCACTGACATCGAGCGCCCGCACTTCGACGTACTGGACGCCGCCGCGCATCAATGCCTGGGTCGGCCGTTCGCCGCTGTGGGCCACGCGTTTTGGCCGGATCAGGCTGTAATACTCGTTCTCGATCTGAAGCAGGTTTGTATTGAGCTGACGATACTCTCCGTCCACCCGGACCCCGATCTTCTCGTACGCGGGAAACGGCGTGCTGACCGCGTGTTTCAGCCCGCTGATGTACTCGTCGAGACGATTAACAGACAACCCGACCGCAGCCTGGCTCTTGTTCTTGTAACCGAGATCGCTCATCCGCAGCGATGTGGCATACGGGGCATACGAGGTATAGGCGTCGAACTCGTCGAGATCGGTTGCACGCCCACA
>CALOBG010000121.1:0-12152 GCA_942490995.1 uncultured Gammaproteobacteria bacterium
CTCGACGGTCGGTAAATCGAACTGGTGTTGGTGGGCGCCGTTGTAGACGTTCGTCCAGGCACCGCGTTCGCCAATCTCGCTCAGGATCAGCAGCCCGTTCAACTGGCCGCGCGGGTAGGGCTCGTCGAGACCGAAGTGCCAGGCAAATCGATCCGGGTCGTCGCCAAAAAAGTTCGGGCCGTATTCGCGCTCCGCGACCGCGGCCAGGCGTCGCTCGGTGGTCAAATCACCCATTTCGCGCGCCAGCATCAGGACCATGGTCAACCAGCGCGGATCGTCGATGGGCTGCACCAGGGTACCTGTGGCGGCGTTCCAGCCGAGCTTGCGGATGCCGGCCTCGTACAGTTCACGGCCGAACTCGGGGGCCTGCGGATAGAGATAAAACAGCGGCGCCAGGGTGCCGTAGCCGGCAAGTTTATCGGGCAGGTTATAGGCGACTTGCTTTAACGGGTCGTAATAGAACGCGAATGATTCGATGTCGCCGCGGCTGTTGCGGGTAGTGAAGTGTTTCTTGGCGTAATCGACCCACTGGTCGTAGACCCAGTGCGTACCGGCGTCGAACACCTTGTCGTACAGCTTCAGGCTCAGGCCGGCCGCGCTCAGACAGTACGGCCAGATCTTGGTGTTTTCGCAGTGCGCGCCCTGCGGCCGCTCCGCCCACTGATCTTCGATGAAGCGCGAAATGCTGTGCTGGGTCCACTCGAACAGGCGATTGTTGCAGCCGGTCATTTTGAACGGCCGCTCCCACTTGTCGTCGCTGGACACGTAGGCGTAGGTGTTCAGCAGCAGGTTGAAGAAGCCGCGAAAAAACAGGTTGCCGTCGGCGCCGATCGGATCCGGCTGCAGGCCCCACGGCTCGATACCGTTGGCGGTCCAGCCTGGCGGGTCGTAATGGCCACGCAGATGTTCGGGCATGTAGACCTGCCATTCGGGCGGATACTCGCCCTGGTGCGGACTCGGGCCGAGCAGCGTGATCCAGTCGATAGCCGCCCAGAACGTCGTATAGCGGCCGACGAGCTGGTCGGCGATACGCGTATAGACCTCGCGCCACGCCGGCGTCTGATCGGCGAGCAGGGGCAGGGCGTAGGAGGTTTCGGAGAGGTCGAAACGCGGAAACGAACACATCGGTGCGGTGGTGCTGCGGTCCCACCACGGATGGGGATCGCCGTTGACGCTCCAGTCGTCTTCGGTGAGCGCCTTGTCCCAGATAAAGCGCAGCCAGCCGCGCGCGCGCTCGTTGAGCACGGCTTGCGCAGTCATGCCGAGCGTTCCGCGAATGCGGCAGCGGCGTCCGCCAGGCCGTGCCCCGTTTCCAGGTCGAGGCCCGGATCGACCACGATCCGGTGCCGGGTAAAAACCCCGCTCGGCTCGGCGCCGCGTCCGACCTGCCACAGCAAGACCTTCTCACGCTGCTGATGGGCCGCGGTCCAGGTCGGATCGAGTTCATCGACCGCGGGCTCGCGCGTAATGCGGTCCGCCGCCTTGTTCGCGGCCGGGGTCGTGGGTGACGTAAGCATTCGGCCACGGGTCGCGCGGCACGCGACGCAACGGGCTCAAGCCCATGGCAAGTTCGTAGAACCACAACACGTAGGCGGCCTGACCGTCGCATTCGACGTCGCCGGCGCCGAGGCCGTCGACAATGCGGTCGATGGTGTTCGGCGCGAGCAGGATCACTGTACCGATAGCGGCGGTGCGAAAGCGTACGGTGCAGCGTGCGCCCTCGGCAGCGCCGGGTTGCGAGGTCACGCGGCGATTTTTAAACACGTAGCTGCGGGCGACGCCGTCGTTACTGGCGGCAACAAAAACGAAATCCCGCCCGAGTTGTGATTGGACGCGGGTACTCACGCGGCTGCCGGCTGCGAGCAGCATGCCCAGTGTCCACAATACGAATCGGAACACCACGGTCATGATCCGTCTCCCGCCAATTAATCGGATGTCAGTCTAGCAAGCTTCGTCGCTCCTGCAGTAGCGGTGGTGCTGGGTAATGCCATAAGGCTAGGGGTAAGCCGGTTACTGCAGACGGCTGCGCGGCGTGACAACCGGGTCAAATGGAACTTAAGCAGGCGCACGGGCGTCCAACTCAGGGTCTGTTCATGAGGCTTCATCACCATGCACTTCTTTCGACCCCTGATTTTTGCCGCGCTGGGCTTGCTCGGTTCCGGCGCGGCCTTCGCCGCAAGTGACTGGATTGCCTACTCGGCGGAACAGTTCGGCAAAGCGCAGGCAGCGGACAAAACCATACTCGTCGATGTTGCCGCGAGCTGGTGCCCGACCTGCAAGGCGCAGCGCCCGATACTCGATGAGCTGCGCAACGACAAGCTCGATGACACGGTCTTCATGCGCGTCGATTTCGATAAAGACCAGGACTTTCTTCGTGCTCACAAGATCCCGCGCCAGTCGACGATCGTGATTTTCAACGGCAAAACCGAGCTTGCCCGTTCCATCGCCGAGACCGACCGCGAGCGCCTGCGCGAGTTTGTGTTCAACGCTGTCGGGCACTAGCATCAGCACTCAAATCATCCGAAGCAAATAGCCGATGGGCAGCGCGCTGCTGGCTTATGTCGCCGGCCTGGTGACGATCCTCAACCCCTGCGTACTGCCGATCCTGCCGATCCTGATCGGTTCGGCGTTCAGCCAGAGCAGGTACGGGCCGCTGGCTTTGACGATCGGACTCGTGCTGTCGTTTTCGACCTTCGGCCTGCTCATCGTCGCCTTCGGTTATTCCATTGGGCTTAGCGAGCAAGTGGTACGCAGCGTGGCCGCCGCGGTGCTGATCGCCGCCGGCCTGTTTCTGCTGCTGCCGCCGCTGCAGAGCGGTTTCGCCGCGGTTACGGCGCCGCTGGTCGGTGGCGGTAATCGTATGCTGGCGCGCGTTTCCGGCGATGGCGCCGGCGGACAGTTTGCCATCGGCACACTGCTGGGACTGGTATGGGCGCCATGTGTCGGTCCAACCCTGGGGGTCGCAATCGCCGCCGCGAGCCGCGGCGAGAACCTGTTCGGCGCGTTCCTGATTTTCCTGATTTTCGGCGCTGGGGTGGCCAGCTCGATACTTGCCCTTGCTTACGGCTCGCGCAAAGCGCTGGGCGCACGCAAGGGCCGGCTGCAGGTTATCGCGCGCTATGGCAAACCGCTGTTCGGCATCGTTCTGGTGCTGGTTGGCGGCGTGATCCTTGGCGGTCTGGATAAGATCCTCGAGGCCCGCGTACTGGCTGTCATGCCCGACTGGCTGATCGTGTTTACGACTCGGTTTTGACTCGCGGCCCGGTCCCGCAGCGACTCGTTACTCGGTACCGACCACGATTTCAATCAGGTTCGGACGACACGAGGCGATCGCCTCGCGCACCGCATCGTGGATCTCGGCAACGCCGCTCAGTCGGCGCGCCGGCACGCCCATGGACTTCGACAGACTCTGAAAATCGATCGGCGGCCTGGCGATATCCATGCCGATAAACTGGCGTTTCTGCGCGGACAGGTAGTGCGGCTGGCTGCGCATGAAATTTTTGAGCACGTTGTATTCGCGGTTGTTGATCACGATGAAGGTGACCGGCAGGTCTTCGTTGGCCGCCGTCCACAGCGCCTGTGGCGAATACATCGCCGCGCCATCGCCGACCAGGGATACCACCGGCTGCCGGCCCAACCCGAGCGAGAACCCGACCGCGGCGGGCATGCCCCAGCCGAGCGCGCCACCGCGCAGGAATGAATACTGACGGGTTGAACTGTTATGCAGAAATGCGCGCAGGTGGCTGGCCGTAGCGATCGCTTCGTCGACGATCGGCGTTGCCCCGATGCTGGCGGCGAGTGCCCGCGCCGCGACCAGGGGATGTAGCTCGGCATTGTCGACCAGCTCGTCAGCGCGGGCTTCCAGTGCACTTTTTCGCGCAGTGAAATCCCGCCGTGCCGCATCGCGCGCCGCCGCGTAGGCCGCTTCGCGCGGCGCAATACGCTCGGCAATGAGTCCGTTCAAAGCGCTGAGTGAGCGCTCGATGTCGCCCACCACCGAGAGCTTGGAAGAAAAAGTCCGGCCCAGATCGCGACCATCCACCGACAGCTGCAGCAGCTCGCAGCCTTCCGGCAGCGCCGACGCGTCGCTGTACAAAATGGTGATGAACGACTTGCCGCCGAGCGCAAACACGCAATCGAAGCCGCGCATTGCCGTGGCGATGTCGACCGCGCGGGTCGACAGGTTGCCCTGCCACAGGTAGTGGCTGGTCGGAAACGGAATGTGCGCCGGCCACGACGAGCCGAACACCGGTGCGGCGAGCAACTCCGCGAGATGAACGACCTCTTTGTACGCGTCATGAAAGGAGATCTCGTCGCCGGCGATGATCGCGACCCGGCCCGGCGCAATCGCGGTGAGTTCCCTGGCCAGTTCCGGCAGCGAACCCGCCACCGGTCGCCGGTCGACCCGCGAGGTCAGCGGCACGGGGATGGTGCTGGTGGCCTCCATCACATCCATCGGCAGGGACAGGAACACCGGACCGCGCGGCGTCGCCTGGCAGTCCTGGAACGCGCGATGCATGAGGACCGCTATTTGATCCGGCGAGGTGATCTCCGCGGCCCACTTGCAGGCCGGTCGCGCGATCGAGACAAGGTCGCCCTGCAGCAGGGGGTCGGTGATGGCATGGCGCGAGTCCTGCTGGCCCGCGGTCACCACCAGCGGCGTGCCAGAGGTGAACGCATTGAGCAGGTTGCCGAGGCCGTGACCGAGTCCGCCGGCGGTATGCAGGTTGACGAAACCGGGTTTGCCCGAGGCCTGCGCGTAACCGTCGGCCATCGCCACCACGCTCGCTTCCTGCAGCCCGAGGACGTAGTGCAGACGCGGCCGGTCGAGCAGCGCATCGATGAGCGGCAGCTCGGTCGTGCCCGGATTGCCGAAAACGTATTCGCAGCCCTCGCTTTCGAGCACGTCGAGGAGAATATTGGCGCCCGTGCGCACGGTCATGGCGGCGATCCTCGCTGTGCGTCAGTCCGACGGCAGTCGCAACACGAGCTTGGCGATGATATTACGCTGGATCTCGTTGCTGCCGCCGTAGATGGTGGTCGGACGCGCATGGTAATAGGGAAACAAGGCGTCGAATGAACCGGCGTCGGTATCGATCCCGTCCAGTTGCGCGCCACCTTCGCCACCGAGATCGAGGATGAACTCCGACAGGCGTTGAAACGTCTCACTGGCGAAGATTTTCAATAACGAAATGTCGGCGCCCGGCACCTCTCCGCGCCGGATCTGATCGGCAAACGTTTTATACAGCGATTCCAGGGCGCCGACGTCGAGGGCGAAACGGGTATAGCGATCGACGGTAACCGCTTCACGCTCGAGCCCGCGGGCGATCGCGATCTCGGCCGCACGGCCGAGGGCGTTGCGGCACATCGTGGGACTGCCGATAAAAAACCGTTCGAAACCAAGCAGCGCCTTGGCAATGGTCCAGCCGTCATTGAGTTTGCCGACCAGGTTGCTGCACGGCACGCGCACGTCGTCGAAAAATACTTCGCAGAACTCGTCGTCACCGGCGATATTGCGGATCGGCCGGACCGTGATCCCGGGGGTCGCGAAATCGATGAGTACGAAGCTGATCCCGGCCTGGGGCTTGGCGTCGGGATCGGTACGTACCAGGCAGAACATCTGGTTTGCGTCCTGTGCCATCGTGGTCCAGATTTTCTGGCCGTTGATGACGAACTCGTCGCCATCGCGCACGGCGGTGGTCCTGAGCGAGGCGAGATCGGATCCGGCGTTCGGCTCGGAATAACCCTGGCACCAGATGTGTTCGCCGGACAGCGCCTTCGGCAGGTAGTAGGCCTGCTGCTCCGGGGTGCCATGCTGCATCAACAGCGGGCCGACCATGATGATGCCCTGGTCCGGCGTGCGCACGATGCCGAGGCGTTCGCGCTCTTCGATAAAGATCAGCAGCTTGTCCGGCGCGAGTCCCATGCCACCGTGTTCGGCCGGCCAGCCCGGCGCCGCGAAGCCGCGCCGGTAGAGGCGGGCGTACCATTCGCTGCATTGCGACCAGCGCACGCGATGGCGCAGATTCCTGAGTTCCGCGGGGTAGTTCTGCGCGTGCCACTGCTGCACGATGTGTCGGAACGTATCGTTGTCCAGGGCATTCCAGTCGCCGTTGGGGGGATCGCGATCGGCCAGGCCCAGATCGGTATCGATGCTGACTTTCGCCGGCGGCGCTATCGCACCCCGCAGCCGTGCGCACCGCGCGACGTGGGCGTCCGGGCGTCCGTAGCGCGCGGCCACCACCAGGGCGCGATTCACCAGCAGGCCAACGTCACACTCGTCGGTATAGCCGATGGCGCCATGCAGCTGAATCGCCTCGCGCGCAATCAGCAGCAGGGTATCGCCGCTGCGCTGGCGCGCGCGGCTCGCCAGTTGCTGCGCGATCGTACCGGTAGCGCCCTGATCCATTTCCAGGCAGCACTCGTCTAACACCGATCCGGCCAGGCGCAGCGCCATGCAGGCGTCGACCAGACGGTGTTGCAGGGACTGAAAGCTGCCGATGGCCCGGCCGAACTGTCGCCGCGTGCCGACGTAATCGACGGTCATTTCGAACAGCGTTTCGGCGAGGCCGACCTGGTAGGCGCTCGAGGCAAGCTCGGCGGCGCAACGCGCCTGCTGCAGCGCCGCGCCGGCGATTTCGCCCTCGGCAAGCAGCTGCGCAGGACAGCCGTTCAGCACCAGGCGTGCGTTACGCGTGCCGTCGCCCAGCACCCGCGGCACAATCTCAAGGCCATCCGCGGCGGCAGTGACGAGACACCAGGCCGGTTTTCCGCCCAGTGTTGCCGGGACCAGCCAGGCGTCTGCATCGGCGCCGAGCGTTACCGCGTCAAGCACGCCATCAACCCGTACCTTGGCATCGTCAACGCGCGCCGTTACGGTGGCGAAAGGATCGCTATCGAGCGCGCCCAGCGTGGCTACGAATACCGTTTCGCCCGCCATCAACGCATCGACCAGGCCATCCTCGGCTGCACACTCGGCCAGCACGGTGGCGGCCGCCACCGCGGTTTCGATCAGCGGTTCGGGCGCGCCAACCGCACCCAGGGCTCGCGCCAGCACGGCTGCACCGCGTGCGCCCAGACCGAGACCGCCGCGCGCTTCGGGTACCACGACCCCGAGCCAGCCAAGCTCGGCCATGGTCTGCCAGTGCGCGCGATCGAACGCCGGGGTGGCGCCGCGCAGTGCCTGCAGACGACTCCGTTCGAGCGCCCGCTTGCACACGTCCCGCGCGCTGTCACGCAGCATGGTGATGATCTCATCCTGCGCCGCCATAGTCTCGCGCATCGAAGCACTCATGGCGCTTGATAGGGGACCGCTTCGTCGGCGGTTTTCCAGATGTGATAGCCGGCCGGTTCGGTCTGTTCTTCGAGCAGGTGCCCGACCAGACCGGCGCAGCGCGCGATGAGATTGAAGCCCCGCGCAATGGTCGGCGGGATCGCAGCCTCGAGCAGTACCGCGCCGATCGCGGCGTTGACGTTGATCACGATGTTTTTGCCCGAGGCGACCTTGATGGCGTCGCCGAGCAGACGCATGGCGTCGAGGTATTCGCCTTTCGCGCCCGCCGCGCGCGCGACTTCGTCGAGACGTTGCACGCGCGGATCGCCGTTGACGTGGATCGGGTGGCCATAACCGGGCAGGAATTTTTTGTCGCGCGTGTGCGCCTCGGCGATGGCCCTCGCTTCCGCTTCGCGTTCGCCCACGGGTTTGTCGACGATCTGCTGGAGCAGGGCAGCCGATTCATCGGCCGCGCCGACGAAGCGGGTACCGGCGCCGAGGAGGCCGGCCGCCACCGCGCCCTGTAACGACTCGGGCGCGCCAAGATAAGTAACCCGGCTGGCTACCGCGGACGGCGTCATGCCGTGCTCCATGATGCAGACCAGTACCGAGTCCACGACGGTGCGCTGCAGCGGGGTCGGCTCGGTGCCGAAAAAATGGAACATGATGTAGTCGGTGAAAGACATTTTACCGATCAGTTCGTCGCACAGATTGCGGCCGCGGATCCAGATGTTGTCGACGTCACTGGTGCACAATCGCGTGACGGGGTTACTTTTTTTGTACATGGGGCACGGCTCCTGTCGTAGTTTCCATAGGTTCGGGGTCAATAGCGTTGTGCCATAGCGCGCTACCGGGGGCGCCGATCGTCCGGCACCGGATCAGCTGCCGATCACGCGGCGCAGGCTCGTTTCGTAGCGGAAAATTTCCGGCGGATGCACGGTGCGTGACACCTCGAGCAAACCGCCGCGTTCGTCGATGAAGCGGCGCTCCACGCACATCACCGCAGAGCCCGGTTCGATATCGAGATCGCGGGCTTCGCGTTGATCGGCACTGGCCATCGAGATGGCCTGGCGCATCTGATCGAAATTGCACCCGTGGCGACGCTCGATCACGACAAACAGGGGTTCGTCGCTGGTCTCGATTTCCGCGACCGCGTCGGCGAAGTCGTCCGGCACCCAGATCAGCGACGACGCCACGACCGGTCCGCCCGGCTCACGCCGGCGATTGGTGTGGATCTCCCACCATGGATAGCCCGGCGCACAATCGAGACGCAGGCCCAGCGCTTCGTCGACGATCAGGCGTCGCGAACTGATCACACGGCGCGGCGTCGCGGCCGCATATTGCAGAACGTCCTCGATCGAGTCGCAGGCGTGGCTGTAGCGCGGCGTGACGGTCGTTGCCTGCACGATCGATCCGCGCCCGCGCTGACTCACGATCAGTCCTTTTTCATAGAGCGAGCGCAACGCCGCGCGCACCGTGTGCCGTGAAACGTCGAACTGACGGGTCAGCTCGGGCTCGGAAGGGAGCAGATCGCCCGGCCTGAATTTACCGGCCTTGATCTGTTCGAGGAGGGCGGCAGCGACGGCGCTGTATTTGGGTATATCGCCTGGCGCAGCGCCGCCGGCGCGTTTGCTGTGGTTGGTGGACATGGGAGGATGTTAGCAGCTTGTACGTACAAATAAAAACGAAATCAACGAGAGAGCAATTCATTTCGCTCGAAATGCGCAAAATTTCTTGGGGTGCACGAAGGTCTTGACACAACTTGTACGTACACGTAGGCTTCCTGCCCTCAAGAGCCGTACTCCGCCAGGCGGCGTCAATGAGTACGCTTAAGAACATACCGGCCACGCGCACCATGGCGTGCGGACGAGCGAGGAGGGTCAACATGGCAAAAACTTATGACGCGGTAGTTATTGGCGCCGGTGTCTCGGGTCTGTATGCGCTGCACAAGCTGCGCGAGGCAGGCCTTACGGTACGGGTCTTTGAGGCCGGATCCGGTGTCGGTGGGACGTGGTACTGGAACCGCTATCCGGGTGCCCGATTCGATTCCGAAAGCTACAGCTACCAGTATTCGTTTTCGCGTGAACTGATCGAGGAATGGGACTGGTCCGAACAGTTCGCCGGCCAGCCCGAGATCGAGCGCTACCTCAACCACGTGGCGGAAAAGTTCGACCTGCGCCGCGATATCGAATTCAACGCCCGCGTGCATTCAGTCACGTTTGATGAGCGTGACCGCCGCTGGGAAGTGCGTAGCGAAAAAGGTCAACACGTGCGCGCACGCTACATCCTCGCCGCGACCGGTTTCATGTCGGCGCATCAGCTGCCGAAAATCGAAGGCATCGACTCCTTCGCCGGCGTTGCCGCACATACCGCGAGATGGCCAGCCGACGGGATCGATTTCAAAGGTAAACGGGTCGGCGTTATCGGCAGCGGCGCGACCGCGGTGCAGGTTATCCAGACGATCGCGCCTGAGGTCGGGCATCTGTCGCTTTTCCAGCGTACGCCGAACTGGTGTACGCCGTTACGCAACGCCCCGATCGACGCGGCCGCGCAGCGCGACCTCAAGCAGCGCGCCGATGAAATCTTCACGTTGTGCAGCGAGACTTACGCCGGCTTCATTCACAAGCTCGACGAACGCGCCGGCACCGAGCTCACCAAGGCGCAGCGCTGGGAACATTACGAAACCCTGTACCAGCGCGGTGGCTTCGCCCTGTGGCTGGCCAATTTCAGCGACACGTTCACCAACCAGGAAATCGCCGAGGACGTCAGCGAATTCCTGGCCGCAAAAATTCGCGAACGCGTCAGGGATCCGAAAATCGCGGAAAAGCTGATCCCCTCCGATCACCTCTTCGGCACCAAGCGTCCGCCGGGTGAAAAAGACTACTACGAACTGTTCAATTTCGACCACGTAGACCTGGTCGATCTGCGCGAATCGCCGATCACGCGCATTACGCCTGCCGGTATCGAGACCGCAAAAGGTGGCGAAACAACCCTGCACGAACTCGACGTCATCATCTATGCCACCGGCTTCCGCGCCATGACCGGCGAGCTGATGCGCATGGATATCGTCGGCGAGCGAGGGATTTCGCTCAACGATAAGTGGGCGCACGGCCCGAAAACCAATCTCGGTGTGCAGTTCGCCGGCTTCCCGAACTTTTTTGCCATCCTCGGCCCGCATAATCCGGCCGCGTTCTGCAACATCACGCGCTGCGTCGAGAGCAACGTCGATTGGATCACCGAATGCATCCGATATATCCAGGACAACGGCTACAAAACCATGCAGGCCAGGCCCGACGCCGAGGAGACCTGGACGCAGCGGTGCTACGACTCGGCCCACGGCATGCTGTTTGCGAGCGTCAAGAATTCCTGGTTCTTCGGTTATCACAACGACGGTGGTGAGCAGGGCAAGTTTCTCGTCTTCACCGAAGGGGTGCCGGCCTACCACCGGATCTTTTCGCAAACCGCCGCGTCCGGTTACGAGGGTTTCGAGTTTCGTTAACCAATGCAGTCAGGCCGCGCGCGAGACCCGGCCTGACCGCCACGCGATTCGTGGATTAGAATCGTGCTGTCATCGCCAAAGACAACCTGCGGATTTTTCGCGGCTGCACCAGAGTGGGCCCATCATCAACGAGGGACATCGACATGCCGCGCATGCAATTCGGAACGTTTCTGCCACCCCACCACGTACCGACCAATTACAACCCTACCTATGCGCTGCAGCGCGACGTGGAACTGGTCAGGATGCTCGACGACATCGGCTTCGATGAAGCGTGGTTCGGTGAGCATCATTCGGGTGGGGTCGAGCTGATCAACGATCCGATGATCTTTATTGCTCACGTTGCGGCGCAGACAAAATACCTGCGCCTCGGCACCGGCGTGGTGTCATTGCCTTATCACAATCCACTGTGGGTGGCGGACCGCCTGGCGTTGCTCGACCACCTGACGCGCGGCCGTGTCATGCTCGGCGTCGGCCCCGGCGCACTGGCCACCGATGCCGCGATGATCGGCATCGCGCCCCACGAGCAGCGCGAAGCGCTTGAAGTCGATTTCGATGTGTTGATGCACCTGCTGCGCAGCGACGAACCGATCAGCATCGAGACGCCGCGCTACAAGCTGGTCGATGCCCGCCTGCAACTGGACTTTTTCCAGGACCCCCATCCGCCCATTGTCGCTGCCGCCGTGGTTTCTCCCTCGGGCCCGCGACTCGCGGGTAAACACGGCGTTGGTCTGATCTCGGTCGGCGCAACGATGAAAGCCGGGGTCGATGTGCTCGCGATGCACTGGGATGTGGTCGAGGAACGCGCGCGGGAATTCGGCCAGAGCGTGGATCGCGACACCTGGCGCGTGGTGGGTCTCATGCATCTCGCCGAGACGCGCGAGCAGGCACTTAAAGACGTGCGCCACGGGATCCGGGCCTGGTGCGATTACCTCCAGCACACGGCCGCCGCGCCGCAGATCCAGGTCGTCGGCAACAACCTCGATGAATACATAGAGTGGGCGCTTGGCACCGGATCGGCGGTGATCGGTACCGTCGACGATGCCATCGAACACATCGAAAGCCTTGTCGAACTCTCGAACGGTGGTTTTGGCAACTACCTCCTGTTCGACCACAACTGGACCACGTTCGAGACGAAAAAACGCCACTACGAACTGTTCGCCGATTTCGTCATCCCGCACTTCAAGCGCACCAATCAACGCATGCAGAGCAGTGAGGCGCGACTGCGTGAAGTCCGCGAACCGCTGGCGCAGCCGCAGCAAGAAGCGATCAGACGCGTTTCGCAAGCGCCACGACGAGGAAGTGAAACGCACTTCGAAATAGGCGTTGCCCTGTTCTTCCGGCCATTCTTGAGCAATACGCAACTGAACGGGGCGCACAAGA
>CALOBG010000122.1:0-9567 GCA_942490995.1 uncultured Gammaproteobacteria bacterium
CGAACACGTATTGCTCGTTGGTATCGCTGTACTTGTCGTCAAACGCCTCGCCGCGAATGCCGAAACGTGCGCTCAGGGCATCGTTGAGCGCAAGCCCGAGTTGACCGTAAAGCGCGTAACGATCAGTTTCGTAGGCGCTGCTGAACAGGCCGAAACGCTGCCGGCGCATGTCCTCGTCACGGTGATGGAAATAGGCGCCGGTCACCCAGTCCAGCGCACCGTGGCTGGCCAGCCAGCGCAGATCGACGGTTACCTGGTCGCGCTCGCGCGCGATACTGTCGCTCGCGGCGAACTCGTTCAGAGGATCGCAGCGCACACCGTCGCAAAAACCGCGGAACACCCAGTCTTCGTCGAACGCATAGGCTTCCTCGGCGTCGCTATAGGTGCTGTGCACCTCGATGGTGCCGGGACGTCCGAGGTCCCAGGCCAGGCGTGCGCCGACGGCGGCGGCCTGCTGATCGTCGCGCCCCGGCTCGTCGCTCAGCGTGGTGCGGGTGTTGTCCAGCGAAAACGCGTCGTAACCGTTGTCGGCATCGAGATAGAGCGTCGTCAGGTCGGCGCGCAGGGTGGGTGTGATCTCCCATACGATTTTGCCGCGCGCACTAAGTTCATCGAGGTCCTGGGTATCGTCGCGACCGAGAAAATCGTTGTTGATGTAGCCATCGCTGCGGTTCTGCCGAATCGCGAAACGTGCGCGCAGCGTATCGCTCAAAGGCCCGCCGGCGGCGGCGCTGACCTGCCATCACGGTTGCCATAGCCGGCACTGGCATCCACGCTCGGTGTGTCGCCTGGCTCACGGCCGCGAATGTTAATCATACCGGCCAATGCGCTGGCGCCGAAGCGGGTACCTTGCGGGCCACGCAGGACCTCGACCTGTTCGGTATCGAATAACAGGGCACCGCTGGCCACGTTTGACAGCTCGATACCGTCGAGGACGATGCCGACCGAGGGAAAATGTTTCGGATCGACGAACTGCTCGAGATCGCCCACCCCGCGCATCTGCACGAACGCGCGCGCGACCCGCCGGCGGAGAAATTGACGTTCGGCATGACCGCGAGCGTGTCTTCGAGATGCCGCGCGGCACGTGCGATCAGCGCGGCTTCGTCGATGACGCTGACACTGGCCGCACTCGACATCAGGGCCTGGTCGCGAAACCCCGCCGTCACCACGATCTCTTCGATGCTGCCGCTGTCGTCCCTCGCAGCTTCGGCGACGGCAGAACTCAGCGCAATGACGCACGCCACAGCGCGTCGAACAAACATAGCGGCCTCCCTGTTCAAGGGATCCGGATCGAGGCGGGGAAGAATGGGGGTAACGTTCAAGCCCTATCCCTACGCCGGCATTATCCGGATCAGGTTCACGGGGTTCGTCCGCGAGGACATCTCAGGCCGTTCGGCCACCCCCTGGGTAAAGACGACAGCCGCAGCACACTGCAGTATCGTGCGGCCAAGTCTAACGCCTTTACGCGTGTGTTCAAGGGCCAGGCATCAATTGACCGTGTTTGACCGCGACGATGATTGTGGTTGACGATAACCGCACTATGTCTGTGCGTCACCCCACCACCATTCGTTTTCTGATCGCTGCCCTGCTGTGGCTGACCGCAGCCGCCGTGGCTGCGGTCGAGTATCCCGACAAGCCGCCCGATAGCGACTTTTACGTCGACGCGGCCGGCATGCTCGACCCCGCCGCCCAGCAGACCGTCAATGACACCGCTAGCGCGCTGCTCAATGACGAGCGCATCGCGCTGTTTGTGGTAACGATTCCGTCACTCGCAAGCTACAACGCCGCCGCGCTCGGCATCGAAGGCTATGCCCAAAGCCTGTTCGACGCCTGGGGCATCGGTTTCGAGGATCGCAACTACGGCATCCTGCTGCTGGTCTCGCGCGGCGACCGTAAAGCACGCATCGAGTTCGGTGCCGATTTTCAACACCTGCACGATGCCGCAGCCGAGGATGTCATGGCTTCGCTGATCGTGCCGGCGTTTAAGCGCGGCGACTACGCCATCGGCATCAGCGATGGCGTGCGCGGTCTGGACGCTATCGCGCGTGGCCTCGGCCTGCCGCAACCGACCGCACCATGGTGGTTGCTGCCAGCGTTGATCCTCGCCGCCATCGGCTTTGCTTTTCTGATCTACAACCTGTTCAAAACCGGCCGCAAAGGCTGGGCCTGGGCCCTGATCCTGGCGCTTGCCGCGATCCTGTTCTTTGTCCTGCGCACTGCCGCCAGCGGCTCCGGCGGTGGCTTCGGTGGCGGGTCATCGGGCGGCGGCGGTGCCACCGGTTCGTGGTGAGGATATTGTAATGAAACGCGCCAGCAGCCTGTTTTCCGATCCCGACCGGGTCACCATCGAAACAGCGATAGCTGCCGCCGAACGCGGCACGCGCGGCCAGATCGTGCCGGTGGTGGCAAGCGTGTCGGGGCGCTACGACCGCGCCGAAGATCTATTCGGCATGATGTTCGCGTTGCTGTGCCTGGCCGGCGCGTGGCTGACACTGCAGGACACAAGCGCGGTGGCGTGGAGCGGTACGCAGACGACGGTGCTCGGTCTGCCGGCCGTCGGGGCGATCGTGGTCGCGGGTTTCGTCTGCGGCGCCTGGCTCGCCGGCCGTGTAACCGTGCTGCGCCTGCCGTTCATAGCGCGCGCGGAAATGCAGGCCGAAGTTGAACGCGCGGCGCAGGCCGCGTTCCACAATCACAACGTGCGCAAAACCAGCGCAGCCAGCGGTGTGTTGATCTATGTATCACTGTACGAACAGATGGTGCGCGTGATCGGCGACGACGCCGTGGCCGAGCGAGTCAGTCCCGAACAGTGGCAGGCGATCTGTCAGGCGGTCGTCGACGGCATGCAGCGTGGCGCGCCCGCTGCCGGGCTGGTCGAGGCACTTGAGCGCGCTGGCGCGCTGCTGGCGACGGTATTACCGCGCGAAGCCGACGGCGACAACGAACTCAACGACCACCTCATCGTGCTCGACTGAACAGGTACGATTCTTTTACGCTTCCAGGTGTCTTAGGCAATCGTTATCTTCGAGTAGAGCCGCGAGTTCGGCTTTCGTCGCCGGCGCCAGGGCTTGGTAACGGCGGCGCAGAAAGTCATGACACTTGCCCTGGTAACGGTATACCGCCTGAGTGTACGGGCGGCCCGCGAGTTCCACCGTAACCTGGGCTTGGCCGGCTGCAAGCGCGCGCGTGTTGGCAGCCAGGAACGGCAGGTAGTAGCGCCCGGCCAGTCCGACCAGCTCCGCTACCGCCGGACCGGGATCGTCGTCCCAATCGCCATCGAGACCGGAGGCATCGTCGAGGCGTCGCACCCAGTGCAGAGTGCGGGGAGCGTGGCTGTGCATGATCGCCGCCGCGGTCGGATCGCGGGCCAGTGTGTTGAGCTGCCCATAGAGCCCGAAGTCGGCCAGCGCCGGACGCGAACCGAACAGGAACACGCCGCTGGCAACAAACGGCTCGAGGATGGCGAGGACTTCCAGATAGAACGCCTCGATCAATTCAGCGTTGTCCGGCGTACAGCCAACCAGCGGCATGCGCGCAACCTGCCGCGCGATAAATTCGTCAACCAGCGGTTCGAGTTCCGCCCTGGTGGCCCGCGGATGGGCATCGTCAATAACCCACGCGGCACCGCTGCGGCGGTCGCGAACGTGACTGAATCGATGATGAAACAGGCATTTCGTCAGCCATTCATCGGCCATGTCCTCGATCAGATCGCTCAAGAACGCTGCTCCTGCGCGCGGCGGGATGATCGAACGCGTCCCCGGGTGCCGGCTTTCGAGATCGTGGATGATCGGCGTGCTGTCGGTACGATAGTCGCCGTCGGGAAACTGCACCACCGGCATGATCAACGGTCGCACCCCTGCGGTTTCGCTGAAATATTGCGGCATGCGCGCGACCCACTCGTAAGGCAGACGCCGATAGCGCATGACAGCGCGGACCTTGCACGCATAGGGCGAGGATTCGATACCGATGATGCGATACGGTTTAATGACCGGTCTCCGCGCGACGTCCGGCGCTATGATGCCATGATCCGGCCCCGCATCGCGCCGTTCTCCTCGGCCGCGGCCGAGCGCAAACAAGGAACCCGTGATGACTGAAAAAACCTGTCTGATCACCGGCGTCGGCCCGGGCACCGGCGCCGCCCTGGCGCGCCGTTTTGCCGCTGGCGGCTACCGCGTGGCGATGCTGGCGAGAAACGAAGAACGCCTCGCCGGACTGGCCGCCGAAATCGATGGCGCCGAGGCTTTTGCCTGCGACGTCAGCGTCGAAAGCGAAGTGAAATCCACCGTGCAGCAGGTGGTCGCGACACTGGGCCAACCGCGGATCCTGATCCACAACGCGGTCCGCGGCACTTTCGGCAGTTTTCTCGACATCGATCCCGCCGACCTGAGCAGGAATTTTCAGGTCAACACCATGAGCCTGCTGTACCTCGCCCGCGAGCTGGCCCCGGCGATGGCTGCGGCCGGCGACGGCGTGATCCTCGCTTCCGGCAACACCGCGGCGCTGCGCGGCAAACCGCGCTTTGCCGGCTTCGCCCCGACCAAAGCCGCACAGCGCATCCTCGCCGAGTCGATGGCGCGCGAACTCGGCCCGCAGGGCGTCCATGTGGCCTACCTGGTGATCGACGCGGTTATCGATCTGGAATGGACCCGCAAGCAGTTTGCCGACAAACCGACCGAGTATTTCATCCAGCCCGCCGCCATCGCCGATACCGCCTGGCATATCGCGCACCAGGACCGCTCGGCGTGGTCTTTCAATGTCGAGGTACGGCCGTTCGGCGAAACCTGGTAACAGCTACCAGCACTGAGCAGAACGGATCACCGAGGGGCTGCTCAGGCGACGTGGCGGATACCGGAGATCGTGGGCATGCTCGCGGTTGCGGCGAGCTTGAATAACTCGGCCAGGGGCTGCGGGCGGTGCAGCAGGTAGCCCTGCGCGAAATCGACACCGAGTTCGTTCAGCTTGGCGAGGACGTCCTCGCGTTCGACGAATTCGGCGACCGTCTCGATGCCGACCACCGCGGCCACCTCGATGAAACAGCGCACCGCGGCAAGATCGAGGGGATCGGCGATCAGCTCACGAATGAACTGGCCGTCGATCTTGAGGTAGTTCACCGGCAAGGACTTGAGATATCCGAACGAGGACGCGCCGGCGCCGAAGTCATCGAGCGCGATGCGGATGCCGAGCTTGCGCATTTCGCCGATAAAGCGACGCGCATCGCCGATATGGGTGATCGCCGCGGTCTCGGTGATCTCCAGGCACAGCTTGCCAACGTCGAAACGGGCGGCCTTGATCATATCGGTCAGGAAGCCGTGAAACACCTGGTCGCCGATCGAATGGCCGGACAGGTTGATCGATACCGTATCGATGACCCCTGAATCGGTCCCGATCGCGGCCAGTGCTGCGAAGGTATTACGGACCACCCAGCGATCGATGCGTGAGGCCAGGTGGTAGCGTTCGGCAGCAGGCAGGAACGCGCCCGGCAACACCAGCGAGTCATCATCGGCGCGGATGCGCAGCAGGACTTCGCAATGCAGTCCTTTGGCCTCCGCCGACAGCGGCACGATGCGTTGCCCGTAAAGTACAAAACGATCCTGGTCCAGGGCCTGCTCGATGCGGCCGGCCCACTGCATCTGGCCGTGGCGGGCGCGGATGGCCTGGTCCTTTTCGCGCCAGATATGCACACGATTGCGCCCGGCTTCCTTGGCCGCGTAACAAGCCGAATCGGCGGCCTGCAGCACGCTGGCTTCGTTCGGAGAATTGCCGTCGATCGGCACCAGTCCAATGCTGGTGCCAACGCGGTAGGGTTTATCCTCATGCACGAAGCGGTATTCGTTGACCTCGTCGCAAATCGCCTGCGCCACGCGCTTGGCCTGGGCCACTGAGCAGTGTTCGAGGATCACGCCAAACTCGTCGCCGCCGAGACGCGCCAGGGTGTCGCGCTTGCGCACACAGTGATCGAGGATGCCGGAGATCTGCTGCAGCAACTGATCGCCGACGGCATGACCACAGGAATCGTTGACGATTTTGAACTGGTCGAGGTCGATATACATCAATGCGTTCGTCGTAGAACGTTCGTGGGCCTGTTGCAACACTCGGCTGAGGCGGGTTTCAAACTCGCTGCGGTTGGCCAGTCCGGTCAGCGCATCATGGGTCGCGCGATAGCCCATTTCCTGGTTCAGGCGGCGCTGCTCGGAAACGTCGTGAAAAATCAGCACCACCCCGAGCGCATCGCCATCGCGATCGCGGATTGGCGCAGCCGAATCCTTGATGCCGTATTCGTTGCCGTCACGCGCAATCAGCACGGTATTTTCGGCCAGCGCTTCGAGCTTGCCCTCGGCCAGGCAGCGCGCCACCGGGTCGGCGGCCGGTTCACGACTGGCTTCGTGGACGATGCTGAATACGCGCGCCAGCGGCTGGCCGCGCGCCTGCTCGAAGGTCCAGCCGGTAAGACGTTCGGCGACCGGGTTCAGCCATTTCACGCCACCCTCGAGATCGGTTGTGATCACGGCGTCACCGATCGATTCCAACGTGACCTGCAGCAGCTCGCGATTCTCGGCCAGCTTGCGCTCGGCCACATGGCGGCGGGTAATATCCTGGATGACGCCGACCAGACGCACGACTTGGCCATTTTCGATTTCGGGTGCACCAGCAACGTGTACCCAAATTGAACGTCCCGCCCGGGTCACCATCGGGACTTCGATATCCCAAGGCGTACCGTTGGCGATGGCATCGGCGAACGCTTGTTCGACTTCGTGGCGGGCAGCATCCGGATACAGGTTCAGACCCATATTGACTGTGATCGCCGAGCCGGGCTCCACGTCCTGGATGCGGTAAGCCTGATCTGACCAGTGCAGACGCTCTGTGATCAGATCATAGGCCCAACCACCGACCTCGGCGATTTCGCCGGTGCGCTCAAGCAAACGCTGATTCTCCCGGAGTGCGAGTTCGGCGACTTTCCGGGCGGTGATATCGGTGTGCGTGCCCATCATCCACAGCGCGTTACCGTCCGCGTCCCATTCGGCGATCTGCCCGCTGTCGCTGACCCAGACCCAGTGTCCGTCCTTGTGCCGCATGCGGCCTTCGTGTTCGTAGTAGGCGGTTTCGCCGCGCAGGTGTTGCTCGATCAGCTCGAACGACTCGGCGAGATCGTCGGGATGGGCAAACTTCGTCCAGGTCTCCAGTGAAACCGGCTCGAGTTCGACCAGGGAATAACCGATCATTTCCGCCCAGCGCTCGTTGAAGCGCGTTTCGTTGGTCTGGACGTTCCATTCCCAGGTACCGGCGCCGGTCCCGGCGAGCACGCTCTGGATGCGGTCGCGGCTTTTGCGTAAACGCCGCTCGGCGCGCTGTTCCGCGGTCACGTCTTCAATCACCCCGAGTGCCGAAACAACGCGCTGTTGGGCGTCGCGCTCAAGCACGGCCGAAAACGCGGCGTCGATGATCCGGCCGTCTTTGCACACCATCTGCCCGGCGACGTTGTCGATACGACCCGCACCAATGAACGCCGGGCGGACAACGTCGCGTATATAAGGCATTGAGTCCGGACTGACAAAATCCATCAGGCGTCGGCCGATCACCTCACTACGCTCGTAGCCGAGACGTTGCAGCCAGGTATCGCTGACGCGTATCAGGTAGCCCTGCGCATCGATGGAAAAAAGCATGGCCGGTGTGGACTGGTACAGCCAGCCCAGCATTTGCTGGGTTTTCAGCGCCGCGGCGAGACGGTCGTGGCTGTGCTGGCGCAACATCAGCGCACGGGCGGCGGCGTTGGCCAGGTGTTGCAGCACCGCGCGCTGTTGCGCGTCGAGGGTGTGCGGCTGGCGATCGATCGCGCACAGGGTGCCAATACGCAGGTCGCCCGGCAGGCTGACCGGCGCGCCGGCGTAGAAGCGGATCGAGGGGTCATCGGTAACCAGGGGATTGTCGGCAAAGCGGCTGTCGAGGCTGGCGTCCTCAACCACCATCACCTCGCTGTCCATGATGGTATGTGCGCAAAAAGCGACTTCGCGCGGGGTTTCCTCCACGCCCTCGAGTCCGACGTTGGCCTTGAACCACTGGCGTTCCGAATCGACCAGGCTGAGCAGCGCAATCGGCACACCACAGACCAGCGCCGCGGCCTGTGCGAGGGCGTCGAAGATCGGTTCCGCCTCGCTGTCGAGGACGCCGAGCGTGCGCAGGCCGCGCAACCTCTCGGCTTCGTTAGCGGGGGTCGGTTGTGAGTCGGTCATGAATACTCTCTTGCGCGATAACCCGGACCAACGGAGCGATCCGGCCCGGCGTCGCGTTGGCGGCCGCAGTTACGCGAAAGATAACGGCGAGTAGCGCGGGATCTTGAGTGGCCCTGGCGACAGCCAGCTGCCGGGCCGAGCGACCTTCGGACTGCCGGCGAAGGACGATTACGGGGTGTGATACACCTCGCGCGGCCAGCCAACCCGTCCGATCCCCGGCAGTTTGAGCGCCGGGCGCAGCACATCGAGCCCGAAAACGAGCCCCAGCACGTTGATCTCGAGGCCTTCATCCCGGGCCAGCAGCACACCGAGCGCGCCAAACAGTGAAAGCTGGGCGCCGCTGCCGCTCGGTGCCGAGCCGAACAGGGCGCCTTCGGCAAGATAATCCTTGCCGATCGCGGTAACCGGCAGGTGCAGGCCGAGCGCCGGGACCTCGCGGGCCACGTAGGCCACGAAGGTGTTGCTGTTGGGACCCGGCCACAGGCGATAGTCGCGGCTGTAGGGATAGCGCTGCACGGCCTGTTCGATCGGCACGATCAGGGCGGCGGCCCGTGGGCCACGGATATCGGCGAGGACCTCGGGTTCGGCGTCATACCAGCGCCGATCGGGCAGGTCACGCCGCACGTCGACCACCGAGCGTCCGTGCCTCTCGTTCCAGCCGAACACCTGGTAAACCGTGTAGGCGTCCGCGCCTTCGCCTTTCACTGCAATCCAGCTGTGTACGGCAAACAGCCCGCGCCAGTTGAAGGCGCGTGCGGCGTAGACCTGCACCACCGGCGCCGTGATCGAGGCCGGGTCCGGGGCCACACCGGCGCTTTCACGACTGGCCGTGCGCCAGTCGCTGTTCAGGCTGACCGCGCCGCTGCCGCCGACCCAGGCCGGACCAGCGACGACGGCGAGCAGGACCACCACCAGTTTGTGCCAGCGCTTGTGCATGGACCCATCTCTATGAGCGCAGCGGGCGCAGCAAAGCTGAGTTCGTTACCGTCGGGATCGCGGATGTGGAAATAACGCTCGCCCCATTCGGCGTCGCGCGGTTCGGTTTCAGCGCGATAGCCGGCCGCCAGCGCCAGACGGTGCATCGCGTCGACGTCGCTGACATGGATGATGGCGCGCCCCCACAGCCGGCCCGGTAAGGCTCGCCGGCGGCGATATTGAGGAAGGCATTACCCACACGGTAACTGGTGAACGACGCTGCACGGTCCGCCGCGACGGCGTCGCAGCCAAGCGGCTGCATAGAACTTCACCGCGGCTGCCATATCACGGGTAAACACCGTGACCGCGCTGAGCCGACGACGATATCAACGGCTCGACTCACGGGTCGTGCCGTTACCGACAA
>CALOBG010000123.1:0-16926 GCA_942490995.1 uncultured Gammaproteobacteria bacterium
GCTGCACCAGAGCCGCGCCGATGCGCCGCTCGTTGAGCACCTGCTCCTGGAGTATGCCATCGACGCGCTGGCGGATACGGAGTACGCCTTCGTCGGGTTCGATGTGGATGTCCGACGCCTTGACCTTGACCGCGTCCTGGAACAGCGACTGCAACAGCTTGACCACCGGCGCGTCGGCGATATCGGCCGCGGCGAGCTGGTCGACATCGAAATCGCCCTCGCTCAGTTCGTCGTTGAGTTCTTCGGCGAAGCCCGAGATCTGTTCGGTCTGACGATAGGCCGCGTCGATCGCGCTGAGCAGTTCGCGTTCACGCACGACGGCCATTTCCAGCGGCCGCTTGAGAATGCGCGACAATTCATCATAGGCGAAAATATTGGTCGGATCGGCCATGCCGACCAGCACTGCGTCACCCTGGTCCTTGAGTGCGATGGCGCGAAAGCGGCGCGCGTGGATTTCGGGTATGAGCTTGATGGTGTCCGGTTCGAAACGATAATGCAGCAACTCGACGAACGGAATGCGAAGCTGATCGGACAACAGCTTAAGCAGTGCGTCTTCGCTGACATAGTCACGCTCGACAAGGATCGTACCGAGCTTGAGCCCCGAGGTTTTCTGTTCCGCCAGCGCTTCGTCGAGTTGGAGCGCGGAGATCAGCCCATGTTCAACCAGCATATCGCCGAGCCGAATTTTTTTACGTGCGGCCATGGCCAGTGAACCTCTGCATACCGCCGTTCAGCTACTGGCGTTGAGACGCCCGATCTCGCGATGTGCGTACTGGCGCAGATTGTCCGACAGCCGGCGGTCTTCGAGCGCACGACGGAAAGCATGTTGCGCGGGACCCGGCTGCTGCTCGGCGCTGAGCGAGATGCCCAGGCCAACCCACCACGCGCCGCGCGCGGCCGACTGATTGAGGGCATGACGATAGGTTGCGACGGCCTGCGCGTGCAGCCCCAGTCGCTGGTTCAATGCCGCCGCCAGGGCGAAGTATTCGCCGGCCTCTTCGGTCGCCGGGGTCGCCAGCTTTAACGTCGCCAGGGCTTCGTGAAGCTCGTTACGCCGCACCAGCAGATGTGCGAGCAGCCAGGTATAGCGCGCTTCCTGCGGCGCGATGGCAAGGCCTGCACGCACCACCTGCTCGGCGCGTTCGTTGTCGTGTTCGCGCATCAGGTGACTGACATAGGCTGCGCGCGCTGCGACGAAACCCTGATTTGCGGCAACGAAATCGGCCAGCTCATGCGCCGCCGCCGGTTCATGGCGCACGCGCGCGAGCAGCGCAGCAAGCTTCTCCTCGCGCGTCGCCGCGGTGATGCTGGCGGTTTTGTGCAGGGTGCCGGCGAATTCGATCGTTGCGGCCGTATCATCGGTCAGCGGTGGCGCGGCGGGCTGCTCGGCGCTTTGCTCGGCCAGCGTCGCCGTCGCGGGCGGCGGCGGTTCGTAGTCCGGTATCGGCGCTGCGGCGACGGTATCAGCCACCGGTACTGCCGCGGTGACCGGCGGTGCCGCGTGATCCTGCGGCGCAATCTGCACCTCGCCGGCGGCAGTTTCGGCTGGCGTAGAAACCACGACGGCGAGCGCTTTGCGATTTTCCGAAACCCGCCGCGGCGCCGGTCGTGCCGCGTTCGTCGCGACGTCGTCTGCGCGCTCGACCTCGGCGCCGGCAATCGGTACGGCCAGGGTCGAGGGCGGCTGCCGCGTGCTGCTGAACTGACCCAGGCCGTACCAGGCCGCACACGCGGCGCTGACTCCGACCAGTGCCGCGATCAGCAGCCAACGCACCATCGCCGGCGCCGGCGTTTCGATCGCGGCCGCGTGGACGCCGGCCAGCACCTGTTCGCCATCCAGCTCGCGTCCGCCACGGCGCCGCTCGAGGTCGCTCAACATCTGATTGATCAGGCTCATGGCAGTATCGCCAGCACATTGGTCGCAAACAACGACGCCACCCCGAGCGCGGCGAGGCCAAGACCACCGAGCGCCCAGCGCCAGCCGAAGCCGCGCCGCGCCGGCTCCACGCAACGCCGCGCGTCGCGGGTGTCGGCGATGGCGCGCTGGATATGCCCGGCTTCGATGCGCGTATCGCCGGCGCCGAATGCCGCGAGCAGGGCTTTGTGCATGAGGATATTGACCAGTCGTGGCACCCCGCCGCTGCCACGGAACAACGCATCCAGAGCCTTGCGCGACAGCAGCTGCGGCCCGACGTGGCCGGCGACAGCCAGGCGGTGGGCGACGTAGTGCTCCATGCCGGTGCGCCCCAGTGGCAGGATTTCATAGGCAAACGTGATGCGTTGACGCAGCTGCCGAATCGAGGGCTGTTCGAGGACCTCGTCGAGCTCCGGCTGGCCGAACAACACGACCTGGATGAGCTTGCTTTTTTCGGTTTCGAGGTTGGTCAGCAGGCGCAGGGTCTCAAGGGTTTCGATGGGGATCGCCTGCGCTTCGTCGAGGCACACCAGGACGCGCTTGCCGCCGCGATGGAGATCGAGCAGCACCTTGTTAAGCAGGCGCATGAAGGCGTGCTGGCCGATCCGTTCCGGGTAGCGAATCCCGAGTTCGTCGGCCACCGCCAGCAGCAGGGTGGTCGGCCTCAGATAGGGGTTCGGAATATAGGCGGTCTTGAAGTCCGCGGCGAGGGTGTTGATCAGGGTGCGGCACAGCATGGTTTTGCCGGTGCCGACCTCGCCGGTAACCTTGACGAAGCCTTCGCCGCTGCGCAATGCAACGAGCAGCACGTTCAAGGCATTCTGATAACCGGCGCGGCTCATGAAGAACGCCGTGTCCGGAGTCAGCGTAAACGGCATCTCGCGCAGTCTGAAATGTTCCAGGTACATAAACTTTACCTCCGGGGTCCCTGACTCATCGATCCGGCTTGCCGTAGCCGATACCGGAGTGGCGGGACGCTTCCCAGCCCTCCAGTTCGGTATCGAGACGCTCGATATTGGTCTCGCTCTCGCGAAACGCATCGGCCCATTGTTTGTCACCCTCGATCACGATCGGGCGCAGCAGGATCACCAGCTCGCTCTTGACCTGCTCGTCGCGCTTGTGGCGAAACAGCGCACCGATACCCGGCAGGTCACCGAGTAACGGCGTTTTGGCATCCTGCTCGCTGTCACGGTTCTGCATCAGGCCGCCGATCACGACCAGCTGACCGTTGCGCGCGCGGACGATCGAATCCGACTCCCGCACCGTGCTGCGCGCCAGCGGCAGGGTCTGGTTGAGACCGCCGATGGAAATACTTTTCTGCTGATCGCGCACCTGCGAAACGGTCGGGTGCACGTGCAGCATGACGTCACCGGCCTCGCTGATCTGCGGCGTCACATCGAGTGCGATGCCGGAGAAGAACGGCGTCAGTTCGATATTCGGCGTCGATTGGGTGGTATTGCTGGTAATCGTCGTGGTCGACACGTCGGTGACAAAAAACTCATCGGTGCCGACCTTGATGATCGCCTTGTGGTTGTTCATCGTCGATATGCGCGGGCTCGATAGCACCTGGACGTTACCCTGGGTTTCCAGCAGTTCGATGAACGCGCTGAAATCGCTGCCGTTGAACGCGGCCGAGAACACCCCGCCGAACGCCGAAGCGGCGACCCCGCGCAGGTCGGTCACGCCCGGGATCTGGGAGGTATCGGCGCCGGCGATGTCGCTGAAACCGGATTCACCGACCAGGTTCGAACCGCCGCCGGTATGAAACAGGGAGAAATCGCCAAGTACCGCCGCCCAGTTGATCCCGGACTGAAACCCTTCGGACAGTTCGACTTCGAGGATCTTCGCTTCGAGGATCACCTGGCGCTGGGCGATGAGCTGGGTCGCGCGCAGGTAGGCCTCGACCTCGCGCAATTCGGTCGGGATGGCGCGCGCGACGACCACGCCGGACTGCGGGTTGACGACCACGCTGCGGCCCTCACCGTCACCGACGATCGCTTCGAGCGAGGTTTGCAGTTCCTGCCAGAAAGACGTTTCCGGGTGCAGGGTATTGATCTGGGTGCCGACCACGGTGCGCTGCCCGCGGCCGCTGGAATCGCCGGGACTTTCGATACCGTCCTGGCTGGTCGTGCCCGGTCCTTCCTGCAGGGTGCCGGAGCTGACGAACGTCGAGGATGAGCCGCTGCGCGCGAGGTTCAGATAATTGATCTGGTAGACGCGGGCCTCGAGGCGCGCCGGCAGGACCTGAAAACCGTACTCGGTTTTTTCGAACTCGAAGCTGTAGACATCGCGCGCCGCTTCGAGCACGGCCGGGATGGTAACGTTCTTGAGATTCAGTGAAATTTCGCCCTTCACTTCCGGGTGCACGACCATGTTGTAATCGGTGCCGTCGATCAGGCTCATAAAAAACTGTGCCGCGGGCACGTCGTTAACGGCAATGTCGAACCGTTGTTCGTCGATTATTTCCGGAACCTGGGGAATATCCAGACGCAGGGTCGGGAGTAATTCATCGGCGACCTCGGCCGGCACCGCGGTCGATTGTTCACGCTCGATCTTGCCATCCTCGACAATGCGCGAAATCTCGTTGAGCGTATCGGTGCGTGGAGGCGTGTTTTCGCACCCCGTGTGGACGCCGAGCAGGGCCAGCACGAGCAATCGCTGCGACCAGTACATGAAGCTGTCATTCATTGCAGCAAGCCTTATCGTCAGGGCGCCGTCGCCGGGCGCCGGATCTTGCGCGGCAACAATGCCACGCGGGTTTGTTCGGAGAGGTATTCCATGACCACCGCGTCGGCCGCGATTTCGACCACCCGCGATTCGCCCACCAACTCGCCCTCCGCAACCAGCTTGCCGTTGACCAGGGCCTTGCGCGCATCGCCGCTGATCTTGATCGCCGACAACACGTATTCCTGCGGCTGCTGGATTTCCAGGCGGCGCACCGCGGACTGGTGCACGATCGGCGGCTGGGTCGGGTCCACCAGGGTGTGTTGATCGAGTGCGTGCAGTGTCGGCGTAGCGAGGCCCGCAAGCAGCCCGAGCGCGGTGCACGCCAGGGCCCTAAACACCGATCCACCTGCGATCGACGCTGAGCGTATAAACCACCACCGAGACTGTGGCGGTGGGATGCTCTTCGACGAGAATATCGACGCTGTCCCAGAAAAACCGCCACGGCAACGCCTCGAGCGCCTGGAGGTAGGCGAGCGTATCGAGATAGCTGCCTTTGAAACTGATGCGGAAGCCATGGCGGTAAGCGTTCGCCGGCGAAGACTCGCGTGGTTCCGCGTCGGCGTCGTCGAGCAAAGGTTCCGCGCCGAGCCCGACCAGGCCGGCGAACGCCAGCCCGTGGGTCTGTTCGAGAACGCTGCGCAGGATCAGCGGCATCTGCTCGGGCGGTATCAACTGCCCGACCGCGGTACGGATGTCGGCCTCGATTGCGGCAATCTGTTCATCGGTCGCGGCAATGCGCTGGCGGCTGGCAATATTCGGATCCGCTGCCGCGGCTTCAATGATCTGCACCGACTGCAGATCGGTTTCGGCGCTGCGCGCCTGGAACGAAGCGATGTTCGCCTGCAAAGTGCGGCGCTCGGCATCGAGCGGTTCATAGCCGAACCTGACCCAGGCCAGCGCGATGACCAGCGACAATGCCGTCATGAGCAGTACGCGCTCTTTCAGCTCGAGTGCGTCGAGGCGCGCCGCGAGCGCCGCAAGCTGCGCGCTCACGAGTCGTCCCTCGGCGCGACGCCGGCGGTGCTGATCGCAAAACCGATCGCTTCGAGGCCGTCGTTCAGGGCGCGCAACTGCAGGTCGCTGAAGGTCTTGCCCTGGAACACTTTTTCGTCGGCGAGGCGCTCGAGGTAGGCCGGTACCAGCTCCGGCATCAGCGACTTGCCTTCAAGCGCCAGGGCGCTGCCGCCGCCGACAACACGCACCCCGGTCAGCCAGGTGCCCTCGATATGCTGGCGCGCGAAACCGGTGAGATAGGCGGACAGCCCGGCGGTGGTGCCGAACGCGCCGCTGTCGAGTTTGAAAGCGATTTCTTCGGTCTGCGCCAGCACCGCGCGACGCTGCCTGAGGGTGGTAGCGAGGGTCGGATCGGGTACCGGCGGTGGGTAGGCGATACGTACGGATTCGAGCCGGTCCTCGGCCGCGATCAGGGCATTCTCGGCGCTCGCAGCCTGCGCGCGCAGGGGTTTGACCGCGAGCCAGTTCCAGGTCTGGAGTGCGACCAGTCCGACGATCAGCAGGAGCAGGCATTGCGCCATACGCACGGCGGAAAACGCCACCGAGCGCCGTTTCAGTTCGCGTTGATAAAGATTGACCTGCTGTTTCATGCCAGCGCTTCCGGGCTGCGCAGCGCCGCACCGACCGCGGTGACGCAGCGTGCTTCGTCACCGGCTTCGAGCGGGGTACGGATATCGAGTAATTCAGCCATGGTCAGCATCCGCGCCGGCACCCCCAGCTGAGCACCAAGATATTCAGCCACGCCACGCAACTCAGCGCCCAGCGGCGCAATAACCACACCCTGTACTGCCGGTTGCGCGAACTGGCTTTCGTAGTAGTCGAGAGAACGCTGTACTTCGATCACGATCGAATCGAGTATGCCTTCGAGCGCCGGCGTGACTTCACGCGGTGCGTCGGCAAACAGCCGGCGCCGCCCGCACTCGAAGCGACGTGACATGTATAAGGTCTGCTGGCGCGTGATGGTGATCAGGCCCGACTCTTCGTCAAGGTAGATCAGGGCCATGCCGCCGATATCTTCGGCCACCAGTGCAGCCAGGTTACGGATCGCGAACTCGGGAATGTCGACGGTCAACAGTTCCACGTCGCACGCTTCGATTTCGTCGATCACCGCTCGCACCGCCTGCTTGCGCGCCACCACCGCGTAGACCATGTTGTCGCGCCCGCCCTTGAGGGGCGGCACTTCCACCACGTCGATAACGGCGTCGTCGATATCGAAGTCAATCAGATCCTTGACCCGCCAGCGCACCGCAGCGCGCAATTCGTTGGCCGGTACCGGTGGCGCTTCGAGTAATAACAGGTGATAGCTGCCGAGCGGCATGAGACTGGTCGCCGTGGCGCCGTGGACTTTCCGGGTGCGAGTCAGCCCGGCAAGTGCGCTGGCGCGGTTGCCGGCCTTCTGCGCCACGGCCAGGTATTGCGCCCATTCCAGCACCGGCTGGGCATGGCCATCACGCGAGACCGAAGCGCTCGCAATCCCGCCCGCCGCCGGACACAGGGCGAGGACGGCAGCGCTGCGCTTGCGGGGTTTCAACCACTCCAGCACGCTTGTTGACTCCGGCAACCTAAGGGGCCCCGATTGCAGTCAGGACCGTTTCAAATTATAAGAAACTTCTGTAGGTTTTAACAGTAACTATATAAAAGTCAACAATATTCACGATCTGGGCCCGCAATAGAAATGATTGCGGCGTGCGAGCACCGTGGGGCAGCAGGCGGCCCGCAACACTACATCTTGGGGTTCGCTGCGGTGTCGACCGCTAGCCACGGGTGGGATCGACGGCTTACCGCTCAGGCGCTTTCGGTTTTTGGATCGCGCGCCAGCAGCCGCTCGACCGCGGCGGCCGGTGAACGCTCGCCGGCCAGTACTGCCGCGACCTCTGCCGCGATCGGCATCTCGATACCGATGTGGCCGGCGTTCTGCGCCAGCGCCGTGGCGGTTGCGACGCCCTCGACGAGCGCGCCGACTTCGGCAGCCGCGCGTTCGACATCACCGTGGCCGGCCAGGGCCAGGCCGAAGCGGCGATTACGCGATTGATCATCGGTGCAGGTCAGCACCAGGTCGCCCATGCCGGACAAGCCCATGAAGGTTTCCATGCGTCCGCCGCGGGAACGACCGAACCGCGCCATCTCGGCCAGGCCACGGGTGATCAGGGCGGCGCGGGTATTACTTCCCAGGCGCAGGCCATCGGCGATCCCGGCCGCGATCGCGATCACGTTCTTCAACGCGCCACCAACCTCGACCCCAATGACATCGTCGCTGAGATAAGCGCGGAAACGCCGCCCGTGCATCGCTTCGGCGAGGCTCTCGCCAAGCGCCGGCGTGGTCGCCGCGATGGTCATCGCCGCCGGCGTGTCGCGCATCACCTCGGCGGCGAAATTCGGTCCCGACAGCTGCGCGAACGGGGTACCCTGGGGCCAGGTCGCGGCGACGATCTCGTGGGCCATGGCGAGGGTGTCGAGTTCGAATCCTTTTGACGCGCAGGCCAGCGCATCGCTGTTCACCGCTGCCGTGCGCAGACCCCCCAGCGCCGCGCGCAGGGCCTGGAACGGCACCACCAACACCGTACACATCACAGCCGGCAGGCCGGTCAGGGTCGGCACCGGCTCGATGCCCGCCTCGAGCTCAAGTTCAGGAAGGAACCACGGATGGTGCCGCGTGCGGGCCATATGGGTGACCAGTTGGGTGTCCTGATCCCACAACAGGGTGCGGCTGCCGGCACGGGCAAACACGCTCGCCAGTGCCGTGCCCCAGGCGCCGGCGCCGACCACCATGATGATTGGCGCGGTCATGGTCAGCGGCTGTGCGGCGCCGCGCAGCGCGGCTCAGGCACGCGCGGCCGCGCCGTCGGTCTGACGTCGCTGCAATTCCTGTGCATACAGGATCTCGAAGTTAACCGGCGCCAGCAGCAGCTGCGGAAAGCCACCTTTGACGACCAGGTCGCAGACCGCCTCGCGCGCGAACGGGAACAGCGTATTGGGGCAGGCGGTGGCCAGGATCGCCGGCACGTGCTGCTCGGGAAACCCGCGAATGGTAAATATTCCGGCCTGCTGGATCTCGACCATGTAGACCGTCTTGTCGTCCTGCCTGACCTTCACGGTCACGGTCAGAACGACTTCGTAGTTTTCATCATCGAGGGCATTGGTCGCGTTGGCGAAATGGACGTCCGCCGAGGGATTGATCTCGCCGGTAAATATCATCGGCGAGTTAGGTGCTTCGAACGAAACGTCCTTGAGATAAAGCTTCTGGATCGCGAGCTGGCCGGTAAGTGTTCCCGGCGCGGCAGGTGCAGCGTGTTCGTCAGCCATGGATGGCGGCCTCCCCTATTGTGGGTGTTTCAATAAACCCTGACGCCGGTTCGTCAGGCCGACGCGAGGGGAAAGTTTTCCTGCCGCCAGGCGGCGATGCCACCCTTGATGGCATGCACCTGCTCGAATCCGTTGGCGCGCAGCTGGCGCACCGCCGCGGCGCTGCTGGTGCCGGTCGCACAACACACCAGCACCGGTTTGCCCTTGTGCTTGCGCAGCCGCTGGGCGGCCTGATCGAGTTCAGCGCGCGGAATGTTGACCGCGTCGATGATGTGCGCCGTGGCGAAATCCTCGGCACTGCGAATATCGACCACTACCGCGCCTTTGCGATTGATTTCGAGCACCGCTTCTGTAGCGCTGACGCCGCTCGCGCCGCTGGCGATGGTGGCGAAGAGCAGCCCCAGCACGACGCAGAAAGCGGTCACCAGCAACCAGTGATTAATAACGAATTCCGACAGTTGTTCCATGATCTCACGATATGCTCGCGCCGAGCGCTGATTGCGAAGTGGAGCCCGGTTTCAGTGACAGCCCGAACGGGCCGCTATGATACACTGTAAGCAGTATCAAGCACCGGCTCGCGGGCATTCCGGGTCAGGCTTTTTTGCAGCGTAGCACCTCAGTCCATGGCCCAAATCAAAAATCCCGTCATGCTCATTGTCCTCGACGGCTGGGGACACAGCGACAAGCTCGAATTCAACGCCATTGCCCAGGCCCGCACGCCGGTCTGGGATCGCCTCTGGTCGCAGTGCCCGCACACCCTGATCAACTGTTCCGGTACCGCGGTCGGACTACCCGACCGGCAAATGGGCAATTCCGAAGTCGGCCACATGCATATTGGCGCCGGACGTCTGATTGACCAGGATTTCTCCCGCATCAGCAAGGCCATCGCCAACGGCGAATTCCAGCGCAACCCGGTCCTGCTGAAAGCCTGCTCTCAGGCCGCTGAAAGCGGCGCCGCCGTCCACATCATGGGCCTGCTTTCACCGGGCGGCGTGCACAGCCACGAAGACCACCTGCTGGCGCTGATTGACCTCGCGCACGACAGCGGCGCAAAACAGATCTACGTTCACGCCTTCCTTGACGGTCGTGATACGCCGCCGCGTAGCGCGGCAGCATCGCTGGAGCGGCTCGCGCGGCACTGCGCGGCGCACGGCAACGCGCGCATCGCCTCGATCGTCGGCCGCTACTACGCCATGGATCGCAACCACAACTGGCAGCGTACCGAGCTCGCCCTGCGCCTGCTCGTCGACGGCGACGCCGAGTATCACGCCGAGGACGCCGCCGCGGGCCTGCGCGCGGCCTACGCGCGCGATGAATCCGATGAATTCGTGCAGCCGACCGTGATCGCTGCCGCCGACCAACCCGGCCACCGCATCAGCGACGGCGACGTCATCATTTTTGCCAATTTTCGCTCCGACCGCGCGCGCCAGCTGACCACCGCCCTGACCGCGCGCGAGTGTGACGGGCTCGAGCGCCCGCGCGTTCCGGCGCTTGGCGCGTTCGTGTGCATGACCGACTTCGGCGCACAATTCGACCTGCCCGTCGCCTACCCGGCATCGGAACTTTCGAACACCTTCGGCGCAGTCGTCGCCGCCCACGGGCTGAAGCAGTTGCGCATCGCGGAAACCGAAAAATACGCGCACGTGACGTTCTTTTTCAACGGCGGTGAAGAACAGGCGTTTCCCGGCGAATCGCGTGTACTCGTGCCCTCGCCCGACGTCGCGACCTACGACGAAAAGCCCGAAATGAGCGCCCGCGAAGTCGCCGCTGCGCTGTGCGAAGCGATCGCGACGCAGACCTACGACGCCATCGTGTGCAATTTCGCCAATGCCGATATGGTCGGGCACACCGGCAATTTCAAGGCCACCGTGCAGTGCATCGAAACCCTCGATGCCTGCCTCGGTGAAGTCCTTGACGCGGCCCGCGCCCACGCTGTCGATGTCCTCATCACGGCCGACCATGGCAACGCGGAGAAAATGCGGGCGAACGCCGACGGCAATGCTGAACCCGCGGCCCACACCGCCCATACCAGCAACCTGGTGCCCCTGGTTTATGTCGGCCGAGCGGCAAAAATGGCCGACGGCGGTTCACTGGTCGACCTGGCGCCGACGCTGCTGACCCTGATGGCGCTCGACGTGCCGGCGGAAATGACCGGCCGGTCGCTGCTGCAGCTCGACGCCTCCGCGCAAGATGCGGCATAGCGCCGCGTTATCGCCCGCTGACATCACACTCAAGGCGCGCGGTTCGTGCGTCCGCGCCGCCGCGATAGGCGTCTGCGCGCTGCTCGCCGCTGCTGCACCCGCGCTGGCGGTCGACGACGCCGAGCACCTCGATCAGATCCGCAGCCAGCTCGCCGCGGCACGCCAGGCGCTCAGCCTGGATGCCGACAAACTCAGCGCGGTGCGCGAGAAAGCATTCGAAGTCGAGCGCGAGATCGAACGCGCAACGCGGCGGCAGACCGACTTCGAACACAGCATCCAACTCAAACGAGAACGCATCGCGACCCTCAAACAGCGACGCCGTGGTCTCGAGGGCGACCTCGCGGAATCGCGCTCAGTCCTCGAGCGCAACGCGGTCGCGCGTTACGTGCTCGCCACCCAGCCGCCCCTGAAACTGCTCCTGAACCAGAGTGAAGCAGGCACGATGAGCCGCCACCTGGCCTACTACGACTATGCCATGAGCGCGTACACGCGCGATCTGACCACCCTCACTAATGAACTCATCGCCCTCAGCGAGACCGAATCGGCACTCAAACTCGAGACCAATGCACTGCGCCAGCTCCGCTCCAGCAACAATAAACATCTTGTCAGCCTCAACCAGTTGCGCAGTGATCACGGTGCGCTGATCGAAGATATAGAGCGGCGCATGGCGGCCGGCGACAAGCGGGTCGAGCTGCTGCGCGAAGACGAACGCCGCCTGCTCACGCTGCTGGAACAACTGGCCGGAGCCGCGGCAAGCAGCGGCACATCGGCCGCGTCGACCCCGGCGGCGCCGTTCGGCAGCCTCAAAGGCAAGCTCGCCTGGCCAGCATCGGGACGCGTGGCGAAAACCCCGGGTAGTGCGCTGCGCGAAGGCGGCGCGCGCTGGGCGGGGGTGTTCATCGCCGGCAAGCCGGGCGAGGACGTGAGCGCGGTGGCGGCCGGCGAGATCGTGTTTGCCGACTGGTTTCGCAACCTCGGCAAGCTGGTTATCGTCGACCACGGCGGCGGCTACATGACGCTGTACGGCAACAATGCCGAAGTACACAGAAAGGCCGGCGACAACATCGACGCCGGTGATACCATAGCCACCATTGGCGCCGGCAGCGGCGAGATGCCCGCCGGGGTCTACTTCGAACTGCGCAATAACGGCGAGCCGCTGGACCGCGCGACTCGTGGTGCGCGCGCCGCGAGGCAGCTCATGAACAGATAAGTCAGGTCGTACCCGGCCGCGCAGTGCGTCCACGCGGCCCCATGACCGGGATGTTCAACGAGTTTACCTGACCGCCGCAAGCCATGATCCTTTCGGATCGAAGCGCGTGCGTCGAAATACACCCCGGTGCAATACCGGCTCGCACTCGCGGTGCTGTTCGGCCTCGGCCTGGCGCCGCTGCTGGACGCCGCCGACGAACCCGAAACCAGCCCAGACGACGCAGCCGCCGAGATCGCGCCGGCTGGCGAAGCCGAGCGCGAACCGGTGCCGGTCGATGATATCCGCGTATTCGTCGAAGTCTTCCACAAGATCAAGAACGACTACGTCGAGGAGGTCAACGACAAGGACCTGATCGAGAACGCCATGCGCGGCATGCTTGCCGGACTCGACCCGCACTCGGCCTACCTCGACGAAACTGACTACCAGGACCTGCAGGAAGGCACCACCGGCGAGTTCGGCGGCCTCGGCATCGAGGTCGGCATGGAAGACGGCTTCGTCAAGGTCATCGCGCCCATCGACGACACCCCGGCCGAGCGAAGCCGGCATCCAGGCCGGCGACGTGATCGTCCGTCTCGACGATACGCCGGTCGAAGGGCATGTCGCTCAACGACGCCGTCAACTGATGCGCGGCAAGCCGGGCAGCGACATCATGCTCACCGTGGTCCGCGAGAACGGCGAAAAACCGCTCAAGTTCACCATCACCCGCGACATCATCAAGGTGCGCAGCGTGCGCAGCCGCATGCTCGACGCCGGCTACGGCTACGTCCGCATCACCCAGTTCCAGGGACCCGCACCGGCGAGACCTGCGCGAGCCCCTGCGCGATCTGCAAGCAGACCAGGCGGGCGGCGCTGCAGGGCCTGGTCCTGGACCTGCGCAACAACCCGGGCGGCGTGCTGAGCGCAGCGGTGTCGGTGTCTGACGCCTTCCTCACCGACGGCATCATCGTCTACACCGACGGACGCCTCGACGACGCCAAGCTCAAGTTCAACGCCAAGCCCACCGACATCCTCGACGGCGCGCCCATCGTGGTGCTGGTCAACGGCGGCTCCGCCTCCGCCTCCGAGATCGTCGCCGGGGCGCTGCAGGATTACAAGCGCGCGACCGTGATGGGCGAGAAGACCTTCGGCAAGGGCTCGGTGCAGACCATCCTGCCGCTGGAGAACGGCACCGCCATCAAACTCACCACGGCGCGCTACTACACGCCGTCCGGCACCTCCATCCAGGCCGAGGGCATCAACCCCGACATCGTCAGGTGGACAAGCTGCAGGTGGCGCCGCCGAAAGCGCCGGCAATACCCGGGTCAAGGAAGCGCGACCTGCCCAAGCACCTGCGTGGCGGCACCGAGGCGAGGAGGACGCGAAGACGGACAAGGACGCCGGTGGGGACGCGAAGGGCGCATCGAAGAGCGCTGCTGGCGGAAAGGACGACGAGGACATCCTGGCGAGCCGCGACTACACCCTGTTCGAAGCCCTGAACCTGTTGAAGGGGTTGTACATTCTGCGCAAGGGCGAGTCCTGACAGGGATGCATCCCGGGCGTCGCTTCCTGGCCGCGTGCGGCGCGGGCCTGGCCCTGCTGTGCGCCGCCTGCGCTGCCTCGGCGGGGCAACCCCTGGTGGCCATCGTCATCGACGACCTGGGTCACCAGCGCGGCGACGGGCTCGCGGCCGTGGAACTGCCCGGGCCCGTGACCTACTCGGTGCTGCCGCACACGCCCCACTGACAGGGTCTCGCGAGGATGGCGCATGCCCTGGACAAGGAAGTGCTCGTTCACCTGCCGATGCAGGCCACCTCCCGGGCGATCGCTGGGCCCTGGCGGCCTCACGGAGTCACTCACCCGCGAGCAGTTCATGACCCGTACGCTCGCCGCGCTGGACTCGATCCCCCACGCCCGCGGGGTCAGCAACCACATGGGCAGCCGGCTGACCGCGCTCCGCCAGCCCATGACCTGGCTCATGGACCTGCTGTCACGGCGTGGGGACCTGCTGTTTCTCGACAGCCGCACCACCGCCCGCACCGTGGCCGAATCCGCCGCGCAGGCGGCCGGCATCCGCACCACGTCCCGCGACGTGTTCCTGGACAACGAGGCGGACGATTCCGCCATCGCCGAGCGGCTGACCGAGACCATCACCACCGCGCGACGCAATGGCACTGCGGTGGCCATCGGACATCCCTACTCCGCCACGTTGCGTGTTCTGGCCCGGGAGATACCGCACCTCGCGGCCCGTGGCGTGCGACTGGCGCCGCTGAGTACGGTGATCGCGCGCCGCGCTGCGGCGCCGTGCGGGTGGCTCAGTCGCTGTCCGGCCAGGCCACGACGGCGAGGCAGGCGCCCAGGACACCGAGGACCCAGGTCATCAGCGGCGCACCCGCGAGCATCGGCTGGGCTGGAAGCCGTCCAGACCGTAGATCACGGCGGCGGAAACGATCAACGCCACCCCCACCACCGCCAGCACGGTGCGCTGGTTGGCGCGGCGAAGTTCGTGGCGGAGCTGCGCCAGGTCTTCGGAACGGATGCGGACCTCGGTGCGCCCTTCCCGCGTCTGCTCCAGCACCTCGAAGGCCAGCGCCGGGAGCCGCGGCAGGATCTCGGTCCAGCGCGGTGCCTCGCGCTTGACCTCGCGCAACAGCGCCTTGGCGCCGAGCTGCTCGCCCATCCACTGTTCCATGAAGGGCTTCGCCGTGGCCCACAGGTCCAGCTCGGGATAGAGCTGACGTCCCAGGCCCTCGATGTTGAGCAGGGTCTTCTGCAGCAGCACCAATTGGGGCTGGACCTCCATGTCGAAGCGCCGCGCGATCTGGAACAGGCGCAACAGCAGGTTGCCGACCGAGATCTCCGTCATCGGTCGATCGAAGATCGGCTCGCAGACGCTGCGGATGGCAAACTCGAACTCGTCGACGCGGGTGCCGCCGGCACCCACCCGATTCTACGTGCAGCTCCGCCACCCGACGGTAGTCACGGTTGAAGAAGGCCGAGAAATTCTCCGCCAGGTAACGCTGATCGAACTCGCTCAGCGAGCCCATGATGCCGAAGTCCACCGGCGCAAAGCGCGTGTCGATTGGTCTCGTCGCCGGGCATCACGAAAAGGTTGCCGGGATGCACATCGGCGTGGAAAAAGTGATCGCGGAATACCTGGGTGAAAAAGATCTCCACGCCGTGCTCGGCCAGCGTTTTGAGATCGACGCCGGCGTTGATCAGCGCCGCCTTATCGCCGATATTGAGGCCGGACAGTCGTTCAATTACGAGCACGTTCTGGCGGGTATAGTCCCAGAACACCTCGGGCACATACATGCGGTCGGAGTTTTCGAAGTTGCGCCGCAACTGCGAGGCATTGGCGGCTTCGCGCATCATGTCGAGTTCGTCGAGGATGGTTTTCTCAAACTCGGCCACAACCAGCCTGGGTTTGAGCTGTTTGCCGCGATCCCAGTAGCGCTGTACCAGGTCGGCAACGAGATACATCAGGCTGATATCCTGATTGATCATGCGCCGTAGATTGGGGCGCACGACCTTGACGATGACTTCGCGACCGTCGCGCAGCTGGGCGGCATGAACCTGGGCAATCGAGGCCGAAGCCAGCGGCGTCTCGTCGAACGCGGCGAACACCTCCGCGACTGATTCGCCGTACGCTTTTTCGATGATTGCGCGCGCTTCGGTGCCGGGGAACGGCGGCACATGATCCTGCAGCTTGGCCAGTTCCTCAGCGATATCATCGCTCAGCAGGTCGCGCCGCGTCGACAGGATCTGTCCGAACTTGACGAACAGTGGACCGAGGTCCTCGAGTACCGCCCGAATGCGTTCGGCGCGCGGCGCATAGTCGCGCCGACCCCAGTTCCACGGCAGCAGATAGAGCACGAAGCTGACCGAACTCAGCAGCGGCGTGGAAAAAACGATTTCGTCAAAGCCATGGCGAAGGAGCACTCGCTGGATAGCGAATACGCGCAGAAACTGACGTACCCCAATCATGGCGAGCGTCTGCTCTCCAGCAATCTCGTAACCGTTCGGCGGCGCGCCTTTGATATCATCTGACAGGGCGAATATCGCCTGCTGCCGCGTCACTCACGCGTCGGCAAGGCGTTCAGCCCATGACGCAGGTAATCAACGATATCGCTTGAGCCGGGCATAACTTCGCCGGCATGACCTGCGCGGCACCGTGCGACAGGCGGGTGAGGCGGGCCGCGACGTCACCGAGGTAGCGCGACAATAGCTCTTCGATATCGATATCGAGTTCACGACAGGCCCTGTACTTCCTGCGCCACGGCCAGATCGCCGCCAGGCCTTTCCGCCAGTTCGTGGGGAATCCAGTTGGGCGGCCAGGTCACCCATTCGCCGGAATCCTTGAACGACGTCTGCAGCATCCAGAAAATCGGAAACATGATGATCACGGCCCAGCCGATCAGGATCAGATGCCGGATGAGCGGCATCTGGCTCCTGGCGCGGCGCACGGGGGGCTGCAGTTTTTGTCGACACGGTATCGCCAGGCACTCGATTTGCTCCTGTTCGAGCTTGTTACCTGACGGATCATCAGCCAGATCCCCGTGAAGATCAGAACTGAGAAG
>CALOBG010000124.1:0-11920 GCA_942490995.1 uncultured Gammaproteobacteria bacterium
GGCAACGATCTTTATTTCTCTCGGTTTGGTACCACGCGGCTCAGACCTGTGTTCGAGTGGACCGCGAATGCGGCCGCTGGACGCCATTCTATAGTATCTTGAGGGCCGGCCTGAAGCTTTCGGCGGGCCGGATTTGATTCAAATTCGCTGCCGGTCGGGTCGCCGGTCACATCGAGGAAACCAGTATGCCTAAAGTCACTCTGAATTCGCCGCTCGGCATGAGCGCAGACGAAGTATGGAAAATGATCGGTCAATTCAACGCCCTGCCCGAATGGCACCCGGCGGTGAGCAGCTCCAAGCTCGAAGACGGCGGACGCATTCGGCGTCTAAGCCTGCTCGGCGGCGGTGAAGTAGTCGAACGTCTCGAGCAGATCGAGGAAGGTGATCGATTGTACCGCTACAGCATCGTCAGCGGACCGCTGCCGGTGGCCAACTACACCGCCACGCTGCGGGTCAAGGAAGGCAAGGACGGCAAGGCGGTGGTCGAGTGGTCGAGAGCGAATTCGAACCGGCCAGCGGCGCCAATGAAAACGACGCGACAGCCGCGATCCAGAACATGTACAAGGCCGGTTTCGAAAACCTGCGCAAGATGTTTGGCGGCTGAAGTGCCGGCGCCGGTCGCGGCGCGGCGTCATACGGCAGCGGGTGGTTTATTGCGATCTCCCCCCGCTGTCGAGCGTGGCCTGCACCCGCCACGATTGCAGGTGGCGGCGGATTTCCCTGCCGAGCGAGATCTGCGGATGCGAGGCACGCTTGCCTTCACGTTTCTCCCGCTGACGGATAATCCCGCGCGCGTGCTCAAAGGCACGAACAAGGTCGCGGGTTTCGTTGAGCGCCTCGGCGAAGTAAGCCTGGCCGAAATAGGTCCAGGCATTTTCATGGCTGCAGCCGAACGATGAGCGATTGGCCGCGGCGGCGGTGATGATCAGGGTCGTGGGTGAGCGCAGCGCTTCGATAAAGCTACCCGAATAACACGCCGAGACGACGATCACCCGCCAGCGTATACCCGCGTCGTCGAGGGCGCCGCGCACACCCTCCGCATACAGATCATTGGGCTGCAGGGCGCCGGCTTCGGCGGCCAGCGAAGCGTCCTCGGAGCCGTGCGAGGTGAGAAACAGAAACACGATATCCTGCTCGCGATCGATGACCTCGGCCAGGGCCGCGGTGGCGCGCCGCAGGTTGGGCAGGTTGGCGAGCGGCAAGGTGTCAACCGTGGCAGGATTGTTGACCAGCGCGAGCGTGCGCCGGTGCAACCCGAGGCGTCGTTCGACGATGCTGCGCGTGGCCAGGGTTTCGCGCATGAATACGTCCTGGGCGCCGAACCCGGCGTAGCCGATGAAATACATGTCGATGGCGGACGGACGCTGCGCGGCGAGCTGGTCGATCTGATCCTGCAACAGGCTGGCCTGGCGATAGTAGGTGGCTTCGATATCGTTTTGCGGTGGTGTTGGCGCCGCGACGTAAAACAAGGGCGCATGGGGCAGGGTCTGGCCCGCGAGCATGAGCATGCCGGCGTAGCCGAACGCGGCGCCGGCGCGCCGCGGCGCGACGGCAGCGGTGGTCAGGACCAGCACTCGCCAGAATACCAGCACACACCACAGCAGCAGGGCCTGGTCAAACAGATCCCGATAACGATCGACAGGCGTGGCGTCCAGGGCAGTGGCGAGCACCGCGAGCACGCCGCTGAACAGGAGCAGCGGCGCACTCGCGTAAAGCGTTGCGGTGATGACGGCGACGACGGCGCCGGCGTGACCGGCCAGCCAGCACAGTAGCGCCACGGCGCTCAGCCACAGGTACAGGCGCGCAGCCACTGCGATCAGCCCCCAGGTCCAGAACTCGGCCTGTGCGCCGGCCGCCAGCCGCGCCACGAGTAGCGCCACCGCCCACAATACGAGCAGCGCAAACGCAAGATCGCGTACCCCGAGCACAAAGTCGCTGCCGCGTATCGGGCGCGCGAAAGCGAGTCGCGTACCGGCAATCAGGTTGCGTGCGAACGCCTCGGCAACGTTATTTACAGGGGCAGCGCTGTCGTTGGTGGGATTAGTTGTGACCATGCCCATCTAGTAAACCATACTCCGCAGCTGGCATCGGGTCGGGCAGAGCGCGGCGATTTATGGAATCATTCGCGCTGGCCCCGCTGTTGGTCGATCCGGAGATCCCGAATAGTTATGTTGAGTGCCGCGGAAAAACGCAAACTGCGCCAGAGCGCGCATCATCTGAAGCCGGTGGTGCTGATTGGACAGCACGGCGTGAGCGACGCCGTGCTCGCCGAGATTGACCGCGCGCTAGACGATCACGAACTGATCAAGGTGCGTATGCGCGGTGCCGAGCGCAGCGCCCGCCAGACCGCGCTGAAATCGATCAGCGACGCGCTGGATGCCGATCTGGTCTCGACCATCGGTGGCGTCGCCGTACTGTACCGACCCAACCCCGATGCAAAACCGAAACGGAGCGCGACATGAAGTTTGACCTGGTAGTACTCGGATCCGGACCCGGCGGCTACTCGGCCGCGTTTCGCGCCGCGGACCTCGGTCTGAACGTGGCCCTGGTCGAACGCGACGAGGTGCTTGGCGGGGTCTGTCTCAACGTCGGCTGCATTCCGTCCAAGGCGCTGCTGCATGCCGCGAAAGTGATCAGCGAAGCCCGCGAGATGGCCGATCACGGCATTCAGTTCGGGCCACCGAGCATCGATATCGATCAGCTGCGCGGCTGGAAATCGAAAGTGGTCGGACAGTTGACCAAGGGCCTTGAGGGGTTGGCCAAGCAGCGCAAGGTCCAGGTCCTGCGCGGCACGGCACGCTTGAATTCCGCTACCACGCTGGAACTCAGCAACGACGGAAAGACGGAAAGCGTCGAATTCGGCCAGGCCATCATTGCCGCCGGTTCGGAGCCGGTGCGCCTGCCGGGGCTGCCCTACGACGACCCGCGCGTTATCGATTCGACCGGCGCACTGGCCTTGAGCGACGTGCCGCAGCGCCTGCTGGTGATCGGCGGTGGCATCATTGGCCTGGAAATGGCGACCGTGTACATGGAACTCGGCAGCCGCGTCAGCGTCGTTGAACTCACCCCGGAGCTGATGTTCGGCACCGATCGCGATCTGGTCAAGCCGCTGGAGAAACGACTGCGCAAAGGGCTCGAGGCGATTTATACCGACACTCGGGTGACCGGGGTCGAGGCCACGACCGAAGCCCTGATCGCACACTTTGAGGGCAAGGACGCACCGGCCGACGCCGCCTACGACCGCGTCCTTGTTGCGGTTGGACGCAAACCCAACGGCGCCAGCGTCGGTGCCGCCGAGATCGGCATCGAGGTCGACGAACGCGGCTTCATCACGGTCGATAAACAGCAGCGCACGGCGGTGGCGAATATTTTTGCGATCGGCGACATCGTCGGTCAGCCGATGCTCGCGCATAAAGCGGTGCACGAAGGCAAAGTCGCTGCCGAAGTTGCGGCCGGACACAAGGTCGCCTTTGATGCCCGCGTGATCCCCTCGGTGGCGTATACCGATCCGGAAGTGGCGTGGGCAGGGGTGACCGAAAACGAGGCCAAGGCAGCGGGGCGCGAAGTCGGTAAAGGCGTGTTTCCGTGGGCCGCGAGCGGTCGCTCGTTGTCGCTCGGACGCAGCGAAGGCATGACCAAGCTGTTGTTCGACGCCGAGGACGGCCGCGTGATTGGCGCCGGTATCGTCGGGCCCAACGCCGGCGATCTGATCGCCGAAGTCGCGCTCGCTATCGAAATGGGCTGCGATGCCGAAGACATCGGCCTGACCATCCACCCGCACCCGACCCTGTCGGAGACCGTCGCCATGGCGGCGGAAGCCTTCAGCGGCACGATCACCGACCTGTACATGCCGAAACGGCGCTGACCGCAGGCCCGTCTGCGCGGCTGTCATTGACAGTCGCGGTGGTCATTCCTATAGTTCGGGCCTGAACTTGTTGCAACGCAGCATAGGACGACGTGCAATCCGCTGTCCTGTGTGCTTCGCTTGCATCAGGGCCTGTCACCCGCCTTCGGAGCTCATTATGGACCCCACCATTCTGCACCGTGATTTACCCAGCCCGCTCGACGTCGCGGAAGCCGTCGGTAACGTCAGCGCGCAATCGCAGAAGCTGCTGCAGCGCTTTATCGACAAGCACGCCTCGACCGATCTGAACGACATCGATCCACTCGGGGTGCTGCCCGCCTTTGCGGCGTTTACCGAGGAGTTGGTTCGCGATCCCTCGCGCCTGCTCGAGGTGCAGTTCGAGGCCTGGCAGACCTATATGAAGATCTGGCACAACGCCGCGGAACGGATGTTCGGCGGCAACACCGCGCCGGCGGTCAGCGCTGACGCCGCCGACCGGCGCTTCAAGGCCGAGGACTGGGAAAAGAATCCGTTTTTCGACTACGTTCGCCAGACCTACCTCGCCACCGCGCGGATCCTGCAGGAGACGGTTGCCGGTACCCACGGGCTCGACGAAAAAACCCGTAAAAAAGTCGAGTTCTACATGGGCCAGTTCGTCGACGCGCTGGCACCGACAAATTTTGCCGCGACCAACCCGCAGGTGCTGCACGCGACGGTTGAAACCGGTGGCCGCAATCTGCTCGACGGGCTGAAAAACTTCCTCGCCGACATCGATCCCGCCGACGGCTCGCTGCGCACGCGGATGGTGGATTCGAGCGCTTTTGAACTGGGCAAGAATGTCGCCGTTTCACCCGGCAAGGTGGTCTACCAGAACGAGCTGATGCAACTCATCCAGTACGCGCCGACGACGAGCGAAGTCTACCAGCGGCCGCTGCTGATCATCCCGCCGTGGATCAACAAGTTCTACATCCTCGACCTGCAGCCGAAAAACTCTTTTATCAAGGCCGCGGTCGACCAGGGCCTGACGGTGTTCGTGATCTCATGGGTCAACCCGGACGAGAAGCTGGCACACAAGGATTTCGACGACTACATGCGCGAGGGGCCGCTGGCGGCACTCGATGCCATCGAGCAGGCCACCGGTGAAACATCGTTCAATGTCATCGGTTATTGCCTCGGCGGGACATTGCTCGCGGCGACGCTCGCCCTGATGAAGGCGCGCGGCGACGAGCGCATCGAAGCGGCGACGTTTTTTACCTCCATGATCGACTTCGCCGAGCCCGGCGATCTGGGCGTGTTCATCGATGAAGAACAGCTTGATTCGCTCGAACAGAAAATGAGTGAGCGCGGTTACCTCGACGGCGCGGAGATGGCCAGCACATTCAATATGCTGCGGGCGAACGATCTGATCTGGTCATTCGTGGTCAATAACTACCTGCTTGGCCGGCAGCCGATGGCCTTCGACCTGTTGTTCTGGAATTCCGATTCGACGCGCATGCCCGCGCGTATGCACAGCACCTATCTGCGCCAGATGTACCTGCATAACCGGCTGTGCCAGCCGGGCGGGATGACCATCGAGGAAGTGCCGGTGGATGTGTCGCAAGTCGATATCCCGGTGTGTTTCGTATCGGCAGTGGAAGACCACATCGCGCCGTGGAAGTCGACTTACGCCGGGGCGCGACTGTTTGCCGGCGAAACCAAATTCATCCTGAGCCAGGCCGGACATATTGCCGGCATCATCAACCCGCCAGGGCCGCGGCAGTACGGTCATTTCACCGGGCCCGCGCCGGCGAGCATGGACGCCGAGCAGTGGCTGGCACAGGCCACCCAGCACGAAACGTCGTGGTGGCCGGAGTGGTACACGTGGATCACTGCCCACGGCGGCGCCAGGGTGGCGGCGCGCGAACCGGGTGCGGGTGGGCTGCCGGCGCTGGAAGACGCGCCGGGCAGCTACGTCATGGCGCGGGCCGGCGCCGCTTAGTCTGGATTCAGGCGTATTCCGGCAACAACGCCGCGAGTGATTCGGCGACCGCTTCGTCAACTGAGGTCATCAGCGATTCGATGGCGTCGCCATCGATGCCGGTGAGGCTCATCGCCGCATCGTCGTAGTCCGGCACCGGCTCGCTTTTGTCATCCGAATGCCAGCTCGCCGCGCGCGCGGTGGTCGCGGCGAGCGACAGGATGGCGGCGTGGGGCTGGTCTTCTTCAGACAGATTGCCGATCGCCCGGGTGTGCTGCAGGACCGGCTGGCGCAGCGCCTCGGGCAGGTTCCAGGTGCGCATGATTTCCGCACCGACTTCGGCATAGTCAAATCCAAACAACTCGCGCTGCAGTTCGAAGTACGGTCGTTTGAGCGCACGTGCGCGTTGACGGCAATCCTCGAACGCCTGCGGCATCTCGTGCGCGATGATCAGATTGCCGATGTTGTGCAGCAATCCGGACACGAACATGCGTTGTCCGCCGGGCAGGCCAAGCCGTGCGGCAATTTCTTTGGCGGTGCCGCCGCAGTAGATGCTCAGCCGCCAGAAATCGTAGATGTCGAACAGATCGCCACGCAGTTGCGATAGCGAACCGATCGCCGATGTCGCGAGCGCCATGTCGTGGATCTGCTCCATGCCGAGCACACGCACGGCGTGATCGATCGAGTCGATGGGCGCCATGAGTCCGATGTAGGCGCTGTTGACCAGGCGCAATACGCGCGCGGTCAGGGCCGGATCGGCGCTGACGATCGTCGCGATTTCACGCAGATCGGTCATCGGATCGTCGACCAGACCGCGGATGCGGACATAGGCCTGGGGCAAAGGCACGAGATCCACCATACCTTCGACCAGGGTCTCCACCGGTGAGCCCGGTGGCGGCATTTTTACGGCGTTATCCATGAAGGGGCTAGCGGCCGCCCCAAGGCCGGCTTGAGTCCCGCCCAGGGGGGCGGCGAGGAGAGTGTGATGGCGTCGGCATTGCGCCGTTCGGGCCGGCGTTGCGAGGGGTCACGAATCGGTGTGAAATGGCCTGCAACCAGGATGATTAATGAGTCTGTTGCGGCCGAGGACCCTAATTTTCGATGCCAACGCCGGCGCCGCGCGAAATGAGCTTAAGCGAGCCGAATGCGCCGGCCCCGAGCCCTGTGCGACGCCTGTTTGCGGCGGCGGCAAGCGGTGATGCCGAGGCCTGTTTTCAGCTTGGACAGTGTTATGCCAAGGGCTGGAATCTCGCGCCGGACGGGAATAAAGCGATCCAGTGGTATCTCGCCGCCGCGCGCGGCGGGCATAATCGCGCGGCCTATTGCGCCGCGGCGCTGGCGCTTGATGCGCCTGAGAATGTCGAAAGCCTGCGCCCGGCAATGGCGGCACTTGCCCGCGCCGCCGGCAACGGTGATGCAGACGCCCAGGCTTTGCTCGGCTGGTGCTATCAGCGCGGCCAGGGCCGCGGTGTCGACCTCGACGTCGCCCTCGACTGGTATACGCGTGCCGCCGAGGGCGGTAGCGCGGCCGGGCGTTACCGGCTCGCGATGTGCCACCTGCTCGGGGTAGGCACCGCCCGTGACCTGCGCACGGCGCGCCAGTTGCTCGAACTCGCCGCTGCGCAGGGGCATTTGCGTGCCCAGTTCAGACTTGCGCGACTCCTCGCCGTTGCCGATGGCAGGGACCGCGACCCGCAGTCGGCGCTCGAGTGGTATCGCAAGGCCGCCGACGGCGGCTTCGTCAGGGCGCAATATCACCTTGGTCTGTTGATGGCCGGTGGCGATGTTGAACCGCAGGACGATATCGCCGCCGCCGGCTGGATCCATGCCGCCGCCGAACAGGGGCTGGTGCAGGCACAACTGAGTTTGTCCCATTTATATCGGCGTGGTCTCGGGGTCGCCCGCGATGACGATGCCGCGATGTTGTGGCTGCAGCGCGCGGCCGAGGGCGGCTACGCCAAGGCGCAATACCAGCTCAGCCGCCGCCTGGCAGCACGCGACAACAATGAGGAGACGGCGGCTGCCGCGCTGGACTGGCTACGCCGCGCGGCGGCGGGTGGCAATTGCAAAGCGCAGTACCGGCTCGGGCGGGCCTGCGCGGCCAGGGGTGACGAGGCCGGCTACGCGCAGGCATGCCAATGGTTTGGTCGCGCCGCGGAACAGGGTCATGTCGATGCCGGATTCTGTCTCGGCGTGTGTTACCTGCGCGGGCGCGGTGTGGCTGTCGATCGCCGGCGCGCGGTGGCGCTGTTCGAACGCGCGCGGGCGGCCGGCTCCGGGCGCGCTGCGCGGGCCTTGGAGCGGCTGACACCGCGGCATGCGCAGCGCACACCGGCGCCGGATCCCGGGTCCTTATAACACCGGCGAGATCAGCGCCTGGTCGGGCTCAGGGAGCGGGGGCTGGACGTCGTAGTCACCGGCTTCCAGCCAGCGCAGCTGCTCAAAATAGCCCTGCACGTTGATGGGTGAGCCGGAGCGGCTTGCCAACGAGCAGGTGGCTCAGCGGCGCTCGAACGGCTTGGTCTCCCGCCACTCGTCGGAGAAAAACTGTACACCGCGTTTCCGCGTGCGCTCGCGCACTACCAGCGACTCTGCGCGCATCCCGCGTGCCGAAACTCAATTCAGAGGTATTACGCGGGCACTTTCCATCACATAGCGCGCGTAGCGAAAATCGCGAATCAGCAGCAAGCCCGCCGTTGTCCATTCGAGTAGTACGAAGTACGCCGGAGCTGATTTTACTTCGTCCGCAACAAACACCACCGCTACCACCCGGTCATCGATCAGTCCTGGCGCCATATGCCAGTTATCGATCTTTTCGTAATTGCTAAAATAGTTACCGACGCCGGCTTTACCTTTGGCCTGGTGGCGGCCAACGAGATCGAGGCGAACGTCGGCAGCCAGCGTGTCACGCAGAAGGTCGAATTCGCGATTATTGAATTTACTGATGTAGTCGTCTAGTTGTTGCCGTTGCTTCGCATCGATCTGAACCCCGTTCTCAGCTGCGGGATCGGACTGCACTGAGCGCAAGTGTTGGCGTCCGCGATGCAGCGCCGCTTTGACCGACAATTCGCTTGCGTCAACAAGTTCGCTGATTTCGCGAAGTGAATAACCCAACACGTCTTTGAGGATGGTGCAACTGCGCTCGCGCGCCGTCAGTCGCATATACGCGGTTAGCGCTAAGCTTGCGATTTCATTGCGCGACAAACGATCCTCGGCTGCTTCAGATTCAAACTCACCCGCGTCGACGAGATCCTGTTCCCGCGCCCGCCGACGCAAAAAGTCCATTGCCTTGTTGTGAGCAACTCGAAAGCTCCATGCTTCCGCATTTTCGATCTCATGAGCCACGGTAAGCACCTGATAGGCCTTTGCTAACGTTTCCTGCACTACATCTTCACCGTCGACAACAGAGCCGGCCATACGCGCGCAGTAGCGATGCAGGCGTGGCCGTAGCGCACCGGCCCACTGCGCGAATTCTTCGTCGGTGAGCATCACCAGTAAAAACCCGTAATTCTATTGCGAGCCATGATCACAATACTTCCAGCCCCTGGCCAGAAATCCCATAACAAGTGCCTTTCTCAACATCATCGCCGGCCACAATTCGTAGCGCTGCTTCTGCCGCGTCCTGCGGCTTGATGTAGGGTTTGAAACGCGTCATGAACTCGGCCACTGAGATATTGCCCCGATCGGCATAGCTTTGCGCGGCCGACCGGCCCAGCTCTGTTTCAGTCATGATTTGCTTGATAACCAAGGACGCAAAGTCGATGCCCAGCCCGGTCCGGTCCGATTCGTTCTGAGCGTAATTTGCCAGAAACATTTGCATGCGTTTAGCGCCGGCATAACCACCGGACGCGGGCGATCCGCCGAGGCCGGCGCCGCTGCTGATCACCAGCACTCTGGCGCCGGGATCCAAGGGCAGATTGATTGCCGCTTTGAGGAACATAAAAGTCGCCTTGGTGTCGGTTTCCCACACCTGCGAAAAGTCTGACCAATCCAGGTCATGAAAAGAACCCGACGAGGGCGTCGCGCCACCAGCGATGATGAGGATATCCGGCTTGAAATCGACAAAAGACCTGGCAACAGTATCGGCGTCTGCCATATCTCCGGCGAGTGTACTTATCGAGGTGCAGTCGCGCGCCAGGAGGTCCAGCCCTTCTGTACCGCGCGCCACTGCTCTAACGACAGCACCCGCTGCGGCAAGTTTAACTGCAATTTCGCGTCCCACACCGCGGCTTGCTCCGATCACCAACGCCTTTTTGGCTGCAAAGTCGTACATCGAAAATCTCCTGGCCAAACACAATTATTAGCATGACGTTGGTACCGGCAAAAAAGATGCGCGGCCATCTGCGCGCTATCTCGTCGCGACATTGCGACACGATAACGCCTGCTTCGTGCCCGCGTAATATCTTTGCCGTGGCGCCTTACATGACCTACGTAAACGTGTTGTACAAGACACAGCCTGCCGAACCCAGCAACGCCAACCAGGTGAGGTTAGTGCCAATAAATCGCAACGGATTGATGCCGGCCTTGTTGGTCAAGCCGAGCGGGTGAATTATGCGAGCGATTAGCAAAACACCACCTAATATATGGATCCAGGTGCTCGAAGTACCGCCGGCTTCCGCGAAGCCGATCAGGATCACGATCAGCGGCACGTATTCGACAAAATTCGCCTGGCCGCGGACCACAGGGGTAAAGTCCGGACGTCCGCCGTCCCCGTACTGCACGCTGCCTTTGGCGCGCACAACCGCCACCACACGAATGCTTAGCACTAACAGGATAATGCCTAACATCGCCGCATACATCGGTGTAATAACAAGGCTATTCATGTACTTACTCTCCCTTCGGTTTGGATTGAAATCGGCATGTTCGAGTTTTGCCCGGTTGCCCCGTGGGACTAGGAGCCTGTCGGACTTAGGCAATCGTAACGAGCATGGTGGGAGAGCGAGACCAAATATTGGCGATTTCGAGGCTCATAGTGGTTCTATGTAACGAGAAATCGCGGAGATTTGGGCCGCTCTACCGCCAGCGCAGTAGGTTGTTCCTAAGTCCGCCAGGCTCCTAGCGCCGTGCGATAAACCCTGATCTGGGGCCGGCTGGCTGGCCATGGCTATCAGAATGACGCGCGAGCTGGCGAAAAGGATGCTTGGCAGAATAATCACCCCGACTGCTCGGGAGATTCTCGTCTGATGGCGGCGCGGCTTGAACGTGCGCGGGCAGCCGGCCCCGAGCTCCCCATGCGGGCATTGGGGCGGCTGACGTCGCGGTCTCCGCAGCGGGGCGGTCTGGTTGTAGGACCTTATAACACCGGCGAGATCAGCGTCTGGACGGGCTCAGGGAGCGGGGGCTGGACGTCGTAGTCACCGGCTTCCAGCCAGCGCAGCTGCTCGAAATAGCCCTGCACGCTGGTAACGAAATGGACCGCCTGGTGACCGCGCGCATAGCCGTGTCGCGCTTTGCTGGCGACGCGACGGTTGGCGAGCCTGGGCAGAAATTCTCGTACCGCCTCCCAGCGGTCCGGGTCGCGGCCGGCGCGTTCGGTGAGGATGCGGGCGTCCTCGAGATGCGCGAATCCGATATTGTAGGCTGCCAGCGCCAGCAGGCTACGGTCCGGTTCCGTGATGTGCGCCGGCAGCCGTCGTTTCATGCGCGCGAGGTAGCGCGCGCCGCCGTCGATACTCTGTTCGGGATCGCGGCGATCGACGTTCAGCAGTTTGGCCGTAGAGCGCGTCAGCATCATCACGCCGCGGACACCGGTCGGTGACCTGGCGTCGTTCGACCAATGCGATTCCTGGTAGCCGATCGCGGCGAGCAGGCGCCAGTCGATGTCAAGCGCCGCACCGGTGGCGACGAAGGCATGGCGGAAGGCCGGCAGACGTTCCTTATAATGACGCATGAAGGCGCGCGCGGCAACATAATCGAACGCATCGCCGTGACCGAAATAACGCGCGAAGAGGGCATCGAATTCGCCGCTTGCACGCAGTTCGCGCATGAACTCGACCTGCGCCCGCCACAGACTACGGTCGGCGCTGGGACGAAACAACCACGCGAGCGGTTGCGCAGCGCCGAGTTCAAAACCGCCGCGCAGCTCAGGATAGAAGCGCTGCAGTGCGTCGAACTCCAGT
>CALOBG010000125.1:0-184100 GCA_942490995.1 uncultured Gammaproteobacteria bacterium
TCACCGCGTCGGCGATTAGCGCAGTCGTCTGGTAGCGATGGGGGAAGCGAGCCGCGCATCGCTGGCGTGAACCCGGCAGATCACGCGGCTTGCCTATTTGCGGGCGAGCGAACCCGCCCGACGGTGTCGGTGGTGGGGTTCGATGGCGAAGGCAGCAGTCTGGTTCGTAGGGGGCGGCTTAACGCGCCGCGACGTCCAGGGCATGGCAGGCGGCGATGAACTCCCGCTGATGCGGGCAGCCGCTACTCATCGCGAGCTTGACCCTGCGCACGCTGACCGTGACCACCGCGCCGATCTTCAACAGGCGGCGCAGGCGGATGGTCGTCGCACAAGCACGCGCGAGCGTGGTGCCGGGCAGTCCGATGCGGCGCACGGCGTCAGACCAGCACATAAGCCGCCGACGCCCACCACAGGCGCAGCTGGTTACCGCGCAGGGTCTCGGTCGAGAGCCGGTCGGCGAACAGGTCGAGCTGGCATTCCTTGATGCGGTTCTCGGCCTCACCGCGCGCGCAATAGAAGTCCTCGTACAGCACCCGTGCCGCCCAGCGTCGCTTCGACAACGAGGTCACGATGAAGCGCGGGTTGGATTTGTCACCGGTATGCTCAGCCTTGGCCACCACACGGCGTGACCGGCTCCAGCTCTTGCGCGTCCGATACGCGAGCTCGCGGAAACAGCGCGCCGGGCTCTGCGTGGCTGCCGACGTCTCCGCCACCGTCTGCAGTTCACTGCCAATCGCCCGCACCAGACGGGCGTTACGTGCCAGCCCGAACACGTATTCCACGCCATTTTCCTCGCACCAGCCCATCAACGCCTCACGGCAGAAGCCCGAGTCCGCCCGCAGCACGATGCGCGTCTTCGGCTTCACCGCGCGCACCTGGGCGACGATGCGTTCGACCTCTTCCCCACCGCCCCCGCTGCACCGTCGATGTTCGCTTCTACCGTAGCTTCGCGGCCAACAGATGCTCGCCGCAGTAGATGTACAACGGCAGGTAGCAGTAGTGATCGTAATAGCCGTGAAAGAACCGTGCTTCCTGATGGCCGTGCAACGCCACGTCGGTCGCATCCAGATCCAGCACGATCTCCGCCGGCGGCTCGCGGTAAGCCTCCAGGAACAGCGCCACGAACAACCGTTCGATCGCTGATTCGTCCGGGCGGATCTTGTGATAGCGATGCACCCCGCTCGCTGGATAGCATTCCAGACGGCTCAGCGTGCTCTTGCCCGCCAGCGCCGCACAGTCCTCGCGTAACCGCGGCGACAGCTTGCCCAGCAGCGCACCCATCACCGGGTCATGGCGTAGCTCGTCGTGGTCGTTCAGGTCTTCGTAACCCAGCGCCAGCGCGAACACCCGTTGACCGACCAGCGTGCGCAACGAGTGCTCGACCAAGTCAGCCTGCCGCTCGTCGATGAAGCAGCGCGACAGCCGGTCGATCAGACCGACCGCCGCGTCCGCCTTACCCAGCAGCAGCGCGCCGCCATCCGAGCTCACCGTTCCACCATCGAACGCCGCCACCACGCGGCGGCGTCCAGCCCATGAAAACGTCAGTTGTTCAGCGGTACACTGTGTCGGCATCGGGAACCTCCTCTGAGGGGTCGTAACTCGTTCACACAAAACAAGTTTGATCCTCTCGGAGGCCCGATGCACTAACTACGTGTGAGAAATCCGGGCTAACAGGTGCGGGACTTTTGCGAGGATTGGTTCTGCAAAGTTCCGCACAGCTGGGCATTATTGCAACGAACGTCCGAGTTATTACTCAATAAATTCAATCAGATATAGAAAGAAGTACGAACTACGAACCAGGGGGTCGGAGGTTCGAATCCTTCCGGCGTGCCAAATTCCTTCTCTCATCTCAAGCAGTTACGCAGTTTCCCGCGCACTGCTTTCGCTCTTCTCCTCACCGGGTGTGCCAGAAAGTGTGCTAACCACAGCACGAATCGTGGACACATTGCCGGCGTACTCCGCCAGATGCTCCGCCGACAGATGCGCGTAGCGTTGAACCATCGAGAAGCAGGCCCAGCCCCCAAGCTCTTGCAGCACGTGTAACGGTGTCCCGTTCTGCACATGCCACGAAGCCCAGGTGTGCCGCAGGTCATGCCATCGAAATGACTCGATGCCGACCTCCTTCAGTGCGCGTCGCCAGGCGCGGGTTTTGGCCTTGTCGATAGGCCGACCCTGCCAGGTGAACACACGCTTGTCGTGCTTACCTGCTTCCTGTCTCAACACCAGCACCGCTTAATTGTTCAGCGGCACGCCAATCGGCTTCTTCGCCTTGGCCTGGTCGGGATGGAACCACGCCATGCGGCGTGTCAGATCAACCTGCGACCATTCCAATCGCGTCACATTCTTCTCGCGCAGCCCCGTGGCCAGCGAGAAGCGCACCAGCGCCGCCTGATGGGGCGGCGAGACGCTCAACAATCGATGAGCTTCCTCACGTTTCAACCAACGGATCCGACGGACAGGGTTGGGCCGTAGCCGGATCGCAGGAACGCGATCGATCCATTCCCAATCCAGTTGCGCCCGGCGCAAGATCACTCGGAATGAGTTAGCGTCCCCGGAAGTGGTGGAAATTAAGATTTTATCTTCGAAGGCCGTCTAGTGGCCATCGCGTCTCCCCGGCTAGGGTTGTGTCACCACAACTCAACCGGAAAGCCAAAGGAGAACGCAATGGCCGATGAAAGGATCGCGCTAAAACAGTTACTGGACAAGGGCTCGGACGCGGAGCTGCTCTCGGAAATGATCGGCTTCGTAGCGAACCGTCTGATGCAGCTGGACGTTGAATCGCTGTGCAAGGCAAGCCGCTACGAGCGCAACGACGAGCGAGAGAACTACCGCAATGGTTATCGTGACCGGACCTGGGAGACGCGTGCGGGGACGGTGGATTTGAAGGTTCCGAAGCTTCGGCGAGGAAGTTATTTCCCGCAGTTCCTGGAGCCACGGCGTGCGTCAGAGCAAGCGCTGGTAGCCGTGATTCAGGAAGCCTACATCGGCGGTCTGTCGACCCGAGACGTGGATAACCTGGTGAAGACGATGGGCATGAGCGGCGTGTCGAAGAGCCAGGTCTCTCGGCTGTGCGCGTCGATTGACGAACGTGTGGGTGAGTTCCTGAACCGACCGCTGGAAGGCGATTGGCCGTACTTGCGGCTGGACGCGACCTACGTGCGCACGCGCCAGGGCGGCCGCATCGTCAACGTGGCTATCGTCGTGGCCGTGGCCGTGAACCGCGAGGGCCGCCGGGAAGTGCTCGGGATCGAGGTGATGCTGAGTGAGTCGGAAGTGTTCTGGAGCGAGTTTCTGCGGAGCCTGACGCGCCGCGGCTTGCGCGGCGTGAAGCTGGTGGTCTCTGATGCGCACGAAGGTCTGAAGGCGGCGGTGCGCAAGGTCATCGGTGCGGGCTGGCAACGATGCCGCGTGCACTTCATGCGCAATGCCTTACAGCGGGTGCCGAAGCGCGCCCAGGCGATGGTGACGGCGGCACTACGTACCGCATTCGACCGACCTGATGCCGAGACGGCACACGCTCAATGGCGGCAGCTCATCGAAGTCTCCGAGAGCTCGCACCCAAAGCTCGCCGAGTTGATGAGCGATGCCGAGTACGATGTGCTCGCTTACAAGGCGTTTCCGCGGGAGCATTGGTCACAGCTGCATTCTACGAATCCGCTGGAACGGCTGAATAAGGAAATTAAACGGCGCACGCGTGTGGTCGGGATCTTCCCGAACGACGCAGCCATCGTCCGTCTGGTCGGCGCCATGATGCTCGAGCAGAATGACGAATGGGCCGTGACGCGTCGCTACATGACGCTGGAGACCATCGGGAGTGTGTGCGACGATCGAAACATCGACGTCGCTAAGCTCGCGACGTTGTAATCGAACACGACCCGATTCGTGGAGACGGATTTACACCACCTACGGGGACGCTACCAAATAAAATAAAAATGCACGCGAAAAATCAGAAATATTTTCAGCGATTTATGCCCATTTTCTACGATGAAAGTGCATACCGTAGCAACACGTAGCACATCGTATCACATTGGATTCTGTTGGCTCACATTGGCTCACAGAAGATCACTTTGAATCACGTTAGATGTTCGCGCGTTTTCGTGTTTGACTGACTTCTTGATGAACAAGAGCGCAGGTTTGCATGGCTGCAAGCACGGCACTGCCGCGCATGCAGCCATAATTGAGCGTATTGTTTGCTTTGCCGCGTCAAGGGTTCGCTGCGCCGGGCTGGCGCCCGCCCTTGACTCGTCAAGGTCTGGCCGCCTCGCCTAAGGGGATCCTCGAAATTTGCTGCCGGGTACTGAATATAAGCGGCGGCCAGTGCGCCCAATTCAGAATTGGCGACGCCGTCATTCGACCGTCATCCCAGAATCGCTGCACTAACTCCGTGACTGCGCTCAGGAATCCACCCGCGGCATTACCGCGCTTCGCTTGCTAATGACGCGGGTACCTTCGGGGAGGATATTAAGGCGGGTGGCGGTGACGGAGGCTCGCGCAACTCGACGCCAGGCGCGGACTTCGCATTCAGTTCGCCCGAAGCTCGGGCCAAGGAATGCCCGGTTTGCTTCTCCCGATCAAATTCGAATTTCCCAGGCTGCGACGTCCATCGCAGCTCGGGTCGATGCATCCTCGTCCCTACCGAGCCAGACGACTTCGGCCACCAATTCAGCATTCCGTTTTGCGTGGCGCAGCAGAGTCTGCTATCGACCCATATCGGTCCTACAGTAATTTCTACTATAGAGGTTGTAGCGAAGGGAAAGCCCGCTATCAACGCGGCCGGCTCCAACGACCTGGTAGGTAGATCTTCTGTGTTCTCTCCAAGCGGGTTTCGGAATATCAAAACCTGGAGCCATATCTGCTCCTCACTGGCTAGAACTTTAATACTTCCCCATCAGAGGGAATCAATACACGATCTTCGATTCCTTTTTCCTTCACGTACTCCCGCAGTTCCTTGCGGCTCAATGCGCAATGATTGATGGCATCCATGTGCACTGCGACGACGATCGCATTTGGGGCGGCCATCGTGGCATGGAGGGTGTCTTCCTTGCTCATGATGATCGGATATTCTTCCAAGCCGGTGATGATCGCGTGGCCGGTGTTAAGAACGATCACATCTGGATCATGCTTCTTTAGTGCCTCGTCAACGCCCTCGCACCAGATTGTGTCGCCGGCAACATAAACCGTTTTGCGTTCGGGAGCCTCGAAAACAACACCCATTACCACGCCAAGCTTTGCAGCAAGATCCGGCATTTCAAATAAGACGTCACTCCCGTGTTGACCTGCTGTTTTGCTTAAATATAGACCTCGAAATTTCGTTTGTTCCTCGTGCAATATACGTACATTGGAAAAGCCTTGAGATCGGACGACCGCAGCATCGGCTTCATTCTGGACGAAGAGCGGGATATTCTTCGTCAGTACTTCTTGTGCCACATCGTCCCAGTGATCTAGATGCACATGTGTGACAACAACGGCATCAACATCCGCCACAATCTCTTTTAGCGGCATCGGTAGATCTACTGTTGGATTGTTGAGTTCGCTTCGGAAGGTTCCTTCAAAGCCCGGGTACGCGCCTTTCTTCGCCAATAGCGGGTCGATCAGAAAGGTTGTACCCGCATAGTCTAATTTGAACGTGGCACTGCGAATATGCTGAATCTGGTCGTGCGCAAGACTGCTATTTACAACAAGCGCAAAGACGATAAAGAAGGTGAACAGGAGGGTTTTCATCGGCACATCTTTCCGCTAAATGGTTTTTTTGTCTGATTTAACTAGGGTTTTGCCGAAGTCTAGTGATAAAACGATATCAAGAACAGAGGTAGAGAACGGCAAATAACGCCGCCGTCCCCGTTTGCTCGACAGAGTCAATTTGACCTGTCCAACTGTCCCTTCATGGCCGTAAACGGACTCTTGTAGTCCAAGGCTAATCCCTGATATTTGTTGCGTTACCTATTCGTGGACAATCAATGTACTACGTGTGATTTCCACGTGGCGGCAGCTAGCGAACGCCCGCTCAATTGCCAATATATTGCGATGAAGTAGCAGTTCGAGTTCAAAGTTGCTGACGTTCCCGGTCGAAATGAACAACAGTGCCGGTTGGCCGGTCAGCAAGAACGTCTGCACGAAATCGCTATCCTTGGTCACGACAATCCGATTGTCGCGTATCGCACACGCAACAACATCAGCGTCAGGCGTACGGTTCCCAAGCGGCAAGTCCAAGGTGTGCAGGGCGTCGTGCCCATGCTGCCGCAGCCACCCGACAAAACGCATGGGCAACTGCGCGTCGATCAGGAATTTCACGCCGTGAGGGGTTCGGCCCGGTTTACGCGCGCGAGTCGCGCGGCATAGGCAAGCACGGCGAGAATATCGTCGCGCTCAAGGTCAGGATAATCGGCGAGGATCTCCTCGATGGTCATGCCACCGGCCAACCATTCAAGGACTGACTCGACTGGATATCGCAGGCCGCGAATGCAGGGCTTGCCGTGACAAATCGCGGGGTCGCTGGTGATACGGTCGTTCATCGGGTCTGCCCGCGCCAGAAGTGTTGTCCGGAGTATAGGGGACCGCGCTGAAATTCCGCAGTCTTGCCCGGAATCGGAGCAAAAGCAGGTGTGCCAAAAAGTGTGCTAGTGCCTCGAAATATCTCTACTCATTTCACTGCAATTGACGTTCATTAGCACACTGGCAGGTGCCGCAAACTGTTGATTAATAAACGCCTGTAGCGCGCCTTCCGGCCTACGAACCAGGGGGTCGGAGGTTCGAATCCTTCCGGGCGCGCCATTTTTCAATATAAAACAATAGGTTGCGAGGCTGTTGGTGGCGAATTCGCAGTCACGCCGCCAGCGGAGTCTGAAACAGCCCGCCGCGATGACGTCGCCAAGTATAATGTTCGAACGCAGCAGGCGTGTGAGTCGATAAACCAGCGCAGTGATCGGGCGCGGTACCTCCAAGCGATCGATGCACGCGATGTGCATTGTAATAATCTCGGAATGCCGCCAACTTTCGTGCCAGGTCGACGAGTTCCAAAAGAACACCCGATCGAGGAATTCGCGTCTAGCTGTTCCAATCAATCGTTCAACGAACGGATGTGACGTCGGCGCGTACGGGACTGACTTGACCTCCTCTATCTCAAGTACACGCAGATTTGCGCGCCAGTGGTGAAAGCAAAACAACGGGTCATGATCGGTGCTGACATGTTTCGGTAGCGGCTGGCCTCCAACGGCGGAATTGAACATCCTACAAGCTGCGACGCCGTCTACGTCCCCGGCGTGTACGCCAAAGCCGATGAAGCGGCGCGTGAATACGTCCATGACGACCATCACCCAATGACTACGCAACAGGATTGACTCGCAGCGGAACAAGTCCACGCTCCAAAGGCTGGCCTTAGCATGAATAGAGCAGACGGTACTTACGATCGACCAAAGCCTTGTGGAATTTCAACAAGGTCCCGGCGGTAAGGAGCGCTGAGAGTTTAACGATCCGATGCGGCCTGATGAACAAGGTCGTCAGCCCGAGTACGAAACGGTCGATCGTCGTCAAATTCGGGGCGCGATGCCGTGAGCGATTGCTGATCAAGATCTGATGCTTGAGTAACAACGATTCTGCGGCGACGGCGCGAACGCCACCCGGGCGCAAGAGTTTCGTGCAGGTGACCAGCAGGTTGATCGTCAAGATGAGCAGGTCGCGCATGGGGGAACGTTATCACCCTCGCCAATCTTCGCAAGACTGCGCGATAAGTTCGTTTCGCGCTAAGATTTACAAATTCGCCACCCACAGCTTCGGATAGCGTTGCTGCCAGCGCTCCAGCCATGCCTACAGATCCTGTTGCGCTTCCTGCAGGTTGCGCCGGTCATACAGCCAGCGCAGTTCCTGCAGGCATTCGTCGTCGGCTTTGCGCGGCAGGTAGTCGAGCGCGTTGCGCAGGAAGTGGACGTAACAGCGTTGCCATACCGCTTCAGCTAGGCGAGTACGAGGTGTTTAACTGGCCAGATCCGATTCGGCTCGATCAGTCTTTATGTGCGGAGCCATACTGCCACTTCCTACTCCGGTGTGGCACAACGGGCGTCGCTACCCTTGATGCTGGCGCTTGGGCGACATTCGGCTAAAACGATGCCTTGCACCATCGTAACCGGTTGTGCGGATTCAGCGTGACGTAATCTCGCGAACAATTCTGAAGCCGGTGACCGTGGTCGCCGCGTTCTCGTCCTGGGCGGCGCGCGCAGCCAACGACAGATCGTCGCGGTTAGTGTCGGCGTAAGAGCCGCCCCGAACGACACGCTCCCCCGAACCCTGAACGGCTGAGCCATCAAGCGGTGCGCCGACGTGGTTTGCGCGCCATTCATCGAGGGTCCATTCACGCACGTTGCCCAGCACATGGCGCAGGTTAAAACCGTTGCGCGCTGTGCTCTGCGCCGTCAGCGGCGCACTCTTGGCACCTACTACGCTGCTGTGGATGTTTGGCGCGGGGAATGAAGTGTCGCTGCTGTGCCAGCGTGTCGTTGCTCCTGAGCGTGCGAAATATTCCCATTCCGCCTCGGACGGCAAGCGATAGTGGTGCCCGGTTACTTCCGATAGCCAGCTGGTAAAATCCATGGCCTGTGACCAAGTGACGTTGACGACCGGCAAGTTCGGATCATCGCCGGGTTGCGGCGGCATGACCGCACCACGGGCCGTTACGTAGCGCTCGAACTCGGCAACCGTGATTTCGTCGACGCCGACGGCTAGCGCGTAAGCTATGGTCACGCGCTGTACGGGCTGTTCGACGGGACGTTCTCCGCCCATCTCGAACGACCCGGCTGGAACGATAGAGAGATTCGATGCTCGCCGTCCGTCCGGCAACTTGTCGAAGCACGGGCGCCCGCCGTGGCTTCGCAGCGCGGGATTGTCGCAATCGGTTTTGGTGTAACTAGCCGGCTTGACGGAAAGCATTGCGCCGTCGGTGCTGGTTTGCTCAGGTATGGCGACGGCAGCAGATGCGGACCGCCGCGCCGCTGCGGGCTTACTACTTAGGCCCGCAACACCCACGGCAGACGCGGGTGTTGCGGCGGAAGCAGGCGTCGGCACAGGTGTGCGGGTGGGATTCGCGGGCCTGTCAGCGATGCGCGCAATGTCGTCGGAAGACGCGGCATTGATCGGGGGTACGCCAGTTGCGGCGCGCTCACTTGCAGCGGTGTCGTTCGAGACAGCGTCGTTCGAGACGGTGCCGTTCGTGGTGATGTCTGCTTGTGAAATTTCTGCGGAGGCATCTCGTGCGGCGGTCATGGCCGCTCCGCCCGGAGGACGCGGAACATCAGCTTGCGCTTCTCGGTCACCCTTGACGTTCACCACAGTCGATGCCGTGCGGTCGTCACGCGGGTTCATTCGCGTGTCCGAGGATCGCCTCCCATCCAGCCGGCTTGTATCGATGTCCAGTTTCTCGGCCAGCTGCCGTACGGCGTTGACCTCTTCGGCGTCGTGGAAACCTACGCGTTGCAGCTCGCCGATATCACTGATGCGGTTGCCAACTGCGCGTCGTAGTGCCGCGACGGTTGCGATGCCCCGCGCCGAGCGCAGTTCGTCGGCATTCATCATCCGAAAGACCGCGCCTGCTTCCGCGATATCACGTGCCCGCCACTCTCCGCTGGCAATGAAGGAATCGATGTAGTCCAGCGGTGTTTGCGCCACGGTACTCGTGTCTGCGACTCCTGTGGCGTCGCCGTCCGGCACTGGCGTCCGATCGTCCGGTCCGCTCGTGAACAATACGGCCGATATCACCAGGAACCCGGTTGCGACTGCGGCCCCGACAATCCAATTCCACGGTGGGCCTTTGTGAGCAGCGGCCATAGATGGCACGTCGGAACTGCTGGCCGCTGCTGCCGGTGTTTGGCCGCGTCGCGTACTGATTGGCGGCGCGAATCCCCCTGACTCGTCGGCCGTAGGGGGCGCTTCGAGGATCTTCGTCGTGGCCTGGGGCGGTGGGTTATCGACCGCGGAGTCGAGCTTCTTCGCCGTTCTCGCTGACGGCGTGCTCACCGGCAGCGGCCGCAAGGGCGAGGCCGGCAGTGCGCCGCTTGTGATCGTCGTGACGAGAGCGCGCCGAATCACGCGATAGGTTTCAGCATCGATATCAGCGCGGGCGAATGCTGCGCGCAGCTCTGCGAGGGTTTCGGGTTGTTCCATGACGTGTGTTTCCTGGTTCTCTATACGCACCCTGTTGTGCGACGTAACCGCGAGCTCAGCCCAGCTCTCGGACCGGGCGGAAGCCGGTAGCATGGTCACCAGAGCCGTCATTGGATTCTTCCAGATCAGGCACACAGCGTTCGATATCATCCTCAAACGCGCCGCCGCGGACGCTGCCATCTTCGACCCATTCCTGAACGTTACCGACAACGTTGTAGAGGCCCCACGGATTGGATGCGCCGGAGCGTACACTAAGGGGTCCCCCGCCCTTGACAATTGCGCCGCCGACGACGACGCGGCAGTTCACATTGCGATCCGATGTCGGCGAGCCCGCCCGTGCGGCGTATACCCACTCGGCATTTGTCGGCAAGCGATACTTCTGCCCCGTGGCGGCAGACAACCAGGCTAGATACTGCCGCACCGAATCCAGCGCAACACCTGTTAAAGGCATCGAGGCGTCGCCGTCCAAAGCGGCACACGCTCCCGAGAGTTTACAGTAGGTGTTGTAGTCTCCAATCGATACCTCATAAACACCAATGGCAAACGGGGGGACCCCTTCGCCAGTGGGAATGACGGCGAGTTTCGGCCCCATCTCGCCGTTACCGACGGCGTCGAAGCAGTGCGCACGGGCGGATCTGCCTTTGCCGGCGAACTTCGCGATGCAGGCTTTGCTGCCATTGGCCGCCGCCGGTCGCGGGGTTACCGATGGGACATTGATGGCGAGCCATTTCCCCCAATCGGTCCAGATGCGTTTGGCGTCGGCGAGCGCCACCTCTGCGGCGGCCCGGTCACCCCGCTCGTCCGCGGATTTTGCTTGCGCTTCGGTAGCCATCGCCAGTTGCCGACGCAATTCGAGCTTCTTCAGGACCTCGCTATAGGCGGGCAGACTCTGCCCGATGCTATCAACGGCGTTGAGCGCTTTACCGGCCGCAGTGAGTTGGCCCGCATCGATGTTGCGGTTGACCTCGGCCAGCCAGGTTGGCTCGACAGCTACAGTTTCGGACCGCGGACATGACTCGATTCTGACATCAACGAATAAAGTGCCCGCACTTTCCAGGTAGGCCGCGCAAGTCGTCGCTTCAGCGGCCGGCCAAGCCGCAATACGTGCATTGACCGCAGCGGCGAACTCCGCGTCCAGCGCGCTGCGAGATTGCGGGCGCGCCTGGCGAAGGGCGTTTAGCGTGGCGCCGATCCGCGTAGCATTGCGACTGTCAAGGTTTGCGATCTCTTCGAGTGCGCGGTCGTGCGAACGCTTGTACAGTTTCTCGGCGAGTTCGCTCAGCGGACGGGAGTTCGGCGCGTATTTCAGGCCTTCGCCGGTGAAGGCGAGGGCCTTGTCCGGTTCGTGCTCGGCGAGATTTTCTGCGCGTGCCCGGTAGGCTTCCGCGAACTGGTTGTTGATCTCGGCGACAAAGCCGTCGTCGGCTGCAAGTTGTTTCGTCAGCCCGCTAAAAACCGAGCGCGCGTCCTCAAACTTGTTGGCTGCGATCAGATTGCGCAAGCGCGTCTTGCGCTCTTCGAGTTCTAGCGCCTCGCGGTTTGCTTTCCATTCGGATTCTTCGCTCGTGATGCGCGCATCGAGTGTCTTTATCTGCGCCGCCGATGCGGGGACGCCATCCAGAGCTATCATCAGTTCGCGCGCGCCATCGAAATTTTTGCCGGTCAGTCGGCGCAGGATCTCGTCAAAGTAAGTCTGCCGGACGCGCCCATCGATCGCCGCCGTCCACGCGTCTTCGGCCGCTACCGCAGCTTTGGTGGTCTGTAAGGCGTCGCCCAGGCGTTTGCGCCAGCGTTCGTCGAAACGCGGCTTCTGCAGCAGCTCGTCGACGATCGCCTTGCTGCGCGCGACGTTCGCGGCTTCCGCGGCAATGAGACCAGCCTGACGCTGACTTTCCAATGCCTGGCGCACTTTTTTCAGCCGTGATGACTCGGCGACACGGGCGGCGCGGGCGGCATCCAACATCGCCAGTCCGGCCTCGATGTCACCATTTTCGAGGGCGCGACTGGCGAGGTCCGCGATGCTGTTCTTGAGGCGCGCGGGTCCGGCCGTGACCAATTTGTGGTCTGGCGCCAGCGCTTTAATATCGTCGATAAGACTAAGTGCCGAGGTCATTGCGGCCTGGGTCGGGGGCAGGTCGCGCAGCTGTTCCTCGAAGCTGCTCGCGGCGCGGGCCAGGCGTTCGGCTTTTATCGCTTCCTTGTCTGCGCTTTCTCTAGCCGTTGCGGCAAGTTCTATGTCTTTGCTCAAGCGCTCCAGGGCGCGACCTGTCGCTTCCGTGCCGCCAATCCTCGACGCTTCGTCGACGAGATTGCGGGCGAGCTCAAAGGTGTTGTCTCGCGCGGCGCGCCGAGCTTCGGCGATGAAAGACGACAGCAAAAGTTCGCGCAACTCTTCTAGTTGGCTACCCTCGCCGAGGTGCCGCGCCAGTTCCTCGAACGCGCTGAGTGCACCGTCGAGTCGGTCGGGCGGCAGTAAGCGACCGGCTGCGATGGCATTTTGCAGTCCCTGCCGCAATGCGGCTGTGCGCGCCTCGAAGTCCAGTGCGGCTGACGCCGCGGTAGCTAGATCGTCGACGAGCTTCCAGGCCTCGGCGAGCGGCGCGAGCCGTTCGCGAAGGTCGACCAGTGCAGTCCAGTCTTGTGCTTTGGCCAACACGCCAAGCTCAGTTCGGGCGAGTGGCGCAAGTTTGACCGCTGCCCGCTCAAGCGTGGGATGGGTTGGCTGTCGCTGCTGCAGATCAGTTGCGTGGGCTAGAGCTGTTAGGAGTTGATCTCGGGTTGCCGTGGTCTGTGCGAGCTTTTCGAGTTCGGCCGCCAGCCGCTCGTTTTCGCGTTCGACTGCGGCGGCACTCTCGCGAGCGTTGATATCCGCCTGTAGCGCGGTCAGCTGCGGATCGGCGGGGATTAGCGCGAGACCGCCGGCCAGCACCTGCGTTGCCTGCGAGATCTGCTCCTCCTCGAGTAGGATACGTACCGCATCTGCGAAGTTGGTCGCTACCAACTGGTCATTCAGCTTGGCGTGGGACGGATTGATTTTGCGCAGAGTGGCCAACATCCCGGGGTAGCTGCCAACGCCATCGCTCACGAAACAAGAACTATCGGCAAGGCAAGCATCAATGGCGGCATCGAGCTGGTTGACGCGCTCGGCGCGTCGCTGCTTGAGTTCCGTCTTGAACTCTGCGACCAGCCCCCAGCTTTGGCGCAGGCCCGCGACGCGCTCAATAAACGTTTCTGCCGCATCAAATTCGTCGTCGCCGAACATGGCTGCGATATGCGCCTTGGCATGCTGCTCGATGGCTGGAAGGTGATTATCGACGAAGCCACGCCGTTCGTCTTCTTCGAGACCGAATATGGTTGTGAGAAGTGCATCTACGTCGGCCACCTGCTGCGCCTCAACGCGTGAGGAGAGTTGTGCGTTCGCTCGCTCGTGAAGGTAATGTTGGCCTAGGAAGAAGCCAGGCACGCCGAGCATGAGTGCTGCCAGGGGTAAAACAATGCGGGGGTTCTTCCAATGAGGAACGCGTCCTTCAAAATCGGCGAGGAAGGTACGGATATCCGGGGGACGTTCGGCGCGCGAGAATGCGAGGCCGCGGGCCAGCGCGCGCATCTGTGTAGGTCTGAGGCCGGCGACAGGTTGAGGGACGAGCCCGTCTTTGCGGGCCTGGTCCGCCCCTTTGCGGTCAAACGGGTGCTGCAGGGTCAGCAGCTCGTAGGCAACCAGGGCCAGGGCATAGAGGTCATCCGCGGGGTGCGGTTTAGCACCCTCGATCATCTCAACAGACGCATAGGGCACCGTGAGGGCACGGAGTTCCTGTGCATCCCAACGGGTTTCATCCCCGGCGCCGTCACGACCGATCACAATGGCGCTTGGCGGGGACGCGCTCGCGCCGTCGCCATCCCCCGCCTTCGTGGCGGACGATCCAACCGCGGTCGCAATGCCGAAATCCAGCACCTTCGCCGCGCCGTCGCCGCACAGGAAGCAGTTAGCGGGCTTGAAGTCCGAATGCACGAAGCCGCGCTGATGCGCGAATTGCAGCGCCTCACCCAGCGCCTCGATGATGGGCCAGGCTTTGTCAAACGTGAGACCACCGACGTGGGATTTGCGACGGTCGCGGATAAACTCATTGAGCGGCTTGCCCTCAAGCAGTTCCATGACCATGTAGACGTTTTCGCCGTCGCGATCAAAGGCGAGCACCTTGACGATGTTCGGGTGAGCGAGTTGCTTCTGTTGGCGGTCGGCTTCGCGGTGGGCCGCAATGAAGGCCTTTGGGTGGCGGCGGAAGTCCTCGTTCAGGATTTTGACCGCGACATAGGGATTACGCGCCTCCGCTTCCACAGCGTACAGGTCAAGGGCTTTGAAGACATTGCCCATGCCCCCATGCCCGACCATTTGCTCGAGCTCATAGCGCCCGCGCAGAGTATCCCCTTCGGCTAGGCCGCCATTGGCATTGCTCCCGGGCCGCTCATAGCCGCCAGACCGTGATCCGCTTGGGGCGTCGGAAGCGTCGAGGTTGATGCTGATGGCCGAATCGGTGCTACTGGCCGGTGCGCTGGCTGGGTCGAACTGCGTGCGCTCACTGGCATCCACGTCGCTATTCGCCGACGCGCCGACGTGGGCGTAGTTTGGGGCCTCGGATTCACTCGCCCGACCCTGCTCGCGGTCGTCGGGAGCCGTCGCTGGCGGCGCGGCCCTGTCGGCTCTCGGGGCATCTCCATCGCGTTGTGCAGGCGGATAGCTAAGACTGGTCACGCAGCCGCGGATGGCGAAATACTGGGCATGTGATACGACGCCCGCCTCGAGTGCTTCGTCGAGCTGACGCAGCATGTCTGCGCCCAGTTCGGGCCTTCGCGATAGCAATTCATCAATGCTTTCCGCGAGCCTGAGCTCGTGGAGTTCACCGGCGCCTAGCGCCTGCAAGGCTTTGCGAAAATTAGCCACGAGTGCGCCATCGGCGAGCAGTCATGGCGCGCGCCCTAGGTGCCGCGACTGGAGCAGTCGGCGATGACAACGGAGATGTTATCCGCCGCGCCGCGGTCCAGCACCGTTGCGATGATGCGATCGGCTGTCTGCCCGCCATCTGCGGAAACGCGGAGCAGGCTAGCGAGCTCGTCGTCGGCGACGTGCTTGCCGAGACCGTCCGATGTCAACAACAGCCGGTCGCCGGGCTCGGCACGGATGATCTCGATATCTACCATGATTGGCCCGGGGGCACCGACCGCGCGGGTCACCATGTTCCCTGCGGGGTGATTCTCGGCTTCGTCGAGGCTCATCTCGTGGCGGTCTATTAATGACTGCAGTTGGGTGTGATCGCTGGTGAGCATGTGGCACCGGGTGTCGCGCAGCAGGTAGGCACGGCTGTCTCCCGCCCACAGGATGGCGAGGAATTCGCCGCGTGGGATTGCGATGAGCACGGTTGATCCGATGATCTGCCCACGCTTCTCGCCTTGCTCGCCAAGCGCGCGGTGCGCGGCCTGGAGGGCCTTGTCGGCAGTATCGATGGCGTCAGCGAGATTCAGGGGGGGGCTGATGCGCCGCAGCGTGGATGTAATAAGCTGGCTGGCAACTTCACCCGAACCATGCCCGCCCATGCCGTCGGCCACGCACCACAGCGCGCCATCATCGCGCACGAGAATGCTGTCCTCATTGTGTTTCCGGATCCGCCCGCTGTCCGTGCGTCCAACGGCTTTCCATTGTAGTTCACGCATCAGCGCAACTTCGAATCGGGAACCCGCTGCGAACCCGTAAGGACGACAGCGGGGCTTCTGCTATTCTCATTTTCGCAACGCAGAACCTTAATTTTGTCATTTTCGCAACAATGGTGAAACAATTTGCAACAAACCGCGTTCATTTCCCTGTCTGACGGGGCCTTTGGGACCTTGCACTCGTATAGAATATTAATTAGATTGCCATCTATAGGGCAAGAATCGGAAAGTCAACTACGATGACGCAACCAGCGTCACATTTTTCGATGCCATTGTGTTGGAAAACCACCACGCATTTGGATTCGCGAAATGCTGCATTACAGCAGGGGGGGGGTGAGAATCTAGTCCACCCCCGATTTGGATAAGCGGCGATTATCGAGCGGGATTACGACAGCGACGGCCCCTACCGACCTGCCACCGAGAAACGCGACCGAAGTCAAAATGCATGGAGGGTGTCTTGGGTAAACAAGAGTTTCTCGTAATCTATCTGGTTTGGGCTGCCTTGAGCCTAGCGAGCTATTCGGCACTTGCCCAGCAGATCGCACCCGGTGTGCAGCCTGGCGCACAGCGGAACGAACCCCTGTCACCGCCGCGCGCAGCCGTCGGTACCAAACTCGAAATCCCGGCTGTACTCGAGCGACCCCTCGACGTCGATGAGGGCCCCACGGTTAGCGTGTCCAGTTTTGACATTCAGGGTCTCGACGGGCTGGACCAAAGACGCGTAGCCCGCGCCGAAGTTGATGCGATTCTCAATACCTCCATTTCCGAACGTGGCGGGACGTTTTCGATAGGGCAAATACAGGCAGTCGCGGATGCCATCTCGAACCTGTACCGTTCCCGTGGCTATCTTTATGCCACGGCGATAGTCCCGGTGCAGGAAGTCTCAGACGGGATCGTCCATCTCGAATTCCTGATCGGTAAGCTCGGCCGAGTGACGACGGAGGGCAACTCGCGCTATTCGTCGAACTGGATTGCGCGCCCATTTGCGCACCTCATTGGCGAACCCATCGAGCAAGATTCTCTCGAGTCCGCTTTGCTTCGGATCAACGATTATCCCGGCCTGGCGGTCACCGGCATCATGCGCCCGGGCGACGAAGTTGGAGAGGGTAATCTCGTTGCTCGCGTGGAACAGGAAAAACGTTTTGATTTGTCAGTTGGTGCCGACAATTTCGGCCGCCCGGAAACTGGAGACGGGCGCCTGCGAGCGACGGCCCGCATTAACAACCCATTCGGTATCGGCGATCAGTTTACCGCTTACTTCCAGCCTTCGATGTGGCCGTTCAAGCAAAAATATCTGTTTGGCGAGTACAGCCTGCCGTTGTTCTTACCACAACACGAGGTGGCAGTTTTCTATCGCTTCAACGATTTTGATATCGATGACAAATTCACGAACGGCGTGCAAGTCGACGGTGTGACCGGCGAGGGGGGTATCGAGTTCCGCCATGCCTGGGTTCGCAATCGATTCTGGAGCCTGTCCTCGTACGAGGGTTTTACCCGCAAGCAGGCCGATACATTCGTCGCCGGTACCAGACAGTTCAGCGACATACTGGCGGTGGTGCATTTCCGCATCGAAGCTGATATGACTGATCGTCGGTTTTACGGCGTAAACGGTGGCGGTATTGAGTACCGCCGGGGGATCCCGGGGTTGGCGGGGGCAATGGATGGCGCGGTGAATGCGCCGGGTACGCCCAGCCCGACGCGTTTCAGCGGCTCGGTACGTAACGCCTTTGCGACCGGCAAGTTCGACACCCTGCAGGCCAATGTCTATCGTCTGCAGGGCCTCAGTTTTCTAGGGGAGACATTCACTGGCCACCAGATCCTCCTGCGGTTCGAAGGGCAGTGGTCGAATGATTTGCTCGTTCCCTTCGAACAATTCGCGATTGGCGGAATTGACAGTGTGCGCGGTTACCAACCTAGTGAAGGTTTATTCGACCGAGGTGTGTTTGGCTCGTTCGAGTATCAGCTGCCGCCGCCATTTATCGCTGACAAGCCCGCGTTCCTCGGCCACACTTGGCGGGACTTGGTGCAGCTGTCCGCGTTCTACGATTACGCTTGGGGCAAACTCAATGATCCGGCGAGCGGCGGCGGCACTATCGAATCACGGGCCTACCAGGCCGCGGGATTCGCGCTCCAGGTGCGCCACAACGAGATTTTCTATTCCAAGCTCTCAGTGGCGTCGGCGATGCGGGAACACACCAGGCGAAACCCGCGCATCTGGCTCGAGTTCAACTACACATTTTGACCAACGTCAACGGAACCCGACTTGATTGCCTCGCTTGAAAGAATCTGTATGCCAGGGGCATTGAGCAACCGAAAAATCAAGGATTTAAGCCATGAATGATGACCGCTCGCGCGCTTCGAAAATCCACAGGCGGTTACCGGCAAGCGAATTATTCAGACCGCGAACTCTGGCTCGATCGATCCGTCTGGTATGCGCCGGCTCGAGCCTCTTACTTGGCGGCTTGGCAGCGGCAGCGCCGAACGGTGGGGTCGTCGTTGGTGGTAGCGGTAGTATCTCAAATCCGAATGTGGCGACAACTGTCATCACTCAGAACTCGCAACGTCTGGCCCTCGATTGGCAGTCCTTCGACATCGGCGCGGCCGAGACCGTGCGTTTCGAGCAGCCTGCGGCGACCGCCACTGCCCTCAACCGCATCCTTGGCCAGTCGGCAACCGCAATTTTTGGCCGCCTGGAAGCCAATGGACGGGTGGTTCTGGCCAACCCCAATGGCGTTCTGTTTGGTCGTGGCGCAGAGGTGCACGTCAATAGCATCGTTGCCGCCGGCCTCGCCGCGGACGTGGGCAGCTTCATGGCCGGAACGCTCCAATTGCAGGCGCTCGCTGGTAGTGTCGGTACGGTGGTCAATTACGGCTCGATCGAGGCAGCAACAGGTGGCGACGTGGTGCTCGCCGGGCGTGCTGTAGCCAACCACGGTTTGATTGTTGCGCAACGCGGCCAGGGGACACTGGCGGCGGGTGATCTGGCCACCGTTGATTTTGACGGAGACGGTCTGCTTCAATTCGCTATAGACGAAGCTGTAGACGAGAACCTTTCGGCCAGTGCGGCAGCGCTCGTTAATGACGGCGTCATCGAGGCCGATGGCGGCCAGGTCGTTATGACCGCCCATGCGGCGCGTGATGTCTTCTCGCGCATCGTCGTCAATAACGGCACCGTGACCGCAGGTCGGATCGACAACGCTGGCGGCGTGATCCGGCTCGTCGCGATAGGCGACGGCGGCACGGCGGAGAACACTGGCGTGCTCGATGCGTCGTCGCACGGTGCCGAGGATGGCGGCGCGATTTTCGTCGCCGCGGAAATGATCGACAACAGCGGCGCAGTGCACGCGGACGCCGAGCTCGGTGATGGCGGTTTGGTCCGTCTCGAATCGAGCGACACCACACTGCATCACGGCACCACAACGGCAGCCAGCGCAGGCGCCCACGGCGGCTCCGTGATGTTGTTGGGCAACCGGGTCGGGCTGACCGGCGCGGCCGCCGTGGATGTTTCGGGGTCGAGTGGTGGCGGTGAGGCGCTCATCGGCGGCGATTTCCAGGGCAAGAATCCCGCCATCACCAATGCCCAGGAAACCTATATCGGTCGGGACGTCGCCATCCGCGCCAACGCCGGCCAGGTGGGCGATGGCGGCAAGGTTATTGTCTGGGCCGACGGCGCGACCCGCTACCACGGTGATATTTCGGCCACAGGCGGAAGTGAAGCGGGCGACGGCGGTAACGTTGAGGTATCGGGCAAGCAGAACCTGGCTTTTGATGGAACGGTTGATGCGTCGGCGCCGCACGGTGCAAACGGACAACTGCTGCTCGATCCGGACGATCTGTACATCCGGGACACCGGCGCAGGGGCGCCGGGTGTGGCACCTATGGCGCCGGAACTCACCATGAATCCGTTCGACGCGATACCCACGATGGACGAATTTTTCGTCGAACGCGGCACGATCGAAGCCATTGCCGCGGGGACGATGCTGACATTTAGCGCAGCCAACGACATCATTTTCGACATCGCCGGCATGGGCCTCACTCTCCAGCAGAACGGTACTGATACCGTTACGTTTACCGCCGGCAACGACATCCTGATGAACGGCGAGGATCTGACCTCCATGGGTGCCCCCATCACCCTGAATGCGGTCAATAACATCACCGATATTGGCACGATTAACCTCGCGGGGGGCACACTGATCGTCAATGTGGGTAATGCCGCGACGCAGAACATTGGGGATATGATTATCAATGGGACGAGCCTGACTAAGCAGGGTGTGGGCACACTGACGCTGTTAGCCGGGAACACCTATATCGGCGCGACGGCTATCGACGGCGGCGTGTTGCGTGTGAGCGCTGACAGCGGCTTGGGTGTGGCCCCAGTCATGGCAGCGCCGGGGCATCTTACGTTCAACGGCGGCACGCTGGAGGCGACATCAACGTTCACCCTGAACGCAAACCGCGGGGTGCAACTCACCGGCGCGGGTACGTTTGATGTTGATGGTATGACCACGTTGACCTACAACGGTGATGTAGCTGGCGGCGGGCCGCTGACCAAAACGGACGCGGGCACCTTGGTTCTGGGCGGAATGAACAACTATCCCGGCGCAACGGCTATCGAGGGCGGCACGTTGCAGTTGGGTTCCGGGACAGCGATTGGTGACTCGAGCGCGGTGACGCTGAATAACAACGCGATGCTGGATTTGAACGGGAACAACGAGACGGTGGGCTCGATTGAGAGCACCTTGGGTACGATGTCAATTTTGCTGGGGGGCAATACACTGACCGTGGGCGGTAACAATACCGATACGACTTATCGCGGCAACATCGTTGGGATGCTGGGGGGATTGACGAAGACCGGCAGCGGGGTTCTGACTCTGGCATCGGCGACGGACTATATGGGCATGACGCGCGTGAACAACGGTACGCTAAAGCTCGGCAATGTCGCTTCGGTCAGTGACACAGTGGTCATGGATAAGATTCTCGGAGCGACGGCGACGCTTGATTTGAATGATTTAACAGTGACATTGGTTTCGCTGACGGTGGGCGCAGATACGACAGGCACAGCACGGGTGCTGAACAACGGTGCGGGAACAGCAACGTTGCAGCTCGATACGAACGCAGCGGGATTCACATGGGCCGGCGACCTGCAAGACGGCACCGGCTCGCTGGCATTGACTAAACAGAACGCGAACACCTTGACCCTGTCGGGCGTGAACACCTATTCCGGCGCGACGGCTATCGACGGCGGCACGTTGCGCTCGGGTTCCGGGACAGCGATTGGTGACTCGAGCGCGGTGACGCTGAATAACAACGCGGTGCTGGATTTGAACGGGAACAACGAGACGGTGGGCTCGATTGCAAGCGCCTCGGCCATGACCTCGATTGCGCTGGGGGCCGGGACACTGACTGCGGGTGGGAACAACGGCAGCACGAGTTTTGCGGGCAACATCACCGGAGAAGGGGGATTGACGAAGGCCGGCACGGGGGGTCTGACTCTGAGCGGTTCGAACACCTATTCCGGCGCGACGGCTATCGACGGCGGCACGTTGCGCTCGGGTTCCGGGACAGCGATTGGTGACTCGAGCGCGGTGACGCTGAATAACAACGCGGTGCTGGATTTGAACGGGAACAACGAGACGGTGGGCTCGATTGCAAGCGCCTCGGCCATGACCTCGATTGCGCTGGGGGCCGGGACACTGACTGCGGGTGGGAACAACGGCAGCACGAGTTTTGCGGGCAACATCACCGGAACAGGGGGATTGACGAAGGCCGGCACGGGGGGTCTGACTCTGAGCGGTTCGAACACCTATTCCGGCGCGACGGCTATCGACGGCGGCACGTTGCGCTCGGGTTCCGGGACAGCGATTGGTGACTCGAGCGCGGTGACGCTGAATAACAACGCGGTGCTGGATTTGAACGGGAACAACGAGACGGTGGGCTCGATTGCAAGCGCCTCGGCCATGACCTCGATTGCGCTGGGGGCCGGGACACTGACTGCGGGTGGGAACAACGGCAGCACGAGTTTTGTGGGCAACATCACCGGAACAGGGGGATTGACGAAGGCCGGCACGGGGGGTCTGACTCTGAGCGGTTCGAACACCTATTCCGGCGCGACGGCTATCGACGGCGGCACGTTGCGCTCGGGTTCCGGGACAGCGATTGGTGACTCGAGCGCGGTGACGCTGAATAACAACGCGGTGCTGGATTTGAACGGGAACAACGAGACGGTGGGCTCGATTGCAAGCGCCTCGGCCATGACCTCGATTGCGCTGGGGGCCGGGACACTGACTGCGGGTGGGAACAACGGCAGCACGAGTTTTGTGGGCAACATCACCGGAACAGGGGGATTGACGAAGGCCGGCACGGGGGGTCTGACTCTGAGCGGTTCGAACACCTATTCCGGCGCAACGACAGTCTCGACAGGCACGTTAACGGTATCAAACGCGAGCGCGCTCGGTACACCAACGACAGGTACGACGGTGGCGTCCGGTGCTACGCTCAGCGTCAACAACGTCAACATTGGAACCGAAGCGCTGACGCTCAATGGCGGCACGCTGGCGGGCACGGGCGCAGAGGCGGTAACTGGTGGTGAAATCACACTGACCGCCAACAGTGTGGTGAGCAGTGCCGGTACCCTGACGTTAAATGGCGTGGTGTCCGGCGGCTTCGGTCTCGAAAAAACGGACACCGGTACGTTGGTGCTTGGGGCGGCGAACAGTTACTTCGGTCCGACAACTGTCTCTGACGGCATACTGAACCTAGGAATTAGTGACGCCCTTAATGGTTCGAGCGCCTTGATTATCAATGGCAGCACCGTCGATCTCAATGGCACGAGCAACCAAGTCGCCGCATTGACAGGAACTCCTGGAAGTATCTTGAGGAACGGTGTAGACGCGACCAGCACGCTTATAGTTAACGTGGCGAGCGCATACAACGGGGCGCTCGAAGGGAATATCATCTTCGATTACTCAAACGCCAGCGGTACCCTCGTGCTGAGTGAGCTTGGCGTGACGCTCGCGGATAAAACACTCACGTTGGGGGCCGCTGGCGGTACAACTCTTCGTCTCGCTGAAGCGAACCAGGGCCAGATCGGTAGCACGTTTTTCACGGGCTTGGACCGCATTGTTTTGAGTGCCAATGACGATATCATCCAGTCCAGCGCCACCTTCACCGGAACCATCGAGGTCCACGGTGACGCGCTATGGTTGTATTCGAACAACGTCGCACTAGCCAGCAATATTACCGGCGGCAGCACACTATCAATTTTGCCGCTCGGAGCGGTTACGGGGATACTGCCCGGCCTGCCCCTGAATAATACGGCGGTGATTAACACCAGTGACATCGCCGGACTCAATGCAACACATGCGGCGTTCAACGGACCGCTAGCCATCGGCACCTGGATCGAGAGTGGTGGCAACACCGCCATCACTCAGGCGAGCCTTCGAGATACCTTCGGCGGCGTGGTTAATACGCTGAATGTCGACAGCAACCTGGTGCACGGCCATGACCTGCTGCTGGTCGGCAAGAAAATCAATTTTGCCCGCGGCAGCAGTGTTGATATCGGGTCCTCCGCGTTGCTGGCCTTGGCTACTGGCGACGTAATATCCGCTGAGCCGGGGGTATCGCTGGCAGCGGGGACGGCATTCCTCGCGACACGAGAACGTATCGAAGGCGCAGGTAACATCACGCTTGGGCGAGGTATCGCAGAAGCCGGCTTTCTGGAAGCAAGCGCAGTGTCCTCGTTGCTGGAATTCGCCGCCGGGTCTGGCACGCCTAGAACGCTATCTCAAGGGGAGGTTCTACAGCGTGTTCCACATTTGCTGAGCTTCTTCGTGTCATCGACCGCGCGCGACGCCGCTGCCGCCATCACTTCATTCAATTCCGGCGGACAATCGTCCCAGAACGCGGCTCTGCAGTTGACCCGTGCAGATACGATTGTGTTCGAAAGCGGCAGTTTAATTGAAGGCGTTTCATTAGTGGGTAAACTCGGCACGGGGATTGCGCTGCCACTGGAGCAATGCGAAGACCCGACCGACTGTGCGCCGGCGACTGCCTGGACCCCTGGCTACCGCGATCTGTACGTTGGCCGAGCATTGGAGTCGGCGCTCGGGGATCCGCCCTATCTCATGCAGCGATTCTGGTGACGTTCTCAAGGCTGATTATGTGCGCCGCCCTATGGTCTTGTTAACTGTGACCTATGCCCCTGAAGATCAAAGTGATCAGAAGCGCGGATCCGGATTTGCACATTGGCAAGACCTGGGAGATCGGCGGCGAACCGCTGTCATTCGGGCGTGGCGCGGATAACGATATCAAGCTCACGGACCCGGAGCGGAGTATCTCCCGGCACCATGCAACGCTAGCGCCCGAGTCCGGGGGCTACCGACTGCTCGACTTCAGCAGTAACGGCACCTTTGTCAACGGTGCCGTGATTGGCGGCGGTAAATCGGTGCCGCTCGGAGATCGCGATCAATTCGATGTGGGTCCGTATGGCTTTGAGGTTGAATTAGATACGGATGACATCAGCCTGCGCGGTCTCGACCTCAGCGCGAACCAGTACGGAGGGGACGCGCGCGGGCGCCGGGAGTTCGACAGTCTGATGCCAGCACACGCCGCGTCGCAGCCGGGCGTCGCACCACTTTCCGAAAATGATCCGCTGGATTTTTCACCGCCGGGCGCCAAGCGTCCGGGACCCGAGCTGCTTGGTGGTGACGTTTTCGACGGCGGCAGCGGTGCTGCTGCGGCCGACGCCCCCCGCGGCCAGGTGGTAACTCAGCCGCATCCTGACCGCGGTATCGGTGAGGCGATGAAATTGCCGGTGCGGGATACGCCGGCACAGCCACATCAGACAACGGCGCCGGAAATCCCTTCCGATTTCTCGCTCACCGAATGGCCCGCCGCCGATGGCCCGGTGGTGGCACCCGAACCGCCGACGCCCGCGGCCGTGCGTGCGAGCCAACCGATTCCGGATGAGGAATTCGAACCTCCGCCCCCACCTTCGCCGCCCCTGCGACCGCGGCTCGCGCGCGAGCCGGCACCGCTAGCATCGCATGCACAATCGGCCGAGTCGCCGCGCCCATCAGCGGCAGGCGCTGACGACGTCGCCGCGCTACTCGTCTTTTTGCGCGGCGCTGGACTGTCTCCGGATAATGCTACTCTCGGCGAAACGCCACTTGAGCAACTGGAGCGTGCAGGACAGATTTTTCGCGGCGTGATCGAAGGTGTGCTAGACCTGTTACGCACGCGAAACGAGACCAAAAACGCCCTGCGCATGAGCCGGACGTTGATCGCCGACAGCGGCAATAATCCGCTTAAGTTAGCACCCAATGTGGACGAGGCTCTGGTGCAGCTGCTGGGTGGGCCGCGGCCCGGCTATCTCACCGCCGAGGACGCGGTGCGCGAGGCGTTCGACGATCAACGCAACCACGAGGTGGCGTTCCTCGCAGGTATTCGCGAGGCGTTTCCTGCGTTGATCGAATACCTCGATCCGCAGGCCTTCGCTCGCGGACGCGGACAGGCCACGGAGGCTAGTGTGTTCCGTGGTGGCCCGCTGGTGCGGTCGCGCGCGTGGCAGGAATACGTGGCCTGGTTCGATTCCGAGGTCGCACGTTTAGACGATGGATTGCCACCGGTATGGCGTGAGCGGCTGGTGGACGTTTATGAGCGGGTCACGGCCACGGCCAGACACCGCAACCAGAGACCCAACCGGCGCGACCGCCGTTGAAGCAAACCGAATGACGAGAGGGCAGGTCATGACGATGAGAACACTGGTCGTGGGTCTTGTTGCGGTTGCCACCCTTGGCCTGATGACGGCATGCGGTGGCAATCTACCGCCCAAGATTGAAATTCCGACCGACCAGATCCAGCTCAGCGGGCAGCTCACCGCCAGTGTCGACGTGAACCCTGATCCCGACGGGCTCCCGGCGCCGGTGCTGGTACGACTTTACGAACTCACCTCGGATGATGTATTCAACCGCACGGACTTCTTTTCCCTGTTCGACCAAGAGCAAGCCGTGCTCGGCGGTAACTTGCTGCGTGCTCGCGAGTTCCAGCTCGTTCCAGGGCAGATCGTCGACATCTCCGGACAGGTCGATCCGCGCACGCAGTTCCTTGGGATCATCGCCGCAGTGCGCGATATCTACGCCACACGGTGGCGGGCAACGGCACCTCTTCCGGCCAAGACAGTGCGGCCGTCGGAACCTCACCGCATTGTCGCCGAGCTCGCTGTCACCCGGTACGGCGTGACCATAACCCTCAGCGTCGCCGGGGCCAGCATGCAAGCTTCCAATGTCGCACGCTAGCCGCCCCTTGTGGACGGAGGGTATGTTCCTCCGGCCGCAACATTTCCAGCAGCACGACCGCTGGATCGAGCAACTGGTGGAGTCGCGAGCGAGTGCCCTACGCAATCATCCGTGGGGTTTCTCCGAGCTTGCGTTTGATCGCGAACTGCTCGCTCTTGGCAAGCTTTCTATACGATCGGCACGCGCCGTATTTCCCGACGGCGTTCCCGTCGACATCCCGGCGACCGACCACGCGCCGACGCCGTTGGACCTTGATGAAACGGTGCGCGACCAAATCGTCTACCTTTGCTTGCCAGCCCGTCGTGCCGGCGCGCAGGAGTACGGCCGCGACGCTGCGGCGGACACCATCACCCGTTATCGGCATTCCGAGATCGAGACCCGCGACAGCAGCGTCGAAAACGGCGAGGTGGCCGCGATCGAGATTGGCAAGCCCAGCCTGCGCCTGCTGCGCGCCAACGATCCGCGCGAGGATTTCGTCTGCCTGGGTGTGGTCCGGGTGCTCGAAGTGCGTGCCGACAAGACGGTGATCCTCGATGAAACGTATATCCCACCGGTGTTCGACTGCCACTCGAGCAATTACCTGCATGCCTTCATGGGCGAACTGCAGGGCATGCTTGCCCAGCGTGGCGATGCAGTAGCCGCTCGTGTCGCCGGTCAGAGCCGTGGTGCGGTCGCCGATGTCGCCGATTTCCTCATGCTGCTGTTGATCAACCGCTCCGAGCCCGTAGTCGCCCACCTCAACGCGATCCGCCAAGTCCACGCCGAGGATTTCTTCCGTCTTGCGCTATCTATTGCCGGTGAAGCCGCAGCATTTACCGCGGAAAACCGCCGACCGATCGACTTTCCGCCCTACCGCCATGACGACCTGCAATCCTGCTTCGTTCCCCTGATCAACGAGCTTCGCCGCGCGTTCAGCTTCGTTCAGGAGCAGCGCGCGGTGGCGATCCCGTTGGAACTGAAAAAGTACGGCATTCGTGTCGGCCGCATCGCCGATCATTCGCTGTTTGGTGGCGCGAGCTTCGTGTTGATGGTGAGCGCAGCGATGTCGGTTGATGACGTCCGGCGCGACTTTCCGCGCAAGTCCAAGCTGGGTTCGCCGGTGCACATTGCCGACATGGCGCGATTGGCTTTGCCGGGCATCGCCCTCGAAACACTGGCGAGCTGCCCGCGCGAGATCCATTACCATGCCGGCTCGGTGTACTTTGAGCTCGATCCGCGCAGCGACCTATGGGATGGGATCAAGACCGCCGGAGCCATCGCGCTGCACGTTGGTGGTGAGTTCCCCGAGCTCAAGCTCGAATTATGGGCAATCAGGCACGGTTAATGACTGGCAAGGTCCCGCGCGATCCGTTCGAACCTTACGGTGATGGCGGCGAGGATGACGATGCCGACCGCACTGTCTTCCACGCGTCGCCGCCGGGTGCGCAACCACGGCCCGGCGGTTACCCGACTCCCGATACCACGCGCGGTGGGCGCGCACGCCGGCCTGAATCCCCACCGATGTCGCGGCGGCCTGCCGAGCCAACGCAGCCCGCCCGCGCATCTGAACGCCGGGCATCACCCACCCCGCTCGCCTTCGACTCCGGCCTGGAGTTCGCCCGCGTTTCGGACAATCCTATTGTCGATGCCGCGAGCCTCATTTTGGCGGTGGTTGGGCAGTTGCGCGTGTCGTCGAGTTCGCCGGACCCACGCCAGTTCCGCGACCAGATGGCAGGCGCAGTGCAGCGCTTCGACGCGGCGCTTTCTGCCGCGCGCGTGGATCAGACGACTGCAATGTCGGCGCGCTACGCGCTGTGCAGTTTTATTGACGAGACGGTGCAAAAGACACCTTGGGGTAGCGCTTGCGGCTGGGATCGGCTCACACTGCTCGCCGAGTGGCACGGTGAAGCCTGGGGCGGGGAGCGCTTTTTCACGATCACGCAACACGCCCTGAAGGACCCGGCGCAGTTCTTGCGTCTGCTGGAACTGCTCTATCTCTGTCTCGCGTTTGACTTTCAGGGTCGGTTTCGTATTCGTGATCAGGGCATGGCGCAACTTGCTGAAATTCACGACGCGGTCTACCGCGCGATACGTACTCAACGCGGCGATGGCGAGCGCGCGCTCGCGCAGAACTGGCGCGGGGTCGAGGACAAGCGGAATCCAATCATCCGCCTGGTGCCGCTATGGGTGGTGGGGGCGGTGTGCACGACGGTAGTTGCCGCCGCTTATCTTTTCTTTCGGCTCACGCTAGGCGCCCAGGCGCTCCCTGTCGAAGTCGCGATCAACGGAATAGGGCGGGACACACCGCAATTCGGGCCGCCGCCCGCGCCGCTGGTTGTACCGGCCGACCTGCCGCGTCTGAAGGGGTTTCTCGAAGATGAGATCGCCGAGGGCTTGGTGACGGCCGAAGAATATCCCGACCGGACCGTAGTGCGCCTGAACGGCGACCAGTATTTCGCCTCCGGCAGCGCGACCATCTTGCCAACCTATCTCAATACGCTGCAGCGCGTAGCCCATGAGATCAACCGTGTGCCGGGCCGCGTCGAAGTTGTTGGCCATAGTGACAACCAACCCCTGCGTTCATTGCGCTTCGCCTCCAATCTTGAATTGTCTCGACAACGGGCAGCGGGTGTAGTCGCCGCGCTGCGTGACTTCGGCGTCGACCCCGTGCGCTTGTCAGCCGACGGCCGCGCCGACAGCGAACCGGTGGAAGACAACGGGACCGCCGCGGGCCGTGCGCTCAATCGACGCGTCGAGATCCTGGTCTACGAAGCCGTCAGTAATCCCGCCCGCGTGCCACTGCCCCTCACGGGGTCCGGGCGGTAGGTGAGAACAATGGCCTTGCTACGACAAGGGTGGTTCTACGGGCTCGTCGGGCTGCTCGCGCTCTGCGTGTTGATCTGGCTGCTCGGGCCTTACCTCGCGCTTGGTGGCTGGGCACCGTTTGAGACCGTCGCCGCGCGAGTGATCTCCTCGGCGGTATTGCTGATCGTCGGCGCTGTAGTGTTGGCTGTGGTGGTCGTTCGCAAACGGCGGGCCAATGCTGGCCTTATGAACGGTATCGCGGCTGAGGCCGGGGGGGACAATCACGGTATTGGGCGCGAGGAAGTCTCGCGTATGCGCGAGCAGTTCGAGGAAGCCGTGCGCACCCTTAAGGAGGCAAGCGGCCGTCGCGGCGGTATCTCGCTATACGAGTTGCCCTGGTACGTCATCATCGGCCCGCCTGGCGCCGGCAAAACGACGGTGCTGAGCAATTCCGGGTTGCGTTTCCCCCTCGCCAGTCGCTTTGGTAACAAGGCGGTGCGCGGGGTGGGCGGTACCCGTAATTGCGACTGGTGGTTCACTGACGAAGCCATCTTTCTCGACACGGCCGGTCGCTTCACCACTCAGGACAGCAACGAGGCGCTGGACCGCGAGGGCTGGCTGGGCTTTCTCGACTTGCTGAAACGCTACCGGCGTCGGCGCCCAATCAATGGTGTGCTCGTCGCCATCAGTATGCTGGACATACTTACGCTAGATGTCGACCAGCGTCACGAGCACGTTGGCGCGATCCGCAAGCGCATCGCAGAATTGCGCGGCCATTTGGGCATCCGCTTTCCGGTCTACATTATCCTCACGAAATGCGACCTCATTCCGGGTTTCGTCGATTTCTTTGAGGATCTCGGCGCTGAGGAGCGGGCACAGGTTTGGGGCTTTACTCTTGACGTTGAGGAGAGCAAGCAGCTTGGTGATCTCGACGCACGCCTGCGCACGGAGTTCGCCACTCTGGTCGAGCGCCTGCGCTCACGGGTAGTGCGGCGCATGCACGAGGAGCGTGACCTCGAACGTCGTGGCCGCGTGTTCACGTTTCCCGACCAGGTAGCCGATGTCCTCGATACGATGCGTGGTTTCGTGTTCGACACTTTCGCGCCGTCGGCCTATGAGGAGTCGGCTTTCGTACGCGGAATCTATCTCACCAGCGGTACACAGGAAGGGGCGCCGATCGATCGTCTGCTCGGTGGTCTGGCGAGGAGCTTCGGCCTAGAGTTGGCAATGACGGCAGGTGCGAACGGCCAGGGCCGAAGCTACTTCATTACACGTTTGTTGCGCGACGTCATGTTCCTCGAGTCCGGGCTGACCGGCGTCGATCGCCGCTTCGAGAGCCATTTGCTGTGGATCCAACGCGCCGCCTACCTAGGCTCGGCTATGGTGACAGTGCTCGCCGTCACGCTGTGGGCGGTGAGCTACTCGCTCAACCGCGGCCATCTTGAACGCTTGTCCGCCCTCCACCAGGCCTACGCGGAGGCCGTGACCGGCACTAATGCCGAGTCACCTGAGCTTGGCGCGACGCTGCCCCGCGTACGGGCCTTGGTCGAACTGCGCGATGCCGCTGTGGCCCAGGACGAGGACGTGCCGCTCATGATGCGCTTCGGCCTCTACCAGGGCGACTATCTCGCGGTCGCAAGTGGTGATGCCCATGCACGGGAAATGAACACCCAGCTGCTCTCGCGCTTGAAACATGTACTGGAAACCGAACTCGCTGATCCCACACGTGACGTGTACCACATCTACGAGCTGTTGCGTGTGTACTTGATGCTGGGTGAGCCAAAGCATTTCGAGTTGGCCGACGTGGTTGCCACGACCCGCCTTCTCGGGGCGCTCGACCAGACTATGACGCCAGCCGATCTCGACTTTCTCGCCGCGAACCTGGTCAACGGATTGCAGGGCGAGCCGCGCCCGCAGGCGCTGCTGCCGGCAGTCATCGACCGGGCACGCCGGCGGCTGCGTACCGAATCGTTGGAAGTGTTCGTCCTCAATCGCATCAAGCGCGATTACGAACGCCGCGGTGCGACACCGCAGCGCGTGACCGAGATCTTAGGATTAGCAGGGCAAGCCTTGGTGACGCGCCGCAGCGGGCAACCTTTGGACACGCCGATTCCCGGCCTGTACTCGACCAAGGGGTTCTACGAAACGTTCACCGTGCAGAGCGTAAAGGCCATCAGTACGTTAGCCGACGAGAAGTGGGTGCTCGGCATCGAGAGTGGTAGTTTTGCCGACAACGAGATCTCCGGCCTGCTGGGGCGCCTACAGGCGCTGTACGAAGGCGAGTACATCAAGTTCTGGGACACCCTGATCAACGACATTGATCTCGTCCGCCTGCGCGGACTCAGCGATGCCAGTGACAAGTTACTCATCCTATCGGGCCAGGATTCCCCCATTCGGACCCTGCTGACCGCGCTGTCGCGAAATACCCGACTGTCTGATTTCAAACCGTCGGCAGTATCGGCAGCGCTAGCTGACACGCCGCTTGGCCGGCAGGCTGCGAAGGTGGATACGGCGGCAAATCGCCTCGGTGCGGCACTTGATTTCGCGGCCAGCAGCGGGGTCGTCGGCAATGCACCTGGCAAGCGGATCGAGGATCATTTCGCGCCGCTGACGAGCCTCGTGCGCGACGCGGCCGGCGGGCCAGGACGTCTCGACGGCCTACTGGCGATGTTAGGCCAGCTTCAGGGGCAGTTGGCCAGTACCGGCGGTGGCCTCGGTATGCAGTCGGCGACGACTGTGGTCGCGCAGGGTGATCCGGCCCGAGGTCTCGAATTGCAGGCCCAGAGTTTGCCTGAGCCAATCAAGCGCTGGGTTTTGCAGATCGCGAACGATGTTCGTGGTGGTGTCGCCGCTGGTGCCGCGCGCGAGGTCAAAGCGCAGATCGACTCCGGCGTGACCCAGAACTGCAAACAACTGATCCGAGGGCGTTATCCGTTTACGCGTGACTCTAACGTCGATGTCAAGCTGGCCGATTTTGCGCGTTTGTTCGCACCGGGTGGTGTCCTCGATCGATTCTTCAACACTCGCATTGCAAGCATGGTCGATACTAGCGTGCGCCCGTGGCGTTGGCGTTCGGCGGACGGTCTAAAGCTTGGTCTGTCGAATGATGCGTTGCGACAGTTCGAGCACGCAGCGACGATCCGTGACAGCTTTTTCATGGCCGGCGGGCAGATACCCAAGATCTACTTCGACGTGAAGACACTGCGGCTGAGTAGGGACGCGGCCCAGGTCATGATAGTCATCGACGGACAGCAGATCGTCTACCGCCACGGGCCGCAGATGGCCCAGCGCATCGAGTGGCCCGGTCAGAGCGGACCCAGCGAGGTCCGGGTCGTGGTTACTCGGATCGACGGTACCCAACAGAGCGAGACGGTCGCGGGTCCATGGGCTTTATTTCGTATGTTCGAACATCTGGGGCAACCTGGCGGCTCGCCTGACTCGCTGTTGCTCAATTTGACTCTAGGCCAAAGCAGGGCGTCGTTGGAGTTTGTGTCGGGCAGCGTGATGAATTCGCTGGGGGGTAATGCCATGCTTAGCGGGTTCCAGTGTCCGGGAGGAGCACAATGAGCGACGACCTGAGAAATGCCACTCCGGGCTTCTTCGGCAAGCTGCCGAAGCACGGAGATTTCGTCAGTCGCAACCTGGCAGAGCGTTTCATTGAACCGTGGGACGACTGGCTGCAGGGCGTCATTGCTGAGGCCAAAAACCAGCTCGGGGTCGAGTGGTTGGAGACCTACCTGGTCTGCCCAATCTGGCGTTTCGTGCTGGGCCCAGGGGTCATTGGTGACGACGCTTGGCTCGGCGCACTCATGCCGAGCGTCGATCGGGTCGGCCGGTACTATCCCCTCACCGTGACTCAACCAGTCCGCGTTGGACGCGAAGGCGGCGTCGCCCTGGTGCTCTCTCGCAACGTGGAAGACTGCTGGTTCGAACCCGTCGAGCAAGCGATGCTCGCCGTGCTGGGCGATAACGGCATGAACGCCGATGAACTGGCCGTCGCGCTTGCCGCCGGCGTTGACGGCCCGGTGCTCGAAGATGTTGCTTTCGCAAGTCAATATGTTGTGGCAAACAAGGATCGGACCGGGTCGACCGCACATTGGCGATGGCCGGCCGAATGCGGCACCGATGTCTCCGATGCAATCCTGGTCGCCCAGGTCGCGTCCTTGGCGGAACGCTTCAAGCCCTTTTCTGCTTGGTATGCCCGCCAGGGACACGTGCGCGCCGGCGAGTTTCTTGTGATGCGCCAGCTGCCCACCGCAGAGATGTTTGGCGCCATGCTGGTGGGCGCGGCGCTCGCGCTGGCCGACGTCCCTGACGCCACCCAGGTGACGGCGTCGCCGCCATCGCCCGCCGGTCCCGCGCCCGAGCGAACAAGAACGGCGGCGGAGGTCGACGTCGAGGCGCCACCGACGGCAGCGCCGCGCTCAGACGGTACGGACGATACGATGCCTGACGCAATGCGGCGCCCGGCCAACGATCAAACAGAGGGGATTGACGAGCTCGTCAACGACGAGCTCGCGCGTCTCTTGTCGCAATCGCAGCGTGATTGAGCGCTGTGGACGGCACGCATAAGGAAGACGACACATGCCGGTGATCGATATTGATGTCTTGACCGGCGCGCTAGACGGAGATGCGCCGTGTGGTCCGGACATGGAGTGGGAAGGGATCAACGCGCTGGAAGACCTTGCGGCCATCACGCCCGAGCGCCAGTTTGGCGACACCATTGAACCCGCTCGCGAGCCGGAATGGCCTGCGGTGCGCGATGCCGCCCTCGCTCTGTTCGAGCGCACGCGGGACCTACGCGTCGGGGTGTATCTGGCCACTGCCCTGCTTCGCACAGATGGTTGGGAAGGCTGGGCCGACGGCCTTGAGGTGTTAGCGCGTCTTTGCGCCGACCACTGGGATACCGTACATCCACGGATCGATTCCGATAGCGCCGGCCGCGAAGGTACGCTCGGCTTGTTGTCAACAGCGCCGACCTTGCGCGCCCTGCGCGCGCTGCCGCTGGTGCGCTCGCCGGTACTCGGCACGGTTTCCGTACGCACCCTCCAGATAGCACGAGGGGATGTCGCGGCGACCGCGGACGAGCCTGTGCTGTCGATAGCCGATGTGCAAGCGGTGTTCCGCGATGCCGCCGAAAAGGCGCCTGCGGAGCAGGCGCGAATGGCGGCTCAGATTGAACGTGCCGCTGCGGCTCTGGAAGCGTTGGCTTCCCAGTTGCAGGAACACGGCGCTGGTCATTCGCTCGAACGCCTCGCCGAGCTCACGGGAGATGTTCGGGCGATTTTGAGCGAGCTCGGCGGCGCCGGCGCAGGTACGGACACTAGCAGCGCCCCACCCCCTGCCCGTGAGTCCGATGTATCTGTTTCTGCAGGCGCTGAGCCCGTGGCCGGCGGTGGTGCGGTCGCGTCGCGTACCGATGTGATTGCCGCGCTCGACCGTATCATCGCGTACTACGAGCGCCAGGAGCCGAGCAGTCCGGTGCCGGTACTGCTGAGGCGTACGCGCACATTGGTGGGCAAGGATTTCTGGGCGATTGTCAACGATCTTGTCCCTGGCGGGCGCTCCGAACTCGAAGTCTTGCGTGGGTCCGCTTCGAAAGTGGATGATAGCGGCGAGGATTGAAAGGCAAGCGTATACCTGGCGAGGATACAGCCAACACAGTGAGGGATAGTTATGGCTAAGACGAGTGGACAGGGTTTCATCGCACGTAACCGCGCACCGCGGGTACAAATTGAGTATGACGTGGAAAGCTATGGTTCGGAGAAGAAGATCGAACTGCCGTTCGTAATGGGTGTCATGGCAGATCTTTCCGGCAATCCCGAGGATGCGTTGCCGGAGGTTGGTGACCGTAAGTTCCTCGAAATCGACGTCGACAATTTTGACGCGCGTCTCAAGGCAGCCAAGCCGCGGGTCGCCTTCCAGGTCGATAACACGCTGACCGGCGAGGGCAAGATGATGGTCGATATCACGTTCGAGAAATTCGACGATTTCTCGCCGGCCGCTGTTGCTCGCAAGGTCGAACCTTTGCGCAAGCTGCTTGAGGCGCGTACCCAGCTTGCCAACCTGATCACATTCATGGACGGCAAGGCGGGGGCCGAACAGCTTGTCGCCAAGGCGCTGAACGACCCGGCGCTGTTGCAGTCGCTGACCGCGGCGCCCAGGCCGCAGGATGACCCTCAGGACGGGTCTTGATGCATGTCGTTGGCAGCCAGACCAGACAGGTGACTTTGAGGCGTACACGACAGGAGGAGGACTGATATGGCCAGTGAAGAGGCAGACGCAGCACAACAACAAGGTGAAGTCGCCGTTGAGAGCACCGACGCGTTCTCGGCACTTCTGAACAAGGAATTCAAACCGCGTACCGACCGCGCCAAGGAAGACGTGCAACGCGCCGTCCGCACCCTGGCCGAGGTGGCACTCGAGAACGTCGCAATCGTTTCCGACGACGCGATCAGCACCGTCGAGGCGATGATCGCCGAACTCGATCGGCGCTTGACCGAGCAGGTCAACAAGATCATCCATCACGCGGACTTCCAGAAGCTCGAGTCGACGTGGCGTGGTTTGCATCATCTCGTCAATAATACTGAAACAGACGAGATGTTGAAGCTTAAGGTGTTCAACGTCTCGAAAAAGGATCTCCAGCGCACGCTACGCAAGCACAAGGGTGTGACCTGGGACCAGAGCCCGGTATTCAAGCGCATCTACGAGGAAGAGTACGGCCAGCTCGGCGGACAGCCGTTCGGCTGCCTGGTCGGCGATTATTATTTTGACCACGGCCCGCAGGATGTAGACATGCTCAAGTCGATGTCCCAAATTGCCGCTGCCGCCCACGCACCATTCATCGCTGCCGCGGCACCGAGCGTGATGCAGATGGATTCCTGGCAGGAATTGGCGAATCCGCGCGACCTGACCAAAATCTTCGATGTCCCAGAGTATGCGGCTTGGCGCAGCTTGCGGGAATCGGAAGACGCGCGTTATCTGGCGCTCGCCATGCCCCGTTTCCTCGCCCGGCTGCCCTACGGCGCACGCACCGATCCTGTCGAGGAGTTCGCCTTCGAGGAGGACGTCGAGGGCGCCGACCCGAGCAAGTACACCTGGTCCAACGCCGCATACGCGATGGCGGTGAACATCAACCGTGCGTTCAAGGAGTACGGCTGGTGCACCAGGATCCGTGGCGTAGAGTCTGGCGGCGCTGTGGAAGGCCTGCCGGTCCATACTTTCCCCAGCGACGATGGTGGCGTCGACATGAAGTGTCCGACCGAGATCGCCATCAGCGATCGCCGCGAAGGTGAGATATCCAAGCTCGGTTTCATGCCACTCATTCATCGCAAGAATACCGACATCGCTGCATTCATTGGTGCCCAGAGCCTGCAAAAGCCGCAGAAGTACACGGACAAGGACGCCACGGCCAATGCCGCGCTGGCTGCCCGCCTGCCCTATCTCTTTGCGACGTGCCGATTTGCTCATTACCTGAAATGCATCGTTCGCGACAAGATTGGCTCGTTCAAGGAACGCGAGGATGTGCAGCGCTGGCTTGACGAGTGGATCCGTGAATACGTGCATGGCGACCCTGAGCGTGCCACCGATGACGAGCGCGCGCGCAAACCGCTCGCCGCCGCGGAAGTCGTGGTTGAGGCCGACGAAGAGAACCCTGGCTATTACAGCGCCAAGTTCTTTCTGCGCCCGCATTACCAGCTCGAAGGATTGACAGTATCGCTCCGCTTGGTATCAAAGCTGCCGTCGGTCAAGCAGGGCGGGGGCTAGAGCGGAAATCGCACTGGTTTATCAATCATGGAAGTTACATGATTTTCAACCAACGGGACCTGACCTCCGGAGAGGCGCGTCCCTTCTATTAGTCCGACAAGGAGAACGACATGGCTGTAGAAGCTTTTTTGAAACTCGACTCAGTCAAGGGTGAGTCCAAGACCAAGGGTTACGAGGACCAGATCGCGGTGCTGGCGTGGAGCTGGGGCGGAACGCAGAGCGGCACATTCCATACGCAGGGAGGCGGTGGCGGCGCGGGTAAGGTTAACGTCAACGATCTGTCCATGACAAAGTACATCGATAAGTCCAGCACGGTGATGTACAAGAGCATGTGCCAGGGTAAGCACTTCAAGGAAGCACTTCTGACCTGCCGCAAGGCGGGCGGCGAGAAGCCGGTCGAGTTTCTCAAGATCAAGCTGACCAACATTCTGGTCGCCAGTATTTCAGTAGGTGGCGCGAGCGGCGAAGAGACGCCGACAGAAAACGTTACGCTCAATTTTGAGAAGTTCGAATATATCTACACGCCGCAGAAGGAAGACGGCTCTGCAGATACCAAGGTCGACATGAAGTGGGACGTCGGCAAGAACGCAGAGTCCTGAGTGTTGTCCGCCTCGAATCGGTAACACGCGCTTGTCGCCAAATACTCCGGAAGCGCTGTTGCGCTCAGGGCGTCCCGACGACGCCCTGAGCGCGCTGCTGGACGCCGTCCGGGAGTCGCCGGGCGATGCGCCGTTGCGCGTATTCCTCGCCCAGCTCAGCATGGTGCAGGGAAACTGGCAGCGAGCCTTGAGCCAGCTACAGGCTGCGGCAAGCCTCGATCAGGCCAATGTGAACCTGGCCCAGGCCTACCGCCTCGCGATTGCCGCGGAGGGGGTACGACAGCGGGTCTTCAGCGGGGAGTTGCGACCGCCGATGCTCGGCGAGCCGGAACAGTGGATGGCCGTGTTGCTCGACCTCATTAGTCGCCTCGGCGGGGCCGACGATAAGGTCGTCAACGGCGAGGACTTCGAACAGGCTCTGGCCGGTGTCCCCCAGGTTCCCGGACGCATTAACGGTGAGGCTTTTGAGTGGTGCGGGGACGCCGACATGCGCCTCGGGCCATTTTTCGAGTTGATCCTGAACGGGCGCTACTTCTGGGTGCCGGGCCACCGCATTCGTCGGCTGGTGCTGGACGAGCCGCGAGACCTGCGTGACCTCGTGTGGATGCCAGTAGCTATCGAGTGGACTAACGGGGGGGCGGCACAGGGCATGATGCCGACCCGCTACCCCGGCGCGGACGGCGCTGAACCAAAGTTGCGCCTGGCGCGGTCGTCTGAATTTACCGAGGCGGTACCCGGCGTATGGGTTGGAGCCGGGCAGCGGATGTTCGCGACGGATGGCGGCGAATATTCACTGCTTGACATCCGCGAACTCGAATTCGGCGAATCAGGTTGAGGGAGAGCACGGTGGCCAGGGAGTTGCTTCCGTGCCTGTTCGATCGGCTCGAGGACCACAGCATCCCGCTGGGGCGAGCGCGTGAGCGGCTTCAAACGCTGGAGCGGGAGCGCGACAACGTAAACCAGCCGTCGCCGCCGCGGCGACAGGCCGAGCTTGAGGACCGCATCGTCACCGAGCGCGCTATCGTCCGTGACCTCGCTGAGCGCGTCAGCGCGCCTTCGATGAACGACAGACTGTTCCGTGCGGCGGTGCTGCGAGATCTAGGTTGGTTAATGAGCACGGCATCGCTCGAATGCACACTTGATTTGGCCGAATTTCCTCGGGCGCGTATGGCGGTGGTTAATTTCGGCATGCTGGGTTTGACCGGCTCGAACACTAGCGCCTTGTCGCCTGAAATAGTGCAACGTGCCGTGCGCGATGCCATTCAGAGATTCGAGCCGCGCGTTCTTGCGAGGGACCTCGAGGTCGACGTTAACTTGTCGGCTGACGATGCCGATCCCAATGTGCTGAGCATCGAGATCAAAGGCCTGATGTGGGCCCAACCGGTGCCGCGTCGTTTGCACCTGATGTCGCAGATCGATCTTGAGACAGGTGCCATACGCATTGAGGACAGGCCGTCTTGACGGCATGCCGATAGCGCCATGGACACCGAGATTTACCAGTATTACGAAGACGAACTGGCTTACCTGCGCGAACTGGCTTGGGAATTCGCCCAGGAATACCCCTCGACCGCGAGCAAGCTCGGCCTCGAGCAACACGATCAGGCGGTGGACCCGTACGTGGAGCGTCTTCTGGAAGGCTTCGCGTTCCTCGCCGCTCGCGTGCGCCTGAAACTCGACGCCGAGTTCCCCAACTTCACCGGCGAGTTACTGCAGATCCTCTACCCCGATTATTTGGCTCAATTACCCGCTGCCGCGATCGTAGAGTTGCGTCCGGACCCGGACGATGGTGCGCTCGCCTCCCGCCACCGGGTCCCTCGTGGGACACCCTTGCGCAGCCATCTGACTCCGGGTGAGCAGACTGCCTGTGAATTCCGCCTCGCTCACGACGTCGATCTCTACCCCGTGCAGGTTGAGGCATTCAGCTACCTGCCCAATCGAGCCTCAATCGGGCTTGGTTCCGCGCAGGTGCCGGCGGAAGTCAAATCCGCCATTCGCCTCGGATTGCGCGCCACCGCCGGGATCCAAATCAAGGACATTGAATTTCAAACGCTCGATCTCTTTCTGCGCGGCAGCGAGAGCGTGGCCGGGCGCCTTTACGAATGCTGCCTGCGCGATCCGAAAGGGGTGCTCGTCCGCGACCCGGCCTCCGGCCGCGTGCTCGGTAGAACCCTGACGACTGACACGGTCCTTGCACGCGGTTTCGATGAGGCGGAAGCGATGATGCCGAGCGCACCGCCGTCGTTCGATGGCTATCGCGTGCTGCGCGAATATTTTATGCTTCCCGAACGTTATCTCTTCGTCACGCTGGCGCGGTTCTCCGAGTTTGCCCGCGCCGCCACCGACGATCGCCTGGAGATCATCCTGCTTTGCGGGAGTGCCGCGCCTGAACTTGAGAACGCCGTCGACGAGAACAACGTGGCTCTGTTTGCTGCGCCTGCAATCAATCTCTTCGACCGCCGCACCGATCGCGTAACGGTAGAGCCGTCCGCGCGCGAGCACCACCTGATTGTTGACCGAGCGAAACCGTTGGACTTCGAAGTGTTCAGCATTCTTTCCGTCGTCGGCCATTTCGCGAATGGCCAGCCGGACCGTGAAATTCACCCACTTTACCGGGCGCCTGGAGGCGGTTTTCGCCGCGATCAGGGCGAGATGCACTATGCATCACGTCGCCTGCCGCGCATCGCGTCGGCCACCCACGGAAGCCATCGTGGTCGTTCGCGCTATCGCGGCACCGAAGTCTACCTTTCGCTTGCGGATGCCGCGGCGCCGCCGGTGCCGGATGACCTGCGTCATTTGAGCTCACGCGTGTTATGTACCAATCGCGACCTGCCGTTATCGTTGGTCGTCGGCGGCGGGCGGGGCGATTTTGTCCTTGAATCGGGCGCGCCGGTCGCCAAGGTTCGTGTTCTCGCAGGGCCGACGCGGCCGCGCGACGCGCGAGCGCACGATCATCGCGCGTGGCAGCTGCTTAATCACTTGACGCTAAATTACCTAACGTTGATGGATGGCACCAGCGAGCAGAACGCGCTCGCGTTGCGCAAGTTGTTGTCGTTGTACGCAGAGGAAAGCGAACCGGCCATGCAGCGCATGATCGACGCTCTGCAGCAGACAACGACTCGCCCGGTGACTCGACGCATACGGCCGCAGGGGCCGATCGTGGCTGCACGCGGCATCGAAGTCAGCATCAGCTGCGAGGACAGTGGCTTTGCGGGCTCGACCGGAGCGTTTCTCTTTGGTTCAGTGATGGAGCGTTTCATCGCGAAGTTTGCGTCGATCAATTCGTTCACGGAGACGGTGCTCTGTAACGCCGTCGGGCAGGAGGTGATGCGATGGCCGGCTCGGACCGGACTCCGGCCGCTGCTCTAGAGGCGTTGCTGAGTGAGATTGAGCGGGATCCGCACCGCTTCGACTTCTTCCATCTGTTGCGACGGATCGAAGGCGCTCGACCAGATCTACCGCGTTTCGGCACTGCGCGTTCACCACGCGAGGAAGCCGTACGTCTTTCACAACCGCCGAGCCTGTCGTTCGCCCCCTCCACTGTGACCAATGCCGGGCGCAACCCACGTTCCGGACGCCCGACTGTCGGTGTGGCTTTCATGGGATTGCTCGGTCCGCAGGGCCCGTTACCGCTTCACGTTACTGAGCATATATGGAACCGCATTCAGCATCACGGCGACGACGCCCACGCGCGGTTCCTCGACATCTTCAATCACCGTATGCTGCTGCTCTTCTACCGGGCATGGGCCGAGACTCGTGCAATTGTGGGTCGCGATCGCCCCGAGTTTGATCGCTTCGCAGAACGTGTGCGCGCATTGTTTGGTCATGCCGGCGAGGCGTTCGTTAACCGCGACGCCATGCCAGACGATGCCAAGCTGTACTTCAGTGGCCATCTCGCCGCAGTCGCCAAACGGCCCGTAGCACTGGCAGCGATGTTGCGGGATATCTTGCGGGTGCCGTTACGCGTCGTCGACTATGCGGCACGCTGGATCGAGCTGCCCGCAAACGGGCGCTGGCGTCTCGGCCGACGAACTGGTTTTAGTACGCTTGGTTTGGACGTCATCGTCGGCCACCGTGTTTTCGATGTGCAAAGCGGCGCCCGCATCGAACTTGGCCCGTTGCAGCTGGCTGAGTACCGGAGCTTTCTGCCGCCGGGCGGGGGCGCTGGGATTGTACTGGCGGTGATCCGCAATCACATGGGTGATGAGCTGGAATGGGATATCAACTTGCAGCTCGAGGCCGAACAGGTGCCGGACCTGCGCCTTGATGGGGTTGGGCAGCTTGGCTGGACGACATGGCTGGGCGAACGGCGCTCGCCGCGCCCGGCTGTTGATTTGACCTTGCGCCTGAACCGGTGTTGAAGTCGGCGAATAATAGGCAACGCGTGATCGTCCAAGGACGTACCCGCACGCATTGATTTGGGGGGAAGGTACTATCATGGCGCAGATTAGTCGCGTTGCATTGTTCGGCAAGCTCAACTCGGTGACCTACCGGGCCGTCGAGGGAGCTACGGTATTCTGCAAGCTGCGGGGAAACCCTTACGTAGAGGTCGCGCATTGGCTGCATCAGCTGTTGCAGCTACAGGACTCAGACGTCCATCGCCTGGTACAGCATTTCAACCTCGACGCAGGGCGCCTGTCTAACGATCTGCTCGAGGCGCTCGACAAGCTGCCACGAGGCGCCACCAGCGTATCCGACCTGTCAGCTCACGTTGAACAGTTGGCCGAGGACGGTTGGTTGTACGCTTCGCTGCTATTCAACCGCACGCGTATACGCTCGGCACACCTGCTGTTGGGTGGGCTGCGCTCATCGCAACTGCGCAATGTGCTGCTATCAATTTCAAACGAGTTCGCGAAGATTTCGTCCGATACCTTGTCCGACCGCCTCGATGAAATCGTTTCAGGGTCGCCGGAAGACGACTCCGGTGCGGAGATCGCCGGCGACGATGTGCGCAGCGCAGGGGGACAGCCAAGCCCAGCCGCGCTCGGTAAACAGGAGGCATTGCTGAAGTATACGGTGGACTTCACCGCCCAGGCTCGCGAGGGCAAGCTCGACCCTGTGCTCGGACGTGATCAGGAGATTCGCCAGATGATCGATATCCTGATGCGACGCCGGCAGAACAACCCGTTGCTCACAGGTGAGGCCGGCGTCGGCAAGACCGCGGTCGTCGAGGGCTTTGCCGCGCGCGTGGCATCGGGAGACGTGCCACCGTCGCTGCAGAACGTGTCGGTACGCGCGCTCGATGTCGGCCTGTTACAGGCCGGCGCCAGCATGAAAGGTGAGTTTGAAAGCCGTCTACGCAGCGTGATTGACGAAGTCCAGGCCGCGGCACAGCCCGTGATCCTGTTCATTGACGAGGCTCACACGTTGGTGGGCGCCGGCGGCGCGGCCGGCACCGGCGATGCCGCGAATCTGCTCAAACCGGCGTTGGCGCGCGGTACTTTGCGGACCATCGCTGCAACTACCTGGGCCGAGTACAAGAAGCACATCGAGAAGGATCCTGCCTTGACGCGGCGTTTCAGGTCGTGCAGGTCAGGAACCCGACGAGTTGAAGGCGATCAACATGATGCGCGGCATCACCGCCATCATGGAAAAGCATCACAAGGTACAAATCCTCGATGAAGCGATTGAGGCGGCGGTCAAGTTGTCGCACCGCTACATTCCGGCACGTCAGTTGCCCGACAAATCCGTTAGCCTGCATCGACACCGCTTGCGCGCGGGTGGCCGTGAGCCAGCACGCCGTGCCCGCCGCAGTGGACGATTGCCGCCGCCGCATTCAGGGATTGGAAACTGAGCGGGACATTTTAGAGCGCGAAACTGCCGTGGGTATCGTCCAGACCGCCGAACGCGCTCAGGTGTGAAGAAAGTTTAACCAAGGAACGCGAAGCTCTGGTGAAGTTGGAGGAGCATTGGAATCAGGAAAAAGAGCAAGTGGTCGAAGATTCTGGAGATTCGTGGCAAGCTGCGTCAAAGCGGATCCGCCATTGAAGCGAAACCGGAGGATAGTGGCGATACCGGAAATGGCGGCGGATCCCAAGCCGATGCTTTGACCAACGAGGAACGCGACGCCTGCTCCAATGCCAGGATGAAGTCTAGACGAGTTTCAGGGCGAATCACCGCTGATTTTTCCCAGTGGTGGATCAACAAGCCGTGGCCAGTGTCATCGTCGCCGATTGGACCGGGATTCCGGTCGGGCGGATGGTCAAGGACGAGATTGCGAACCGTGTTTCAAATTGCGCCGAGCAGCTGTCGAAGCGTGTCATCGGACAGGACCACGCCTTGGACACCATTGCTCGTCGGATTCGCACCTCGCATGCCCACCTCGATAATCCCAATCGTCCGATTGGCGTATTCATGCTCCTCGGACCCATCGGGCGTAGGCAAGACTGAGACGGCGCTGGCACTGGCCGAGGTCCTGTATGGGGGCGATCACAATGTCATCACTATCAACATGAGTGAGTTCCAGGAAGCCCATACCGTGTCGACTTTAAAGGGCGCGCCTCCCGGATACGTGGGCTACGGTGAGGGCGGGGTGCTGACCGAAGCAGTGCGTCGCCGGCCATACAGTGTTGTGTTGCTCGATGAGGTTGAGAAGGCGCATCCGGACGTCCACGAAATCTTCTTCCAGGTGTTCGACAAGGGCGTCATGGAGGATGGTGAAGGTCGCATGATCGACTTCAAGAACACGTTGATCCTGCTCACCACGAATGCGGGTACCGACCTTGTCATGAGCCTGTGTAACGATCCGGACCTGCTGCCCTCCCCGGAGGCGCTCAACAAGGCCATGCGCGAGCCCTTGTTGAAGGTGTTCCCGCCGGCGCTACTCGGGCGGATGGTTTCGATCCCTTACTTTCCGCTATCGGACGAGATCATGGGCGATATCATCGGCTTGCAGCTCGGGCGCATCCAAAAGCGGGTGGAAGAGCATTACGATGTCGCACTAAACTATGACGACTCTGTAGTGCAACATATTGCAAAATTGTGCACGGAAGTCGAGAGCGGAGGTCGAATGATCGATAGCATCCTCACTCACAGTATCCTGCCGCATATCAGCGACGAGTTCCTTCAGCGCACGATGGATGGCAGGGCGTTCGGGGGCGTCCTGATCGGGACGGATGCTCAGGGTTTTACCTACAGCATGACCGAGTGATTAGACGGGTAACCGGTACCGCGAGGCTTTTCTCGACAGACAGCGCGTCGCATTCGTAGGAGACGACGGTATGGCACAGGGATTGAAGCGACGGATGGTCGAGATCGACTGCGACGGTTTCGGCGCGGATGAACTCAAGTTGCGCAACTTCCAGGGGCACGAGGAACTCGGCCGCTTGTTCGATTTTCACGTCGACGTCCTTGCCGACAAGCACGATATTGCACTGGAGCGTTTCCTCGGCAAGCTGCTGACCGTTACCGTACCAACCGACGGCGGCGAGAGCGGCACATCGGCAGTGCCAACTGCCGACTCGCGTTATTTCAATGGCGTCGTCGTCCAGGCCGCTTACCAGGGGTTGGAGGGCAGCTACGCGGCTTATCGTCTCCAGGTCGCCCCGCGAATGTGGGCGATGACGCTGAAGTCCGATTGCCGCATTTTTCAGAATATGACCATCAAGGAGATCATTCGCGAGGTCTTTAACGAGCATAGCATCAGTGGCGATGCGTACGACGACGGCAACCTCGTCGGCACCTATGAAACCAAGGAATTTGTCGTTCAGTACCGCGAAACTGACTTTAACTTCGTCAGCCGGCTGATGGAGCAAGAAGGGATCTACTACTTCTTCAAGCACTCGCGCAACCTGCATCAACTCGTCACGATCGATGCGATGAGTGGACACCAGCCGGTGCCGGGGCTTGAACGCGTGCCCTACCTACAACCATCAGCTGCTCGGGTTCGTCCCGGCGACCACATCCGTCACTGGTCGGTCATCAGCCGTGCTAACAGCCACAAGTACACGCTCAATGATTTTGACTTTAAGGCGCCGCGCAACCCTTTGGTCGTGACCGCGCAGGGACAGGCGCATGACCTCAAGGGCGAACTGTACGACTATCCGGGCGAGTATATTTATGACGACGACGGCGTACGCGAACTCAAAGAGGGTGAGCGCTACGTACGCTTGCGCATGGAGGAAGTCGAGGCGCTGAATTGCCACGTCGACGCCGAGGCGTCTTCTATTTCCCTCTACGCGGGGGCGACTTTCAACTATGTTCCGGACGCGCGTAACCCACGGCAGGAAGATGCCAAGGAATACCTGATCCTGAGCGCCGGCTATCGCGTCACCGGCCAGAACTGGGAATCCGGCGGCGGTGGTGGTGGAGCCGATGCCTGGAGCATGACGTTTCGCGCCATGGACGGCAAGGTCGCCTTCCGCCCGCAGCGGGTTACGTCCAAGCCCAGCATCAACGGCCCGCAGACCGCCGTAGTTGTTGGTAAGCCCGGTGACGAGATCCACACCGACAAGTATGGCCGCGTGAAGCTCAAGTTCCACTGGGACCGCGAGAGTTCCGGGGACGACAAGAGCTCCTGCTGGGTGCGTGTGGCACAAGTATGGGCGGGTAAGACCTGGGGCGGCATCCACATTCCGCGGGTTGGGCAGGAGGTCATCGTCGAGTTCCTAGAAGGCGATCCCGATCAGCCGATCGTCACCGGTAGGGTCTACAACGGCGACAACATGCCGCCCTACGATCTGCCTGGGAACGCGACGCAGAGTGGCATCAAATCGCGCAGCTCCAAGGGCGGCGGCGTGGCCGATTTCAACGAATTGCGCTTCGAGGACAAGAAGGGCAGCGAAGAGGTCTATTTCCACGCCCAGAAGGACATGAACACGGTCGTAGAAAACGACGACTCGCTCGATGTCGGCAAGGATCAGACCATCGTCATCAAAAACAACCGCACCGAAACCCTCAAAGACGGTAACGACTCGGTGACCATAGCGAAAGGTAAAAGCGTCACCGAGGCGAAGCAGTCTATCCTGCTCAAGGTCGGTCAAAGCAGCATCCTGATCGACAACTCTGGTGTCACCATCAAGGGCATGCAGATCAAGATTGAAGGCAGCGCAATGATCGACCAGAAGGCGCCCATGACCACCATCAAAGGCGATGCCACTGTCACCATCAAGGGTGGCATCGTGATGATCAACTAGGCCGGCCATGGACAAGTTCACCAAGATCGAGACCTGCCGTATCGAGGACATCCTGCCCAATGCCGGTCTCGACCAAGAGGTCGCCGCGGGGCTGAGTCATGAACTGCCGGTGGCGGCAGTAGTTGAGCAACTGGCGCACGACGGCCATCTCATAGACGCAATCAAGCTGCTTGCCCACGCCCTGCCCAAGCGGGAGAGCGTGTGGTGGGCCTGCACCTGCGGCCGCGCGCTCGACCGCGAAGCGCGTACTCCGCTCGACCGCGATGCCATGGCCGCCGCCGAGGCCTGGGTCTTCGAGCCGACTGAAGCCCACGCCCGCGCTGCCTATGCCGAAGCCAACAAGCGTAGTTTCCTCACTGCCGGCGCCTGGGCAGCGGTAGGCGCGTTTTGGAGTTCGGGCTCACTGGCACCGGAGGGGCAGCCGGCAGTGCAGCCCGCGAATTATCTCACCGGGGTAGCCGTGTCGGGTGCGATCCTGCTGGCGGCCTCAGCCGAGCCGGTTGCCCAGGCGGAGGCCAGGTACGAAACGTATCTGCGCTACGGGCGCGAGATCGCGGCGGGTGGCACGGCGAGAACGGATAAGGGTGAGCCGTTGTGATGTTGGCGGCTTACGAGGAGTGATTGGCGTTGGGTAAACCAGCCGCGCGACTGACCGACATGCACACCTGCCCGATGTTCGACGGGCCGAAACCGCATGTCGGTGGGCCGATTTCCGGGCCGGGCGCGCCGACAGTACTGATCGGCGCGATGCCGGCAGCACGGGTGTCAGACATGGCGGTGTGTGTGGGACCGCCCGATTCGATAGTTGTCGGATCTGGCACCGTCCTCATCTCCGGAATGCCCGCGGCACGGATGGGGGATCAGACTGCGCATGGTGGGGTGATCGTGGTTGGGTGTCCGACAGTGTTGATTGGGGACGCTGGCGGTGGCGGTGGCGGTGGCGGTGGCGGTGGCGGTGAAATGGGGCAAAGGACAAACTCGAGTCCTGCGTATGAGTCCGCTTTGGCCGTGCACGGTCCCCCATCCCATAAGGAAATTGAACTCGCCGGCAACGCGGTGCCACAGATGAACAAATTGCCGCACGCCAGAAAGTTGCGACAGAATTCTATTCGCGAGAGCCAGGCCTAGGTATGCGTCGATTCGAAGACGAGCAGTACGGTATTGACTGGCAACAACCAGTCGAAGTCGTCGAATTTCCGCCACCGGAAATCATGGCCCAGAATGTACGGGACTCGAATCAGAAGATCGGACGATTCTTTGACCCAGTTGGTGGGCAGTCAGCGTCTAGCCTCGGGATCAGTGGCACAGGAAGACATTCAGTCGAACTCCGAGCGCCTAAAGGACAAGGTTTAAAGAGTACGGCAGCCCCAGTACTTGATGATTGGACCAATCCACGTGATCCCGTAATGTGTAAAGGTGGCGGCACCCAGATGGTCGTTGGTTCCGCGACAGCGCGGAAATTTCGGATGATGTCATGATGAGCATTCAATCCTATCTGCAGTTTCGCGAATGTCTTGCGCGCACGCGGACCGAAATGAGAAATTTTGTCCTCCAATATCCAGATGACCGAATGTTGGCATCGATAGAGAAGCAACTCGAAGCAGTTGATATTTGGACACACAATGACGGTGTGCCAATTTCGCAAGAGCAACTGGAACGTCTTAACTTCGGTCTGCTTGCGAGTAAAGCAGTCGAAGATCTTGATGAAACGCTCGCAGATGAGCTTCACGACATGTCTTCATACGTGCGCAAGTGGAACCGATGACAGTGTTCAAAGCGATTATGTTGTAAGTTTTATTGCGAAGATAACGGTGTCAGGCTTATTTTTTGGGGCTCCGTCGGCATCGACTGGAGATCGGTAGGCACGATGGAATGCCACAACCCTGCTCTATCATTGTGGTAGTCGATGAAAGTGCAAATGCACACGATTTTGCTGTGTATTCTAACGGCGAGCTGCGACAACCCCGCTTCTCAAGCCGCTGCAGAGGACGCTGATATGCTGTTTGTAAAAATGGATAGAAGAACATAAAGAGGACAGATTCATTAACTTGAACCGCGAATTGTGGGTTGACTGCTACGATTTAACGTTGCCGCACTAAGTCGACGGGCGCATGGGAGAGGCATGATGAGTGATGCGTGTGTAGTTTTGGCCGCAGTTTCAGTCGAGGGATTGGACTACTTTGGAAAGAATCCGACGGCTTCGGCATATGTTTGTGCGACAGCGGGGATCTACGCGGCCCCGACCGCGCCCGTCGTGTGTGGTTCGGTCGCTATAGCGTCGGCCATCGGCAGCTGGGCCAGCTCCCCAGCGGGTAAGGAGCTCATGACAATGGCCGCGGAGAAGGGTTGTACCGTCGTTGTCGTTGGCGGCACGCTAATGGTGAGCAGGGGAGGCGAAATGAAAGATGCCTTGAAGAATACTGCACGAGACGCACAATCGACGTATAAAGCGTTGAACACCGCGCAGGGTATTCGCTGGCTGATGAGAAAGATGAGTGGGTATTAAGGAATAACTGATGAAGGAGCCAGGTTCACTTGTCGGAACTTCGTCAGCATCGAATGGAGATCGGTAAGCACGATGGAACGCCACAACCCTGCTCTATCATTGTGGTGCTCGGTGAAAGCGCAAATATTCACGATTGTGCTGTGTATTCTTACGGCGGGCTGCGACAACTCGGCTTCTCAAGCCCCTGCAGAGGACGCTGATATGCTGTTCGGGAAAAAGGATAAGCGAGGCAACGCGGCCGCTGTCCATCAATCTGTTACCGCGGCTCTCGAACCTATCGCCGCGGTGCAGTTCGCACCCCAGAGCGACCTCGATGAGTTTGGCACTGCTTCTGCCGTAAAGGCGCGTGTCGAATCGCCGCAAGCAGGGGGAACACTTGAGCCGGACCACACCGCCGAATTAGCGCAGGCCGGGTTTGTCGTCGTGGGGGACGGCGGCGGGGCGGGCCTCGCTTTCGTTAATGACTCGAAGGCATTCAGCTTCGGAGTCTGGTCAATCCAAGGCGACCCGACCTGGGTGCTCTCGGAGGCCATGGCCGGTGCGCCGCAAGCTTCGCCCGCAGAAAAGCGTATCGGCGTGTTCGTCGCTGGCGCGGCCGCGATACCAGGCGATCGGGTACTCCTGAGCCTTGTGCCCTATGTTCCGCGCCCGAGCTATGAACTGACTATTTTCGACCTCAAAACGAGGCAATACACCCACTGGGTAGTACCAGCACCGGATATCCGCGTTCCATCGAAATTCTTCAGTGCAGTTCCCGCCCCGAACGACGCGGTGTTGGTCGTTTACGGAACGGAACGAGTACGCCGGGCTGCTGAGTTCTACTACAACGAACACGAGCATTTCGTACTGTTCTCATCCCGCTTTCCTGGCGGCCTGGAAGTGCTCACGCTGAACGTTGACCAGGGTAGTGTTCGGAACCTGGATTTCGATGGAACTACAATGCGCCTGCGCACGACGGGCCCGCGCGACCCCGCACACGGCGCGGAGCGCTACTGGTCTTTGAATCTACAGTCCGTGTTGGTAGGAATCGAGCCTGAGGTGCAGCGGTGAACAGGAGGTCGTAACAATGCCAGTCGGCGACAGCAGCAAGGACCATGACAGCCTGACTCCCCGCGAGGCTGCGTATATCGCGACCAATGTCTACTTCACGCTCAAGGATTGGGTTAAGTACGATCCGGATGAGAAAGTCAAAGTCAAAGTCAAGCCGAAAGCGGGACTCGAAGATCTTCGCATAATCAACCGGCAGGTACTCGGCAGGAACGCGCAAAGCTACGAGGACGAGTTTCGAGGCCTGCGCACCTCTCTTGCTCACACCGGACTTGCTGAAAGCCGGCTCGATACTGTCTTAAATGCGAAAACGGGTTTTGGAACGCAGTCAGGATTTGGTTACACGCTCAAGTTCGAAAGCAGCCATAGCAGGCACGCCATTGTCGCAGTCCGCGGGACGCGCCCGGAGATGAGTGGCAAACCGGACATGATCACAAACCTGCGCGGGGGGTTAGCGCCGTTCGAGGAATTCGGGGCGGTGCACAAGGGATTCAAGCGCACTTTCGATACGATACTGCCGCAGCTTGGCTCACCGCAGGTCATGAACATGCTGAAAAATGCCGATGTTGTTCACTTCGTCGGCCACAGTCTCGGTGGCGGGGTGGCGACACTGCTTGCCGCCCATTTCCGCTCGCGACTCGACAATGGCGTCAAGCTCTACACTTTCGGGTCGCCACGCGTCGGCGGATTCAATACGTACTCAGCGCTCGAACACAAGATCGGCGTGAGCAACATTTACCGCGTCGCTCATGACCTCGATCCGATAACGCTAATCGGGCCATACCCATTCATCCATGTGCTTCCCGCGCCGAGTTATCAGAATAATTTCACCTTGATGTCGCCACACGGCCTGGGCCTCGGTAACCACGACATGAATGAATACATCAAGGCCGTCGGAGGTCTGGAATGGCAGCATTTACGTGGCTTTGCTGCGGGGACCGACCATAACCAGGCGGCGCTCGTTAAGGCCTTACTCCATGGTGGTCGTGAGCCGGGATGGCTGCAGGTCGGGGCTGCGTATTCGTTATCATTGTTGTTCAAGCTGTTCAGCCACGCACTGCGGGGGGTGAGCACATCACTGATTCTCTCTTTAACGGCAGTGGATCTATTGGCCGAACTGCTGGCCCGCGGACTTCAACTCCTGAAACGGCTTGGTGACGAAATTGTCCAGCTCCTGGTTTACCTTGCGAAATGGGCGGGACTGGTCGTGAAACGAACGGCAGAGTTTTCAGCCGAGGTCATACGTCTGCTGCTTGGAAAGATGCTGGCCACGCTAGAACGCATGTCGATCGAGGCGTTGATGCGATTGACTCATTCCATCGTCCCGATGACATTACCCCTGATGGCCGGCTGGCATCTCATCCCGGGTTTAGCGTTCTAAAGACCAGATCTCGCCCGAGCAGAAAGATTAAGATGCTCCCATCCTCAAGGGCAAGATATCTACCGGAACCGTATTTCGGGACAGGCATCGTTTGAAAAATCCATTTTTTCTTTGAAATCATATGATTGCTGTTACTGACTATGATGCCTGTCCTAGCTCTCCTTTGTTATATCCCCGGAAGCATTCTGTGTTGGCCGGGGCCGGGATTCTGCATCTGCTTCATGCGGTCTGAAGTTTCTTTCATATCGTTCAGAACACTTGTAAAGAATTTGTCATTATTTGCACCACTTCGAGCGTGAGCAAGAACCTCAATGGCCGCTGAAGGCATGATCACAACTGGCTTCATGGTGACTAGATAATAGGTCCGCCCTACATATGCTTGCCCATTCCCATGTTCATCTGCGCTAATAACTCTAAAAGAGCATGCATTCCCGGTTTTTTGCCATGCGAATGATGCCCCCTTTAATCCGTGGATAGAAAAATAGAAATAATCGCTACCTTCCTTCACCGAGTCGTCCATATTGAGCAAAGTGTCTAACTCAGCGACGATTGGGCCCGAGAGTTTGTCTTGTTGAATTCGATACTCTTGAGCTAATTCAACAGCTTTTTCGAATACCTCATACCCTACGATGATGCGCTTAAGTGCAGGGTTTCTTTTCGCAATATCCTTTACGTACTTTCCGGTAGCTGTCATGTGGGTTCTCCTTGTGTATTGCGCGGTCCTTCAAACGCCGCACGTATAGAAATCTGATTGTTGACGCCGGGACAATTTTCGAACACCCAACGCTGCGATGAGCCGCACTTGACGGCGGCCGACCGGAGCGGCAGCGAAGGAAAAGCCGCGGTCAAGTGTCGGCCTCGATTGATGAAATGGACTCCTCCCGCACTTTGTTTTGCGGTATCGATGTACCAAAGTAGCGCGTATTTCGGGACAGGCATCGTTTGAAAAATCCATTTTTTCTTTGAAATCGTATGATTGCTGTCACTGACTACGATGCCTGCCCTAGCTCTCGTCAGCTCTCGTCCTAACTCTAGCTCTCGTCGTCCGACGAGAGCTAGAGGTTATTTCGATTCTCATCAATGCCGCCATGGAGTGTGTTAATCATATTGGTGATATGGTGTTTTTATGCTAGCGTCAGCATCAAACTTAACGGGTAATACGCATGAGCCGTCTCACCATCTCGCTCGACGACAACCTGCACCGGGCACTGAAGGAACAGCGGCGCGCCAAGGGCGTTCCATCACGTCAATCGTTGAGGAGTCTCTGAGACTTCGTGGCATCCAAGAACAGGCAAGTAGCCGCGCCCTGGTAGCTCACGCTCGCGAGCATGCTCAACTCAGCGCCGAAGCTGCAATGGATATTGCCGTCGAGGAGACCCGGGCAACGCGTAAGTAATGAATCTGCCGGTATTCATCGTAGACACGAACGTCGTAGTCGCAGGACTGATTACGAACTCCGTCGACAGTCCGGTCGCACTCGTTCTCGATGCGATGCTGTCCGGCAAATTGATTTACCTGCTTTCGCCAGACTTGCTGAAAGAATATCGCATGATCCTGCTAAGGCCCAAGCTTTCTGCGTTGCACGCATTATCCGAGGCAAAACTTGACCGTCTTCTCGAAGAGCTTACCGCGAATGCTATTTGGCGCGAGCCTGAGGCTGGCCCACGTGCACCGGATGACGGCGACGATTTCTTGTGGGCATTATTGGCGTCCGAATCGGCAAGCACACTCATAACCGGCGACCGCTTGCTCCTCGAGAATCCACCGACACGACGTTCGGTAATTTCACCTAAGACCTGGTTCGCTCAGTTCTCTAAAAGTTAGTCGGAACTGATGTGCAGGACGTCTTGAGTCACGTAAGCACGCGGTTCCAGGTCTTTCAAGTACGCGAACCACTCGGCCCGCGCTGCGCTTCGGCTCGTAGCCGCATTGCGGCAACGTATTTCGGGACCGGCATCGTTTTAAAGTCTATTTTTTTCTTTGAAATCATATGATTGCTGTTACTGACTATCATGCCTGTCCTAGCTCTCCCGCCTCTGATTATGATGCCTGTTCTAGCTCTCCCCGCGCCACTAAAAAAGACGGTTTATCCTGCCTCATATAGACGCCCCAATTGCCAACCTGAATTCATCGTCTGATCCGGAGCAGGTTGTGACCTTGGACTAACATCCTCATATCCGCGTACTGGTTAACGCACTAAGATCTGTCCGTTTCGGGGTGACCACAACCTATACCCAGGTACTTCGCGCCGACGTGCAGCCCGTTTCTCTAAGGAAGAACCCGTGGGCTTCCCGATTTCCGTCTTACCCTCCAGAACATCGTTGGTATTCAGATCAACAAAACCAAATTCCCTCAGCCGCTAAGCAACTGCGGCTTGATTGAGCGATTCCCAGACAAAGCCGACCATCTCGCGCGCACACGCCATCTTCACTTTGTTCGGGTGTTTGCCAGCGAGCAGCAAGCGATTACCTTTCTTACTCAACCGGCGCAAACAGCGGTCGGCAATCGCAATGTACTCGGGCTTGCTATTCGCACGCCTGGCCCGAATATCTTTGCTCAACTTCGTCGTTCGGTAGCCACGCTGATTGGCCTCGACAAATGCCGTGCGCAGATAGCGGTTGCCTTGTCGGGTGATCCCCAAGCGGTTCGATTTGCCGCCGGACGCATATTCCCGAATGTCCATGCCCATCCAGGAAGTCAGTTGTCGCGGATGAGCGAAGCGTTTCACGTCGCCGATCTCGGTGATCATGGTCAAGGCAAACAGATGCTTGATGCCCTTGTAACAGGTGAGCGCCGTCACCGGCTCTCGATATCGCTCTGTCATCGCCAGTGCCTCCACTTCCTCGCCGTATGCGGCCAGGATGTCGTCAAGACTCTTGAGTTGACGGACCAGCAAACCGAGATTGACCTTCAGACTTCCCGAACAGCCCTCGATTGTCCTCTCCAGCCAACCGTAGTGATGCGTTTGCCAATGGGTCTTGCGCTCAGTCTCGGCCTTATAGTGAAGACCATTGCGACGTAACAACGACCCGATGTGTCGGCGTAGCGAACCTTGTAGTTGCACGAGTTGCTGCCTTGACCTCAGCAGATCGCGATCTTGTTCGACCTCCGCATCGGGCTCTGTCACGACCGTCAGTAAACCATTCGCATAGAACTCGGTCAGCTCTGTCGCATCGAGACGATCCGTCTTCACCGCTTTCCCACCGCGCCGAGGAATACTCGACGGCGACACCACTTCGCAGTGTGGACTTGCCGGGTTTTAGTGGACACCCGGTTTAAGCTGCGTTGTGCAGCAGGACATAGTTTCTCTCAAATTCCATCGGACTGACGTAATCAAGAAATGAATGTCGTCTAATCCGGATTGTAGAACACTTCGATATAGTCGAATATTTCACGGGTTGCCTGCTCCCGGGTACGGAATAGCGCTCCGTGAACGAACTCGACTTTTAGCGTCGCAAAGAAACTCTCAGCTACGGCATTATCCCAGCAGTTTCCCTTGCGGCTCATGCTACACGTCATACCGCGGGCTTCGAGTAATTTGCGGTAATCATTCGCCGCATATTGACTGCCGCGATCGCTGTGGTGGATCAATCCTGCGACCGCCTTACAGCCGTCCGAGGCCATGTCCAGCGCGCGCAACGTCAAGGCCTGGTCAATGCGCGGGCCCATCGCCCAACCGACGACGCGCCGCGAATACAGATCAAGGATGACGGCCAGATACAGCCAGCCTTCCAGCGTCCAGATGTAGGTAATGTCGCTAACATAGGCCGCATTGGGCTTGTCGACGGTAAACTCACGCTTGAGCACATTCGGCGCTATCGGGTGCGCGTGAACCGATTGCGTCGTATTGCGAAAACGTCGCTTGCGCTTGCCACGCAGGGCATTTTCACGCATCAAACGGGCGACGCGGCCACGACCCACTGTGTGGCCCTCGGCCAATAACTCACGATGCACCCGAGGGCTTCCATAGGTGTCGCGAGAAGCCTGATGCGCCGCCTTGATATGAACGTGACCAGCGCGCGGTCAGAACGCCTACGAGCACTCTCCGCACGCTTGTCCCACGCGTAAAAACCTGACCGCGAAACCTAAAGAAGCCGGCTCATCAGCGTCACCGGATACAGCGCTTTCTCCGCCGCCATGAATCGATATCTCACGTCGATTCCCCGGCAAAAGAAGGCCGTCGCTTTTTTTAATATTTCCGCGCTCCATCCGCAGCTGTCGAATTTCCCGGCGCAAGTGCAACAGCCCCTCCCGCTCCGCTGTCGTCAATACTTTCTGATCCCCGCAGCTCGCAACCGATTCACTGCCAGCTACCCATTTGCGCACCGCTGACTTCGTTAAACCCAAGTCCTGCGCCACTGCCGAGATCGCTTTGCTGCCAACTCGCACCAGTCCGACTACCCCGGCCTTGTACTCCGGCGTAAACGTACGTCTCTTCCTAGCCATATTTCAATTTCATTGAGCATTCCCCGGCCCCCCGGAGTCCACTATTGAGCATTCTCGCCCCCATCTGAGGTGTCTACCGGGGTCGCTCTATCTGAGGTGTCTACCAATCCCCGGCAAGTCCAGTGATACCCCTCGACCTTTTAAGTCGCGCTGCAGCGAGAAACCAACGTAGGACGCTTCATAGCACAGCTTCAGATCCGCATCGCCGAAGTGCTGACGGATTTTCTCGAGCTGCTGCACCAGGCCCTTCAACGTCGGTCGACTCTGAAAATCCACCACCTCACCGGTTCGCTTATCCAGCGCCGACCCGTGGTAGTGCACGTCGTCGACATCGATGCCGACATAAATTACATTTTGATCCATAGACGCCTCCTGTTTTGCATCAGTGGCCAGTCAACCACTTGAGGTATCCATCATCGATGGTAGCCCTCGGGTCAAGAGGGGGCGTCTATATCTTCTATGCTCCCCAATTCCAATCGCGAACGGATATAGAACCACCTCGCGTATTTCGGGACAGGCACTGAAGAATCCCCACGATTTCTGGAGGAAATATTTTTAATAACAATAAGTTAGATTTGGGGAACATTCACGGTGCGCGGCGATCTGATCGGATTACAACAAACGGTCCTATCGCAGGTGCGCACCATGAATGCAATTTCGATCCTACAACAACAGTTACATCAATTGTGTCCGACGGTTATTAAAACCCGCCTCGCTGCGCTGATGACCAGCGTCGAAGCGTTAGTCGCTGGACAAACGTTAACGGTAACCGCCTTAGGGCGGCATTCGCCGCGTGACAGCAAAACCAAACACGCTATCAAACAAGCCGACCGCCTCATTGGTAACCCTCATCTTTATGCACAACGAGACGAGTTTTATCGAGCGCTAACGCATCAGTTACTCAAGCATCAATCACGGCCTGTGATCTTGATTGATTGGTCCGATTGTCCTGACAATCGAACGTTGGTCTTACTTCGTGCCTCAGTCCCAGTCGGCGGCAGAGCTTTCACGCTGTATGAAGAAGTTCATCCGATAGCGTGTTTGGGAAACCCGAAGATCCAACGCCAGTTCTTGTCGACCTTTGCGACGGTTCTGCCGACAACGTCACGTCCAATCATCATTACTGATGCGGGTTTCTTGGTGCCTTGGTTTCGGGAGATCACCGCCTTAGGTTGGGACTTCATCGGCCGTATCCCCACTAGCATTAACGTGTCATTTGATGATGGCGAAACCTGGGAGAAAGGCGCCACCGCTATATCAGCGACCTTACGGCCCCGCTATCATGGCGTGCTACACATCGCCAAATCGAACCCCTGTCGCGTTCATCTTTACGCCTTTAAAGAAAAGCCTAAAGGACGAAAACAACGCACTCGCTTCGGACTAAACGCCCGCAGTGAACATCACCGTAAATACTCGCATCGCGCACAACGCCCCTGGATCATCGCCAGCTCTCTAGACGATGGCTTGACCTCAAAACGGGCCATCGCTTTGTATCGCACGCGGATGCAAATTGAAGAAAGTTTTCGAGACGTTAAGAGCACACGCACCGGCTTCGCCTGGACTCAGACCCGTTGCCGATCTGTACGACGAACCGCCAACTTGTTACTCATTGCCCTGATTGCCAGTTGGCTGATCATGCTGATCGGGCGCCTGGCTGAGCAGCAAGGAAAACACGTCGCTTACCAAGCCAATACGCAACGCAAACGACGCGTACTCTCTATCGCATTCCTCGGGCTGGCTGTCCTTAGACGCGAGCGACTGCAGATCAAACGCACTGATTTACTCACAGCGTTGGACTTCATTCGTTTCGACAGCGATCAGCAGGCCGCGCTCAATTGAACCCTATTTCGTGGGGATCCCTCAGGGACATTCCTGGTTTACGCGCGCCTGAACCAGGAATGTCCCTGTTTTTAGTTGCTGTCTTTGCGGGCAAACGCGAGCAGCACGTTACCCGGCAGGCCGCCCCATTTGCTGTAACCCGAGCTGAGGTAGAGCCAGCCGTCGACGATCACCGGCCCGGTGGCGTCGAGGGCGCCGCCGCGGCCGGCTGCGCCGTTGATGGTCTCAAATTCGCGCGCGGTATCGTAGTACCACAGCACGGCGCCGCTGGCGGTGTCGAACGCGCGTATCTCACCGCTCACGGATCCGGCGAACACAACCCCGGGGATCACGGTGACGGCCGCGGTCTGCGCCGGGCTGCAGCGCTCACGGCCACTGCAATCGACGCCGGGCGCGCGCCAGGCGATAGTGCCATCGGCCAGATCCAGCGCCACCAGGCCGCCGCCGGCGTTGGGATCGACGGCCAGATCGGGCGCCAGCAGATCGACGCTGTTCCAGCGCATGTCGGCGATCGAAACATACACCCGCTCAGCGTCGCTGGCCGGCCCCCATTCGATGCCGCCGAGCACGCCGCCGTCGGCCAGCTGGCGACGCCACAACAGTTTGCCGCCGGCGTCGACGTCGAGTGCGTGCACCACGCCCGACTTCTGCGCGGCGATGATCAGGCGCCGACCATCGGCCAGGGTGGTCAGGATCGGGGACGCGCCAAAATCGTAATCCGGCCCGGTATCGGTCGGACAGTTGGCCTCGTCGGCCGTGCCGCAGGCCATGTTCCAGGCATCGCCGGCCAGGCCCTGGTAGTGCCAGCGTAAATCCCCGTTGTCGACATCGATAGCGAGAATGCTGTCGCTGGTATCGGTCGGCGGGTTGGAGTAGTTCTCGCCGGTACCGACGTACACCGTGCGTGCGGTCGCGTCGTAGGTCGGCGCCGACCACACCGCGGCGCCGGACGGACCCAACATGTCGATGCCGTGCGCATTGACCCCGGTTATCTGCGCCGGCGGCACGGTGTAACGTTTCCACAGCTGGCGGCCGGTGGCCGGATCGAGCGCCACGACGCTGCCGCGGAAATAGCAGCAGCGCGCATCGGCACTGCCGGCCAGGTTGGATTCGATCGCCGTGACCGGCACCAGCAGTCGGCCGGCGGCGAACTGCAAGCTGCCCATGATGCGTGCGAGCGGATGGTCATCCACCCGCACCCGCCATAACTCGCGACCGCTGGCGGCATCGAGCGCATAGGTATTGCCGACCAGGTCGCCAAAAAAGGCCCCGGCTTGCGCGCTTCCGGTGTCCGGTTCGAGGCTCACCAGCGGCGCGATCGTCACCGCGCCCTTGACCGGGCCATCAGCCTGGTAAGTCCAGTGCACGCAGCCGCGGCGCGCATCGAGCGCATACACGGTACCGCTGCGACTGCCGACAAAAATCCGTCCGCCGACCACCGTCGGCTGCGACTCGGCGATGGTTTCGCCGGGAAAAGCGAACGCCCACTTGAGTTCGAGGGTGCCGACCGCATCCGCATCGAGCCGCGCCGAGGCGGCGTCCTGGAAGCGGGTATTGGCCGGCCCGTTGCCCCAGCCGTTCCAGTTCGGCGCGGCAAAAATGCCAGCCTCGGGCCACGTCTGTCCGTCACAGCGGGTCGCCTGACGTGGCGCCCAGTCCGGATCGTAAGCCTGCCCGGTCAGGTACTCGGCGACCGCCACCCGCTCCGGACCGTTGAGATTGAAGGTACCGACAACCCGCATCACGCCGCTTTCCAGGGCGCGCACGATCGTGGTTACCGGCAGCGCCGCCAGCGCTTCGCGGCTCGGCATCCGCGGCGCGGCGTGGTTGTGGCAACCGGCGCATTCGGCCTGGTAGACGGTTTCCCCGCTGCGCGGCGCGGCGGCAAGTTCGGCTGCGCCGAGCGCAAGGCCGGCAAAAAAGATCAGGCCGGCGCGCCTGGCTGTCGCAATTGCGGTCATGGCTCGTCCCCCCCCGGGTCACACGATGGTAGCAAGGAATGGCGGATCTGCAGTGCGACATACGGCGCAGGCCCCTGCCGCGTGAACGCTGACGAGCAGCGAACTGGAAAAAATAGTTCCGCGCGCCACTTGTATTCGCACGGCGCGCCCCAACCTGTACGCCACTGTGCAATGAGGACCGCATTGTGCGCCCCTCGATTCCGGCAACAGAACCACCACCAGGGATGGCGATGCAACAACGCGCCGTCCCTTAAGGAGAATTAAACCTATGAAAATCCGTCCTTTACATGACCGCGTGATCGTCAAACGCATAGCAGAGGACAAAACTTCCGCCGGCGGCATCGTGATCCCGGATTCCGCCGCCGAAAAGCCGGTCAAAGGCGAAGTCATCGCCGTCGGCAACGGCCAGATCCTCGACAACGGTTCGGTACGCAAGCTCGACCTCAAGGTCGGCGACAAGATCCTGTTCGGTAAATATTCAGGTACCGAGGTCAAGGTCGACGGCGAAGAACTGCTGGTCATGCGCGAAGACGACATCATGGCTGTTTTCGGCGCCTAGGCGCACACAGCCCACACAGAATTCAGGAGCATTAATTCATGTCTGCTAAAGAAGTTAAATTCGGCGACGACGCGCGTTATCGCATGGCCGCCGGGGTCAATATCCTCGCCAACGCCGTCAAACAGACGCTCGGCCCGAAAGGCCGTAACGTGGTTATCGAAAAAAGCTGGGGCGCGCCGACCGTAACCAAGGACGGCGTGTCGGTGGCCAAAGAAATCGAACTCGAAGATCGCTTCGAGAACATGGGCGCGCAGATGGTCAAGGAAGTGGCCTCGAAAACGTCCGACGTGGCTGGTGATGGCACCACCACGGCTACCGTACTTGCCCAGGCTATCGTGCGCGAAGGCCTGAAAGCCGTCGCCGCGGGCATCAACCCGATGGATCTGAAGCGCGGGATCGACAAGGCCGTAATCGCAGCGGTGGCCGAACTGCAGACCCTTTCGACGCCCTGCACCAGCAGCAAGGCGATCGCCCAGGTCGGCACCATCTCGGCCAACTCCGATGAAGCTATCGGCGACATCATTGCCGAGGCCATGGACAAGGTCGGCAAGGAAGGCGTGATCACCGTCGAAGAAGGCAGCGGCCTGGAGAACGAACTCGACCTCGTCGAGGGCATGCAGTTCGACCGCGGCTACCTGTCACCGTATTTCATCAACAACCAGGAATCGATGTCGGTCGAACTCGATGAGCCGTTGATCCTGCTGTTCGACAAAAAAATCTCGAATATCCGCGACCTGCTGCCGGTACTCGAAGCGGTGGCAAAATCAGGCCGCGCATTGCTGATTATCTCCGAAGACGTCGAAGGTGAAGCGCTCGCCACCCTGGTGGTGAACAACCTGCGCGGCATCGTCAAGGTCGCCGCGGTCAAGGCACCGGGTTTCGGCGACCGCCGCAAAGCCATGCTCGAAGACATCGCGGTGCTGACCGGCGGCACGGTTATCTCCGAGGAACTCGGCCTGAGCCTCGAAAAGGCCCAGCTGACCGATCTCGGCAGCGCCAAAAAAGTCCAGTTGACCAAGGAAAATACCGTCATTATCGACGGTGCGGGCGATGCCAAAGCGATCGAGGCACGCGTGGCCCAGGTTCGCGCTCAGATCGAAGACACCAGTTCAGATTACGACCGCGAAAAACTGCAGGAACGGGTTGCCAAGCTGGCCGGTGGCGTGGCGGTGATCAAAGTCGGCGCGGCGACGGAAGTCGAAATGAAAGAAAAGAAGGCGCGCGTCGAAGATGCCCTGCATTCAACCCGCGCCGCGGTTGAGGAAGGCGTCGTCCCCGGCGGTGGCGTGGCGTTGCTGCGTGCCCAGGCCAAGACCCGCGAGACCAAAACCGATAACGAAGATCAGCGCGTCGGCGTCAATATCCTGGTGCGCGCGCTCGAGGAGCCGATCCGCCAGATCGTCGCCAATGCCGGTGACGAACCGTCGGTGATCGCAGCCAAGGTCATCGAAGGCACGGGTAACTTTGGTTACAACGCGCAGACCAGTAAGTTCGGCGACATGCTCAAGATGGGTATCATCGACCCGACCAAGGTCGCGCGCACGGCGCTGCAGAACGCGGCCTCCGTCGCCTCCCTGCTGCTGACCACCGAAGCGATGGTCGCCGACGCGCCCAAGGAGAAAGCGGGCGCCCCGGCGATGCCGGACATGAGTGGCATGGGCGGCATGGGCGGCATGGGTGGCATGATGTAGTCACCGGCTGCATAGCCTGACCGCTTCAGAACCCCGCTTCGGCGGGGTTCTTTTTTTTGCGCGTTAACAGGGTGGCCCGTCAAAACACGGCAGCTCATCGGTGATCGGATACCACGACGCTTTCGAGCCGGTGAAAATGTGGTCGTCCGCGCTGCGCCGTGGATCGTCGTCGAGCGATCCGAAGGTCACCAGGGCGAGCCCCCGTTCGCGGTCGAGGCGCGGCAGCCCGGAACCGCAGCGCGGGCAGAATACCTGTGAGAAATAGCGCGCGCCGGGCACCCGATAGGTCTGTATCGAGTCACCGCCGCGCGTGTAACGGGCATTGTCCAAGGCCGTGAAGCCGTTCGTCGTGTGGGCGGCGGCCCGCGCCTTGCGGCAGCGCGAACAATGACAATTATGCACCGCGGTGAACGAGCCATTGACTTCATAAGCAACCGCCGCGCACAGACAGCTGCCACGCAGCAGGCCATCACTGGCGGCAGCCGGACCCGCACGATCGATGGCCGGACCGGGGCCATCGGGATAATTGTCGTGCTGCGGCAGGCGGTCGGTGATCGCGTGCCAGGGCGCTTTCCAGCGCGCAAAGATATGTGCACTCGCGGTTAATCCGGGATCGTCGTCGAGGCAGCCGGCAGGGACGGCGATGCGCTCTCCGAGGTGGGTGTTCGGCAGCACCGATCCACACTGCGAACAGAACGATCGTACAAAACCGGGTGACGACTCGAACCTTGTAATCGCGGCATCGTCGGCGCTATAGCTGAACGGCGCACTCGGTCCGGTCACATAGGTCGCGAACGGCGCGGCGTGGGCTTTACGGCATATGCCGCAATGGCAATGGGTCATGTCTTCAAACGCGCCGCTGTACGTCCAGCGCACCGTGCCGCACAGGCAGCTGCCTCGGATCATGTTCGTTCCTCTTGTTTTCGCGACAACTGATGCACGACACCGTAGCCTTGATCCGCGCGCGCTGACTTCAGCGCGAACATCGCACAGATTTCGATTGAACGGCAAGATCCCACGCGGTCCCCGCGCCGCAGCTATGGCCTCGTGTCCCTCAGGAACGTTCTGTCAGTGCCGTTCGCGCCAATTCCACCATCGACGCTGGTGCGCTTACCCTCGGCCTGTGTGGCAGATAGACCACGGCGATGGTCGCGCCGGGTTCCAGCGCGGCGGCTTCAGCGTCGCCGAGTGCGACAGTATGTTCGCGTGCCTCGCCGTCGGCCGTCTCGTAGCGATAGCCGACACGCCAGGTGGTGACACCGCTGCGCGGGCGGAAGCGGATTTTTTTTGTCACGACGGCTGCGATCGGTGCGCCACCATTCACCAACTCCCGCATCTGCAGGCCGCGCCTGAGTGTCGTGGCGACCATCAGAACCAACACGACTGCGATACCGATGATCCAGCTCATCACACGTCTACCTTGGTGTGCAGGTTCATTGCCCGGTGAACACCGGCTCGCGACGCTCGGCCACAGCCCGGATCCCTTCGTTCCAGTCACGGCTGGCGCGCAGGCGATGCTGCTCGGCAAGGTCGTGAATATTCTGCTGCTCGATGCGCTCGGCGAGCCCCGTGCGCAGGGTATTGCGGGTCGAGGCAATCGCCAGCGGCGCATTGGCGGCGATCTCGCGGGCGAGTTCGAGCGCGGTCTCACGGACCGATTCCAGCGCAACGAAAGCGTCGGCCAGGCCCCAGGCATAAGCCTGCTCGCCACGAATGCGGCGTGCGGTCAGGCACATGAAGCGGGCGCGCTGTACGCCGATCAGTTCGGGCAGCGTAACGGGCAAACCGAAACCGGGGTTGAATCCGAGGCGGGTGAAGTTGGCGCTGAAGCGCCCTTCGGCGCAGCTCACGCGAAAGTCGGCCGATACCGCCAGGCCCAGCCCACCGCCCACCGCCGCACCCTGCACCGCGGCCACGACCGGGGTCTGGGCGCGGAATATCCGCACCACCTGCACAAAAAAGTCATCGAGCGACAGCGGCGCCGCCTGGTCCGCGGCGGGATTGTAGTCGGCGCCGGCACAGAAATTTTTGCCCTCGGAACACAATACGATGGCACGACAGTCGGGATCGGTATCACAGGACTCGTATGCATCGGCGATGGCTTCGATGAGTGCGTTGTCGATAAAGTTATGCGGCGGGCGCCGCAGTTCGATGGTGGTCACGTAACCATCGCGCGTGATGTTGAGATCGGCTGGCACCGGGACTGTCTCCGTCGGTCAAGCAGACGCCAGTATAGCGATCGGCCTTAACGCCATTGTTGCGGCTGCAGTCGCAATGTCGCCTTGAAGCCTTTCTGCGATGACAGCGGAATGCTGATCGCACCGTTGGCGTCGACCTCCGCCTTGCTGCCGCGGCTTTCGCCCCAGCGCTCGTCGGTCAGGTTATAACGCACGCTCCAGCCATCGTCGCTATGCCGTACCCGCACGACGATGGTGTCACGGTAGAGATATTCACCCGGGATATGCCGGTCCAGCCACAGGCGGTTGTCTATCTCATAGCCGGTGGTGCGCACCGCCAATTCGAGACTGAATACCATCGTCGTGCCATGGGTAACAGCAGCAGTATCGAGAAACAGCGAAAACAACTGCGGCGAGCGCGGCGCGGGGCTGCGCATCAGTTCGTCGAAGGTGCGCAATACCGCGGAGTTGGTCTCCAGGCGGCGTTCAGACAGCTTATAGGTCATCGCGCCACGCGGCGACACGGTCGCTTCGAAATAATAGGACGCTTTGACCGTTTTACCGTCGTCCACCGCCTTCTGTACCGAGGGCGGTAGCGGCAACGCCTCGAGATCGAGCACGCCATCGACGCGCACATCGCCGAACAGGAACCGGACCAGGTTCTGGTAGCCTTCTTCGGAGTTGACGATGCCGTAATGGCCGCTGTGCGAGCGATGCACGAAAGCGCGTGGCGCGTTGTGCACACAGGCGTTGGTGATGCGCACCAGGCCGTCGCTCATCTCGCCGGCCAGGCGGCTCGATAGTCCGCCGGCGACCTCATAGTCCTTGTGATTCGTGCCGACCAGGCAGAAAAACCGGTCCGCGTCGTAGCGCCCGTTGAGACTGTCAACCCGCTTGCTGTCGGTCGGCAGGCCGAGGTATTCGGCCATCCGCCCACGGTTGAAGTTATTCAGGTCGAGCGCACCCAGAAATCCGGGCACGTTCATGCCCAGCATATCGATACCGTTATGCGGGGTCGCATAGGTGAACACCTTGTCGATCATGGCGCGATCGGCGGCCGAGCTGATGGTCTCGTTCTGCAGGAAACAGCGACACACCAGCCCGCCCATGGAATGTGCGACTAGGTACACGCGAAACGCCTGGCGTGCCTCGACGTCGTCACCGCAGATCTGTTCGCGCAAGCGACCGATCAATGCCTTCAGGCCCAGCGCGGCGTCGGTCACACTCGGTACCTGGCCGTCGCCAAGGTCCGGATCGCCGGGTTCGTAATAGCGGTGGATGGCGATCGAGCGGGCCGGCAGCCTGGCGCTGCTTTCCTTGCCCTCGGCATAGATGTCGCGGTAACCGTGGTCTTTCATCAGACGCACCAGCGGTGACTCGAAAATGTGCCGCTCGACGCCGCCTTCCCAGTTCTGGCGGCGCTTGGTCGAACCGAGATTGAAGCCCATGTAAGGGGTGGCGACGGTTTCGCGGATCTCGCTTTCCGTCATGGCATAGCCACGTACGTAAATGATCGGGTAGTAAGGCGCGGTAATGATGCCCATGCGTGTTCACTCCCTCGGCAACAGATGTGCGGGAGCTTAACAACGCCAGAGCAAGCGCACCGGGACAGCGGTCACGCCGGACCGAATTCACGCCCAGGCGGGGTACTTTTTTACCTGCCCGCAGGCTGGTGAAAAACGTGAGCCGGGAAGGTCGGGCACAAGGCGCGGGCGAGACGAGGACCGGAGTTTACTGGTGTAAATGAGGACCGCAGGCTAGTCCGCAACGCCGCGCACGACCTCCGCAGTAGTTTTTCACCACCCTGCTACTCAACACCTGCGGCAAAAACGCTCAGGTCCTGTTCGCCGCCGCGTTCGAGGCCGCGCTGATAGGCTTCGCGGGCGCGCAGGCCGTCGACGTAGGCCTGCAGCTCGGGGTATTTGCGTAACCGTCCGCGGCATTCGGCGAACTCCAGCGCCCAGCCGAGATTGATATCGGCGCCGCTGAAACCCGAACTCAGAATGCTCGCGCGTCCGGCCAGCGAAGAGCGCAGGTACATCAGGTTCTTTTCCAGTTCGACATCAAAAAATTCCTTCAACGCAGCGTTACCGCCGCCGGTCCAGGCATACAGCAGGTCAACCGACAGGCCGGGGAAAATAGTGCCTTCGGCATAGGCCAGCCAGGCGCGGTACTGACCGTAATCCTCGTCAGCCGGAGCGCGGCTGAGGCGGCCGTCGGCGCACACCTGGCAGATGTAATCGATGATCGCATCCGACTCGATGATGATCTGACCATTGTGTTCGATGGTCGGCGCCTTGCCGAGCGGGTGGACCGCGTACAGTGAAGGCGGCGAGCGCAGAGACTCGGGGTCGCGCATATGCTTGACGAGCTTGTACTCGATTTCGAGCTCCTCGCACAGCCACACGATACGCTGCGAACGCGAGTTGTTCAGGTGATGGACGGTCAGCATGGCGATACTCCGCAAGGGTGGTTACTGGCAGCCGGAAGCGTGGATGCGGGACGTTTGCAGGGGTCACCGGGCAGACCCCGTGCCGCTGCGCGCGGCAGGCTACCCGCCCGGCCAGGTCGCCAAAGTAGCCCGGCCGGGACGCCGTATGCAAGCTTGCCAGGCAGCGTACTTTCTTGAGCTGGATCAATTTTTGCCCGCCGCGCGGCGGCACAGTCGAGGCCCGGCTACGCGCGCGTAGCGCTGTTCAATACAAACGGAGAGGAAACCACCATGCGGGTAGGCGCCACCATATTCAACCAGAACTATACCGATTGGGACCGTTACGAAGCCGAAGAACGTGGCGAAGCGGTCGCCACGCGCGCAAAAAAATCAGATCGCGAAATATTCAACGAGGAGCTCAACCTCGCGCGTATCGCGGACACCAACGGCTTTGACGCGCTGTGGACCATCGAACATCACTTCACCCCCTACACCATGGTCACGAACCCGCTGCAGTACCTGACTTACATCGCCGGCATCACCGAACGCGTCGACCTCGGCACCATGGTTACCGTGCTGCCGTGGCATAACCCGGTGCGCGTCGCCGAGGACGTCAACATGCTTGACGCCTTTCTGGGCCCCGATCGCGAAATTATCTGCGGCGTCGGCCGCGGTCTCGGTCGCCGTGAGTACGCCGGACTCGGCATCGACCAGGGCGAAGCCCGAGCTCGCTTCGATGAATCCCTGCAGATCCTGCGCCAGCTACTGGCTACCGGGACCTGCGACTTCGACGGCGAGCACTACCACATCGAGGGACTCAAACTGCGTCCTCAGCCGGACCGCGATCTGAGCGGCAACCTGTGGTGCGCGGGCGGCACCGACGAAACGGTGGAGATCATCGCCAAGTACGACGTTGCGCCGCTGGTCATACCGACCACCAGCCTCGGCCTATCGCTGGAAACGGCGCGCAAGTACGCGCGCCTGCACAGCGCGGCCGGCTTCACCCCGGTGCAGAACAAACTCGCGCTGTGGACCTACGTCGCCGAGACTGAAGCCGAAGCCCGCGAGAATGCGGAGCGCTACATGGTCGAGTATGCCGATTCCGCACTGCGCCACTATGAACTGCTCGGCAGTCACCTCGGTGGCATCAAGGGTTATGAATCCTACGGCGAAATGCAGAAGGCGCTGGCCAAGGATCCGACCCCGTTTCTGCGCGGTTTCTTCGACACCCACCCATGGGGAACACCGGAGCAGACCATCAAACGCGCCACGGAGCTGGCGGAAGCTTTCGGCTGCGGCGAAATCATGTTCATCTTCAAATACGGCAGCATGCCGATTGAAGTTGCGGAGAAAAGCATGCGCCTGTTTGCCAAAGAGGTCATGCCGGCCCTGCAGGCGCTCAATCCGAAACCGATCGAAGCGCTGGCGGCGGCCTGAGCAGCGCCGGCACGGCAGGTCATGACATGGGCCGCGGCTGCAACGGTAATAGTTAACGCTTAGAGGGCTTCGCCCGGTTCGGTGCAGGCGCTACCATTAAACAGCGTGTAATCGCGTGCCGAGCCTGACGGAACCCCGCTATGAAAACGATAATGACTGCACTACTGCTGCTGGCCGCGGCAGCCGGTAATGCTGCGCCGCTCAATACCGAGCTGGTGATCAATGGTGGCGCGGAAAGCGGTGACATGACCGGCTGGCTCGGCGCCGGCGGCATCGAGGTGGTCCCGGCCACAGGTCCCGCCGCCGGATTTGGCGACTTTGTTTTCACCGGCTCGCTCGGACCGGACACCCAGACCGCCATCCAAAGCATCGACCTGGGCGGCAACGCGGCGGCCATCGACGCCGGCCTTGCCACCTCGATATTCAGTATCTACCTGCAGGGGCGCACCGACGGCGGCTTCACCGATACCGCGGAAGTTATCGTGACTTATCGTGACGGCGCCAACGGCCAACTCGGCGCGATTGCATTCACCGACACCAACACCGCGGTCATCGATTGGGACTTCTTCTCCGATACCCGCGCGGTACCGGTCGGCACCCGCAGTATCGATATCTTTCTGCGCACCACCCGCTCGATCGGCTTGTCCAGTGACGGCTTCTTCGACGAAGTATCCCTGCAGCTGACCGCGGTGCCGCTGCCGGCCGGGCTGTGGCTGGCGCTGTCCGGCCTGGTAGCGGTGGCGCGAATGACGCGCCGCGCCTGAAGCATCCGCCGCGGGCTCCCGCGGACCACACACCGACCGGACCTGGCACTGCTACACTGCCGGCAATGCCATCGAGTTCCGGAGTTCGAACATGACCACCACCCTCTACGGCGCCAACGTTTCACCCTTTGTGCGCAAAGTGCGCGCTTACTTAAGCGAAAAATCGCTCCCTTACGCATTCGAATCGGTTAATCCAAGGGACCCGCCGCCCGACTATCGAAAGATCAGTCCGCTGGGCAAGATACCGGCGCTGAAAGTGGACAACAAAACCCTCGCCGATTCGTCCGTGATCTGCATCTACCTCGAGCGCAAGCATCCCAACCCGCCACTGTATCCGAGCGACGATTACGATTACGCCCGCGCACTCTGGTTCGAAGAATTTATCGACGGCGCGTTCGTGGCGAAAGCCGGCGGCAATGTATTTTTCCCGCTGGTGGTTGCACCCATGATGATGAACCAGCCGGTGACCGCGGAAATTCGCGCCGCGGTGGATAAATCCCTGGCCGAAGAAGTCAGCCCGATGTGGCAATACCTGGAGGATGAGATTGCGGGTAAGGAATTCTATGTCAGCGACAGCCTGACCATCGCCGACCTGGCGGTCGCCAGCATCCACGTCAACCTGTATCACGCCGGCATCGACGTCGACCCGGCGCGGTTCCCCAATCTCGCCGCATTTCTTGGCCGTATGTACGCGCGGGCGAGTCTGAAAGCGCTGATCGAGGAAGAAACACCCATGTGGAGCCAGCGTGGCAAGGCCTGAACCGTGGCAGGACTGAACCTCGGCGGCGACGCCGAGGCCGAACGCGACAAGCTGCCGGTCGAGGAAGTTGAGCGTCTCGTCGCCGCCCATGCCGAATGGCTGGCCTCGAGCGGTGAGGCGGGGTCGCGTTTCGATCTGCCGGCGGCGAACCTTATCTATGGCGGTTTCCTGGAAGTCGATCTGAGCCGCGCCAATTTGCCCGGCGCGTGCCTGGTCAAGGCCAACCTGCGCGAATGCCGTCTTGTCGGCGCCAACCTGGCCGGCGCCGATCTGCAGGGCGCGAGTATGGTCAATACCGATCTCGAAGGCGCCGATCTGAGCGGTGCAAACCTCGAGCGCGCGGTGATCCCGGGGGTTAATTTCGGCGGCGCCGATCTGAGCGGCGCGCGGCTGGCGGCGACCAATCTGCTCAGCGCCGTGTTCAGCGACACCACCATGACCGGCGCCGACCTGAATGACGCCAACCTGGCCGGCGCGACCATACGCAACAGCATGGTCGACGACGGTAACCTGAGCGCCGCCAAGCTCATGCTGGTCGATTTTTCCGGCAGTAGCCTGCAGCGGGCGAATTTCGCTGGCGCGGTGATGTTCGGCGCCATCCTCGACGGCGCCGATCTGTCCGATGCCGACCTGAGTACTGCCCAGGGCCTGACCCCGGACCAGCTCGAGGTCGCATTCGGCAGCCCCGGCACGCGCTTACCGCTCGCCCTCGATGGCACCCTGATGCGCGCAAAGCCGCGCGACTGAAGCGCTCCGCTCAGGTCTTTTTGTCGGCCTGCTGCTGCTTTGCGATAGCCTGGATCTGGGTACATTCCTGCCCGATCAGGCGCTCGAGTACCGCCAGCCGGTCGGCCATCTGCTCGACCGGGCCGAGCAGCGCCGCATAACGCACGAGAATCGCCGCCAGGGCCTCCACCACCAGCAGCGGGTCATCGCGGTTCTGTTCCAGAAATGTATTGGTATGGCGGAACAGCTTTTCCACCATCGCCTGTTTCTCGGCCAGGCCGTCGTCGCCGCCCGCGCCGGCCTTGTCACTGCTTTCCGTCATCTGCTTCCCGTTACCTTGCGCCGCCCGACGCGAAACGTATATCGTATGGCGCAGTGTGCATGAATGCACGGCGTGCGCGTGCCTGCGGCGGTTACCGCTCACGCGCAATACGCATTTAACGCTGCAGCGCATCGCGTTGATCACGGCATCAAGGGGAGATACGAACATGGCGGCCGAGCTTTCACTATCGAAGATCGTCAAGCAGAAAAGCATCAGTGTGACCGAGGCGACCAAGCGCATCGCCGATCTCGGCTGGGCCCCGGACTACTTCGAAGAAATCCTCAAGTACCCGACCGACTACAAGGTCGAAAAAGCGCCCAAGGACCCGATGAAGCAGGTCCTGCGTTCCTACTTCCCGATGCAGGAAGAAAAAGACAACCGCGTCTACGGCGCCCTCGACGCCGCCCTGCGTGGCGACATGTTCCGCAACGTCGAACCACGCTGGATCGAATGGCAGAAGCTGTTCCTGGCGATCATTCCGTTCCCGGAGATCTCCGCCGCCCGCTCGATGGCGATCCAGGCCCAGATTGCGCCCGGCGAGAACCTGCGCACCGGTTTCACCATGCAGATGATCGACGAGTTCCGCCACTCCACCATTCAGATGAATCTGAAGAAGTGGTACATGGAAAACTACGTCGACCCGGCCGGCTTCGACATCACCGAAGCGGCGTTCGGCAAATGTTACGCCACCACTATCGGCCGTCAGTTCGGCGAAGGCTTCATCACCGGCGACGCGGTGACCTCGACCAATATCTACCTGCAGGTGGTGGCCGAAACCGCGTTCACCAATACCCTGTTCGTGGCCATGCCCTCGGAAGCCGCGCGCAACGGCGACTACGCCCTGCCGACAATTTTCCTGTCGGTGCAGTCCGACGAGTCGCGTCACATCGGCAACGGCCACTCGTTCCTGATGTCGATCGTCAAGGAGCCGGAAAATCTCGACCTGCTCGAGCGCGATCTGCGTTACGCGTTCTGGCAGAACCACGCCATCGTCGACGCCGCCATCGGCACCATCATCGAATACGGCACCAAGGATCGCGACAAAAACAAGGAATCCTACGCCGAACTGTGGCATCGCTGGGTGTTCGACGATTACTACCGCACCTATCTGCTGCCGCTGGAAAAATACGGCGTCAAGGTCCACCACGAAGACGTCGAGGAGGCCTGGGATCGCATCGTCAAGAAGAACTATGTGCACAAGGTCGCGCAGTTCTTCTCCTTCGGCTGGCCGGTCGCGTTCTGGCGCATGGACGGCATGGTCGACGAGGACTTCGAATGGTTCGAAGCGAAATACCCGGGCTGGTACAACGAGTTCGGCGTGTACTGGGAAAACTACGTCAAGGCGAGCCTGCCGAAACAGGCGCCGCTGATGTACTTGGACTCCGGTTATGTTTATCCGCACCGCTGCTGGAGCTGTAACGTACCGGCGCTGATCCGCGAAGATTTCTGTGTCGATGAAGTCGACGGTGAACTGTATACCTATTGCTCGGAGCTGTGCCGCTGGACCCACGTCGTCGCCTTCGCCGACAACTATAACGGCCGGCCGACCCCGGCCATGGGTCGCTTCAGCGGCCGTCGGCAGTGGGAAGAGTGCTACCACGGCTGGGACATGGCGGATGTGATCAAGGATCTCGGCTTCGTGCGCTCCGACGGCCACACCGTCATCCAGCAGCCGCATCTGCACATGGAAGACGACAAGATGTGGACGCTGGACCATTTCAAGGGGCTGGAGGTGCGTAGTCCGCTGGTCGACCTGCGCGCGATGTCAGCCGCCGAACGCGAAAAGCATATTGCCGATTATCGCGCCGGCTTTACCTGTAAACCGATCTAGACCAGCGTGCACCACCGGGGGTCCGGCGCCTGACGGCGCCAGTCCTCGAGGGCCGCAGAGCTAGCCCATCAAGCCCGGCACGAGACCGGGCCCCAACCGGCAGCGACAATCTATGAGTTACTCCGTCCGGCTCGAACCCATAGGCGTGGACATGGAGGTCAACGAAGACGAAACCGTCCTCCAGGCGGCCTTTCGGCAGGGCATCACGCTCATGCACGGCTGCAAGGAAGGCCAGTGCTCGGCCTGCAAATCGGTCCTGCTCGACGGCGACGCCGAACACGAGGACTATTCCACCTTCGCGCTGTCCGACGCCGAGCGCGAAGAAGGCAAAGTTCTGCTGTGCCGCCTGTTCGCCGAAAGCGACCTGGAAATTGAACTGCTCAACTACGATGAGGAGATCCTGGCCAACTGGATCCCGGCGAAGAAGTTCAGCGGCACCATCACTGCCATCGAAAGCCTCACCCACGACATCCGCCAGCTCGACATCGCCCTCATTGAGCCAATGGCCTTCAATGCCGGGCAATATGCCGATATCACGCTGCCGGCGAATGGCGTGACGCGTTCCTACTCGATGGCCAATCCACCCAGCGAAACCAGTACGCTGTCGTTCATCATCAAGATTTACGCCGACGGCGCATTTTCCGACCAGCTCGCCGGCGCGCTCGCAATCGGCGATCCGATCGAACTCGAAGGCCCGTTCGGTACCAGTTTTCGCAACAAGAACCACGCGGGACCAACCCTGCTGGTCGGCGGTGGTTCGGGGATGGCGCCGCTGTGGTCGATCCTGAACGACCTCGCCGCCGACGGCGTGACCCAGCCGGTCAGGTTTTATTACGGCGCGCGCAGTGAGCGCGACCTGTTCTATCTCGAGCAGATCGCCGCCGTCGGCAGCCAGCTCGAGGATTTCGAGTTCGTCGCGGCCTTGTCCGATGCTGAAGGGAACGACGACTGGGACGGCGCGCGCGGCCTCATTCACGAAGTCGTGCAGCGCGCCTACGCCGATACGCTGGCAGTCGGCGAACTCGAATCCTATGCCTGTGGCCCACCGCCAATGGTCGAAGCCCTGCTGCCGGTGTTCCAGAAAATCGGCATCGACGCGGACAACATACATCTGGATAAATTTACGCCGGCCTCGTAGACCGGCCAGCGATCAGGCCGGGGCCCGTCGGGTCGCGGCAACAGGGGAGAAGTAATGGTTCAACAGGCACATCAATCCGGCGCCGCCGGCAGCGCGACATTTGCCGGCTCTGACAGTCGGCGCTACAACTATTTCGAGCCCGCCGGACGACGCGCGACGCTGTACGAGGACGTTACCGTCGACGTCCAGCCGGACCCGAGCCGACACCTGCTGCAGGGCTGGATCATGTCGTTCGCCAACGGCCAGCCAACCTACGGCGACTACACCACGGTATTGAAGTGCACCGACTGGCACGTCTTTCGCGCCGTCGACCAGGAGTGGTCGCGCACCCATTACCAGCGCCAGAGCCATATCGAAAACACCATCAAGATGGTCGTGGACAACGCCCGCGCCGACGGCGCGCCGGGGCGCTTCGACACCGATTGGGTGAGCGTGCTCGAAACCCACGTCGGCGCCAGCAAACATGCCGAGTTCGGCCTCGGCGTGTCGTTGATGAAAGCACAGCGCGACGGCGTCACGCAGATGGTCAATAACGCGATCCTCACCAACGCGTCGTACAAGCTGCGCCTGGCCCAGGACATCACCCTTTACCTCGGCGACATCGGACTCGATATCACCATAAACGAAGATGCCGGCAAGCAGGCCTGGATGAGCGATCCCGCCTGGCAGGGCGCGCGCAAGGCGATCGAAGCGATCATGGCCTCCAGCGACCACATGGAAACCTATTTTGCGACCAACGTGGTGTTCGAAGTGCTGGTCGGCGAATTGTTCCGCAACGGTTTCGTGATGCGCGCGGGGCCGCTGCATAATGATTTTGTCACCCCGGCGGTGGTGTCGGCGGCAAGTGAGGATTACCGGCGCAATCTCGCCAACACCGTCACCCTGCTCAAGCTGCTGTCGAGCGACGCGCAGCATGGCGCGGCCAACCGCGAGATCATGGGCGGCTGGCTGGAAAAGTACGTGCCACTATGCAGCGCCGCGGCCACGGATCTGCAGCCGATCTGGGGTCTGGTGGATAACCGCGATCTCAACTTTGCCGGCGCGGCCGCGGATTCGCATCACCGGTTCAAGGATATCCTGACCGAAATCGGCGTCGGTCTGCCCAAGGGTGTAACGCTATGAGTACGCATACCTTCAAAGATCTCGATCGCCAGGATACCGTCTCGCACAAGTGCGGCGTAACGATGAACGACAGCGCCGACGCGCGGGTCATCGCCGAACTCATGGAGGAAAAGCCCGGCATCGAGGTGCTGAACTACCCGGCCATGATCCGCATCGACGGCGAAGGCAAAATCACCTTCGACATGGAAGAGATCAGCGAGGCGCTCGGTCGCACGTTTACCGCGTACGATTTCGAGGTCGTGATGTCGACGCACTACGGACGCATGGTCATGATCGACGAGAATACCGTGGTGCTGTTCGGCGATATGGACGAGGCGCTGCAGTACGAAGAATAGTCTCGACGCCGACGGCGGCGACACCCTGCTTGCGGCCGCGGCCTGTGCCCGGCCGCGCATCGCCGCCGGTCCGTTCGCAGCCGGGCGCAGGTCGCGCCAGCCGAGGCCTGCGCCTCCGCGCACCTTGCTTCATCCGTTTACTCCAACCACGACCGGGCGATCCCGGTCGAAGAGACACCGCCATGCCGAAAATGATGATTTTTGATGACCAGGCGCGCGCCGCACTCGGTCGCGGCGCCGACCTGCTGACCCGCGCGGTACGGTCCACGCTCGGACCGAAAGGCGGCAACGCCATTATCGATGTGCCGATCGGGACGCCGATCATTTCCCGCGACGGTGTGAGTATCGCCGCTGAAATCGAACTCGAAGACCGCTTCGAGAATATGGGTGCGCAGGTCGTGCGCGAAGTTTCGAAAAAAACCAACGAGGTCGCCGGCGACGGCACAACCACCGCGACCGTGCTTGCCAACGCGCTGATCCAGGAAGGTTTCAAATCCTTGTCCGGTGACATTGCCGCGCTCGACCTGGTTACCGGCATGACCGCGGCGGTCAGCGCGGTGGTCAGCGCACTGAAACAATCGGCGACGCCGATCGCCGACATCGACGGCGCCGCCGCCGCGGTCGCCATCATCGCGGCCAACGATGAAGCAACCGGGCGCATGGTCGCCGAATCACTGATCGCGGTCGGGCCGAGCGGCATCGTCGAGGTCGATAACGCGCTGACGGTCGAAACCACCGTCGATATCGTCGAGGGCGCCTCCTACGAGCGCGGCTACGTGTCACACCACATGGTCAATGATATCGAGAGCATGCAGATCCGCTTCGAGGACGCTACCGTCCTGCTCACCGACCACGGTCTCAAGACCGCCGAGGAGGTCGCCGGCTTGCGCGCACTGGTCGAGGAAACCGGCAAACCGATGCTGGTGATCGCCGAGGACTACACCGCCGAGGCCGTCGGCGCGTTACTTGAGCGCGGTAACGGGCCCGCGATTGCCGCCGTCCATCCGCCTGAATACGGCAAGTGGCGGCAGGCGATGATGGAAGACATCGCCATCATGACCGGCGCGCGAGTGTTCGTAAAAGCGCTCGGCGGGCATTTCGGCGCCGCCACCCCGGCCGATCTCGGCTCGGCCAGGAGTATCGTGGTCTCCGCCGACAGTACCGTGGTGTCGGGCGGCGGCGGGGATGCGGAACGGATCCGCGCGCGGGTCGAACAGATCACCCGTCAGCTCGCCAACAACGAAGTGCCGATTGAGGAAGACAAGTTCAACGAGCGCCTGGCCAAGCTGTCAGGTGGCATCGCCGTTATTCATGCCGGCGGTTCGACGCCGGCCGAGCAGAAACGTCGCGCGCAACTCATTGAAGATGCGCTCAACGCAACCCGCGCCGCGCTCGCCGAGGGGGTGGTCGCCGGCGGCGGGGCGGCGCTGATCAAAACCCTGCCGGCGGTCGACAGTGTCATTGCCCGGCTGGCCGACGGTGAACGCGAGGGCGCGATGGTCGTGCGCCGTGCGCTGACCGAGCCGCTGGCCTGCATCGCCCACAACAGCGGCGTCGATCCGATGGCGGTTGTCGACAAGGTCATCGCCGCCGGCCCCGGCATCGGCTACAACGCGCGTTCGGGGACGTTTGAACACATGATCGACGCCGGGATCATGGACCCGGTCAAGGTCACCTACACCGCCCTGCAGAACGCACTGTCGATCGCGGCACTGATCCTGACCGCGCAGACCCTGATCGCGGATATTCCCGACGACGAAGATCCGACCGCCGGCCGTGCCCGCGGCGGCGGTGCGGAAAAACTCGGCATGCACTGATACCGCGCGCGGCTCGAAGCGCCGTGTGCAATTGATGATAATGCCGGCGATGCTCTCAATATGTCTGAACGTGCGTGATCAGTTGGTTTAAAACGAAATTTTCCAGGCGCGCCCTGTTCGGCACCAGCGTGGCCGCGGCGGCCAGCGCGCGGGCGCTGGCCAAAGCCGGCCATGGCGGCATGATGCACACCACCGGCACGGTCGATGCGGCGCGCAACGGCTTCGACCCCCATGCGATCCTCACCGATTGGGATACCGGCACCGTGAGCCGGCGCGCCGACGGCCGCAGCGTGCGCAGCTTCGAGATCGCCGCGGTCGATCGGGAAATCGAAATCGCGCCGAACCTGAAGTTTCCGGCCTGGACGTATAACGGCCGTGTACCCGGCCCGACGCTGCGCGTCACCGAAGGTGACATTGTGCGGATTCATTTCCGCAACCGCGGCACCCATCACCACAACATGCACTTCCACGGTATCCATTCGGCCGCCATGGATGGTCTGCCCGGGGTCGGTGACGTCGCGCCGGGCGACGATTTCATCTACGAGTTCGAGGCCCGGCCGTTCGGCTGCCACCTCTACCATTGCCATGCCTTGCCGCTCAAACGCCACCTGCACAAAGGGCTTTACGGCACGTTCATCATCGACCCCGATCCGAGCCGCCATGCCGAGCAGGCAGATGCGGCCCGCTCGCGGCTGCTCGGCAGTCCGGACAACGCCGAGTGGCAGGAGATGGTCATGGTCATGAACGGCTTCGACGTCAATTTCGACGACGAAAACGAGGTCTACGCGGTCAATACCGTCGCCAATGCCTACATGCAGCAACCGATCAGGATCGAGCGCACGCGCCCCGTGCGCGTCTACCTGGTCAACGTCACCGAGTTCGATCCGATCAATTCCATGCACCTGCACGCCAATTTCTTTGATTACTACGACCACGGCACGACCCTGACGCCGACCTCGAAAACGATCGACACCGTCATGCAATGCCAGGCACAGCGCGGGATCCTCGAGTTCAGCTTCGCGGACCATGAACCCGGCCAGTACATGTTTCACGCCCACCAGGCCGAGTTCGCCGAACAGGGCTGGATGGGATTTTTCGAGGTGGTGTGATCAATCACGCTCGCTACTTCGCTCCGGCTTGGGCGCTGCTGGCCGCGGTGACCGTGGTCGGCGCCACGCTGTGGCTGCTCGAACGTGCGCCACCGGCGGACACGCTCCCGCCGGTGGAGCAGTTGACGATCGAGCGGGTCACGATCACCGAGCGCGGCTTCGGTGTACACGTACGCTCCGACAGCAACGCGGACCTGCTGATCGCGCAAGCCATGGTCGACGGTGCCTTCTGGGTATTCAGCCAGGACCCGCCCGGTCCGATCGCGCGCCTGGCCAGCGCCTGGATCGAGATTGACTACCCCTGGGTCGCCGGCGAAGTGCATCACCTGCGCTTCATCAGTTCCGTCGGTACGACCTTCGATCACAGCGTCGACGTTGCATTGCTCACCCCGCGGGGGTCGCCGGCGCAGCTGCTGGACTACGCCCTGACCGGGATCGCCGTCGGTCTGCTGCCGATTATTTTCGGCATGCTGTTTCTGCCGCTGGTGAAGTCGCTGGCGCCGGCCGGGCTTGAATTCATCCTCGCCCTGACCGTCGGCCTGCTCGGTTTTCTGTTCGTCGACATGATCCTGGCCGGCCTCGATGCAGGCGCTGCCGCGAGCGCCTCGTTTGGGGGTCCGGCGCTGGTCATCGTCGCCTTGCTGCTGACGCTGCTGGCATTGAGTGTGCGCCGTGATGCAGGCGCGCCGGCCGCGCAGGGTCGCAAACTGGCGCTGTGGATTGCGTTCGGCATCGGGCTGCATAATTTCGGCGAAGGGCTGGCTATCGGCGCCGCCTTTGCCGGCAACGAACTGGCCATGGGGACGTTTCTGATGGTCGGCTTTGCCCTCCATAACACCACTGAAGGCCTCGGTCTGGTCGCGCCGCTGGGCCGCGAACGCACCCGCTTCACCTTGCTCGCGTCTCTCGCCCTGCTCGCCGGACTGCCGACCGTACCCGGCATCTGGCTGGGCGCGCTGGCCTTTTCACCGCACTATGTCGCGGCATTTTTCGGCGTCGGCGCCGGCGCGATCGGGCACGTCGTTATCGAGATCGATCGCTTCACCACGGCGCGGGCGCGAGCCGCCGGTACGGTGCCGCGATATAGTGCCGTGTCTGTGGCAGGATATTGCTGCGGTGCCGGCATCATGTACGCAACGGCCTTACTGATTGCGGTTTGAACAGCTTCCACCATCAATGCAGCGCGCGAATTCGTCAGGAGTAACGACTATGAGCAAACCCACTATCAACCGGCGCCAGTTTTTCGAGACCAGCGGACGCAGTGTGGCCGGCGGTGTCGCGGTTACCCTGGCGCCCGCCCTGTTCGCCGCCGCCGACGACTGGGCGGCTGAGCTCACGGCTATCGATCCGCAGCACGCGCCGGTGTTGCTGCGCCTGTGCCGACTGCTTTATCCGCACGACCGACTGCACGACGGTTATTACGCAAGCTGTGTCGCCAGCCTCGACGTCAAGGCCGCCGCCGATGCGAGCCTCGCCGACCAACTACGTGAGGGCGTCGTCAAACTGGGTGGCGAGGCGTTCCTGGCGTTGCCGGAACAGGCCCAGAACAGCACCCTGCAGGCGCTCGAAAACGAGCCGTTTTTTCAGGCCGTACGCGGCCATATGGTGGTTGCCCTGTATACCGACAGCAAGGTCTGGGCAGAACTCGGTTATGAAGGTCCGTCGTTTCCCTACGGCGGTTACCTCGAACGCGGCTTCGACGATATCGACTGGCTGCCCGACGCCTGAACCGCGGATCCACAGCGCAGCTGTCAGACGCCTAAAAGATTGAGAAGCAACCCATGAGCAAATTCGAGCTGAACGACGATTCGGTGGTGGTGGTTATCGGATCCGGTGCCGGTGGCGGCACGCTGGCCAACGAGCTGGCGCAGAAAGGTGTCCGCACCGTGTGCCTGGAAGCCGGCGCGCGCCTGGACTACAGCAAGGACTTCGAGCACCAGGAATGGCCGATGTTCAACAAGATCTCCTGGCTCGACAAGCGCACCACCTCGGGCTCGTGGCGGGTGGCAAAAGATTTTCCCGGCCTGCCGGCCTGGATCTGCAAAACCGTTGGCGGCACCACCGTGCACTGGGCCGGGGCCAGCCTGCGTTTCCAGGCCCATGAATTCAAGGCCCGCACCCACTACGGGCAAATCGACGGCGCCAATCTGCTCGACTGGCCACTGTCGCTGTCCGATCTGGAACCCTATTACACGCGCGCCGAGGAGAAGATGGGCGTTACCCGCACCAACGAGATCCCCGGGCTGCCGCCGTGCAATAACTTCAAGGTCATGGCCGCGGGCGCGAAAAAACTCGGCTACAAGGAAGTCCACTCCGGGCGCATGGCGATCAACTCGCAGCCACGCGCGGGACGCAATTCATGCCGCCAGCTCGGCTTCTGTTTCCAGGGCTGCCGCATGGGCGCAAAGTGGTCGACACTCTACACCGAGATCCCGCAGGCCGAAGCGACCGGCAATTTCGAACTGCGCGCGAATGCCCAGGTGCTGAAAATCGAACACGACGCCAGCGGCAAGGTCAACGGCGTTGTCTATGCCGACAAAGACGGCAACCACCAGCGCCAGAAGGCGCGCATCGTGTGCGTCGCCGGCAATACCATCGAAAGCCCGCGCCTGCTGCTCAACTCGGCCTCGAACCTGTATCCCGATGGCATGGGCAATTCGTCCGGCCAGGTCGGCCGGAATTACATGCGCCATGTGACCGGTTCCGTCTACGCCATGTTCGACAAACCGGTGAACATGTACCGCGGCACAACCATGGCCGGGATCATTTCTGACGAAGCGCGCCACGATCCCAGCCGCGGCTTTGCCGGCGGTTACGAAATGGAAACTATTTCGCTCGGCGTCCCGTTCCTCGCCGCCTTCCTGTTGCCCGGCGCCTGGGGCCGCGATTTCACCGCCTTCATGGATGCCTACGATCACCTCGCGGGGATGTGGATCGTCGGCGAAGACATGCCCCAGGAAAGCAATGCCGTGACCCTGCACGCCAGTGAGAAAGACCAGTACGGCCTGCCGGTGCCGAACGTGCACTACGACGACCACGCCAACGACCTGGCCATGCGTCGCCATGGTTTCGATGCCGGCACGCGCGTCTACGAAGCGGTCGGCGCGACCAAAGTGATGGAAACCCCACCCTACCCCTCGACCCATAATCTCGGCACCAATCGCATGAGCGAAAAGCCTGCCGACGGCGTGGTCAACCAGTGGGGCCAGGCCCACGACATCGCCAACCTGTTCGTATCCGACGGCAGCCAGTTCACCACCGGCGCCGGCGAGAACCCGACCCTGACCATTGTCAGCCTCGCGATCCGCCAGGCCGACTACATCGCCGTGCAGATGGGGCAGCGGAATATCTGAGCGGTCCAGCCCGGTGGACTTACAGGCGCGCCGTGGTATCGGCCAGACGATCAGCGAGGATGACGCCGAGATTACGGTAAATCTGTGCGCCGATGCGCGGATAGCGCTGCTGCAGCCGCGCCAGGCAGGCTTCGGTGAAATGCAGCACGCGCACATCGCTTTCAGCAACGACGTTTGCCGTGCGGGTGCCATGAAACAGCGCTACTTCGCCCATCAGATCGCCGCGCCGAAGCATGCGCAGTTTGAGATCGCCACCGTCGTGGGGCACCGAAGCCTGTAGCTCACCGTCAATGACCACGCACACCGCGCGGTCCTTGTCGCCGATGTTAATGACGTGTGCACCCTGTGGATGTTGTTTCATGACCCCCATCAGGGCGGCGATGCGCGCCTGGCGCTTGCTCAAACCCGCGAACAGAGGGATCGAGCGATGCGGTGCGGCGCCGAGATCGAGGGTCAGCGTTTCCCACAGCGTCACGAAACGCAGACGGCTGGCCAGCGCCGGGGTGAACGTCAGGTCGACGAACCAGGCAAATGCCAGCACCGCCGCGGCGAGCAGGCCGAACTGGACCTGGTTCTCGAGCGAGCCGCTGACCAGGGCCAGAAACCCGGCGCACAGCGCCGCGGTGGTGAACGTCACCGGGCGTATGACGATCGCCAGCGCCGCCGCGACACCGGCGCGTTCATCGGCAACCTTGCGCGCCTCGTCATTGAAGCGGGTCAAAAAATGGATGGTATCGTCGACCGCGATGCCAAGCGCGATCGCGGCGACCAGGCTGGTGGTCAGATTCAGCGTGATGCCGGAGGCGCCGAGGATGGCAAAAAAGGCAAACACCGGCAGGACGTTCGGCAGCAGGGCCAGCGCGCCGACCCGCAGCGATCCGAACAGCACCACCATGACGAGGTAAATGACGCCAAACGCAAGGGCCAGGCTGGTAACCTGCCCGCGCGTGATGTCGTCGATGCTGCGGGCGACCAGATAGGAGCTGCCGGTAACGTGCCCGCGCAGATGTGCCGGCAGTTCGGCCAGCCGCGCTTCGATGCGCGCCGCCAGCGCGACCAGATCGCGGGTCGATGTGACGCTGCTATGCACGTGCATCAAGGTGCTGGTGAAGCGCGAATCGGCGAAGCGGTCGAGATCTTCTCCACCGCCGAGCATCAACAGCTGCTCGGTCAGCGCCGCGTTCGCGGGGATCGCATGCCCGCCGGAGCGCTCGAGTGCGAGCCCTCGGTTCAGTACACCGATGTAGTCGACCAGCGAATACACGCCGCCGATTTCCGGTTGCGCGGCGATCCAGGCCTGCAAATCAGCGACGATTTGAAGTTGCGCAGGATCCTTGAAACCGTCGGTAATATCGCTCTCGATCAGCACCTGCAACGGCACGCTGCCGGCGAACATCGCGCCAGCGCGCTCGAAATCGCTGCGTACCGGGTGGGTCGCCGGAAAGTTGTTGAGATAGTCGGTGCTTACTTCGATGTGCGATGCGGCAATCACCGAGCCCAGCGCCAAGGCAACGGCGCCGGCAAACATCGCGCTGCGAAAGCGCAGGGCAAACGCGGCCAGGCTCGCGGCGATCCGAGTGCTCGCCGCGTCGGTGGTGGGTGGCCTGCCGCCGGCCGGCATTACGCATAACGCGGCCGGCACCAGGGTCAGCGCCGCAAACCAGGCCAGCATCGTGCCGAGCGCCGCGTACTGCCCGAACAACCGGATCGACGCGATACTGCTCAGGGTCAGCGAGGCGAAACCGACCAGGGTCGTGAATGCGGTCAGGGTGACCGGCAGACGCACCTCGCCCAGGGTCGCCCGCACCGCCTCCATGCGCGTCGCGCAGTCAGGAAAAATTCGGTCAAAGCTGCTGACGACGTGTACCGCGTAGGCGAAACCGACGACGTAGATCACCGGCGGCAGGATCACGGTGACGAAATTGAGTGCGTGCCCGGCAAGCACGAAGGCCGCCAGCATCAGGCTGAGGGCGAAAAGGTTCGAGACCAACGGCAACAGCGTGCCGCGCACGCTCCTGAAACCGATCGCGGCGACAACCGCGGTACACAGGACGGCCAGAGGCATTACGCGGAATAGATCGGCGAACAAGGCCCGGCTGATCGCCAGGCGCACGCTCAGGGGCCCGGTAACCACCGCGTTCGTTCCGCCTGCTTCCTCGACCGCCGCCGCACTGATACGGTCATACAAGGCATATTGCGCATCGGGGCCGAGCTTCGCATCGAGATGCACCGCGAGCAGGGCGCCGCGGCCGTCGGCGGCAACCAGCTGCCCGACGTAGAGCGGGTTGGCGAGGGCTTCGCCGAGCAGCGCCTGGCTCTCCGCGGCATTGTCCGGCAGGCGCCGCAGGAAAGGTTCGACGTCGGTATAGTCGTCGCGATTGCGAATGATCGGCGCGTTGGCCAGGCTGTCGACGTCGACCACGCCGGGCATGCGTTCGAGTCGCCGCGACAATCGCTTCAGCGCCGCGAGCCGCTCGTGGCTGAACAAATCGTCGTCGAACCAGGCCACCAGCAGCATGTCGTCGCTGCCGAACCGCGCCCGCGTGTGGTCGAAGATTTCGCGTGCCTCCCCGGCGCGCGGCAGCAGGCTTTGCAGATCCGGGTCAATCACCAGGCGGGTTGTTCGAGCCTCCCAGTCGACCATACTGTTCAGGGCCAGACCCCAGATCACGGCCAGGCCGAGCAGAACCAACCACGGATAACGAACAATGATGGGCGTGATGGACGGGCGCATCAGCAGCCGTCAGCTCAATAGCCTTTGCCGAGTTCCGCCAGGCTGAATATCGTGTCGCGCAGACCGGTATCGATCTCGATGTCGGTTAATTCGATAACGCTGCGACTGTCCTGTTTGTGATCGAACATTACCGCGCGTTGCGGAATATATCGGTCGCCGATATGCAGTACCGCCGCCCGCTCGACGACCAGGGCCTTGTGCAAATCGCCGTTGAGCGCAAAAAAATCGGTGCGCAGCGGCAGGCACCACTGCCGGTCGATGTAAGTGACGATGCGCGAGTAGCTCGAACTTTCGTCATCGTCGGGCAGCGTTTCGAGAACGAAAGCCTCGTGGTCTTCCAGTTTTGTGTCGTCCAGGCGCCGCTGCTTGCCGCTGCTGGCGATGTGCTGGAAATGGGCGAAGTCTTCGTAGCTGAAATCGGTGCCGAGCATGCGTCCGCCGAGCGCAGCGCTGGTCATGCGCCGCGTTCTGCGCAATTCCGGCACGTACATATGGACATCCGGATCGCGGCCCTCGCGTTCGAACATCAGCACGCCAAGTCCGGCACTGCGGGTTGGCTCATCGATGCGCACCAGCACCCGCGACAGTCCATCATCGAAGCGTTTCCATCTCAGGCTGCCGCTGGTGCGATTGACGGCGCCGACCCGGTCGATGACATCGATGCTGATGCGCTGGCTCAGGTCGCGGCTCGGCAGGCTGCGGGCCAGGCAGGCGCGTACTTCGGGATCCTCGATGCGGCTGAGCTCTGCCGCGGCGCCGGCCGTGAACGTGGTAGCCAGCATCAGCACGGCAGCTCGCAGCGCCGATTGCCGACAGCGGGTAGTCAGACCTCCAGCAGCGAGTTCCATCGGCTGATGCTACCGCGCGAACCCACGGTGGAAAACCTTGGCAATCAGCCCGCTAGCTGATGGCAATGCGCCGCGCCCAGGCGCGCAGGTCGGCAACAAACAGTTCCGGCTGCTCAAAGGCGGCGAAATGGCCACCTTTCGGCATCTCGGCCCAATACTGAATATTCTTGTAATCGCCCGCTTCCATCCAGGCCCGCACCGGCGGCACAATTTCCTTGGGATACACGGCAACCCCGGTCGGCACCGTGATCGGCTGCCGTTCGACCTGGCCGAAGCTCTGCCAGTAGAGGCGCGCCGACGACGCGGCGGAGGCGGTCGCCCAGTAGAACATCAGGTTATCGAGCAGCTCGTCGCGAGTGAGGACGTTCTCAGGGTGACCGTCGCAGTCGGTCCAGGCCCAGAATTTCTCCAGGATCCAGGCCGCCTGGCCAGCCGGTGAGTCGGTCAGGGCGTAGCCGATCGTCTGCGGGCGGGTAGCCTGTTCCTTGGAATAGCCGGCATCCCATTGCTGGTAGTACTTCAGGCCATCGAGGGCGCGCTGTTCGGCCGCATTCGGTTCGCCGTCGACCCGCGGCCGCGTGCTCATCGCCAGGGTCACATGAATAGCGGCGCAATGTTGCGGATCCTGCCAGCCCAGCGACTGGGTGACCGCCGATCCCCAGTCGCCGCCCTGGGCGAGATAGCGGTCGTAGCCAAGGCGCGCCATAAGCTGCATCCAGGCCCGCGCGATGCGCTCCACGCCCCAACCGATCACGGTCGGCTTGGCCGAGAAACCAAAACCCGGCAACGCCGGGCACACCACGTGAAAGGCGTCGCTGGCATCACCGCCGTAGCGCGTCGGATCGGCCAACGGCGCGATAACCTTGTGAAACTCGACCACCGAACCCGGCCAGCCGTGGGTGATCAACAGCGGTCTGGCATCGGCGTGCGGCGAACGCTGGTGGATGAAATGGATATCCAGGCCGTCGAGTTCGGTCAGGTATTGGTCGAATCGATTCAGTGCAGCTTCCCGCACGCGCCAGTCGTAGTCGTTGGCCCAGTAGTCGCAGACTTCGCGCAACCACGCCAGCGGCACGCCCTGCGACCAGTCATCGACCAGCTCCGCTTCGGGCCAGCGCGTTTCGCGCAGCCGGCCTTGCAGTGACGCCAGGTCCTCGTCGGCGAGTGCGATGGTAAAGGGTCGGATAGGGTTGTTCATGGGCTTGGTCCGTGCTGCATGTATCGAGGTATAGATTATCGCAGCGGCGTGCGGCGTGGATCCGTCGGCGCCGGCGCCCCACTGTTGTGTTCTGGGTAATAATGACCGCGCCAGGCGCTAAGGAACCTCTGAACAAGTCATGGCCGGCAATATTCTGGAGCGAATACAGTGTATGAAACTCTCAACGTAAGCACAGCGGACGGCATTGCCTCGGTCAGGTTCAACCGCCCGCGGCGGCTCAATGCGATCAACAGCCGAATGATCGGCGAACTGGCCGAATTGTGCCGCGCGTTCGATGCCGAACGCAGCCTGCGCGCGGTCGTGTTCAGCGGTGAGGGCCGAGTGTTCTGCGCCGGGGCCGATATAACGGAACTCGATGGCCTCGATGGCCCGAGCGCGGCACTCGAATTCCTCGGCAGCCTGCAGGCGGTCACGAATGCCATCGAGTCGCTCAAGGTGCCGACCATCGCGGCCCTGAACGGCAGCGCTTTCGGTGGCGGCTGCGAAATCGCACTGGCCTGCGACCTGCGCCTGATGGCCGCGGACGCGAGTATCGGCGTGCCCGAGATCAAGATCGGGTTACTGCCGGGAGCCGGTGGCAGCCAGCGTCTGCCGCGCCTGCTGCCGGCGGCGATCGCCAAACAGATGATTTATTTCGGCGAACCGCTGGATGCCGAACGCGCCGCCGCTTACGGTCTGGTCAATGCGGTCGTTCCCGGCGCCGACCTCATGGCGGAAGCTGAACGGTGGGCTGCCAGGCTCGCGGCCCTGCCGCCGCTGGCGCTGGCCGCCGGCAAACGCCTGGTCCACGGCAGTGCCCTGCATGGTTTACATAACGGTATCGAAGCCGAACGCCAGACCGTCGCTTTCCTGTTTTCCACTGCCGACAAAACCGAAGGTCTGCGCGCCTTTCTGGAAAAGCGCAGCCCGACGTTTAGCGGACACTGAACGGCCTGCGAGGACCCCCATGAATTTCAGCTTTGACGACACCGAACGCGAATTCCAGAGCGCCATGCGCCGCTATGCCCTGCAACGCCTGTTGCCGGAGTACTCGAGTTGGGACCACGGCCGCGAGCTCGACCGCGAGTGGTCCCGCGAACTGGCCGAGCTCGGGCTCACCGCCTTGCGGATCCCGGAAGCTTACGGCGGCATGGCTGCCAGCTACGTCATGGCTGGCATCGCCGCCGAGGAAATTGCGCGCGGCGATCAGAACATGACCTTCTACATCCAGCTTGGCGCGATCGCCGCCGAACTGATCGCCGGTCACGGCAACGAACGCCTGAAGTCGGAACTGCTGCCGGCGCTGGCCAGCGGCGACGCCCTGATTTCGTTTGCCCTGACCGAACCGGGCGCCGGATCCGATGCCGCGGCGATCACCACCCGCGCTGACAAACGCGGTGGGAACTGGGTGCTGAACGGAGAAAAAGCCTCGATTTCTTTTGCCGGCAATGCCGACCTGTGCATCGTGTTCGCGCGTCTCGATGACGGTCACGACAGCGGCCTCGGCGCACTGGTCGTGCCCATGGATACCCCCGGCATCACGACCCGCGTCTACGACGGCGTGGGTGAAAAATTCAGCCGCCGCGGCTCACTGTTCTTCGACGACGTGACGGTCAGCGCGGAGCAGCAACTCGGCGCCATCGGCAGTGGCTTCGTGCAGGCCATGCGCGCGTTCGATTTCAACCGCGCATTGATCGCGCTGACCGCGATCGGCGCCGCCCAGCAATCGCTGGACGAAACCATCGCCTACGCCCGCGAGCGCAAAACCTTCGGTAAGCCGCTGGCCATGCACCAGGGCTACGCGTTTCAAATCGCCGAACACGCCAGCCATCTCGAGTCGGCCCGCCTGCACGCTTACCAGACCTTGTGGCGCGCCGACCAGGGCCTGCGCCATACCCGCGAGGCCGCGATGGCGAAATGGCTGGGTCCGAAAGTTGCCTGCGAGGCGATCCATGCGTGCATGATCCTGAACGGCTGGATGGGTTACGACGAAAGCCTGCCGCACGCCCAGCGCCTGCGCGACGCGATCGGCTTCGAAATCGGTGACGGTACGCCGGAGATCATGAAATCAGTGATTGCGCGGGAACTGTTCGGCACCGAGTTCGCTTCACATAAATAGCGCCGCAAAGGCAACGGTATAACAAGCACGAAGTATTGTTCGAGTACCGGGAGCAACAAGGGTTTCCCGGAGTGCGTCCCTTCTCACTCTATAACCGATCAGGCACTCTGCGTTGCGGCATGGAATTTGTCGTAGCGAAGCTCGCCGTCCGGAATACCCTTGGCTTCGAGCAGAACGCCAACTGTTTCGCACATCTCGGGAGACCCACAAACGTACGCGTTCGACGAACTCGCGTCGGCAATGTCGGACTGGATAGCCTGCGTCACGCGACCCCGCCCACCGCTCCAGATATCGGGCGGTTGGGTCAGACACACATTCACCTTGGCGCGCTTGATGTCCTGCAACAATTCACGCAGGTTATTCAGGGTGTGGGGAATATCTTCGAACGTCCGCGCACCGTAGAAAAGCGTCACGCTGCGCTCCCGGCCCTGGCGCACAACCTCCTTCACCATCGAAATAATGGGTGCAATGCCTGAACCGGTGGCGACCAGGATCAAATCCTCATCGCCATCGCGAAGGTAGCTTCGTCCATAAGGGCCGCGTAATGCGACTTCGTCACCGAGGGACAGCTCGGGCAGACGCGCGGAAAACGCCCCGCCATCGTGATACTTGATGATGAATTCAAGTTCGCCGCCGTCTGCCGGATCGGATGCGATCGAATAAGACCGCCACAACTCCTGGCCGCCGAGCTGCAGTTCGACGAACTGACCGGCATAGAAATCAAGTGGCGTATCGAGCTGCAGGCGCAGGCTCCACAGCGAATTCGAGATCTGTTCGACGGCGCTGACGCGGCCTGCTCTGCTGGCAGGCAGCAGTTGTGGCTTCGCTCTTGGATCCGGGATCTCTTTTGACTCGATCACCAGGTCGGTCAGAGGCGTAGCGCAACACATCAGGCCGTAGCCTTCTTCCCGCTCTTCGTCCGACAAGGAGTAGACCGAGGCTTCACCGAAGTCGACATCGCCGTCCTCGAGGAAGTACTTGCATGCCGAGCAACGACCGTGCCGGCACCCGTAGTCGAGATCCACCCCTTGCCGCAGGGCGGCATCGAGCACGGTCTCACCGTCTTCGATTTGGAATGCGGTGTCGCTATCGGTCAGGCGCGCAACAAACGCCATGATTAAGCTACCCCGGGTTCGATCCCTGTAACGTCAGAGGTTACGCGGAAAAACGCGGGCTCAGTGACCACGCGGCCCACGAACGTGGACATGATCACCAGCCATTCGCTGAGCGTGATGGGCTCGCCGAGCTCCTCGCCGACGCGGTTCATATCGATAACGATCTCGTCATCGGCAGCCAGGTGCCAGTAAGTACCCTGATCGGTGATCGTCACGTCGGGACTGTCGGCGCGCACGACGTCAAGCGTGGCATCAGCCTCGTCGCTTTTCATGAGCACAACGACGACGTGTTGGTTCGCTTTTACGCCCATTACCGGCTCCCGTCAGCGAGGCCAAGCTCGCCCATCAGTTCCGCTTGCGCATTAATCACTGCCTCGAGTTCGGCGTGGAAATCGACATCAGCTTTGGACATGCGTTCAGCGACCGGCGCCAGACTGCGCGCCGCCTCGATCACGCGCGGCCGCCAGGTTTCGATCCAACCGACAATCGCCGCGCGGTTCGACGCGCTCTCATCGATGTCATCGGCCGTCACCATCCGCGCCAGCTCTTTGGCGTACTCAAGGTTACGCCGGCGATCGCGTTCCGCGGTGATCAGGATCAGCGGGGTCACGGCGTCACCATGCAGCGGTGCCGGCTTGCGAACCAGCGTATCGAGGGCGATTCGGCTCAGGATCGGGGCAACGACAAAATTGACCACCAGCGTCTGCTCGGCCCAGTCCTCGGTGGTAATGAGGTCTTCGGCCAGATGCCGCGTCGGCTGATAGATCGGATCGCCGGTCCACAGTTCCTTCGCGCCACGATCTTCGAAGCCATCGACGTTGAGTTCGATTTCCAGCAAGTGGGCGACCACCGCCTGCGCGAGGCGCATGTGATCGAAAGACTGGAAGCAGATCGCGTTACCCAGGGAATCCGACAGGGCTTCTCGCTGCGCGGGAGAAAACGCGCGAAACAAGCCGTATTCGAAAAACGACCAGACCCGATAGTGCTTGCCCAGGACATCGCTGAGCCATGCCGGGTCGATCTCTCGGAACAGGCCGCCGGCGACCGCGTCCTCCGTGATGCGCTCAATCGAACGCTCCTGCTCGGCCTGCATGCGCACATACGTGCGCTGCCACTGTTGCGCGGGGTCCCGAAACTCAAACCAGTTCGGGTGCTTGAGCGCGGTGCGCTCGGACTCCCACCATGCACGGCCGTCCGGCCCGCGCAGAAACGTGGTGCCGCAATCAAAACCACCGGGTTCCCACTGCTGGTGGATGGTGACCGCTTCATATTCCGTCAGCCGCCGCTTGCGCGGCTTGATGAAAGTAAAATCGCGCGGCTCTTTGGCAGTCGCGCTCTGTGTCGCAGTCTGCGTGGTCATGCGGCAGCCTCTACTTTATCGACCGGCAGGTTGCGCAAGGGATCACGTAATTCGATCTTGAGTGCGCGAATATCGTCGATCGTCCACGGCTTGTCCCATTTCAAAGTCGGTTGCGCAATCAGCGTCTTGCCATCTTCCCGCAGGAAACCACCCTGCTGGATAAAGTCGGCCATATCGACGCCGTCGAATTCTTCGAACAGGGTCGGATTGCCGAGATAACGGTGCGGCTCTTCGCGGAAGATGTACTCGCAGGCTTCCGAGCAGAACGCCAACTTGCGGTCATTGATCATCCGCACCCGCAGCGTGGCAATGTCGGGGCGCGGCAGCGCGCACGGCATGTGACAGCAATTGCACAGCGGTGGCAGCTTGTCGAAAAGCTGCATCGGTATCGCGCCTTCCTTCGGATCGGCGATACGCGCATAGTCTTCCCAGAATCCACCGAAGTGGTCGTACCAGCCCGGGTATTTCTTTTCGAACCATTCGAAATCACGTGCGGTCATCGGGTCGAAACGCCAGAACATCATTGGCCAGGCAGCCGCGATCAGCATCATCGCGGTATGACCGACCCATGGCATGTTGGCACGTGCGGAGTCGAACCAGCGCGGTGTCTTGAGTCCGAACGGTTCCAGTTTGGCGATGTAGGCGCCGGCCCAGTCATCGGCGATCCACTCTTCCCACTTTTCGAGGTAAGAGCTCGAGCGGTTTTCCTGGAAATAATCGTAGACCGCGCCGAGGAAGGGATCGAGGAAGTTGTGCTGGCGCCAGAACGCGCGGTCGAAGTCCTTCTCAAGGTGCCCGAGGTTGTCCGGATTGGAGACCACGGCGGCGAGGGTTGAGTAGCCGTTCGCCATGTGGCGGGCTTCGTCTGACTGTACGGAGAGGAACACGGTCGGCGTGGTCTGGTCACCGTTGGCGGCGGCAATTTCTGTCACGGCAACAAACAGCGGGTTCGTGTATGCCGTTTCCGTCACCACCTGCAGGTTGATCGCACCTTCAATCGGGTCGGCATTAAAAAATCCGGACAGCGCAGCCTGCCCGGCGCGAGCCTGGATCGTGCGTGAGCGCAGTTTGAACCCCTGCGTGAACCCCTGCGGGTCCGGCGCGTGTTTCGAGAAGTAACGTGCCAGGTGCGCCTGTTGGTTGACGTGGCGGACTTCGTCGATGGTCTGGGCGAGGTAACCCTGGCGGAGTTCGGCGTTATCGACGGTGTCGATCAATTGTCCGCAGCTTTTCATGGCGGCGTATTCGCCGAAGCAGGTGATCGGCAGCACCAGCTTCATGATCTCCATCCAGCGCTCGGAGGCTTTGCCGGGCATGCCTGAACGCGCGATTACATCAGACATGGCACCGTACTGACGATCGTCTTTCTCCTGCTCCATGGAGCAGTAGTCACGGATCAGGTGACGGAACGGGTCCTTGGTCTTGCGTGGAATCTTGTAGCGCGTCGGGTAGCGCTTCGGTTTGTTGCTGTACGAAAAATCCCAGTCGAAGTCTTTTACCCGCTCGTGGGTCTCTACAATGTTCTTCATCGTCGCTCTCCCCGTCAATTGATGGGACCTACAGTACGTAAGGCAGGTCTTGACTGGAAGCGGATGGAGTGCCAATGTTTAGGTCATTTGGTGACAGATCTGTCCCATGGCCGCTGAAATCGAACGTATATTGATGCCGAACACCTACGTCAAACTGCTGACGCAGGAGTTTCATGATCACGAAGCGATTGCCGCCGGCACCGGCATCCAGGCAGCGGAGCTGGCCGACTATCCGCACCCGATCTCGGTACGACAGCATCTGCGGTGTATCGAGAATATTCTGCCGCTGCGGCAATCGCCCGACTGGCACCTGCAATGGGGTCGGCGTATGTCGGAGCATTTTCATGGCGTTGTCAGCATGGCCTGGCTGACCGCACCAACCCTGGGCGACGGTCTCGACGCCTTCATCAAATATATGCCGAGTCGCGTCCCCTATTTGCGCTGGCAAGGATTGATTTCCGAAACCGAGTTCAGTTGCGAAGTCGCCGAGTTGATCGATCTCGGACCGGTGCGCCGCATGCTCACCGAAGTCCCCTTGATCGTCATGTACGAATATGCGCGCGCAATGCGTTACGGACCGAGTACCGCAGCCCGGATCAGCCTGACCTATGCGCCACCCCCCTATTACGATCTGTACGCCAACTGGTTTGAGTGCCCGGTTGAATTCGAACGCGAGCGCAACGCGCTTGTCATTCCGCTCGAATGGCGCGCGGCGCAGAACGCTGATTTCGACGAAGCGCTGTGGAACGCGTCGATTGCTCGGTGCGAGGCCATGTATTCGAGCGGCGAGTCGCGCAACACGCTCAACAAGGTTCACCAGATGCTGTTCAACGCGTTGGAGGATCCCGGCCAGGTTTCCTTTCCAACGCTTGAGGCTATCGCCGAGCAGCTACACACCTCGTCGAGAACCCTGATCCGCCGGCTGCGGGCTATGGACACCACGTATCAAGCCATCACTGAAGACGTCCGCAAACTGAAAGCCAGGGAGTTACTCGCCAACGAAGCAAATCGACTGCAGGACGTTGCGAAGCATCTCGGCTACGAAAATCTGTCGAACTTTCGCCGCGCGTTCAAGCGTTGGTACGGCATGACACCAAAACACTACCGCGAAGGAATCCTGGGTCGCCCCTGATTTGGCCGAAATTTCGCAACCCGGCGCATCTCTGAGGGATGCGCTATTGGAACATCGCTTACCGGGTTCGCGCGACGATGGTCTCGTGCAGGCGGGCGAAATAGTCGTCCATTTCAGCGCCGAACAAAGGGTCATCGAGCGCCGCATGTTCGGCCTCGATCGCCGCGATATCAGTACCGTCCAGGCACGCCCGCGCGTGCGGAAAAATATCGCTTTCCTCGGTGTTCATGTGCTGCCGCTGGAGGTCGAGAAACTCCTGGACGGCATCGACCAGTGCCTGTCGCTCGACGATCTGTCCGGCGCAGACCGCATCCAGCATGGCGTAAAACTTTTCGCCCAGCGAGCCTAAGGATTCATGGTCTGTGCGCAGCGCTGCGAAGCGGTTCTTGAGTGCCGGGCTGGCGGTTTCCATCGCGCTGAACAGGCGATCTTCGATGGCGTGATGGCCGTGGTCGGGAAAAGTCACGAAATAACGCGCGATATCCCGCATCAGGCCGTGATCGGCCGCACCCTCGCCCTGCGGATGGCGTAACAGATCGAGCTGCGATTCGAGCAAATCGAGCAACTGGGCGATGCGGATATGGTCGCCGTGCAGCTTATCGAGAATATCGCTCATCGCCGGGCTCCGGATCCGGCCACCGCGCTGAGTGGCGCGGTGCCCGATAGTCAGATACGGCTTCGATGGTTACATCGGCGAAGCGCCGTGTCCGTGACCCAGATCAATTACGCCCGCACAAAAAGCAGGCAAGCGCGCGGCTCAGCCGTTACCGTCCATAACCTGTTCCACCCACTCGTCGAGGGTGATGGTGCCGCCCGACTTCTCGGTCCGCCCATGATCCTTGGCCGGCAGCGCGTCCTGCACCACGTCGATGCGTTTCCATTCGGCATACGGGGTCTGCTTGCCGGCGGCCGGCACCGCGCGCGATTGCTGCACCCGTTTCATGGTGTGGATGTAGCGTGGGCAGTTCGTGATCACATCGGTCACGTGGACGCGGATGATAAGTTCGGATTCGGGGTAATCGGCAAGCAGCGGGTCGTCCGCGCTGATCGACGCTTCACCCTGCAGGCGCAGGCGATTCGGGGTTTCGAAATCGAGAAACAGCATGCCGATTTTCGAGGTCGCGCTGATATTGCCCATCGAATGGTAACGACCGTTGCCGTCATAACTCGGGAAGACCACGGTCTTGGCATCGATGACCCGCACGAAACCCGGCGCACCGCCCTTGTACTGGCACTGCGGCCGACCTTCGCTGTCGACCGTGGCAAGCCAGAACATGTCGCGGGACTCGATGAACGCCTTGTGCTGTTCCTGCACCTCGTCGACGTCCATGTCTTCGAGCAGCCTGGCCATCCGGGTAGTGTCGAATTGTTCGTGCAGGGCGCGGTGGGTATCGCCGTATAAACTCATGGTGTCGACCTCCTTTCGAAAATGTTGCCAGTTCGGCAATCTAACTTAATTCGATCCGCTTGTCCGCGTCACCTGGGTCGCGTTACAGGCAGGCATCGCGCCCCGTAACCGGGCAGTAATTGAGTTCCGTCACATTCCCCGCAGCGGAGCGGTCTATCCTGTGCGGCTGCGGCCATCGTCGGCGCCAGGACGGCGTCAAGCGGACCCCCAATGCAACACACCAGTAGCGGACTCGAAATCATCCATGCCAGCGCCGGTTTGCACGGTGGCCGATAACATCAGCGCCGACACCGCGCCGGTGGCAACGCTCGAATCGACCGTGGTCGACGGCCGCACGATCCTGCGCCCGGCGGGGTCCTGGACCCTCCACGCTGTCGTGCCTGCAGCGGGCCCTGAGCTGGCGACGCCGAACGGGCGCGGAACAGGGCCCATCGGTTTCGACTGCAGCGCGCTCCGTGCCTGGGATTCGCGCTTCGTGGTTTTTGTCCGTGAGCTTGCCGAGCGCTGTGCGGACAGCGGCTGCGAACTCGATCGCAGCACCCTGCCGGAGGGGGTCCGGCGGCTGCTGGAGCTGGCCGACGCGGCGCCCGAACGTGACCAGGACCACGATGGCCGCGGCGAACACGAATTCCTGCGTGCGATCGGCGACCAGGTCATCGCCTTCCTGCGTTCGGCCGGCGAATTGATCGAGTTTACCGGCGCCGCGGCCGTCGCTTTCGGCCGCATGCTGCGCGGACGAGCGCGTTTCCGCAGCCGCGACATGTTCCGCATCATGCAGGACGTGGGCGCCGAAGCCCTGCCCATCGTCAGTCTGATCAGTGTGCTGGTCGGCCTGATCCTCGCCTACATCGGCTCATTACAGTTGAGCCAGTTCGGCGCCACCGAATACGTCGCCAACCTGGTAGCGATCGCCATGGCGCGGGAGATGGCGGCGATGATGACCGGCATCATCATGGCCGGGCGCACCGGCGCGGCGTTCGCCGCGCAGCTCGGCACCATGACCGCCAACGAAGAAATCGACGCCCTGCGCACGGCGGCCATACCGCCGATGGAGTTCCTGGTTCTGCCGCGCATCATGGCCCTGGTCCTGATGCTGCCGCTGCTGACCGTTTACGCCAACCTGATGGGTATCATCGGCGGCGCCCTGGTCGGTCTGCTGCTGCTCGATATCGAACCACTGCAGTACATCGTGCAGACCCGCAACGCGGTCGATCTCGCGGATTTTTCCACCGGGCTGGTCAAAGCCGCGCTCTACGGCGTCATCGTCGCGGTATCCGGATGCCTGCGCGGAATGCAGTGCGGGCGCAGCGCCGCCGCGGTCGGCGAAGCAACCACCTCGGCGGTCGTCACCGGCATCGTGTTTATTGTCGTCGGCTCGGCAACCCTGACCGTCGTCTACCAGGTACTCGGGATCTAGTCGCGATGGGCGATGCACCGGACCCGCGTAACGCCGACGCCCACATCAGTGTGCGCGGCCTGAGTGTCGGCTACGGTCGACGTGCGGTACAGCAAAACCTGGATTTTGACATTCAGCGCGGCAGCGTATTTGTCATCATGGGCCCCAGCGGCTGCGGCAAAAGCACCGTCCTGCGCGCGCTGATCGGCCTGCTCGAGCCATTCGACGGCGAGGTGCTGTTCGCCGGCACCAGCCTGTGGCAAACCGATGCCGATCAGCGCGACGCGTTGCGGCAACGTTTCGGCGTCATGTATCAAAGCGGCGCGTTGTGGAGTTCGATGACGGTGGCCGAAAACGTTGGCCTGCCGCTCGAGGAGCATACCGACCTCGACGCTTCCACCATTCGCCGGCTCGCCGAACTCAAGCTTGCGCTGGTCGGCCTGAAAGGCTTCGAAGATTTCTATCCGGCGGAGATCAGCGGCGGCATGAACAAACGGGTCGGTGTGGCGCGCGCCCTGGCGCTGGATCCCGAAGTGGTGTTTTTTGATGAACCCTCGGCCGGCCTCGACCCGATCAGTTCGCGCCGCCTGGACGATACGCTGCTCGCCCTGCGTGACGGCCTCGGCTGTACGATGGTGCTGGTGACCCACGAACTGGACAGCATTTTTACCATCGGCGACGACGCCATTCTGCTCGATCCCGCCAGCGGCACGATGATTGCGCGCGGCAATCCGCGTGAACTGCGCGATCACAACGACGACGAACGGGTACGCCGCTTCCTGTTGCGGGGAGCGGCATGAGCGAGCGTGCCAACCCGACCGTGGTCGGCGGCTTCGTGGTCGGCGCGCTGGTTCTGGTGGTAGCCGGCGTGCTGCTGTTCGGCAGCGGCGCCTTGCTGCGCGAACGCATTCCGGTGGTGGCTTTTTTTTCCGGCAACGTGCGCGGCCTGCAGGTCGGTTCGGCGGTCGAATTCCGCGGCGTGCGTGTCGGCACGGTCACCGATATCCAGCTCGCGCTGGACGTTGCCAGCAAGGACCTGCTGATCCCGGTGTTCATGGAACTCGAGACCCGCGCCCTGAGCGTGGCAGGCAGCGCGGCGGACGCCACGGCGGGCGAGGCCCTGCCGTTCCTCGATCAGCTCGTCGCCCGCGGCCTGCGAGCGCGTCTCGATCTGAGAAGCTTCGTCACCGGCCAGCTAGCGGTCGGTCTCGATATGCATCCGGACACGCAAGTGAGCCGTATCGGCGCGGTCGCCGACACCTATGAACTGCCAACCGTGCCGTCAACGCTCGATCGCTTCGCCGAAGTCCTGCAGGACCTGCCCCTGCAGGATATCGCGGTGAAGCTGATCGACACCCTGGACAACGTTGCCCGCCTGCTCGCCGACGATCGCCTCGCCGTTGCCCTCGCTGATGCGGCCGTCACCGCGGCCGACACGCGCGCTATCGTCAGCGAACTTAAAGCCGAAATCGGCCCACTGACCGGCGCCACGCGCGCGCTACTGGAAGAAACCCGCAGCGCCGTGCACAACACCGCGCAGCGGACCGATGAAACGCTCGCTCGCTACGGTCGCCTCGCGACCGACGCCGACACTCGGCTGGTCGACCTGGCGCAGACCCTTCAGCGCGTGCTCGGCGAACTATCCGGCCTCAGCGACCGTCTTGACGCACGCATCGCGCCGGTCAGCGATGCCGCCGTGACTACCCTTGAGGCCGCGCGCGGCGCGCTGGCCGGCGCCGACAGTCTGCTCGGCGACGACTCGCGTACCCGCTACAACCTCAATCTGGCCCTCGAGGAACTGGCCGCCGCCGCGCGCTCCCTGCGCCTGATGGCCGATTTTCTCGAACAGAATCCGGACGCATTGCTGAGGGGCAAGCCGCGATGAGCAGACCACCAATGTCAGGCATGCGTTTACTGCGCGTGCTGACCGTATCGATACTGGTAGTGTTACTCCACGGTTGCGCGCGAACGCCGGCGCCGGCGCTGTACCTGCTCGACATGCCTTACGGTGCGGCGCTTGCCGGTCCAGGGCGCGGACCCATCGTCGGCATCGGTCCGATCGAATTTCCGCACTACCTCGACCGCCCGCAAATTATCACGCGTGACGACAGCAACCGCGTCACCGCCGCGCAGGCGCACGTGTGGGCCGAACCGCTCAAGATCAGCGCGGCGCGTGTCCTGGCCGTGAGCCTGGCGCGAGCGCTGGACAGCAATCGCGTTTACCTGCTGCCCCGCCGGATCCCCACCGATCTCGAGTGGCGAGTCGACGTGGTTATCGATCGGCTCGACGGCAGCATCGGTGACCGCGCCGTACTGGCCGCGCGCTGGGCGTTGTACCGCGCCGCGCAGCAGCGCGCCGTCACCAGTCGCCTGTCGCTTCTCGAACAGACCGTCAGCGCAGCGGACTACGCTGCGCTGACGGCGGCCGAAACTGACGTGCTGGCGCAACTCGCAGTGGAGATCGCTGCCGCCATTAACGCGGCAGCGGACCAGCCACGCTGACCTGGCTTATCTGGAACGGCGCATGCGCATGCTGAGGCCCGCCATCGCAGTCCCCAACAGCAGCAGCGGGGCCGGTAACGGCACCGGCGCCATGTTCACCAGCTGCAGCGTGAGTTCCGCATCGGTCAGCGAGAAATTCAGTCCTTCTTCCTCGGCAATCAGGCCGATGCCCGGCGCGTAGTACTTGATGGCGCGTACGTCGGGATCGGTATCGAGCGTCTCGAGCACGGCCAGGACATCGGTATAGGTAACGGCGCCGATGGTGTACTCGCGGTCGCTGGCCAGCGTGGTGCCTTCGTCGATCGCCGCATCGAACGGTGACCATTCCTGGTAATAGTTGATCGCCGGCGACAGGTCAGCCGGCATGATCCAGCCCGGCACACCACTGTTGACTCCGGCCAGCCACGAACTCGAGGTATTCGTTGCGATCAGATTGTCATCGTCGTCGTAAACATAGTTGGTGACGTCCTCGCCCATGTACCAGACATTGCCGACATCGTCCTGCGCGTAATAATCGAAGGTGTCTTCGACCAGCAGGTTGTTCTCAAAGGCGCGGTCGCGCAGCACCACGGTCTCCACGCCCAGCAGTTCCGGTCCCGGAGTTGCCAGGGTCGTGTGCTGGAAGCTTTCGGTCTGCGTTTCGCCATGCTCGTCGACGTAGGAGCCGGCGTAGGTTCGAGTAACGCCCGGCACGAGTGGAAAATAGGCGTGGTCGACGGTGGTCGGATTGCTGAATGTCGCGGCATAAAAATCGGGCAGGAACGCTGCCGCCGAAGTCGGCGACGAAGTGCAAAACATCGCTACACCAAGTAGCTCGACTAACATCGCGGTAGTAAGTTTCATAACCAATACTCCTCGTTTCACCTTGCTGGTTTTTTCCGCGCCCGTTTCGGGCACGCGACCAAGCTATGCGAAAGAAAAATATGGTTACGTCAAAATCACGTTATGGTGCGGTAAAAATTTACATCAAGGCTGCGATTCATCGACCAGCTGCCAGCGCATGCCGCCGAGCATGAACCCGCTGTCGTGCACCGCAATGCCCTGACTGCGCGCCGCGTCGAGCACCGCCGCGCGGTCCGCGCACTGCAGATCCAGTCCGCCGAGACCCGGCGGCCGACCGTCCGTACACGGCACGAAACGCAGCGTTGCATTGTCCAGCTCAAGCAGCGCCAGGCTGTCAGACTGGCGCCAGGGTAATTCCGCGATCGCCGCCCACTTCGCCGCCACCGCGTGCGGATCGTCAACCTGCAGTTCGGCCGCGGCGATGCCGGTGACGCGTGCGGTGCGAACAAATTCGCGCCAGTGGGGACCGGCCGGGGCCCACGGTCCGTCGATCGCACCGGCGCCGTCACCGAGCTGCTGGTCGATTTCGAAAAATGACCCGCCGGTGTCGCGCGGATGCAGCTGCATGTTGAGGAAGTTCTCGATTTCGAACGCGTGTGCGACGCGCACGCCGAGGGTATCGACCCGTTCCCGGCGGCGGCGGTGATCATCACATTCGGTGATCACCATGTAACCACCCTCACCGCCGCGACGCTCGAGGAAACGGCCGGCCGCGGTACCGGGAACCTGTGGTGCAACGATTTCGAGGAACTGGTTGCCGAGTGGTAGCAGGACATTCTCCAGGCCGAACTCAGCGACGGCGGGATCGCGATGACAGCTTGCCAATCCGAACACTTCGGCCAGCGCCTGCTCGAGCGGCGCGAGCCGTTCCGTAACGAGCGCAATCTGGCGCAAACGTAACCACATCGAAGCGAGCCTCCACGGTTTGCCGGCATTGTAGCCGGGGTTTTTATTGCGCAGCGCAGCATCGCAGCGCGGCTGGGTAACTGGTATCGCTCGACCGCACGGGGAATAATGCTCTGCTCTCGTGCGCTCAGGAGCCCGCCATGGCGCTCACCATCGAACCGACCACCGCAACGCTCGGCGCGACCGTCACCGGCGTCGACCTGGTTGCGCTCGACGAGCACCAATGGCGCACGATCGAGGACGCTTTTCACCGCTACGCGGTGCTGATTTTTCCCGCGCAACACCTCGATGCTCAAGGCCAGCTCGCATTCGCGCGGCGCTTCGGCGACATCGAAGTGCTGGTTGAACGTCTCACCACCATCCCGATCTCGAACAAGGCCGCCGACGGCACCCTGCTCGATGACGACAGCCACCAGATGCAGCTGTTGCGCGGTAACGAAGGCTGGCATACCGACAGCTCCTATGTGCACCTCGCCGCCAAGGCCTCGCTGTTGTCAGCGCATGTGGTACCGAAATGCGGCGGCGAAACGGAGTGGGCCGATGCCCGCGCCGCCTACGACGCCCTCGATGAAGCGCTGCGCGCGCGCATCGCGGATCTTGCCGCCTACCACTCCTATTTCTATTCGCAGGCGAAAATCGGACACGAGGTCGCGGTTGGCGCCGGCTACGGGTTTTTCGCCGGCGAACCACCGTTGCGTCCGCTGGTAAAAGTCCATCCGGTGACTGGACGTCCGGCCTTGTACCTCGGCCGGCACGCCGGCAGCATTCCCGGCCTCGACGACGCCGAGGCCGAACAACTCATCACTGAACTGATGGATTTCACGTGTCGGCCGCCGCGCACGCTTAGCCATAGCTGGCGACCCGGCGACATCGTCGTGTGGGACAACCGCTGTGTACTGCATCGCGCGCGACCTTACGACCATCGTGAAGAGCGGGTCATGATGCATACCCGTATTCGCGGCGAGACCGCCACCGAAACCTCACTCAACGCGCCGGCTGCGCGCGCCTGAAACACGCCCAGGAGATCGATCATGGCCACGACTTCGGAACACATCACCAAAAGCTTCGTCCCGCCCAGCCCTGAGGAACTCGGCTTCGATCCGATAGAACTGCGGCGCAAGTACGAGGCGGAACGCGACAAGCGTCTGCGCAGCGATGGCAACCAGCAGTACCGCGAAGTCACCGGCGACCTCGAACGATTCACCGCCGATCCGTATATCGAGGCGGAAATCGTGCGCGACGCCCTGGTCGAAAACGTCGAAGTGACCATCATCGGCGGCGGTTTCGGCGGCCAGCTCGCCGCCGCGCACCTGCGCAAGGCGGGTATCACCGACTTCCGCATCATCGAAAAGGCCGGCGACTTCGGTGGCACCTGGTACTGGAATCGTTATCCCGGCGCGCAGTGCGACATCGAGTCGTATATCTACCTGCCGCTGCTGGAAGAATGCGGTTATATCCCGAAAGAAAAATATTCCTTCGGACCCGAGATCCTGGAGCATGCCAAACGCATCGGCAAACAGTTCGATCTGTATCCGCGCGCGCTGTTCCAGACCCAGGTCGCGACCGTGCGCTGGAACGAGGACGACCAGCAGTGGCGGGTCACCACCGACCGCGGCGATCAGATCACCTCGCGATTCGTGATCATGTCGAGCGGGCCGCTCAACCGTCCGAAGCTGCCGGCCATCCCCGGCATCGAAACGTTCAAGGGGCACACCTTCCATACCAGCCGCTGGGATTACGACTACACCGGCGGCGACTCCAGCGGCGGCCTGGATAAACTCGGCGACAAGCGCGTCGGGATCATCGGTACCGGGGCGACCGCGATCCAGTCGGTTTCACACCTCGGCGCGGCGGCGAAACAACTCTACGTATTCCAGCGCACGCCCTCGGCGATCGACGAGCGCGGCAACAAGCCGACCGATCTGAACTGGGCGAAAAGCCTCAAGCCCGGCTGGCATCATGCGCGCAACGTCAATTTCGCCTCCATTCTGAGCGGCATTCCCCAGGACGAGGATCTGGTCGGCGATCGCTGGACGGACCTGTTCAAGGCCTTGTCCAAACTTCTCAACGCCGGCGCCGGTTCGAACATGTCGATGGAGGAACTGGCGGTGCGCTCGGAGCTCGCCGATTACGCGAAGATGAACGAGATCCGCGCGCGCGTCGAGGCGACCGTGCACGACCCGGCTACGGCTGAAGCGTTGAAACCCTGGTACCGGCAGTGGTGCAAACGGCCGACCTTCAACGACGAGTTCCTGCCGACCTTCAACCGTCCCAACGTCACCCTGGTCGATACCCACGGCAAAGGCGTGGAACGGGTGACCGAGCACAGCGTGTTTGTCGCCGGCGTCGAATACGAGGTCGACTGCCTGATATTTGCCACCGGTTTCGAGGTCGGTACGGATTATTCCAGGCGTTCCGAGTTCGAGGTTTACGGACGCAACGGACAGCTGTTGTCGGACTACTGGGCCGACGGCATGAAAACCTTCCATGGCTTTGCCAGCCACGGTTTCCCCAACTGTTTCCACATGGGACTGACCCAGACCGGCCTGGCGCCCTGTTTCACTTATATGCTCGACGGCCAGGCCACGCATATCGCCTACCTGATCAGCGAAGCAAAATCGCGCCAGGCAAAAATTGTCGAAGCGACCAAGGAAGCCGAGGCCGAATGGGTCAGAACCGTGTTCAAACCCAACTTCATGTCCGACTACCTGAGCCACTGCACACCCGGCTACTACAACAACGAAGGCAACACCGGCAAAGGCAAAGGGTTTTTTGAAGGCCACTACGGCGAAGGCGCCGTGCAGTTCTATAACCTGCTGGCGGCGTGGCGTGACCGGGGCGATCTGAACGGCCTGATTGTCGAATAGGACTCCGTACCGCAGCGACGAGCGCCAGGGCGTGTGGCACCGCGCCCGGGCGCTACGGCCGGCCATCGGCGGCCGGTTGCAGCGCGGAAACCCGCCGCGGCGCGTCGGTTTTTGTTTTTCCTCGCGTATTCTGTAAGCTTCCCGCCTCCGCAATCCGGCCGCAAAGGTGCCTATCATGAGTTCCGGCGTTCTCGAAACCGCTACTTCCCACATCCGTATCCGCAATACCGACCTCGAGGTTTCGGCGCCGCTGTTCGAACTCGTGGTCAAGGAGATCCTGCCTGACTTAGGCATGGAGGCGGACGCGTTCTGGGCCCTGCTCGAAGACGTCGCGACGGAGATGACGCCGAAAAACAATGTCCTGCTGCTCAAGCGCTACCAGATCCAGGCCCAGATCAATACCTGGCACCAGTCGCGCAGTGACGCCCCCCACGATCCCGAGCAGTACAAACGATTCCTGCAGAAGATCAACTACCTGCTCCCGGAAGGGCCCGACTTTCACGTCACCACCGAGAACGTCGATGACGAAATCGCGCACATCGCCGGTCCGCAGCTGGTCGTGCCGGTGATGAACGCGCGCTATGCGCTGAACGCCACGAATTCGCGCTGGGGTTCGCTCTACGACGCGCTTTACGGTACCGACGCTATTCCCAGCGATGGCGGCGCCGAAGCCGGCAACGCTTACAACCCGGTACGCGGCGACAAGGTCATCGCCTACGGGCGCGCGTTTCTCGACGACATCGCACCGCTGCGCGAAGGTTCACACGCCGATGCGGTCGATTACGCCGTCGATGCCCAGCAGCTGCTGGTCACGCTCAGCGACGGCGCCACCACCGGCCTCGCCCAGCCGGACAAGTTTGCCGGTTACAACGGCCGCGTCGATGCGCCGGCCGAGATCCTGCTGCGCAACCATAATCTGCACGTGATCATCCAGATCGATCCGTCCCATCCGATCGGGAAATCCGACGCCGCCAACGTCAAGGACCTGGTCATCGAATCGGCCATCACCACCATTCAGGACTGCGAGGATTCGGTCGCCGCCGCCGACGGCGAAGACAAGGCCGTGGTGTACCGCAACTGGCTCGGCCTGATGCGCGGTACGCTGAGCGATACGTTCAGCAAAGGCGGTGAGATGGTGACCCGCACGCTGGCCCCGGATCTGCATTTCCTCGACCCGCGCGGCAAACCGATTACCCTGCACGGCCGCTCGTTGCTGCTGGTGCGCAACGTCGGTCACCTGATGACCAACGAAGCGGTCCTGCTGAAAGGCCAGGAAGTGCCGGAAGGGATCCTCGACGCGGTCATGACGGCAACCATCGCACTCTACGACCTCAAGCACCTCAACCAGCTACGTAATTCGCGGCGTGGCTCGATGTATATCGTCAAACCAAAAATGCACGGGCCCGAGGAAGTGGCGTTCGCCTGCGAACTGTTCGCGAAAGTGGAAGACGTGCTCAAACTGCCACGCAACACGCTCAAGATCGGCATCATGGACGAGGAGCGGCGCACGACCCTGAACCTGAAGGAATGTATCCGCGCGGCGCAGGAACGCATCATCTTCGTCAACACCGGCTTCCTCGATCGCACCGGCGACGAGATCCATACCGCCATGGAAGCCGGGGTGATGGTGCGCAAGGAGTCGATGCGCGAAGAAAACTGGATGAAGGCTTACGAAGACTGGAATGTCGACATCGGGCTCGCCTGCGGCCTGCAGGGGGTAGCCCAGATCGGCAAGGGCATGTGGCCCAAGCCCGACCTGATGAAAGAAATGCTGAACAAAAAACTTACCCACCTCGAGGCCGGGGCAAATACCGCCTGGGTGCCGTCGCCGACCGCCGCCACGCTGCACGCCACCCATTACCACAAGGTCCTGGTCAGCGAGATCCAGGATCGGATCAAGAACCGCCGCCGCGCCAGCATTGACGACATCCTGACCATTCCGCTGCTTGGCGAACAACAGCTCACGGCCGAAGAGATCCAGCAGGAACTCGACAACAACTGCCAGGGCATACTTGGTTACGTGGTGCGCTGGATCGAACTCGGCATCGGTTGCTCCAAAGTCCCCGACATCAACGACGTCGGCCTGATGGAAGACCGCGCGACGCTGCGCATCTCCAGCCAGCATCTCGCCAACTGGCTGCGCCACGACTACGTCCGCCGCACCCACGTACTGGAAACGCTGAAGCGCATGGCCCAGGTCGTCGATCGCCAGAATGCCCACGATCCGGCCTACAAGCCGATGTCGACGAACTACGACGAGTCGGTCGCCTTCCAGGCCGCCTGCGAACTCGTGTTCGGCGGCGTCCACCACCCCAACGGCTATACCGAGCCGGTCCTGCACCGACGCCGCATCGAGTTGAAGGCCAGCCAGCGGGGGCGCTGACACGGCACTTGCCTGCAGGCAGCCGCTGAAATTCGCCTGCAGCGCAGATGCTCTGAGGTTGCCTGACAGGCTGGTCAAAAACGTGAGCCGGGAAGGTCGGGCGCAAGCCGCGGGCGAGACGAGGACCGGAGTTTACTGGTGTAAATGAGGCTGGCTGCCGAGTCCGCAACGCCGCGCACGTCCTCCGCAGTAGTTTTTCACCTGGCCTGCAGCAGGGTGGTGAAAAACGTCGCGAGGAAGGTCGGGCGCAAGGCGCGGGCGAGACGAGGACCGGAGTTTACTGGTGTAAATGAGGACCGCAGCCGAGTCCGCAACGCCGCGCACGTCCTCCGCAGTAGTTTTTCACCTGGCCTGCAGCAGGGTGGTGAAAAACGTCGCGAGGAAGGTCGGGCGCAAGGCGCGGGCGAGACGAGGACCGGAGTTTACTGGTGTAAATGAGGACCGCAGGCGAGTCCGCAACGCCGCGCACGACCTCCGCAGTAGTTTTTCACCAGCCTGCTAATGCGTGATAAGGGGCTCCATATCCTGGGCGCTGTCGACCCAGCCCTGCACGACACCGAGGCTCGGACAGTTGCCGGCAAGCTTGTTGGCCTCGTTGACCGCTTCCATCGCGCTCAGCAGTTTCTTCGGATCGCGCCGGCGTAGTTCTTTAATCGTGTCGACTCCGGCGGCGTGGAGGATCTCCGCGTACTGCGAACCGACGCCGTTGACCCGCATCAGATCGGCCATGTTCGACCAGCTCAGGATCAGCTTCTCGCTGATACCGGTCCGTGCCGCCGTTTCCGCGCGACCCCGGGCGCTGCGGCACACGTTGAGAAACTGCGCGGTGGTCTTGATATCCGCGGCGGCGAGTTTCTCCGCGTAAACCGGCCCGATGCCCTCGATGTCTTCGATGCTGTAGTTCATGTACCGCGACTCCTGTCGCCTGATTGGCGCGATAAGCAGGAGTTTAGGTCGACAAAAACTCGCCGCACAGTCGCCTGGGGCGCATCATGGGCTGCGCCTTTGGCGCAAATCGACTGCACCCAAAGCGCACGCCGCGACCCGTTACCAGGCAGCGATCGGGTTGCCGGGCGAGCCCGTTGCGCCGACCAGTTTCAACGGCGCCCAGCTGAACAGAAACTCGCCCGGGCCGCGTTCGCCGAGCTCTTTCAGATCGAGATTTTCAAACATGTAAATCCCGCGCCGCGCCGACAGGTTCATATGGCAGTAGGCCCATTCCGGGATCTCGGCGATCGGTGTCGGCCATGCGCCTTTGCCGGCAAAGTCATACGGTTCTATACCCCAGTTATCGGCGCCGAGCATGGCGATATTGCGCGTCGCCAGGTGATCGCACACCGCCGGCGAGATACCCGGCCCGCCGGCGTTGAAAGCAGCGTTATCGGCTTCGGCCTGGGCTTTGGTTTTATTCATGTTGTCACGCCACAAATCGTTCCAGCCGGTGCGGAACAGCACCACGTCGCCCTGGCCGGCGTCTTCGATGCCGGCCTGCTTGAGCGCCGCGCGATAGTCTTCCATCGTGACCGCGTAGCCGATCGGCAGGTTACCGCCCTTGAGCTTGACCAGGTCGATAATGATGCCGCGCGTGAAAAACGAACCGACCTGCTCGGTGCCGTTTTTGCGCAAGCCGTAGGGTCCGCCGATATCTTCCAGGCGCTGTCCGTTGTACAGGTAGTTGCCGTCTTTCCAGCCCGGCTTGCCGGTGATCTTGATCATCGGATGGCCGAGCGAGTCGAACTGCGTACCAACCTGACCGATCTGGGCGGTCACGAGTTCGTCCATGAACGTCTGCCGGTAATTGTCGCCCGACCAGGCCAGGTCATGGGTCGGAACCCCGCCGCCGGGGATGGTCAATGAAAAAATGCGCCCCGGAAACAGCGGCATGCGCGCGTGGTAGGGCATGCCCAGGGTCGCGATCTGGCCGCTGCGCACCAGCCGCGCGGCGGCAACGCGGCGCTCGGCGGTGATGTAGTTCGTCGCACCGGCCTGGTCTTCTGCGCCGAATTCGCTCGGCCACCAGTTCTCGTCGACCGGATTGTTGTCCGCGATGACTGTTCCCGGCTGCAGCATCAGCAGTGCCCAGAGCAGCAGCAGTGCGTGAAATGATTTCATTATGAGTTTTCCTTGTTCGCTTCCGAGGCCTGCGCAAACTGTACGCCGGTGGCCGGTTGTTGGCATAATTGCCGGCCGGCAGGCTTGTTATAGCAGCCCTGTGTATCGGCGCAAACCCGCAGCAACCCAACCACGGCCAACGACACCATGATCGACAAACGCGTAGAGACAATGGCCGAGATGGTCGCTGACTGCCCCGATATCCGCGACGGCGCAACCCTGCTGCTCGGCGGTTTCGGCGACGCCGGCGTCGCGGTGCAACTGCTGGACGCGATCCGTATGCTGGGATTACGTAACCTGACCGTGGTCAGCAACGGCGCCGGCGGCGGTGACTACGGCCTCGGCGCACTGATCAAGGCCGGCTGCGTGGGCAAGATGATCTGCACCTTCCCGCGCTCCTCGAACTCGAAAATTTTCGAGGACCTGTACGCGGCCGGCAAAATCGAGCTGGAAACCGTACCGCAGGGCACCATGGCCGAGCGCATCCGCGCCGGCGGCGCCGGTATCCCGGCGTTTTATACCGCTACCGCCTACGGCACGCCGCTCGCCGACGGCAAGGAAGTGCGCGAGTTCGACGGTCGCCACTACGTCATGGAACGCGGCATCCGCGCCGACATTGCGCTCGTGCATGCCGCTACCGGCGACCGCTGGGGAAACCTGACCTACAGCAAAACCGCGCGTAACTTCAATCCGGTGATGGCGATGGCGGCGTCGACGACCCTCGTCGAGGTGCGCCGCTTCGTCGACATGGTGCCACCGGAAGAAGTGATTACCCCGGGTATTTTCGTCAACCGCATGATCGAAGTCGGAGAACCTGCATGAAACTGTCATCCGCAGACATCGCCCGCCGCGTCGCCAACGACATCGCCGGCGGCAGTTACGTCAATCTCGGCATCGGCATGCCGATGCTGGTCGGCGATTACATTCCGCAGGATCGTGAATTTATTCTGCACACCGAGAACGGCATGCTCGGCATGGGTCCGGCGGTGCCTGAAGGTGAGGAAGACTGGGATCTGATCAACGCCGGCAAGCAAGGCGTCAGCATCCTGCCCGGCGGTTCGTATTTTCATCATGCCGATTCATTCGCCATGATCCGCGGCGGACACATCGACATTTCCATCCTCGGCGCCTACGAGGTCGCCGCCAACGGCGACCTCGCCAACTGGCATATCCCGGGTCCGCGCCCGCCGGCGGTCGGCGGCGCGATGGACCTGGTCGCCGGCGCCAAGAAAGTCTGGGTCATGCTCTCCGCGCACGTCAGCAAGGAAGGCGCGCCCAAGGTTGTCGAGCGCTGCACCCTGCCGCTGACCGGGGTCGGCTGTGTAACGCGGGTTTACTCGGACCTGGCGATCATCGACATCGATGCGCGGGGTCTCACCGTCAGCGCCATGGTCGAGGGCCTGAGCCGCGAGGAGCTGCAGAAAAAAACCGGCGCGAAACTCGCTTTCGCGGCGGATTGCGAGATCCTGAAACCGCTGGAACAGGCGGCCTGAACGACGCGCTCAGCGTATCGCAATCTACGCGGTCGCGAAGCGGACGCCCTCAGCGGCCTTGAAATACCGGGTCGCGGCGCTCCGCGGTGGCCTTGATCCCTTCTTCCCAGTCGGCCGTGCCGCGCAGGCGGTTCTGCTCGACGAGTTCGTGATCGGTCTGCTTGCGCACCCGTTCGGCGAGTCCTCGGCGCAGCGTCGCCCGGGTTGACACTACCGCCAGCGGCGCACAGGCCGCGATCTCCGCGGCCAGCGCGAGGGCGCTGTCGCGGACCTCGGCGAGCGGTACACACAGGTCCGCCAGCCCCCAGGCGCAGGCCTGCTCACCGTCGATACGGCGGCTGGTCAGGCACAGCAGAGCGGCACGCTGTTTACCGAGCAGTTCCGGCAGGGTCACGGTCAGACCGAAGCCAGGATGAAAACCGAGGCGGGTAAAATTGGCGCTGAAGCGCCCTTCCGGGCAGGTCACGCGAAAATCGGCCGACACCGCCAGTCCCAGGCCGCCGCCGATCGCGGCACCCTGCACGGCCGCCACCACCGGTGTGCGGCAGCTGAATATGCGCACCGCTTCGCGGTACAGCGAATTGGATAAGTCGCCGCTGGAATTGTCCGCCACCTTGCCGGCATCGCTGGCGCCGAAGTTGGCCCCGGCGCAGAAGTTTTTACCCTGCGCGCACAGCACGATGGCGCGGCAGTCATCGCGGGCATCGAGCATTTCGTAGCTGTCGGCAATCTGCTGGATCAGCGCGATGTCGAAAAAGTTGTGCGGCGGACGTCGGATCTCGACGGTCGCAACGTGGTTGGTGATGCTGATACCGAGATCGGCACTATCGAGCGTGGTCATTTGGAGTCCTCTGGGTCGGGCGTCAGGTGGGCAGGTTCGTTGCGGATCATTCAAACATGAGTACGGTGCGCGTCACTTCGCCGGCGGACATGGCGGCAAACGCGGCGTCGACGCGTTCCAGCGGTTCGTGGCGGGTGACCATGGCGTCGAGGTCGAGGCGTCCCTGGCGATACAGGTCGAGATAATGGGGCGCATCGATGGTGAAGCGGTTCGATCCCATCATGCAGCCCATCACGCGCTTTTCCAGGAAAAAGTGTCCGGCGTTGAGGGCAACTTTTTCGCCCGGTCGCGTCGCCCCGACCAGCACCGCGGTACCGCGCGGGGCGAGGCAATAAAAAGCCTGCTCCAGCAGCTGCGGCAGACCGACCACCTCGAAGGCATAGTCGGCGCCACCACCGGTCATCTTTTTGATTGTCCTGACCGCATCGAGCTGCCCGGAGTTGATCGTGTCGGTGGCGCCGAAATGCCGCGCGCTCTTGAGTTTCTCGTCGAGCAGGTCGACGGCGATGATCTGTCTTGCGCCGGCGATCCGGGCGCCCTGGATCACCGAGATGCCGACGCCGCCAGCGCCGAACACGACCACCGATGAGCCCGGCTTGACCTGCGCGGTATTGAGCGCCGCGCCGACCCCGGTGGTGACCGCGCAACCGACCAGCGCGGCGCGATCGAGCGGAATATCGGCATCGATTTTTACTACCGCGGTGTGGTGCAGCAACATCGCCTCGGCGAACGCAGCGAGGTCGGCGAACTGGTGGATGGTGGTGCCGGACTGGGTGATCCGTGGCGCTTCGTCGTCGGCGCGCAGGCAGGCGCCGCGATCGCTGCACAGGTGTGGCCGTCCCTGGATACACTGGCTGCAGTTGCCGCAGAACATCGACGTGCAGGCGATGACGTGATCGCCGGGCGCGACATTGCGCACCCGCTTGCCGACCGCAAGCACGATGCCGGCCGGCTCGTGACCGAGGATGCTCGGGGTCGGCGCCGCAATGCCGCCGTGTAGCGCATGCAGATCGCTGTGGCAGACGCCGCAGGCAACGGTCTTGACCAGCACTTCCTGTGCACCCGGCTCGGCCAGGTCGACGTCTTCGATGCTCAGCGGACGGTTAACTTCGCGGTGCACCGCGGCCTTGATTTTCATGCGCTCCCCCTGTCGTGCCGGCAAGCCGATGACCGGCTTTGGTTAACAATAAGCCTTCACTGGCCGGGATAAAACCTGCGCCGCGCGGAACTGCCTCGCCTCAGCCGTGTGGCCTGTATGATAACGATCAACCCGCTGCACCGAGCAAGCTCGACAACAACCCTCTATGTCCGCGCCCAGCGATCAGGATCCTGATAACGACCCCCACGGCCTGCGGCGCCTGCAGGCGGCCCGCGCGCGGGCGCGGGCCATGGGTGGGCCGGACAAACTCGCGCGCCAGCGTGAGGCGGGGCGCCTGAACGCGCGCGAGCGCATTAGCGCACTGCTCGATCAGGACAGCTTTCGTGAACTCGGCGCCCTCGCCCACAGCGAACGGGAGGCCGACCGCCAACGGACCCCCGGCGACGGCAAAATCATCGGCTACGGTGCCATCGACGGGCGTGGCGTTTATGTCGGCGCCGACGACGTCACCATCAAGGCCGGCGCCTATGGCCGGGTCGGGCACAAGAAGGCTCACGAAGGCGTCGATTACGCGGTCAGCAAAGGATTTCCGATCATCAACCTCGGCGAAGCGGGCGGCGGTCGCATTCCCGACATCATGGGCGCCCCCGGCATGATGGGCATCGTGCTGCCGATCGACCAGCCGCCGCGCGATCGGCGCGTGCCTTATATCGCGACCATCATGGGCGATTGCTTCGGCGGTCCGACGTTCTACGCCGCGCTGGCCGACATCGTGATCCAGGTCAAGGGCACGGTCATGGCCGTGACCGGCGCGCCGGTACTGGCCGCGGCGACCGGCGAAGTGGTGGACGGACAGGATCTCGGCGGCTGGGAACTGCACGCCAGAACTACCGGTCAGGTCGACCTGTTTGCCGACGACGACCGACATTGCCTCGAGCTGGTCCGCCAGGTGCTCGGCTACCTGCCATCGAACGCCACGCAACTACCGCCGCGCCGCGACACCGGCGACCCCGTCGACCGCCGTCTCGACGACATCTGCGAGCAGGTCCCGGCCGCGCCGCGCCAGGGTTACGATATGCGCCGCGTGGTCAGGACCATCGCCGACCTCGATTCGGTACTGGAACTGAAGCCGCTCTACGACCGCAGCCTCATCACCGCACTGGCACGCCTCGATGGTCGGGTGGTCGGGATCCTCGCCAACAACCCGATGTTCAATGCCGGCGCGATGGGCTGGGGCGCCTGCGAAAAAGCCACGGCGTTCATCGCGCTGTGCGATTCATTCCATATCCCGCTGGTGTTTCTGCACGACACGCCGGGGTTTTTTGTCAGCCAGAAAGCCGAGCAGCACAAGATGCCGTTGCGCATCATGCAGTTCATCGACGCCCTGCACCACGCCACGGTACCGAAGGTCAGCGTCATCGTGCGCAAGTCCTACGGCATGGCCCACTGCAATATGCTCGGCGGCAACATGGGCGCCGACTGCCTGCTGGCGTGGCCGAGCGCCGACATTTCCTTCATGGCGCCGGACGTCGCGGTGAACGTGGTTTACGGGCGCAAGATTGCCGCCGCCGACGACGCCGAGGCCGAGCGCGCGCGGCTGCTGGCGGAAATGAAAGAACTCAATGCGCCGTGGCTGCCCGCCGGCCTGAACCTGATCGACGACATCATCGACCCGGCCGACACCCGCATCGAAATCATCGCCGCACTGGCGCGGGCACGCGGACCGGACGGCGAGCACGGACGTTCGGAACGCCGCCTCGCCAACTGGCCGACGATGTTTTAGCAGGTGCGAAATAGTGCGACAGGCGCAAGTGGTGTGCGGGTCGCGCGTCAGGCGGCCTCGAGCGCAAGCGGGCCACGGATGGTTTAGCGCAGCGCGAGGGCAGTGAGACCGTGCAGGGACGCACGGTCGAACGCTAGCGTGACGCGCGACCCGCACGCCACAGATGGCGTACAAAGTTCTCACACGCTTGCTTGCCGCTGTGCTCGGCTCTCAGCTTTCGAGCACGGCGACCGCATCGCCGTCGCCGACAAAGTCACCTTCGCTGACCAGGATCTCGGCGACGGTGCCGGCGCCGGTAACCTGCACCGGGATCTCCATTTTCATCGATTCAAGGATCAGCAACACATCGCCGTCGACCACCTGGTCGCCGACCCGGGCTTCGATTTTCCACACCGTGCCCGGTACTTCGGATAGGATTTTGACGAGTGCCACAGCGTTCCCCTGTCTGAATGTCGGCTTCCGCGCGCCTTGCCCGCGGCATAATATCGGTTTTACACCCGCGATTGCCGACCCGGCCTGATTCGATCTGTACCTATGCGCTTCAGCTTCAGCGACGAACAGCAGCAGTTCCGCGACACCGTGCGGCGCTTCCTCGGCGACCACGCGCCGATCGCGGCGGCGCGGCGGGCGATGGCCGCCACCCACGGCTACGACGAGGCCACCTGGGACGCCCTCAACGACAAACTCGGGGTTGCCGGCGTGCACCTCGAAACCGCTTACGGCGGACTGGGTTTCGGCGCGGTCGAACTCGGCATCGTGCTCGAGGAAATGGGTCGCAGCCTGTATTGCGGTCCGTACTTCGGGTCCGCCGTGATGGCGGCGGGCGTCATTCAGCGCGGCGCCAGCGAGGCGCACAAACTGGCCCTGTTGCCGGCTATCGCCAACGGCACCTGCGTCGCCAGCCTGGCGGTAGCCGAGGCCGCGGGGCGCTGGGACTGCACCGGCATCGCCATGATCGCGACCGCCAGCGACGACGGCTTTCGACTCAACGGCGAGAAACGATTTGTCCTCGACGGCATGCGCGCCGATGTGCTGATCGTCGCCGCGCGCCTGCCCGCTACGCAGGGTGAAGATGGTGTATCGCTGTTTATCGTCGAAGCGGACAGCGATGGCCTGGAAAGTCGCGCACTCAACAGTCTCGACCAGACGCGCAGACTGGCGGCGCTGAAATTTGTCGACGTTGCGGCAACGCCGCTGAATACGCCGGGCGGCGCCGGCCCGGCCCTGACCCGCGCGCTCGACGAGGCGGCCATCGCGCTGGCCAGCGAAATGGTCGGCGGCGCCGCGGTGCTGCTCGAACAGGCGGTCGATTACGCCGCCACGCGCATGCAGTTCGGACGTCTGGTCGGTTCATTCCAGGCCATCAAACATAAATGCGCGAACCTGCTGCTCAACGTCGAGCTGGCGAAATCGGCGGCCTACTACGCGGCCGAAGCGGCCGCGGGCAACGAAGCCGGTCTCGGCGAGCTTGCGGCGCTGGCCAAGGCCACCGCGGCCGAAGCCTACCTGTTGGCCGCGCGCGAAAACATTCAGATCCACGGCGGCATCGGCTTTACCTGGGATCACGACAGCCACCTGTGGTTCCGGCGCGCAAAAAGCTCGGAAGTTTTTCTGGGCGATCCGAGCTGGCATCGCGAGCGCTATATCGCCGCCCTGGAGGCGGCCCTGTGAACACCGATCATGAGAGCAACGACGACAGCGTCGTGCGTGCGCAGGTGCGGGCCTGGCTCGAGGAACATTTCGATCCGGACCTGGGCCTGGTCGAATGGCGTAACCTGCTGGCCGACTCCGGTTGGGGGGTGCCGCATTGGCCACGCGCCTGGTTCGGACGCGACTTACCGGATCGATTGATCGCGCCGATTGAGGCGGAATTCACCGCTGCCGGCGCACCCGGCGTTGCACGTGTCGGCATTCGCCTGCTCGCCGCCGCGACCCTGCTCGAGCACGGCAGCGAGGCGCACAAGACGCGTTTTCTGCGCCGTATCCTCACCGGCGAGGACACCTGGTGCCAGCTTTTCAGCGAACCCGGCAGCGGCTCCGATCTGGCCGGCGCCACCACCCGTGCCGATTTCGACGGCGAACGCTGGATCATCAACGGCCAGAAAGTGTGGACCACCAGCGCGCAGCATGCCGACTGGGGCCTGCTGCTCGCGCGCAGCGACTGGGACGCGCCGAAACACCAGGGCTTGTCGTATTTCATTCTCGACATGCGCCAGGCCGGCATCGAGGTCCAGCCGCTCAGACAGATGAACGGTTATGCCTCGTTCAACCAGGTGTTCATGAGCGACGCCGTGGTCGCACCCGAAAACCTCGTCTCAACGGTCGGCAACGGCTGGCAGGTAGCGATGACCACCCTCGCCCACGAGCGTCGCGGCGCCGACGCACTGCGGCGCTGGGCGGACGTCCCGACCGGCAGTGGCCGCATCTACGACGAACAGCGCGCCGAAGTGAAAACCGTCATGGAGCCGTACTTGTGGTATCCACAACGCGCCGGCCGCGTCGACCTCGCGTTCGGCCGCGCGCGGGACAGCGGGCGGCTGCACGATCCGGCCGTGCGCCAGGCCCTCGCCCGCCTGCTTATGCTCGCGCGCAGCGCCGAGTGGACCGCCTCGCGGGCGCGCGCCGCGCAGGCCGCCGGACGCCAGCAGGGCGCCGAGGGATCCCTGGGCAAACTCGCCGCCAGCCACGTCGCTCGGGCCGCGGCCGAAGTACATACCCTGATCGCCGGCGCCGAGGCGATGCTGGCCGGCGAGGACGCGCCGCTCGCAGGCCTGATCGCCGAGATCCTGCTGTCCGTACCGGCCACTTCGATCGCCGGCGGCACGGATGAAATTCAGCTCAACATCATTGCCGAACGGGTGCTCGGCATGGCCCGGGAACCGCGCATGGACGGCGGACCGTTCCGCGAGGTGCCGAAAAACCCGCCGCGCAAGCGCTAGAGTATTCAGCCGTAAGCCGGCGGCGCCACGAAGCCGCCGATCTGTTCGGCCAGCAGGCGGGTGAAATCAATGGTCGTAAAATCATCAAACTCAGCGCCCACCGCCTGCAGCCCGATCGGCAGGCCGGCGCGCGATGGTCCGGTCGGGAACACGGTGCTCGGCAGGTGCGCAACGGTGATCAGGCCGGCCCAATGGAGCTGCTCGAAGTACGGGTAGTCCTGGCCGTCGATAGCGATGCGGCGGGTCATCTGCTCGGAATGATCGTGGGCAAAAGCGGCGGTCGGCATCTGCGGACAGATGAGGATATCCCAGTCTTCGAAAAACGCCGCCCAGGCGTCGCGGACACGAAAGCGACGATGGTGGTGCTTGACCCAGCTGCGGTGATCCTGGGTCGCATGGCGAACGGTGCGCGCCGCGGGACTGTGGTCGTCGGACGCCAGCGCCGCGGCCTGCGCGCGGCGCTGTTCGTGGACGGCGTCGGGCACACCCGCGCCGATCACGCCCCACAGCAGCGCGTAGTAGGTTTCCAGTGCCTTGGCGATATCGATTTTCGGCCGCGCGCGGTCAGATACGGTCGCGCCGGCCCGCGCCAGGGTATCCGCAACCCCCTGCACACGATCCGCAACCTCGGCGCTGACCGGCGCAAAATCCGCCTGCGGCCACATCGCAACCCGATATTCGGACAGGCGCTTGCGCTGCGGCCGCGGCAGGTTCAGGCGCCAGCCGCGCGCGTGACGCCGGTCGGGGCCGGCACACAACTCGAGGGCCAGGGCGAGATCTTCGGCGCTGCGCGCCAGCGGGCCGCATACCGCGATGTCGGCCGGGGCCGCGGCGCCGGGCAGCGCATGACCAGCGTCAGAAACGATACCCCAGGTCGGCTTGTGCCCGTACACGCCACAATAATGTGCCGGGTTGCGGATCGAACCGCCGATATCCGAGCCGGCCTCGAGCGCAGTGAAACCGGCTGCCAGCGCGGCGGCCGAGCCGCCCGAGGAACCGCCCGGTGTGCGGCCGAGGTCCCAGGGGTTATTGGTGGTGCCGTAGATAGCGTTGTAACTCTGGAAGTCGGCAAGCGAGAACGGCACATTGGTTTTGCCGAGGAAATGCGCACCCGCGGCTTTCAGCGCCGCCACCGTGTCGCTGTCACTGTGCGCGATATTGCCGGCAAAATCCGGCACGCCCCAGGTCGTTGCGGTACCGGCCAGATCGTAGGATTCCTTGATCGTTACCGGCAGACCGTGCAGCGGACCTAAGGACTCGCCGCAGGCCAGCGCGGCGTCGGCGGCCGCATTGCCTGGCGGGCCTGGTCAAAGCAACGCACCACCACTGCATTAACGTCGCCATCGAGACGCTCGATTCGTTCGATGTAATGTTCGGTCAGTTCGCTCGACGAGAGCGTGCCGGCGCGGAGCTCGGCCGCCAGGGTAGTCGCTGAGGAAAAGGTTTTGTCGTGCATGGTTAAGGACCCTCTGAAAAGTCGTGACTCGGCATCCTGCGCCCTGAATAGCTTGCTTTGGCGTTGCGGAGCTTCGCCATAGCGTGCTTGCTGCTGATAATGGCGGCAAGCACGGTATACCCCTATTCAGAATATGGCTTACCCGTATGCAAACCACCATCGAGCTGCCCGACGAGTTGGTACGGCACGCTCAGCGTATCGCCCGGCAGGAAGGCAGCACGCTGCGAGCGCTGGTTGAAGAAGGTCTACAGCGCAGTCTCGAAGCCCGGCGACAGTCCGTGCGCCGTGAGCTCGATTTTCCCAGCTATGGCGGCAGTGGGCTGACCGACGCGTTTAAGGGCTCATCATCGAGCCGGATCCGTAATGAAATTTATCGGGATCATGGTGCGTGATTGCCCTCGACACGTTCCTGCTGGTCTACACTCACCGTCCGGAAATGCCGCTTCATGAGCGCGCGCGACAGGTGCTGAGCAAGGCGGTCGCTGCGCCGGAACCGGTCGGTGTTCCCTGGCCCTGTGCCCACGAGTTCCTCGCGGCGGTGTCCAACCCGCGCCTCTTCAGCGATCACACCGATGAACATGGCCCTGGATGCTTTACGGCGCTTGCACGCAAATGTCCCTTATGGGCACTCTTCATTCTGTTGCAGCGACGCACGGGTTGGCCGTTCCGCGCTCGGAAGCGGACCGTCACCCACTCGGCAAGTATCTAAGCGAACGGCCAGTTAGAGACATTCACGCGAAAGCGACAGCGGCAGCTGCGCGGGCCCGGGAACCGCTGTGCAGTATCCGTAATCAAGTTATGCTATCGCTTGCTGACCAGCACACCGACCCATGCTGAGATCGGCTGCGCCAGCACCATCGCGGCTCGAAACGCGGGGTACACTCAGTAACTCCATCAAAACCGGTAACCCTCGCTTCGTTCAAGCCAGGTGTCAGATCAAGTCGAAACTTCTACACATTAGCTGTGCAGTGCCCGGACGGCAGCCTCGGGATTTTGTGCCACGATCTTGAGCAACGCTCGGGCCGGACCGCTCGGTGAGCGTCGACCTTGCTCCCAGTTCTCAACCGTTCGTTTACTCACACCGATCAGGCGAGCGAAGCGCGTTTGTGACAGACCGGTTTTCTCGCGTACTTCTGCTACCTTGATCTCTTTAATGACCGTGCGCCGCGACGCACGTTTCTTACCGTCGCGGATCTTGTCCATTTCCTCGACACTCTCGAGGAGATCGCTAAACAGTTTGTCATCCATCATTCCACCTCTTGACGATTTCCGCGAGCTGCCTTAGCTGTTTCCGGGTCAAGTCTTCGCGTTCGGTTTTACCATAGGCGTATAGCATGTAGAGTTGTTCATCGGCGGTGAACCAGTAATAGATCACTCGCATACCGCCGCGTTTCCCGCTACCGTCAATCTTCCAACGTAGCTTACGCAAACCATGGCTACCGGGGATGAGGTCGCCGACATCCGGCCGCACGACGAGGGCTGCTTGTAACTCCGCGTATTGATCATCGTCCAACAGTTCCTTCACGCACCGCGTAAAGACCGATGTTTCGATGATGACCATTGGCTGATTGTACGCCATTGGCGTACAACGTCCATTACACGTCTTCCGGCCTTTTGGCGTTCTCCTCCGCGGCTAAAAAGGGAACGAGCAACGCACACAACGAGAGCGCTAAGAACGCACGACCTTTCATTAGTCACCATCGACTTGACCGCAACCATCGAGTCCAGTCCATCGAGCAAGTACTCCAACGAAAACGATTTTTACCGGGCATGCCCGATTTTTATCGTGGAACACCGAAAGAATCGCCTGGATCGGATCAGAGGAAAGGGACCGCGCGAAAAATTGTTATAAGCACGCCAATGCCCCAAACAAAAAAGCATACAGTAGTTAAGTCATTGAAAAGTATGCCGGAACGCAGACTCGAACTGCGGACCTACGCATTACGAATGCGGTTTTCCAACGCTGAATTTGTTTAATCAATCAAATGGTTAGAGGGCGCACATGGGGCACAACAATTGCCGTTACGGGTCTCTAAGGTATTGTTTTTGGCGTTTAAGAGCGGATTTGTGCCCCACTAATTCGCGTACATACGAACTGGTGCGCTGAGTCCCTTACCTGCCGAAATTCCGCATCTCGCGAAACCGTGTGCCGATTGACAGGAGCGTTTGCAGCGGGGAGCTTTGACCCAAATCCGCATTAGGCCTATGCTATGGCATATGCCAATAATTCGAGTACTGCGATGACCGAACCTGAACGACACGTCCGCCTGTTTCGAAATGGCAGAAATCAGGCGCTCCGGATCCCCCGTGAGTTTGAGTTAGAGGGTGACGAGGCCATTGTCCGCAAGGAGGGCAATCGCCTCATCGTCGAGCCGGTTCGAAAGGGTCGCCTGCTCGCCTTGCTCGATACCCTCGGCCCCCTCGAGGAACACTTCCCCGATGTGGATGAAGACCTGCCGCTGCTCGACGATGTGGAACTCTGACACGTGTCGCTGCGGTACCTGCTGGACACGAACATTATTTCGGATCTGATTCGACGCCCGCAGGGTACAGTCGCCCAACGAATTACGAAGCTCGGCGAGGCCAGCGTTTGCACCAGCATTATCGTCGCGGCAGAGCTTCGGTTCGGCGGCGAGAACCCGGGATCGCAGACTCTCATCGAACGCATTGACCTCGTTCTCTCCGCGATGGAAGTGCTCCCGCTCGAATCCCCTGTCGATCGGCACTACGCAATGATCCGTCACCAACTGGCACGTCGCGGCACACCCATTGGTCCCAATGATCTCTTGATATCTGCGCATGCGCGCGCGCTTGGCTTAACGGTCGTGACTGCAAACCGGGACGAATTCTCGCGCGTTCCGGATCTCCAATTAGAGAACTGGCTCAGTCAGTGAAAATTAATTCGACCGGTCCTATTAACCATCGAGGGCTTTGACAGTATCTGGCAGCGGTGGAATACGCCACGCTGTATTTGGCTGGATTGGTTCAATCATCGGCGCCTGCTCCAACCCATCGACGACACGCGGCCAGCAGGGTTCGGGCAGTCTTACTGCAATCAATTCGCAGCTCAGATCAGACTCAATTGCGACGTTCTCCGGACATGCCGCGGTGATTCACCCTTCGCCGGGCATCGGGCCGGTGTAGGTAACGTGTTCCTGCGGTACATGTCGCCAGCGCGTCTTCTGTCCTTTTTCCTCAAGGTGGTGCGCGAGCGTGCTGAAGCTGCGCGGGATCATGACGAACGCCGCGGCGCAGCCCATCGGAAAGCCGAAATCCAGCACCAATGCGGCCACGATGCCGGGGATGGGACGACCTTTGATATCGGCCAATGCACGTTCGATGGCGACTAACAAACGACAATAATTGCCCGCTGCACCGCTCTCCTCGGCAACCTTCAGCAGCGCCGGTGCGCGCGGGTCGGTCGCGTGGGCAGGTATGCCGAAACCCGGCATGCGCCCGCTCGTGCGCATCGCATCCGCGACGATCGCTTTTGCTGCGGCGTCAATTTGCGCGTCGTCGATCGTTTGCTGTGCCGCGGCCGCATCCCCGAGCGCGTCCGCCATCAACTGCGCCATCGGATCGCCGGCGCCACCAGCAATGTCTCCGAATAAAAGTATGCCGGCCGCAACGGCCTGGGGAACGTTAGTCCCATACGACGCGAAGGCTCGGCCTATCATCGCGGCAGGTGTGACGCCGTGATCGACACAAGCAACAAAAAGTGCATCGAGCGTGCGCGCTTGACCTTTACTAGAAGCGGTCTCAAAAATAGATGGTGTCGCGTTGTACCCTGAAATCGGTGATGACAAGGCGCCGTGCGCAGGGAATGGTGGTTCCATTTCCAAGTACGGTAACGCCGTCAGCGCCGATTTCAGGGTGCAACCCTTCGGGCCGGGGCCATTTTTGCGCACTCCGGCGTTACTCATCGCTCATTTAGCCCGGCTAAACTACGCTCTTCGTGCCTTGGATTGCGCATAAATGACTCCCGGCGCGACACCATCTATTCTTGAGACCGCTTCTAGGCATGTGGCCCGCGAGCATGAGAAAGACCGCTTCGGCGAAGCTCGCGTTTTGAATCAGGTCACTCAGGCGGTGTCCCCTGATCACGACATCTTCATCGGTTGGCGTACTGACAATCTGGGAGATCGCGTTCGTGTAGTGATGCATATCAGCCATGATTGGTTACCTGTGCGTTATGAGAGTGCAAGATAACCAGCCGTCCTGGGTCGGTACGGTAGGACGGGGCCCGCGGATAACCGCCGCCTACCGCTCGGTTTCGGGCGTTTGACCGCTTAGTCCGCAGTTTCCGGCGCGAGCTGCCGCAGGATGTGAATGGCTTCATACGTCGTGTCTGGTTGATGGTACGTCGTGACAGCGTTGGCGTTGAATAGCAGCCGCTCTCTAATGTCGCGATAACCGGCACCTTACTGCGCACGTCGTGGCCAGCAGAGGTGTACGCGCGTGGTGGGAAGATGGGTCGGGACGGTGGGGATTACCGCCAAATCTTCGTAATCTGATCGATGAAAAACTTAACGACACGGAGAATCCGCCGACGCCATGGACTGAAATATGGGAATTCATAGGTGCTGAATCCTGGAGAGATGACGAGTTGGGCGGCGATACTCCGAACCGGTGATTGGATTCGGTCTCGTTAAATGTTGGCCACCTTTTGAAACGCATCGTCTACGCGGCTACTTTCAACGGTCAGTGTCGGTTACTGAACTGAGAACCGCCGGTCGTACGAAATCGAAGAATCGACGAAAACGGCCAACAGCCGCCCTTCGGGAGCGAAATGGAATACGAAAGCTTAGTTACTCAAGGAGAGTCTGCTATCGCTGTCGCATGTAGGTAGAAGTGCCGTTTCAGATGCAAAAGGATAACCAGAACGTACAACATTTTGAATCGTACCGTCGGCACGACCAGGAAATCGACCGATACCATATCCTTCGCGTGATTGTTTAGAAAAGACTTCCATGTCGTCGACGGCGGCTTCCTAGGACGCACGCGGTACTTCTCGACCGTAGATTTGGCGACATCGATCCCGAGCTTGCGTAGTTCGCCGACAATCCGTGGCGATCCCCAGCAGATATTCGCGGCCGACATCTTTCGGATCAAGTCGATGATCTCACCACGGCGACCGTTGTCTTGATTTATGTACCTTAGATAGTACAATAGTACCGCATGAGGTACATATGCCGAGCTTGAAAAAGCTCCCTGCCGTTTTCTTCGCCACACCTAATGGCAATGAACCCGTGCGGGAGTGGTTGCAGAACCTGGACTCCGAAAGCCGCCGCGCCGACGGGGAAGATATTGCCACCGCCGAATTCGGCTGGCCAGTCGGCATGCCGCTAACTCGCGAGTTAGGCCGAGGAATCCATGAAATTCGAAGTCATATATGTAATGGCCGAATTTCGCGCGTGCTTTTCGCATCGATCGACGGTGAGATGGTATTGCTCCATAGCTTTATTAAGAAGACGCAATCAACGCCACCGCGTGAGTTAAACCTCGCCATTAAACGAATGAAGGAATACCTATCATGAGTAAGAAAAACCCGAACCGTGGATCGACCTTTTCGGCGTTTCTGAAAGAGGAAGGGACCTATGACGAAACCACAGCAGTCGCGGTAAAGCGCGTTCTCGCGTTCCAATTGGAGCAGGCGATGGAAAAAGAACATCTCTCCAAGAACCAGATGGCCAAGCGAATGAAAACTAGCCGCAGCCAGTTGGATCGCATCTTAGATCCTGAAAACCCGAATATTCAGCTCGACACCATTTTGAAAGCGGCCTCGGTACTTGGGAGGGAATTGCATCTCGAGCTTGTTTAGAAATACCAAGTTCCCGCGTCATCTTCGATGGGCTGAGTTTTGGCACAGTACGGGGTGGAGAAGGTTGTAAGTCTGCTTTGCGTGTACGTTTGGTGCACGGTTTCGTACGCACCGAAATCGAAAAGCATTTCCCGTGGAAAACCGCGACCTACGGCGAACCCATCAATATCACCGCAGCCCTGATGACGGCCACCGTTACCGGTACCCGTGTTATTCCTTACGCCGAGCGTGAAGGTTTTCGCTTCAAAGCGTCTGAGAAAGAAGAAATTGCGATGTTTACGGCTTTACAGGCGCACTTCCAGGGCATTCCGGCAGAGTACCTGCCGAGCACATTCGAGGACTTCAATGCCTTTGAAGTATGGGCGGTGTATCATGGCGGTTTGCCAGAGCATGACGACTACGATCGCTGTATGAGCGTGCTGAAACCACTGATCGAAAACGGTTACCCGTTTACCGAAAGCCGCATACAAACCGCGGCGTTTAATGCAATGATCGCGTCTTATTCACGTGCGATCCTGGGTGATGAACTTTGCGATCAGTATCGGATCCCGAAGTCGCGTATCGGTAATGTGATTGCCGTTATCAACAGATTAGTTAACCGCCGCCTGTCGAAGCAGCATGCCGAACGCCGCGAAGACGGTGCTTACTGTGCGGGCAGAAGGCATTGGTGGTTTGAGCACATTCCCGCCATGCTCGAAAGCGCCACGGGCACTGCAAAAACAGACTACGCGCAATCGGCAAACACGAAATAACGACCTTCTTCTTATCAGGGCCGTAGTTGCCAACACCAGAATTGCCTGTGCATCCTAAAAACATGATCACTGTCATGCAGCAAGCCGCATATGCGGTTCGTTCGATCAATTAAATCTGAATAACTCGGGCGAACGATCCCCTTGGCGGAGCGCCATCTTCCGGACTCCGTGCCGGGGTGCCGCGCGAATGCCAAAAGAAAAACGTGAGGATGAAAGCCGATGTATGATCAACCCATTGTGATCCCACCCGAAATCAAGAATTTCACGAACACGCCCGGGTATCGCTTCGAGAACACGGAAGCGTGGAGCATTTCGTTTTATACCGATCTTGAAATCGTCGAAGATCTCCTGCCCCCACCGCTGCTGCCTACAGATGTGAAGGACGATTCAACGAATAGCAAGCTCGCTGCCGTGTCGGTGAGCTTTCTTCAGTATCCGGGGCCCGTGACGACGGGAAACGGTGGGGGCCCGAATCTCGATGACTACAGCGAAATGGTGTTCTCGATCCCGGCCAGTTACGACGGGGCTGCCGGTCGGTTTATGAGCCAACTCTATCTCGGAAGCGTTAGCCCGGACTCCGCGATTCAACCCGTCATCGGCGGCCTGGTCATTTACGGCTTCCCGAAACGCGACGCCCGATTCACGCGCAACGCCGATGAGATCAAGATCGAGCGTTGTGGACATACCATTGCTGAAGCGGAGCTCAAGTCAAGCGGCCTGACGTACGACACCTTTCCCGAAGGCATCGGTGAGACTATTAACTACCTCAAATACATACCGTCCGGGGTGGAAAACGAACAACCCGATGTCTTGAAGCTGCTGACAACGAGCGGCGGCCTCCTGCAACTCCTGGCGGTCGATCCAGGGGCGCAGGTCACCGTGCCTGCCGGAAGAATCGTTCTGGATACTGGGCGTGTCGTGCCGATCCGGGAACCGATCGACAGCTCGCGCTCAGTATTCACGTTCGAGTTAGGCTGGGCGAAGGAGTTGTTGTGCTATCGGGAAGCAGGGGCGACGCGCTGACGTCAAACGGCCGCGCGAGCCGCCAATTCGACCCCGGATTGGGTACTGGTGCGACGATTGCAGGGCGATTGCAAGGAGATCGGCGGCAGCAGAAGAAATTAGGTGTGGTTCCTGAAAACTCATATAGCCGGAATTCAAGCCGCCTTTCGTTCGTAGTGGTGATGTAATCCACCGAGATCGGGCAACTGAATAACAACCCCCGATCCCTGTGGCTGCACTGGTCGAGAGCTTGGGCTATCCATCTCCAGCGACAAATGCGTGCGCCACCGGTGGTAATAACCAGAGTAACTTTTCAGGATCCGTTTCAATTGTCGCTCGTTCAGTACGACAACGTGGTCTAGGCAGTCGCGACGGATACCGCCAATCATTCGTTCCACGTAAGCATTCTGCCAAGGGCTCCGCTGAGCTGGCAGAACTCAAGCACCTGTCCCTCAACCGATCTTGTCAAATGCTTCGAGCTTCGGCGATGCCATCTCCTCGAAGAAACGCGATGGAGTCCACGGCCAACTCGCGGGGACGCCGTTTTTGTCCAGGTACCAGCTGTTGCAACCAGTCGCCCAGATCGACTTTTTCGCCGCCGCGCTGCGGATGGCTTCGAAATCGGCTGTTGCTTTTGCATTGGCACTGATCTCGCGGCATTCTCCCGAACGGATCTGTCCGAGCAATTGCAGCACGAAGGAAACCTGCGATTCGGCGATTTGGATCAGCGAAAAATTGCCGACCGGGCCATTCGGACCGTTCAACATGAAGAAATTCGGAAACTCCGGAATTGAGATCGACAGGTAGGCGACAGGATGATCGGACCAGACATCATCGAGGTTGATACCGTCTCGTCCGAGAACCGTGGTGGGACGGATGAAACTGTCGGCCGCAAAACCGGTGGCCATGACGAGGACGTCGAGCTCGTGCAGTTTGCCGTCCTCGGTACGAATGCCGCCGGGTTCGATGCACCTGATGCCCGAGGTAACGAGTTCTGCGTTCGGATGCTGAATCGCAGCGTAAAAATTTGGCGAGAAAATCAGCCGTTTGCAGCCGGCACGATAATTCGGGCGTAACTTCTCGCGCAATTCTGCTTCGTGCACATTGTTTTCCAAATTTGCCAAGCACGCATCTTCTATTGCATTCATTTCAGGCGAATCCGCATCAATGACTGCATTTGCGAAATCCTGAAAGTTCTTGTCAAGCTCGGCTCTGAGAGAGTCCAGCGCGTGCGCGTTGCTGCGGAAAGTAGATTTTTCGTCTTCGCTGTATTGGACATCCTCGATCGGCATTATCCATTGCGCTGTACGCTGGAACAGATCGAAATGTCCCACTTTGTCGACGAGCGCGGTGGTGATCTGGATTGCAGTTGATCCCGTGCCGACAACACCGACTCGCTTGCCTTCCAGCTCAACGTTGTGGTCCCAGCGCGCGCTATGGAAACAAGCACCCGCGAACGCGTCCATGCCGGGAATATCGGCGATTTTCGGATGATGCAGTACGCCGGTCGCTGCGATCACAACGTCGGCTTCATCCAGAAACCCGGTCGATGTGCGAACCTTCCAGGTGCCATTCGAGAACTCGCAATGGGGAATACTCTCGTTGAAGCGAATTTTTTCCAACACCTTGTATTTCTTCGCAACCCCGAGAAAGTAGTCGTAGATTTCCGGTCCCGTCGCGAACGTGCTGCTCCAGTCTGGGTTGGGTTCAAAAGAATACGTATATAAATGTGCCGGAACGTCGCATGCCAGGCCCGGATAGGTATTCTCACGCCAGGTACCGCCGACCCGATCGGATTTTTCGTAAATGACAAAATTCTCATAGCCGTATTCGCGCAATCTTATGGCAGCGAGAATACCGGCCATGCCGGCGCCAATGATTATGATGCGAACGTTGGTTGCGGCGAGTTTCTCGTTCTTCATTTTTTGTACCTTTCCTGTCGGGTGTCGCGTTCGGGCGAAGTTTTGAGGGGAGTTATACGCGGAGTCATTTTGGGGGCGCCCATGATACTAAATCCGGTGAATCGACCGGTTTGCGTCGGGCGTTTTGTGGGTGTCCAAATATTTCATTCGGAGTTCCCGGCGAAGACGCGTATTGAGAAAATTCGTGGCGATGGAGCCACACCTCGGCGCGGCCCAGGCAGGAGGCATCGTCCATGCCGCCGCGCGCAACACACAACAAGTCGAGACGCGGAATCGCGAGACGATGCGCCCGGACATAACGTAAGAACCGAACCGTTTCCTGGTATTGGCGTGCCAACGGGCCGTGTGCCCTGCGTCGTGAGCGTTTTCGTGCGATAGTCATCGATGCTTTCGATTGCAAAAATGCCGGTGAGAGTGCGGCAGTTGTTATCTTGATAAGCATTGATATGTAACGGCGACTCGATGATCTATCGCTCTGGGGTATCAGTCTGAGCTTAAGTTGCATCCATCGACCGAACCCTACCCTCGAGGGTAGTTCGCGACGCTGTAGCGTAAAATAAAGACATGATGAAGACCGTGATTTCAACCTCGGGCAAACGGCAGACAGGTCCGACCAGGCTGCCGGCACGCGCTCTGTGGCCCACCATTGCTGCGATGGATCACAAGATATCGGTGCCGCAGGCGCACCCCGATGCGCTGGTGCGGGCGAGCGTCCTTGACGGGTTGTTCGGCAACCCCCGGGCGCGTGTGGTGCTGTTTCAGGGGCCGGCCGGACACGGTAAGACCACGCTCATGCTGCAGGCGGAAGCGAAATGTCGCGACGCCGGACTGCTCACCGCCTGGGTGTCGATCGACGGTTCCGACAACGACCTCCCCCGTCTCGCGTCCGCCTTGCAGCAGGCTTTGTCGGCGTTGCAGGCGTCGCCGGATTCCCCGGCGTTTTCGGCGGCAGAGGCCGATGCAAACGCGATTCGCTCAAGAGCCGACCGGATCGCGATTGCGCTGCAGGGGCTCGACCATCCGGCAGCGCTGTTTCTCGACGATTTACACGAACTCGACGCTCTTCCGGTGCTCGCATTCCTGCGCGAACTTCTCATCCGACTACCGCCTGCTGTGAGGATATTTCTCTCGAGTCGAACCGTCCCGGACCTCGGCTTGTCGCGCCTCGTCGTGAACGGCGAGGCGATGATCGTGCGCGCGGCAGAACTGTGTTTTTCGCTGGAAGAAACGAACGCATTGTTTGCGCAGGACAGCGAACTGCAATTAAGTGACGAGGAAATCACGAACATCCATCGCGCTACGGAGGGCTGGCCGGCGGGGTTGCAGCTCTATCGTCTGGCGCTTGCCGACCAATCGGTGCGCGGCACCCTGCGGCATGACATCGATTACCGGCCCACCGAACTCACGAATTATCTGGCTGAAAACGTGCTGTCGCGCCAGGAACCCGCGGTCCGAAGCTTCCTGTGCGAAACTGCGCATTTAGCCCGCTTGAGCACATCGCTGTGCAATGCCGTGCTCGATCGCGACGACTCGCACGAGCACCTCGCCTATCTCGAAAAAACAGGACTCTTTGTTCGCCGCCTGGAATCGGCGGGCCAGTGGTTTACCTATCACGCCCTTTTCGCCGATTTTCTGCGCGAGCACCTGCAGAGCAGTGATCCAAATGCGGTCGCGCTCATCCATCGGCGGGCCGCAGCCTGGTTCGACGAACAGGCTTATCCCGAAGAAGCCATGCACCACTACTCCGCGGCGGGCCGCCACGGCGCGGCCGCAGACGTATTCGAACTGTGGTCCGACCGGCTGGTGCTCGATGGGCACATGGTGACGGTCGACCGCTGGGCCAATCGCATTCCGATCCGCGAACTGCGCAGCCGGCCAGGGTTGGTGGTCAAAATCGTGTGGGCGCTCGCGTTCCTGTCGCGGCATCGTAAACTCGAACCGATGCTGCCGCTGCTCGATGCAATCGACTCTGCCAGCACAACCACCGCGAATCCCGCCGTCGCCGCCAGCATGGTCGCAATACTGAACGACGATCTCGCTCGTGCCGAACGAATTGTCTCCGCGATCGATACAAAAAATGCTTCGGGTTCGAGTTTCGAATTGTTTGAACTCAGCGCGGTCGAAAATGCGCGGGGATACACGGCAATGGCAGGTGGGCGTCTCGATCATGCGCTCGAACACCTCGCGCTCGGCCGTATCTTGAGTGAACGTGCTGGTGCGGCATTTTCCGGCGCATATTCCACGGCTAAAACGGCGATCACGAAAATCGCACAGGGGCGCCTGCCCGAAGCTCTTGTCCAGTTCGAATCAGCGCTGGCGGATGCGCAAACCAACGCGGACGACTCCGTCACTGAAACTTCGCTTGTGTGTGGGTACATCATGGCCCGCTACGAACGTGGTAATTTCGACGGCGTGCCGGAGTTGTTCGCGCGGTTCCGCGACAGTATCCGGAACGCGGCGATTCACGACTATCTGGCTGTTGCCTACGTTGCGGTGGCCCGGATCCATGATTTGAACAGCGACCCTGACGCGGCCCTGGCGATTCTCGACGAAGCCGAGCGAATCGCGTACGCAGGGCAGTGGCCGCGGGTGATCTCGATTGTCGCGTGGGAACGCGTGCATCGAGAAATCGCAGCCGGACGCATAGAGCGTGCGGCTGTCATGGCGGGTTGGATACCAGATGCCGGTGAAGATGATCCGGCATGGGTGAGGTTTTCCGAAGAAACTGGCGGCGCCGTGATCGGCTCAATTCGGCTGATGATTCACCGTGGTGAGGGCAAGGCGGCGCTCAAATACATTGCGACGCATCTGCACGCGGCCGTCGAGCACGGGCGCGTTCTACGTCAGATTAAGCTGCAGACGCTTGCCGCGCTCGCACACGACAGTCTAGGCCAAGCGGCGCTCGCCCACCGAGCGCTCGAGAGCGCGTTGCAACTCGCGGCGTCCGGAGGTTATTCACGATGTTTTCTCGATGAAGGACCGCTGGTCGAAACGTTACTGCTTGCTCACCTGCGCGCGGCAAAGCGGTTGGCGCCGGTTAAACGCCCGTCGGAGATCCATGAATTCCTCGAATCCCTAGTCGCCGCTGTCGGCGCCGAATTGGCTTCTCCCGTACCCGCATTGACGGGCGCCGCCAAAGCGGCCGCGGAACCGTTCACGGAGCGAGAGGAGAAGGTGCTGTCTCTGTTGCTCGATTACATGTCGAACGATGAAATTGCAAAGGCGCTTTTCGTCACTCGCGATACGGTGAAATATCATCTCAAGAATATTTACGGGAAGCTGGGCGCGCGCAATCGTCTTGATGCGATCCGTATTGCCAGCGGCTCGTAGCGATCCCGGGAAACGCGTCTGTGCCGGAAATTGAGTTGTCGGACAAACCTGGCTCCTTTCGGAGCCGAATTTGGCAGTATTGGAGCAAGCCAATTGGTCACTCTGGCCGTTACGTCTGCGATAAAAGCAGACCGGGTTTCCTGGCGCGCGCGACTGCCTGGGAACGACACTCTACAGTCGGGGTTTCGAACTTTTTTTTGGGCGCGCTTTTTCAGTCTCGAGCGAGATTCCAGTTACGCGCGCTACTTCTTTTTTAGCCATGCCATCAGCGACCAATGCCGACGCTTCGCTGATTCTGCCTGACGCTAATTGAAGTCGCGTTCGTTCCAGCAAAACCCCCGATACGAGTAGCGAATCCTCGGCGTTATACTCACCGCCGTGCTCGTAGAATAGATCTGCCGGCGGTGGAATACCGATTGCGCTGGCAGCTGAGCACTGTCCTACGTGCTGTCCGCCCAGGCCGATTGCGCGTTGCGCATCTCGCTCGGGCGGCTCGAATGGAGCTTGATCCAGCTCCAGCATGCCGGGAACGTAGTGACGATTGACGGTCGATAAAACATTATGCCGACCGTCCTCTAACGAATACGGAATCCACGGTGCCTGGCATACACCGTTCGCGTTCCCGGCTTGCCAGTGCGCCATTAGTCATCTGTTCACTTCAACCTGGACTACCCCGAACTACCCTTGAGGGTAGGGCTCGGTCGATGGATGCACCCTAAACTTGGCCCGGTCCCTCAGACCGATAAATTAGCGAACCGCCGCCATATAGCAATGCCACCGACAACGGCGACACGCTCGCCAACGTTTTTGCAGCCTATGGAAACGATTTCTATTGCACGAAAGCGCTCACGACGCACGGCGCACGGGCCGTTGGCGCGGCTGTACCGGGAAACGATTCGGTGATCACGTTATGTCGACAGGCGCCGCAATAGCAATTATTCGAGCGGCGGTCGATGCTGCAGCGAGCCAGTACAATCGTACCCGAATTGATTTGAGATGCGGCAAGTTGGGCCACGAAAGATTGCAATAAGGTTCAAGTAACATGGCCCCGGCGTACCTGAATTTGACGCCGACTCCGACTGCGCAAGCTGGCGCAAGTCCAGGGCGTGAACTGCAACGAACGAAATTTTTCAAACGAGTGTTTAATGATTAGTTTTACCAAGAGTGTGATCGCGAGTATCCCGTGTGTCTTTGGGCGCGCCTCAATTCTAACCATACTGAATTTATGTTTGGCGGTGAGCTGCACCTCGGTCGTCTGCGCGCAGGACGCTGCGGAACATGCTGATAAGACAGCAAGGATCCGACAGGCCGCACTGTCGGTTGATACTGAATTCGTTCGCATGAATGCGAAGCACACGCGTGATTGGCCTGCCCATGGATTGGACCATGCAGAAACCCGGTTCAGCAAACTCAACCAAATAGACACCGCGAACGTGAATGAACTCGGCCTGCTGTGGTCATACGACCTTGAGTCGGTCCGAGGTGTTGAAGCAACTCCAATCGTCGTCGACGGAGTGATGTATGTCAGCGCCGCATGGAGCGTCGTGCACGCGATCGACGTCCGTACGGGGAAGCGGTTGTGGAGCCATGATCCGAAAGTCGAACGATCCGATATGTACACAGGGTGCTGCGACGCGGTAAATCGAGGCGTCGCAATATATAAGGGGAAGGTTTTTGTCGGCGCCTTCGATGGCCGGCTTCTCGCCCTCGACGCAGTAACCGGTGAGAAGGTTTGGGAAAAGGACACCATACTTGATAGAACGCGGTCCTATACGATTACAGGAGCGCCGCGGATCGTTAAGGGAAATGTTGTCATCGGTAATGGCGGAGGAGAATACGCGGCTCGAGGTTACGTGACCGCCTACGATGCTGAGAGCGGCGCGCAGAAGTGGCGTTGGTTTACCGTACCCGGTAATCCAGACGAACCGTTCGAGAACGATGCTATGGCCATGGCGGCGAAGACCTGGGATGCGACTGCAAAATGGTGGGAAACCGGTGGCGGCGGGACGGTCTGGGATTCGATGACATTCGACCCCGAACTGAATCTCCTCTACATCGGCACTGATAACGGCGTGCCCTGGGCACGGTCCAAACGAAGCCCGGCCGGCGGCGACAATTTGTTTCTCGTGTCGATCGTCGCGCTCGATGCGGACACCGGGGAATACGTGTGGCATTACCAGGTTATGCCGGCCGATAACTCGGATTACTCGGCGGCGCAGCAAATGACGCTTGCTGATCTTGAGATCGACGGCAAGCTCCGCAAGGTTTTGATGCAGGCTCCGAAGAACGGATATTTTGTCGTTGTAGATCGCACCAACGGCGAGTTTATTTCGGCGGAAAATTACACGGAGGTTAACTGGGCAACAGGCTATGATGAAAACGGCCGTCCCATCGAGACCCCGCTATACGCCGCCGGCGATAAACCGCGCGAGATCCTGCCAACAATTTTCGGCGGTCATTCATGGAAGTCAATGTCGTTCAACCCGAGCACGGGGTTGGTTTACCTGCCCGTGCAGGGCATTCCCTTAACCTTGATGGACAACAAGAAATGGACACCGAACAAGGTTGAGGCCGACGATCCTCATAGCAATATCGGATGGAATATCGCCTCGCTACCGAATGCGGTGCCGCCCACGAGTAAACCATTCGGTCGTCTGATCGCCTGGGATCCCGTGGCGCAAAAGGAGGTGTGGCGCTACGAGCACGTATCGCCATGGAACGGCGGCACACTGGCGACCGCGGGTGCTCTCGTGTTCCAGGGCACCGCCGACGCCCGGATACTCGCGTTCGACGCGAACAGTGGGGAGAAGCTGTGGGGAGCGCCCACAGGCACAGGTGTTGTCGCTGCTCCTGTTACCTACGAAGTGGACGGCAAACAATTCGTGACGATAGCCGCAGGCTGGGGTGGTGTTTACGGTTTGGCCCATCGACATAGTGACCGCATGGGACCCGGGACAGTCTACACCTTCGTGCTGGGCGGTAACGCGAAGCCGCCGGAATTCGTCATAAAGCAGCAAGGCGCGCTCGTTGGCGGAGTGGAATACGATCCGGCCGACGTAGAAGCGGGTAAGTCTTTGTACGTGAGCAACTGCGTTTTCTGTCACGGCGTACCAGGGGTCGACCGTGGTGGCAACGTGCCGAATCTCGGTTATCTCAATTCAGCCTTCATTGCCAACCTCGAGGCCTTCCTGTTTAAGGGACCAGCGATGTCGCGCGGGATGCCGGATTTCACCGGGAAGTTGACGAATGCCGATGTTAACAAGATTAAGGCTTTTATATTGGGGACGGCCGACGCGGTCAGATCAAGCCAGTAACGTCTTTATCGATACTCAGGCACCGACCGCGGCAGAAATAGAAAGCTTGCACGCAATCCGTGAACAAGCGCGCAACCCGCATCAGAGAGGCTAACCATGACACTTTCCGACAACTCCGCGGCGAAATCCTCTAATTCGGGCGGCACCGCTTTCATTGAGGCGCGGGATTTTTTGCTCAATCATCGCGAAGACTACGCCGCCGCGTACACAGGTTTTCAATGGCCGCGATTGGAAAATTTTAATTGGGCGCTTGACTATTTTGACACCATGGCGCGGGGCAATGAGAACTCCGCGCTATGGATAGTCGATGAGTCTGGAAACGAGGATAAGTTCAGCTTCGAGGACCTGGCGCGGCGCTCAAACCAGGTTGCGAACTACTTACGCGCCAAAGGCATCGGTCGAGGCGACCGCATTCTAATCATGCTGCCGAACGTCGCCCCGCTTTGGGAAATCACTCTCGCGGCGATGAAACTGGGCGCCGTGATCAGTCCGGCGACGACAGTATTGTCGGCTGCCGATCTGACCGATCGCGTTGAACGTGGCGAGATGCGCATGGTGATCACCGATCGGAACGGTACGGAGAGCTTTGCCGATGTCCCTGGTGATTATCAGCGTTTATGCATTGCGGATGCACCAACCGATTGGGAGGATTACGGCGACGCCGCAACGAACCCCGACGAATTTGCCCCGCAAGGAATTACGCAGGCAAGCGATCCGCTGCTCATATACTTTACGTCCGGTACCACGTCGAAGCCAAAGATGGTGCTGCATTCACACCAGAGCTATCCGGTCGGCCACTTGAGCACGATGTACTGGATCGGACTGCGCGAAGGAGACGTTCACTACAACATCAGTTCGCCGGGATGGGCGAAACATTCCTGGAGTAGTTTTTTCGCGCCCTGGAATGCAGGTGCAACGATATTCATTTACAACCAAAGTGGACGCTTCGACGCGGGGCGCACGCTATCGACCATTGTCGATAAGGGCGTCACGTCACTGTGCGCGCCGCCGACAGCATGGCGCACCTTGATTCAACATGATCTGGCGAGTTTCCCGGTCAAACTACGAGAACTGGTGAGTGCAGGGGAGCCACTCAATCCTGAGGTGATCGAACAGGTGCAGAACGCCTGGAACCTTACTATCCGCGAGGGCTATGGGCAGACGGAGACTACCGCAATGCTCGCGTGTCCGCCGGGTACGCCAGTGCGCCCCGGTTCATTGGGCCGTCCGCTGCCAGGCTACGACATCGTGCTCCTGGACGATGACGGCAAGGACACCATGGAAGGAGAGGTATCGGTGATACTGTCGCCGCGCCCGGTCGGCGTAATGATTGGATATGCGAATGACGCAGAGCGTACGCAGCAATCGCTTGGTGGCAGCCACTACGGAACCTCCGATGTGGCTAATCGCGATGACGATGGGTTCTACTGGTTTGTGGGCAGAACGGACGATGTATTCAAGAGCTCAGATTACCGAATCAGCCCGTTCGAATTGGAAAGCGTACTCATCGAGCATCCTGCCGTTGCAGAAGCAGCAGTGGTAGAAAGCCCTGATGAGAAACGGTTATGTGTACCGAAGGCATGTGTCGCTCTGGCATCCGGCCATGAGCCAAGCGCGAGAACCGCAAAATCCATTTTCGATTTTGTACGTGAGCGTGTTGCTCCGTTTAAGCGCATTCGGATTGTCGAGTTCTGTGAGCTTCCAAAGACGGTCTCTGGAAAAATCCGCCGTAACGAATTGCGGCGTGCCGAGGCAACCAGGTGTGCGAACGATACTCGGGGCCCAGGGTTATTTCTTGAGTCGGACTGATCTGATTCGCCCAAGAAATAGGCTGGGCAGCCCGCGCTTTACCCCGGGATGCTCCCTGGCCCGTCGGCAATCCGAACCGCAGCGAAGCTGAATACACAAGCTGCTTTCGAATGTCCCCCACCCTGCCCGGTTTGCATTGCATAAACTCGTCGTGTCTAAACGCAGACCCGCCGCACAGCAGACGAAAGCCAACAAGGATGTTCAACAAGCAAGTGAGCTGCTCGCATTATTGCTGGAAGACAGACTCGGTGATGTTTGGCTGGCACTGGATGCAGCACAGGCGATGCCCGAGAAATTCAGGCTCCAGCTTAAAGCGGGGATCGAAAATTTGCCCGATGACATCCGCATGTCCCTGAGCAACTCAGTTTAGGAATCGGTGCGTCAGGCCGCCCGTACGGGAACCCGCCTGACCGTGACGACGCGCCTGATTAAATTTGAATGGGTTCCGGAATTCCCGGCGCGATTCACGTTCAGATTGAGCGCACTGCCGAAACGCTAGCCGGACGTGCGACCCGCACGCCACCAGCGCCTGTGTGTCCCATTATTCCGAACACTTATTTAGGACAAGAGCGTCTGTTCCGGGCGCTGGCCTATACGCTTACGTCCGCGAAGGTGCGTGGCAGGTATAGCCTCTGGCATGATGAACCGCATGACTCGACAGCCGACGCGTGATGATCCCTTGTTTCCGCGTGAGGACGGAGGCCCCGGGGCGCCCGTGTATCCGCTCGTGCGAACCGGATTGCTCGAGCGATTGTCAGCGGATCAGGATTACGCGGTCCTGACGCTGGTTGCGCCGCCGGGATACGGCAAGACGGTGACGCTTGGCTCGCTGTACCGGGCTGAAGGAGGAAGCGACAGCGGAGCGATCTGGGTCGAGCCCCGGTCGAGTCTGAGTCTTGCGCAGACCCTGGCGACTTGCGTTGTGGGCGAAAACTATCCAACTGCTGCTGATGCCGGTATTTGCTTGCAGCAGTGGGTTGGTACCGTGGACGTGGCAACGACAGTATTCATCGACCGGTTCGAGGCGTTCGGCGAACGCAACGAGGATGGCTGGTTCGATGCGCTACTGAACGATTCGCCCGCCTGCCTGCGCTGGAAAATTGCCTCACGCTTCGCCTTGCCGATAGACGTGCTCGAACATCTGCTCGAAGGCCGACTGCGCGAAGTGAATTATTCAGACCTGGCCATGAGCCCGCAGGAATCACGCGAGTTGCTCGGTACCCAGTTGTGCCAACACCTGGAGCCGCAGGACTTCGATTTGTTGCAGGAGATCACCGAGGGCTGGCCCGCCGCGCTGCGGATTATTGGCCAACGCCTGCGCGCATCCGAGCATCCGCGCAGTCTGCTGAAAAGCTTTTCAGAGTTATCGCCAGACTTCGCCAACTACTTCGACTCTCGCCTGCTGGCCCGGCTGTCAGATGACGAGCGAACCCTGATGCTTGAGCTGGCTTTGCTGCCGGACTTCGATGCGGAACTGTGTACTCGAATTTCCGCGCTCGAGAACCCCCTGTCAGGGCTGGATCGGCTGAAGAAGACCAACTGTGTGGCGCAGTCGGCCACTGGCAGCGGCGCACTCCGAATCCATCCGCTGGTTCGCATCCATTGCCGCGCGCGTGCCCGCATCTACCTGCCCGAATCACACCGCACCCGGATCCTGTCAACCGCCGGCGCCTGGTACGAGTCTTGCGGGCAATGGGACCGGGCCATCGACGTGCGTGTGCTGGCCGGTGAGATTGAGCGGGTCGTGGAGTTGCTGGAACGGCATTGTGAGTTGCTGGCTCGGGATCAGGGGCAGGTTCTGGCCATGACCCGCTGGGTGGAGACGTTGCGATCCCAGAATATCGAGCCGGGTCCGCGTGCGCACTTCTGGTATCTCTGGGCACTGGTGTTCCGTCGCCGCTATGGCGTCGCCGAATCGCAGATCGACGCGCTTAAGCAGCATCTGCAGCGATGTGCGGATCAGGGCGACGCCGAAGCCGAGCGCCTGCTGTCACAGGTGCCTATCGTCCAGGCGTGTATCGCGCTTTATTGTGACCGCCTGCAACAGACCTACGAACTGGCCAACGCCTGGCTGGAAGCGAATCCGGAGGGCGACCCGTTTCATGTCGGCGAGGCGTGGGGCCTGCAGACCCTGGCGCACCTGGAAGCCTGCCGATTCGCTGAAGCAAGGCGCTGCCTTCACCAGGCCCACGCCGCCTTCCGTCAATCCGGTAGCCGTTACGGCGTGGGCTGGATGCAATTGTTCGACGGGCTCGTAGCGTTGGGAGATGGTGACGTGGCGAGCGCGCGCGGTGTGTTACGTGTTGCCATGGAGTCACTGCGCGCGGACCTGGGAGAGGACGCTCCGCTGCTGGCCTCGATGGAATTGATCTGCGCGCGCGCCTCGCTGGATCAGGGCCTCGACGAGGAAGCCGAAAGCCTGCTTCTCTCGGGCCTGCGGGTCGTGCAGATGCATGGCTATCTGGACCCGCTGATTTGCGGGGTTTATGTGGGGGTCGCGCTGTGGACCGGCAACGCGCAGGAAGCTACGCATATGCAGCATTTACGCGGCCTGGTCGGCGGCTACCCGTCGCGATTGGCGCTGATGCTCAGTTGCTGGCGCGTGCAGGCACTGCTGCGCGATGGACGCCAGGATGAGGCACGGGAACTGGCGCTCGAAATCGGCCTCGATCCCGAGCATGGGGAACCCCGCTTTGTGCTCGAGGATGTGGCGCGGGACAGCACGTGTCGGCATCTCTATCGCGCAACGCATATCCGGTGCGCGATCGCCTTCGCCGCTCTCGAACGCGCGAAAAAGATGCTGGACAAGGAAATTGCCGCCGCGCGCTCACAGAACCGCACCGGCGACCTGGTTGCATTGCTCCTCGACACGATGGTGATTTTCTCGAAATCGGGTAATGACAAAGCTGCACGCCAGGCGCTGGTGCAGGCGGTACGCCTGGCCGCACGGCGTAAACTTCTGCGCCCGTTTCTCGAGCGGAGCGACAGCATCGCGCCACTGGTGCTCGACACGCGCATGTCGGACTGGGGATGGGCGGATGGCGAAGAGAAACAGATGTTCTCTGCGCTTTGTCAGGGGCTGCCGATAGCCGGGGCCAGGTTGCAGGAGGCGCTCGATGATGTCGGCATCAAACCCGAATTGACCGCCGCGGTGACGCACCGTGAAATTGAATTTCTGCGGCTGATCGACCTCGGTCTGAGTAATGCGCAGATCGCGATGCGATGCGAACTGTCCGTCTCTACCGTCAAGTGGCACTTGTACAACTTGTTTGGCAAGCTCAACGCGAAAAACCGGTCCGCGGCCGTTGCGCAGGCTAAGGCCCTGAATCTGATTAACTGAACACGCCGGCTGCTGCGCCCGTCGCTCCGCATAGCCTCACAATTGCGGATAAGTCACCGATTCCTATGAATTTTCGCAGGCAAGCATATCGTCTGCATCCGCCTGCTAACCCGCATTTCTCACCGCGTCGGCGATTAACGCAGTCGTCTGGTAGCGCGGGGGAAGCGAGCCGCGCATCGCTGGCGTGAACCCGGCAGATCACGCGGCTTGCCTATTTGCGGGCGAGCGAACCCACCCGACGGTGTCGGTGGTGGGGTTCGATGGCAGGGAAAGCGGTCTGGTTCGTGGGGGCGGCTTAACGCGCCGCGACGTCCAGGGCATGGCAGGCGGCGATGAACTCCCGCTGATGCGGGCAGCCGCTACTCATCGCGAGCTTGACCCTGCGCACGCTGACCGTGACCACCGCGCCGATCTTCAACAGGCGCAGGCGGATGGTCGTCGCACAAGCACGCGCGAGCGTGGTGCCGGCCAGTCCGATGCGGCGCACGGCGTGCATCAGCACATAAGCCGCCGACGCCCACCACAGGCGCAGCTGGTTACCGCGCAGGGTCTCGGTCGAGAGCCGGTCGGCGAACAGGTCGAGCTGGCATTCCTTGATGCGGTTCTCGGCCTCACCGCGCGCGCAATAGAAGTCCTCGTACAGCGCCCGTGCCGCCCAGCGTCGCTTCGACAACGAGGTCACGATGAAGCGCGGATTCGATTTGTCACCGGTATGCTCAGCCTTGGCCACCACACGGCGTGACCGGCTCCAGCTCTTGCGCGTCCGATACGCGAGCTCGCGGAAACAGCGCGCCGGGCTCTGCGTGGCTGCCGACGTCTCCGCCACCGTCTGCAGTTCACTGCCTATCGCCCGTACCAGACGGGCGTTACGTGCCAGCCCGAACACGTATTCCACGCCATTTTCCTCGCACCAGCCCATCAACGCCTCGCGGCAGAAGCCCGAGTCCGCCCGCAGCACGATGCGCGTCTTCGGCCACCGCACACGCACCTGGGCGACGATGCGCTCGACCTCCTCCACCGCCCCCGCCGCACCGTCGATGTTCGCCGGCCGCAGCTTCGCGGCCAACAGATGCTCGCCGCAGTAGATGTACAACGGCAGGTAGCAGTAGTGATCGTAATAGCCGTGAAAGAACCGTGCTTCCTGATGGCCGTGCAACGCCACGTCGGTCGCATCCAGATCCAGCACGATCTCCGCCGGCGGCTCGCGGTAAGCCTCCAGGAACAGCGCCACGAACAACCGTTCGATCGCTGATTCGTCCGGGCGGATCTTGTGATAGCGATGCGCCCCGCTCGCTGGATAGCATTCCAGACGGCTCAGCGTGCTCTTGCCCGCCAGTGCTGCACAGTCCTCGCGTAACCGCGGCGACAGCTTGCCCAGCAGCGCACCCATCACCGGGTCATGGCGTAGCTCGTCGTGGTCGTTCAGGTCTTCGTATCCCAGCGCCAGCGCGAACACCCGTTGACCGACCAGCGTGCGCAACGAGTGCTCGACCAGCTCAGCCTGCCGCTCGTCGATGAAGCAGCGCGACAGCCGGTCGATCAGACCGACCGCCGCGTCCGCCTTACCCAGCAGTAGCGCGCCGCCATCCGAGCTCACCGTTCCGCCATCGAACGCCGCCACCACGCGGCGGCGTCCAGCCCATGAAAACGTCAGTTGTTCAGCGGTACACTGTGTCGGCATCGGGAACCTCCTCTGAGGGGTCGTAACTCGTTCACGCAAAACAAGTTTGATCCTCTCGGAGGCCCGATGCACTAACTACGTGTGAGAAATCCGGGCTAACTCCAGTATGGCGTCAGCTTCTGCCTGGACGAATAAGGTGAGGTCCAGAATCAGGCATGGCGACGATTAGGACGCGGCTGATTGGAGGCCCGACCGGAATCGACGACACCGGGCTACCCATACATATTCGGAGGATCCGGGATGGCAACACTCACTACCAACCCAACGGTTCGGGAAGTTCTGAGCCAGATTATTCACGACCCACACTACAAAGAAATCAATACGCTGGCGAAGGTCGATGTGGTTCAGACGCTGGTGGCGGCCGCCGCGATCGGCACGTTCCTGGTGTCCTGCTATTGGTACCTGACCGGCATCATTCCCTGGTGGATGGCGATCGGATTCAACGTCATAGCCGTCTACCTGGCGTTCACGCCGGCGCATGACGCAGCGCACCGGTCGGTGTCTTCCAACAACCTGTTCAACGACGTTCTGGGTACCATCGCGGGCCAGCTTATGTTGCCAGCCGTCAATATGCCGGCCTGGCGCGCCATCCATATGGATCATCACCGCTACATCGGTGAGGCGGGCAAAGACCCCGATCTGGATCTGGTGGATGTCCCGAAGTGGGCGGGGATATTTTACCTGGCGTTCACAGATCTCCATTACATTGCGTTTTTCTTCAAGAATGGCAAACACAACTGGTCGCCGCGGATCAGGATGTATGTGTACGTGATGCTCGGCTGCTGGCTCGCGCTTCACGTGGGCTTCCTGGCCTCACCTTACTGGCTGGAATTTCTCATTCTTTTCGTGATCCCGAACCGGCTTGGTCTTTGGCTGATCGTTTATACCTTTGCCTACATCCAGCACCCGCACGGCACCGACTGGGAACAAACGCCGTTGAAGTCCACGGTGCAGGTCTGGGAGACCTCGCCGCTGCGCTGCCTGATGTTCGGTCAGGAAAATCACCATATCCATCACCTGCTGCCGCATGTGCCCTGGTACAGGTACCGCCGGGTGATGGAACTCGGCAACGGCATCATCAAGAAGCAGGATATTCCGCGACGGGGCTACCTGTATGACAACCCCGACAAGCTCAAAGTCCCGGACCTCGATCCCAACCTGCCGATCGAAGTCCGCGTTGCCAGCATGACGGACGTAGGCCCGGGCATCCGTTCCTTCGAGTTCGAACCCACCAGCGCCAACGTCCTGCTCCCCGAGGGGCCTGCCGGTTCGCACATCAGCGTGTTTATCAGCGACGGGGTGGTGCGTCAGTATTCGATCGTCGGCCACGACGAAACCCGTAACCGCTACCGCATTGCGGTCAAGCGCGAAGACGCTGGCCGTGGCGGCTCGAAGGCCATGCATGAACTGACCGAAGGCCAGGTTTTGAAAATTGGCCACCCGCGTAACAATTTCATGCTGTACGAAAACGCCGAGCATTCCATCCTGATCTCGGGCGGTATCGGTATTACACCCATGCTGTCGATGGCGCACCGCCTGCTGCGCATCAATCGCCCCTTCGATCTCCACGTCTGCGCGCGCGACGAACAATCGGTGCCTTTCAAGGACGAACTGGCGGTCAGCCGGCTTGCCAAACATGCCCATATCCATCTCGACCAGGGCCAGGGCCGTAGCGGATTGCCACTGGATGTGGTGCTGAGCAGGCCGGATAAAGATACGCTGATATACGTCTGTGGCCCTGAGGGTTTCATGAACTACGTGCGTGACGCCGCGATCGAACGCGGCTGGCCGGAAGAGAATGTTCGCATCGAATCCTTCACCGCACCGATCGCCGATGACGCCAGCAATCGTCCCTTCAGCCTGCACCTGGCGAGGTCGAACAGAGACCTCACGGTGGAAGCCGATCAGACCATCCTGGATGCGCTGCTCCATGCCGGCGTCGATCCCAAGTACGCCTGTATGCAAGGTACCTGCGGCACCTGCATTACGCCGGTCCTGGAGGGTGAGGTTGACCACCGTGACGCCTATCTGTCGGAGGTCGAAAAGGAGGCCAACAACAGCATGTGCCTGTGTGTGTCGCGTGCTCAGGGTGAGCGCATCAGCCTGGATATGTAATCAGATGACCACTGGACCCCTCAGTCGAATTGACTGAGGGGTCCCCTGGAGTGGGGGTCAAGTCCCAGCTTCATACAAGTGAACATGGGCAGTGGGGGTCAAGTCCCAGCTTCATACAAGTGAACATGTATTAAGCTGGGACTTGACCCCGTAGTCACAGTTGTGCCAACACCTGGAGCCGCAGGACTTCGACTTGTTGCAGGAGATCACCGAGGGCTGGCCCGCCGCGCTGCGGATTATTGGTCAACGCCTGCGCGCATCCGAGCATCCGCGCAGTCTGCTGAAAAGCTTTGCAGAGTTATCGCCAGACTTCGCCACCTATTTCGACTCTGGTATTTTCGGGGACAGTATATTTATTTCTCTTTATTTTCGCGGACAGTATATTTATTTCTCTTGTTAGTCCGCGATCATAGGTTAGTTCTTAAGCGGCCACATGAATATGGCGCAGCCCGAGTTTGAGTCGTCCCGAGCATCGGTCGCGGTCGGGTTTAGCACGCTGGGCGTTGCTGGCCAGGTAATGTAACGCGCGTTCGATTGGCAGATCCAACGCATGCGGACGATGTATGAGCGTATGCAATACCTCTCCGAGCACGTGATGCAGACACTTGGCAACGGTGTGCGTGGAGATAGCGACGTTCAGCAAGCGCTCGGTAACATGCGCGCAATGACGCTGCAGGGTTGCGGCACACAGTGCTGCCCAGATCAGGCCTTCGGCAATGTACGGATTAGCGGTGTCAAAGGCGCGTAAATTGGCGTAAGACTTCCATTCTTTGAACAATAACTCGACCTGCCAACGCAACCGATAGGCATCGCTGATGTGCTCGGGCGTGAACGCGCTATCGCATCAAGATTCGTGACTAGGTACCGGGGTGCCGCGCCTTTCTTGATGTTGGGGTGGACAACTAATCGACAGGTCCAGGGTCCATCGACACCGTCGAATTGCACCATCATGTCGAGGCAATCGAAACGCTTCAACATTGATGCCACGGTTTTCATACGCTGGTTTGCAAAGCGTTTATCCCGTCGGCCATTGCTCTGACGAGCACTCAAGATCAGCGGGTTGATGCTCTGTCCCGCACGCACGATGAAATGGCCGCCAGCTGTGTCGAGGGCCTCAAAGTAGGGTCGCGCAAAGTAGCCTCGATCGGCGAGCAGTAATCCGCCAACGACCTGTTCGACTGGCGGCAAGAACTGCCTCTCCGCCGAGCTATCGGGGCTGAGTACAATCTGGTTCGCCGTCTCGCTGAGTAGATCGAGATCGGCATGGAGCTCTACTGCGGCGGGGCTGACCGTGGTGAAGCGGCCAGGAAACGTGTCTTGCAACACCGGTTTCAGCGCAAATGAGGTGCCGTCCTGGATGCGGATGTGATCAAACCGGGCAAACGGACTGTTCGATTCGAAACGCAGGACGTCGCACGCCAGGCCATCGAGCAATTCGCTCAGCAGCGCCTGCATGAACATCGGAAACTGTCGTTTGGCCAGTTGGTTATGAAATGGTTTGTAGCGGATCGAGGTTGCGCAAAGCGCATTGAATGCACGCCGCATATCCGCAATACAGTTCGCCGAACGAGCCCCGAAGCTCTCAATCAGACTCACCGCCAGACGAAACGGCGTGATCTCTCGTTCGCGACGACAGAATCGCGTCGCCCGACCCAAATCGTTGAGCGTTTGCTCGCCAAGTGTGCGTTTTAACTGGCGGCTCACCATGCTAATTTCGCTGCGCTCCATCCGATACTCCCAGATCACGAAGTTGATTGGCGTTGATTTCATGATCTGATCGGATGGAGCGCTTTTGGTTCCCTCTTTTCAACGGGTTATAAGATCCGACCTATGAATCTGACCTACTGTCTCGCATGGCTTCGACAACAGGAAAATCAATACCTGTCCTGCCCGCCGCATATAGCCAAGGATCTGGACGAAGAATTGCAGGAGTTACTGGGCTACACACAGGGTACCTATGGCCTCGGTTACTTTTCCGATCCGGAAGCACCGGCGGGTGATTTCGATCCCCTGGTTCCCGAACTCGCCCTCGGCCGCGGCCCACGCAAACGCGCTCGCTATAATATCGATCAGTTGTCGGACGTACCTGCGAAATAACGCTAACGTGCGCGAACAACAAATATAGAGTTCGAAGTATTTGACAGTTCGACGGCCGCGATGGAACTGCAACCGATCGCTTATGTTCACTTTGATTGGTGCCGGAGAGAGGAATCGAACCTCCGACCTACTGATTACGAAAGCGTTAGGTTTGGTTTTTGGTGTACTGAAAGAAACTTCTAATCAACCACTTGCAGCTAATATTCGAAGTTTTCGAATCTGTTGAATGCATTCTGTGGTTTTCATTACTCCGGCAGAACTCGAACGCGGCCGAGTGGCGTCCCAAAACGGTCCCAAGAATTACCGCAAAGGCTGCTGCTTTTCTAGTACTTCTCGCGCGCAATACATCAATAGACAAGGTCACGCGGCAACGGAAACATGAGAGTTTGGGAACTCATCGTAAATCTTGCCTTTCAGAGTCCGCCCGGTCGTGTGTTTTCTAACGCCTCCCCACTGCTTAAAAAAGAACGCAGCTCCAGACTTACGGCACTGCTTAAGTATGTCCTCGACCCATTCCTCTAGCATTGGTCGCGCACCTGGTCCTGATTCACCCCCGACGATTACCCAATCCATTCTCTCCAACGGAAGCCGCTTAAGAGGACCGATCAACGGCTCGCACGAAAGAAACTTTACTTGCGCGCTGGTCTGTTCCAGATCACTAATACGACCGACGACTTCCGCGTTCTCTACACTGACACCCATCCAAATGTTCTCCGTCCATTTCAGTTGCGACGCCAACATCTTGAGCCGTTCACTCCTTTTCGTAAGGATCTGGAACGTATGCCGAGGCGTTTCGTTCATCGTTCGGAATATTCTGCTAATAAAATCGTCGGAAACATCTTCGTGAAATAAATCGCTCATTGAGTTGACGAAGACCCTTCTAGGTTTGGCCCACCTTGAGGGCAAGCTGATCAAGTCCTCGTGCATAGTCGTTTTAAACCCGGCTCGGTACCGAGGATTCTCCATTGCTGTCAACCGCTTAGCCATACGCTCGGCATAGCAGTGCTTGCAACCTTTACTAATTTTCGTGCACCCGGTCACAGGATTCCAAGTCTGTTCGGTCCATTCGATTTTGGAGTGGGTTGCCATATTCAGTGCCTCAGAATACTGTATATATAAACAGTATACATTGTTTTCCGCTTTCGCCTTACGAGTGTCAAAGTAACGTTCCTTGCCTGCCGACGTTTCGGATGCTCTCCCAAAACTTCAATGCAAGTTCGTGGCGAGCAACGAAAACAAGCCAATAAAGTCCTTGCTTCTGGGTTCCCGTCACGAGTTCTATTCCCTCGGCGACATCCATACCAAGAGCACGAATCATAGATAGCCAGTGATCCATGACTTGCCGCCGCTGATCGTCGATATTCGTCTCTGGATCCACAGCGCTTTTCCACCCAGGTGCGAACCTGTCTAACGGGGAGTTGTCGCGCGTCATATAGCTGACAAAATTCCGATAAATTTCCATCCTGCTTACATGGATCATCATGTCCATGTGTTCGAGTTTTGCTAGCCGCTCGATTATTGAGAATGGGAGGGACGCTAGATTGTAGGGATCCAAGAATGCGAAATGCAGACCGTGCGGTTCGAGTCCAGCCACGATTTCACTCGTAGCGATTTCAGCGTCCAGATTGAGCGGATTAACGTCGACCCCTAGATCGGCAAACCTTGACTTCGTAGCGTCGCAAGCATCTGAATCGATGTCATTGAGTACTAAGCGCGAGAAGTTTGTTCCTGTTCGTGAAGCCGCCTTAAAAGCGACAATGGCGCTGCCGTCCACGAATGCATCTGTTTCTCGTACCTGAGCCTTGCCGTAGTTGCAATAAAGATCGATGTACGACGAATTTTTAAATTTTCGCCGCGCAGCGTGACTAATATCGATGTATTTCTCTAATCGGGCGTGCTTCTCGCGAACCCATTGGCCTACGCGTGGTGCTAACAGACCGTCTGGTGGTGAATACTCCACCGCCTAAAGGCGGTGGCTTCGGATGACGGCTGGAAGCCGGATTGATCGGCCATGCGGCCGATTACACCACCGTAAAGTCATCGTCCGGTTCCGGCGCCTTCTGGTTCTTGATGTACTCCTTCCATACTTCGTCGGTGACGTTCCCGCTCGTCGCCACCCAGTATCCCCGTGCCCATAGATGCTGACCCCAGTACCGCTTCTTCAGGCTCCGATACTCCGTCAGAAGCCGGTGCGAACTCTTACCCTTCAGAAACTGCACCGCACGCGACACCGATAACTGTGGCGGGATCCCAATCAGCATATGAACGTGATCGCGGTTGATTGAACCCGCGTAGATCAACATCTCCTTGCTCCGAGCAATCTCCCGCAGAAGCTCCCGGCACCGTTGCCCCACATCACCGCCCAGCACCTGATAGCGATACTTCGTAGTCCACACCAAGTGGTATTTGCAGTCCCACACCGTATGACTACCGCGCTTGTAATCTTCCATCTCACAAGCATAATTCAAACGACCTATCCGTCGCCTAAAGGCGAGGGGTTTACGGATCCCCTATCGGGGACTCTAAAACTGAGTCATTGGATCCCGCCATAGCCGCCCCACATTGACATCTAGGATTCGCTCCCTGCCTCGGGAATCTTCTATCTCAAATACACCGAAGTATCCGAAACATCTTGTGGGCCACGTCCCGCATACGTCCCGATTATTTTAGGAGTTTGATGCAGAATTGCTTGCAACTCAATGATTTGATTGGTGCCGGAGAGAGGAATCGAACCTCCGACCTACTGATTACGAATCAGTTGCTCTACCGACTGAGCTACCCCGGCTGGGTTGGATTTGAGGGGGCGCAATAATAGCCCAAGGGCGACGCCGTTGTCGCGGCGCTCAGGTCCGGTTGCGTACGCGAATAACGACGTCGACGCTGTCGGTGGTGGTGCCGGTCGGCGGCGCCGGCAGGTCGTCGATCATGGCCGCGGTGGCGGGAAAGTCGGTCAACACGCCGTCGTCGACATTGTAGAAGTGGTAGTGCGCAGTGGTGTTGGAATCGTAGAAAACCCGGGTCGCATCAACCATCACTTCACGCACCAGACCGCGCTCGGCGAACAGGCCGAGGGTGTTATAGACGGTCGCCTTGGATACCGCGGTATCGGCGGCACGCACCCTGGCGAGAACCTGCTCGGCCGAGAGGTGCTGGGTGCGTTCCAGTAATATCGCTGCAATTTCAATGCGTTGCGGCGTCGGCGAAATATGCGCGCGCTGCAGCACCGCGGCGATATCGTCGCGTGGGACCGGCGGACTGGGATTTGGCGTATCCATGGGCGGAAGTATACGTCCTATCTAGACTGTGTCCAGACTAAACGCGAATTGTTTGCATTTAGACCGCCCCGCGCCGCCGCCCCGGTGCGAAGGCGTTCACACTATAAAGGCCCCACCCCACCGCTCGCGGCGACGATCCTACCGTTCGTCGCCGCGGCCCTGTTCGCGCCGCGCGGCGCCGCCATACTTGCCGCCATGAACGAACAACGCGGTTTTACGATCCTGGAACTGATGGCCATTGTGGCGATCACGGCGACGCTGGTGACTCTCGGGGTCCCCAACCTGCAGACGCTGATCTTCAACAATCGCATCACCTCCCAACTCAACCTGTTTTCCTCAAGCCTGGCGCTTGCGCGCAGTGAAGCGGTCAAGGTCAATCAGCGCGTGGTGGTGTGTCCGTCGACCAACGGGACCACCTGCGACACCACCGAGGACTTCGACACCGGTTGGTTGGTATTTATCGACCGCAGCGGCACGGACTTTCAGGTCGACGACGACGGCGGTGGCAGCCCGCTCGACGATCCTTGTTCATTCAAGCCTTTGGGTTACGACAATGCCGATGACTGCATCCTCAACTACGTACCAGGGCTGGCAAACGACGACATGACCCTTGAAACCAATGTGCCGGGCAATGCCATTGCCTACACCGGACTTGGTACGGCGATTGATGGAAACGGCGCGCCGAATGCGAGCGGCCTGTTTGTGATCTGCGATTCGCGCGGTGCGCCTTCCGCCCGGGCGGTCGCGGTCTCGACCACCGGGCGCACCAGCGTGCGTACGACACAGACCGACGGGAACCCGCTGACATGCACCCCATAGTCCAACGCCGCCATGCACGCGGCATGACGCTGATCGAAGTTCTGATTGCGATCGTGATTTTTGCCATCGGCCTGCTCGGCATCGCCGCCCTGCAGGTTGCCGGGCTACGTTATACCAAAGGTTCGCAGACGCGCTCGGTCGCCGCCTTGCAGGCGGAAAACATGGTCGATCGCATGCGCGCGAATTCGACTGGCGTCACCGATGGCGATTACATTGCGCCAGCAGCCGAGTCGACCGACTGCGACGCCGCCGAATGTACGCCGGCCGAACTGGCGGCCTTCGATTTCAATCGCTGGCTCAGTGAGACCCGCCAGGCGCTCGGGGTGCGGCGTACCGACGGCGCGCTGAATACCGACAACAGCGTCAACGCCACCATCTGTATCGACAGCACTCCGGAAGACGGCACCAACGGCGCCTGGGCGTGCGACAACACCGGCAATATCTTCGCCATCAAGATCGAGTGGCGCGAACGGACCACCGAACGCCTCGGCAAGACCGACGATACCTATACCAACACGGCGGCCGCCAGCGGGATCGCCGGCTACGTCCTGAATCGTTTTGTGATGAGGTTTGTGCCATGAGAGCCAGCACACACACCGTGCGCGCGGGCGGGTTTTCGCTCGTAGAACTGATGGGTGCGGTGACCATCAGCATCATCATGTTCGCCGTCATCATCGAATTGTTCATCAACAACAAGGAAGCTTACCGGCTGCAGGAAGGCGCCAGCGTCTCGAACGAGAACGCCCGCTACGCCGTATCTCATCTGCAGTTCTTCATGCGTCTCGCCGACCACTGGGGCGGGGTCCAGCCAGCCAATGTCAGCGTTGATGGTGGCGTACCGGCCTTGGGCACTGATTGCGGCGGCAGCCCGGTGATCTCCAACGTCGGCTTTCGCGGGTACAACGGTGCTGCGACCAGGCCGGTCGACTGTATTGTGGCGGCCAACTACGAACCGAATACCGACGCGTTTTTTATCCGCTACGGCTCGGCGCACGAGGATGGCTACCCGGATACCGGCAGCCTTACGCTTACGAGGCCGGTCCTGAACGGCGTACCGAAGTTGCCGGAAATCGATGAGGGCGAACAGCCAATTACCCGCCCTTACGTTACGACCGACCCAGACGGTGCCGGCATCTGGTTGCGCACGGCGCTTGGTCGCCGCGCCGTTATTTATGACAGAGTCGATTTCGCGAGCCTGCCGAGCGACATTATAGGTGGCGGACCACCGGATGAACGGCAATTCACCAACTACCGATTCCAGTCGATGCTCTACTACATCCGCGCTTGTGGCAATCCACAGTCGGGAACCAATGCCAATGCCTGCGACGCCGACGATGATGGCGTCCCGACGCTGGTGCGTATGACCCTGAATCCGGACCTGAGTTTCACCGAGCAGGACATCGTCACGGGAGTCGAAAACATGCAGCTCCTCTACGGCGTCGATACCGATAACGACTTCGTTGCCGAACGCTACGACACTGCCGCCACCGTGCAGGCCGCCGGTAACTGGCCGAACGTGGTCTCGGTGCGGGTTTCGCTGATCGTCGCCAACCTCGAACGCGACAACACCGTCAACGACACCGGCACCTACTTCATGCTCGATACCTCGTGGGTGCCGCCGGCCGAGGCACGCAACTTCCGCCGCCGGCAATACGAATTCACCATCCAGATCCGCAACATGACCAGGGCCTGAAACACCATGAACGGACAACAACATTATTCCAGTTATCACAACCAGGGCGGCGTGGCGCTGATCATTGCGCTCATCCTGCTGATGGTGTTGACCATGATCGCGGTTGTTGCGATGCGCACCACCACGCTCGATCTCAAGATGACGACCAACCAGACCATCTCCAAGCGTACGTTTCAGATCTCCGAGGCGGCCCGCGCGCGTATTCATGACGTGCTCGACGATCACAGTTTTTACCGCGGTTGGCCAGCCGCAATAAACGGCACGGTGCCAGACTCATCGGGTTTTGTGGTACCGAGCGAAATAACGGTTCTGCCGCCTGCGCCGAACCTGCAGGATTTGTACCTAACGAATAACGCGGATCATTGGGATACGCGCCCAGCCGCGATCGATCTGCAGTTACTGGTCGACGAAGACGGCGACACCCTGTACGAGTCGCCAACCGACATGGCCGCGAATATTTTTATATCGCGGATCACCGCCGTCGCTGCACCGGGTTCCGATACCTCGCAGGTATCCGGCTATGGCGGCCTCGGAGGTGGCGCGGCGGGCGCGGGCACGCATCTCTATTACCGCATCATCGCAGAGGCTGCCGGCATCGGCGCCAGCACCTCGCGGACCGACGCCCACTACCGCTACGTCGTCACCAATTGAAACGAACCCAGCTCGATAGCTCGACCGATCGAGGACGAACCATTATGAACACCTACCGCACCCGCTTTCAGAACGTCACCTTGGGAGTCGCTCTCAGCGTTGGCATGTTGCCGGCCATCTGGTCGGCCGATCTCGTAGCCGCCAATCTGTCCGGCGCCGACATCATCGATTACGAAGCTTACCCGGTAACGACGCTGGAGAACGTCACCCCGCAGGTCATGTTGACGATGTCGAACGACCACCAGTATTTTTCCCGGGCCTTCAATGATTTCACCGATCTCGATGACGACGGCGACGTCGATGTAACCTACAAAAACAGCTTTGAGTACTACGGCTATTTCGATCCCGACAAGTGCTACGACTACGAGTCGAAAAACTATCCCAGCGATGGCCTTGGCACTTACAACGTATTTGTTCCGAAAGCATTCGCGGTCAACCATTACTGCGATACGGTGAGCGGCGCCTGGAGCGGCAATTTTCTGAACTGGGTGGCGATGACGCGCATGGACATCGTGCGCAAGATCCTTTACGGCGGCCTGCGCGCCACCGATACCGGTACCGATACCGTGCTCGAGCGCGCCCACCTGCCGACCGACACCCATTCCTATACCAAGTACTACAACGGCGCCGACCTCGGCCAGCTCACGCCGTTCAGCACGCAGCGTACCGATACCACCAATGGTGGCGACAACGATAATTTCGACGACGCCAACGAAGGGATCACGATCTGCAACACCACGGTGCCGTCAAACACCAGTCAATCCCACCAGATTTCCTCGACAACCAATCCTCCGGTCATGCGCGTCGCTGCCGGCAACTGGCGCATGTGGTCGGCCGGGGAAGTGTTTGAATGTCACTGGAAGCGCGGCAGTGCCGGCACCAGTACTTCCATCGAGCGCGGGCGTGAGAATGGCAACAATGTGGCCTTCACGCAGATCGATGCGGGCAGCGACTCGCCGGTGCGCAACACCAACGGTCTGACCGCGGGCGGCGCGGGCCCGGATTTCAGTGTCTTCGTAGAAGTGTGTGTCCCCGGCCTGATCAACAACGGCACGAACAAGGAAAACTGCCGCCAGTATCCGAGCAATAACTACAAGCCCGGCGGGCTGCTGCAGGAGTACGGCGACAATATCGATTTCGGTCTGCTCACCGGTTCCTATCAGAAAAACATCAGCGGCGGTGTGTTGCGCAAAAACATCGGTTCGATTGACGACGAAATCAACACCGCCACCGATGGTACGTTCGTTACCTCGCAGTATTCGAATACCGCCACCATCGGCATCATCCGCACCCTCGATAAGCTGCGTATCTTTGGCTACCGCTACGAAGGTGGTGACGCAGCAGCGCGCTATTTCAACACCGGGTCTAGCGACAACTGTGGTTTTCAGGGCGCTACCATCAATGAGGACGATTGCAACTCCTGGGGCAACCCGATCTCGGAAATCTACGCGGAAACCATTCGTTACTTCGCCGGCCTCACCGCCACCCCGGCTTTCGCGGCGACCGATCACAACCGCATCAATGGCCTCGCCGAGGCGAGTTGGGTCGATCCGCTCGATTCGAACAATTTTTGCGCCTCGCTGAACGCGGTGGTGTTCAACGCCAGCCTGACGTCTTACGACGAAGGCTCGGCGGTGTTTACCGATATACCGGGCGCCTCGTCGCCAGTTACGCTGACCGATGCGGTCGGCGACGCGGAAGGGTTTACAGGCAACAACTACTTCGTCGGCCGCACCGGTCCCAAGACCAGCCCGTCGAATGCCACCAACGACGAATTCTGTACCGGCAAAACGGTCACTAACCTCGGCAACGTCGCCGGCATCTGTCCGGAAGGACCCACCGTCGACGGTACCTTCCACATCGCTGGCATGGCGCACTACGCACATACCAACGACCTGCGCCCGGATTTGCCAGTGGAATTGCCACCGGACCAGACCGAGAGCAACCAGACCGTAACCACCTACGCCGTGCAGTTGGCGACAAACGTTCCGAAATTCGAGATCGATACCAACCTCGCGGTCGATTCCGGTACCGACGGCAATCCCACCAACGATGCCGACGTTACCATCCTGCCCGCCTACCGCCTGGTCAACAACGATGGCGGCGGCACTCTGGTCGACTTCAAAGTCGTGCAGAAAAATATCGAAGTCGCCGTAACTAGCGCGAACTGGCCCGCCAACCCGCACCTCATCGACCAGAGTTTTGCCGCGGGCGAACTCACGCCTACCCCCGGCACCGGCATTTTCTACGGCAAAGCCATGGTGCAGTGGGAGGACAGCGAACAGGGCGGTGACTACGATATGGATCAGTGGGGGGTGATCTCCTACATCTACGATTCCAATACTCAACAGGTCTCGGTGATCACCGATCTGGTCTTTTACGCCTCCAACAACGGTCAGCTTTTTGGATTCATCATCAGCGGCACGACCCAGGATGGCTTCCACGCCTATTCCGGCGCCGGCGGCTCGAATGGCGACGTCTGGGGTGCGCGCCAGGTGGGTTTCCAGGATCCCGACCCGACCATTCCCGACTGCCTCGACAACCCGAACCGAGTGAATGGCCTTTGCTACCACAACAACTCGGCTGACAACGACCCGGCGCGCAGCCACACCTTCACCGTAGGTGGCAGTGGCGCCAACCTGCTGCCGGATCCGCTGTTCCTGGCGGCCAAGTACGGAGCGTTCGAAGACAGCAACGGCAACAACCTGCCCGATCTGGAAAGCGAATACGACAAGCGTGACAAGACGGGTAATACCGTCGCCGGCGGCGATCTAGACAATACACCGGACACCTACTTTTTTGTCACCAATCCGTCCGCCCTTGAGCAGTCGCTGCGCGCGGTGTTTAACCAGATCATCGAACGCGTCGCTTCGGGTACTGCCGCTTCGGTGGTGGCCAGCGAGCAGGAAGGCACCGGTGCGCTTTTTCAGGCCCTCTACGATCCCATCAAGAGTGACAACACCCTTAACAAAAATGAAGTCAAATGGATTGGCACCTTGCATGCCATATTCATCGACCCCAACGGTCTCCTGCGCGAAGACTCCGACGATGACGACAAACTGGATGGCTATGATGTCGATAAAGTCATTGAAATCTTCTATGACGAAAACGAGCGGCGCGCGCGCCTGGAGCGTTTTACGAGCTCCAGCGCGACCGTGTACACGGAGACCGGTAGCAGTATCGCGGAACTGAACACCTTGAATCCGATCTGGAATGCCCGCGAGCAGCTTTCCGCAGTGACCAACGTCACCACACAACGCATTTACTCAGATCTGGCCAATACCGGCCGCCACATCCTGACCTGGCTCGATACCTCCGGCACCGGTGCTCCAGACGGCATCGTCAATCCTGACCAATCGGAAATTGTGGCCTTTGATACCGCGACGATCACCGATGCCAATTTCGGCTGGGTCGACGTCTGGGATGGCGTGACCCTGGACGATGACGAGGCCGACAAACTGGTCAACTACATCCGCGGCGAAGAACAGACCGGCTACCGTTCGCGCACCGTGGACTACGATGGCGACGGCAGCACCGAAGTCATGCGCCTGGGCGACATCGTCAACTCCACGCCGACCGTGCAGGCAGCACCGGCAGAAGCGTTTGATATCATCGCGTTAGATTCGAGCTACAGTACTTTCCGCCAGAAATATCGCAACCGCCGCAGCGTGGTTTATGTCGGTGCCAACGACGGCATGATCCATGCCTTCAATGGCGGCTTTTTCGATGTCACGGCCAGCGAGTTCAGAACTTCGCTGACCTCGGAAGTCGCGCATCCCCTGGGCTCGGAACTGTGGGCCTATATTCCCAAAAACCTGCTCGGCCACCTGCAATGGCTGACGGACCAGGGCTACGGCCATGTGTTCTACAACGATCTCAAACCGCGCATCTTCGACGCCAAGGTATTTAACTCTGACACCGACCATCCCGGCGGTTGGGGCACGGTCATGGTCGTCGGCATGCGTCTGGGCGGCGGGCACGACAACAATGGCATCATCTTAGACACCCAGCACGACGGCATCGGCCCCTCGAATACCGACAATGACACCACCGACGACGTCCTGACCAAGTCCTCCTACGTGGTGTTTGATATCACCAACCCAGAAGTCCCGCCGAAGGTGATCGCCGAACTGTCCCCGCCGACGCAGTTTTTTACCACCGGCGTACCGGCGGTGGCTCTCATCGGCGCGCCCGTCCCGACCAGTGAAGTGGCGCCACCCAACGACTGGATCCTGATGTTCGGCTCCGGCCCGACCGACCTTGGCGACGTTGATTCGTCGCAGACCGGGCGTGTATTCGCCTACGATCTTAGAGAGCTGGTATTGGGTAACCATGGCGTTATCGAAAGTGGTCCGTTCGACAACGGCGTACCTAACGACGGCATCGGCTTTGCCGATACCGGCGATACCGACACCTTCGTCGGCGAAATCACCGTCGCCGACCAGGATCTCGACATGAAGGCGGAGGCTATCTATTTCGGTACCGTGGGCGGCGAAGACGGCATCGGTGGCAACCTCTACCGGCTTTCGCTGAACGAAGACGACAACCGGACCAACTGGGGTGCACCGTTCAAGCTGCTCGATGTTGACCAGCCTTTCTCGACTCGTCCCTCGATCACCATCGACCGCCAGTTCCGCACCTGGATACTCGCGGGTACCGGGCGTCTGTACACCAACGATGACAAGGAATCGACCGCCACGCAGACGCTGTATGGTTTTATCGATCAGTACAGTATCGTTAACAACGCCGCGCCGTTCGACGATCCGGCCAACCCGGTGGCTATGCTCGATGCAAACTTCGAAGACGTCACGAACGCGGTGACGCGGGCTAACGGTACCGTGGACCTCGATGGCGGCATTCCTTTCGAGGAGGACACCACGTTCGATGCCTTTGAATCGACAGTCGCCGCGGCCGGCGGCTGGAAGCTCAACTACGAGTTTGACCCCGCCACCATCGACCCGGCCGAACGCAGTGTGTCCAACCTGGGCCTGCTCAACGGTATCGTCTTGTCCACTGCCTTCACACCTTCGACAGAACTTTGTGGCGCCGAAGGCGAGAGTCGGATTATCGGGCGCGCTTTTTTCTCCGGCCTGGTTCCCCCAGGCGGCGTGTTCGGGCAGATCTGCGTCGGCTGCCCGGACGGCGAGGCCGAAGCTATCGGTAGTATCAGTCTGGGTAAGGGCTTAGCATCTTCGCCCAGTATCCACATCGGCAACCAGGACGTACCCGGCAAAGTCACTGTCATCGTGCAGCAGTCGACGGGTGCCATAACCGGCAATGAGGCCCAGACCCTGGGTGGCCTGAACAACGGCGAAGTATCCTGGCAGGAATTCCGTACCGACTAACCTGGTGCCAACACCATAACGGGACATAAGCATGCAACTACCTAGATCAAGACACTATTCAGGCGCGGTCCACCGCCGCACGCTTGGTATGACGCTCATCGAACTGATGATCGTGTTGGTGATTGTCGGCATCCTGGCCGCCGTCGGTTACCCGGCCTATGTCGATTACAGCAATCGCGCGCGACGCCAGGACGGCAAAACCATGCTGCTCGACGCCGCTGCACGCCAGGAGCGCTTTTATTTTGATAACAACCAGTACACCACCACCCTGACCGAACTCGGCTACGGCGGCGGGGCAGTAAATTCGGCGGAAGACAATTACGTGTTGAGCGTCGCCGTAGGCGCGACCGGCAGTATCAACACCAGCTATGCGCTGACCGCGACACCGAACGCCGGCAAGCCCTTCGTCGATCCGGATTGTGGCAACCTGACCCTGGATTCTCGCGGTACGCAGACCGTCAGCGGCACCGATTCGGTCGACGATTGCTGGGGTCGCTGAGGCAGCCCGGGCGCTGGACAGGAAACGGCCTATGATCGAAACGATACGCATCGATACCCGCGCGCTACAGCGGGTGGCGCTGGCGGTGGCACTCGCGGTGCTTTGCTCGAGCGCGGCCGCGGCCGGCGTCTATAAATGGACCGATGCCGATGGCAAGGTCCACTTTACCGACAAGCCGCCGCCGGACGTCAAGGCTGAAACCATAAAAACGAAAACCGCGGCCGACCCGCACACTGCCAACCGACTGGAAAGCTTCACCAAGCAGGTTGACGAAAATGCCAAGAGCCGCGCGGAAGCCAAAGCCGCGGCCGCGGAGGCCAAGGTCGAAGCCGAAAAAATGGCCGCGCACTGCAAAACTGTGCGCGACGAGCTCGGTGGATTACTGGTTTCGACGCGCAAGCAGTTCATCAACGACCAGGGCGAACTCGAGTTCGTTGACGAAGCCCTGCGGCAGAAGTGGATCAAGGACGCCCAGGACGAGATCGCAAAAAACTGCAGCGGCTGAGAACCCTCAGGCGCCGCTGACTTCGGATTGTTCCCCGGCTTTGACCAGCTCGCGCGGCAGGCTGAAAACGACCTGCTCCTTGATGCCCGGCACTTCGGTCACATTCAGCCCGCCGCGATCGCGCAACTTCTGCACGACCTGCTCGACCAGCACTTCCGGCGCCGAGGCGCCGGCGGTTACACCGACACTCTTTTTATGCGTCAGCCAGTCGGCACGGATCTCATCGGCGTTGTCGATCAGGTAGGCGGGAATACCCTGCTTCTCGGCGATTTCCTTCAGGCGCGTCGAGTTGGAACTGGTCTGCGAACCGACCACCAGGATCAGATCACAGTACTCAACCATGCGCTTGACCGCGTCCTGGCGGTTCTGCGTGGCGTAGCAGATGTCTTCCTTCTTGGGGCCGACGATCTTGGGGAAACGCTTGCGCAGGGCATCGATGATCTCGGCGGTGTCGTCCATTGACAGGGTCGTCTGGGTAACAAACGCGAGGTACTCAGGGTCCTTGACCTTGAGCTGCCATACATCGTCGACCGACTCGACGAGGTACATGCCGCCGCGACCGTCGTCGTGGCGACGGTACTGACCGAGGGTGCCTTCGACTTCCGGATGCCCGGCGTGCCCGATCAGAATGCACTCACGACCTTCCTTCTGGTAGTGGCCGACTTCCATGTGCACCTTGGTCACCAGCGGACAGATGGCGTCGAATACGCGCAGCTTGCGCCGTGCGGCTTCTTCTCGCACGGCCTTGGCGACACCGTGGGCGCTGAAAATCACGGTCGCGTCGTCCGGGACTTCGTGTAGTTCATCGACAAAGATCGCGCCCTTGTCGCGCAGGCCATCGACGACATACTTGTTGTGCACGACTTCGTGGCGGACGTACACCGGGGCGCCGAAAAACTCGAGCGCGCGCTCGACGATGCCGATGGCACGATCGACACCGGCACAAAAGCCGCGCGGATTGGCTAGATGAATTTGCATGATGGACCCTGATGCGGAACGCGAAAACTGAGGTGGCGAATTATAGCCCGGCGCCGCACCAGAGTCCCGACACGGACTAGCGCGCGCGGTCCGCGTCGGCCGGCGCAGGACGCGTTCCCGGCCCACGGATAATCAGCATGACGGCGCCGACAGTAATCGCCGAATCGGCCACGTTGAAGGCGGGCCAATACCACTGCTGGTAGTACACCTGAATAAAATCAATAACATATCCGAAATACAGGCGGTCGATCAGATTGCCGATCGCGCCGCCCAGGACCAGCGCCAGGGCAATTGGCGCCCAGCGCTGGCCGCGCTCCAGCGCCGCCAGCCAGAACACCACCACGGTTGCCACGATCAGCGCGATGGCGGCAAAAAACCAGCGTTGCCAACCGGATTGGTCGTTGAGAAAACTGAAGGCCGCACCGGTGTTGTGCAGCAGGGTCAGGTTGAAGCCGGCGAAGACCGGCTCTGGCACCGCGTAGACGAGCACGCTGCTGGCCCAGAATTTGGTGATTTGATCGAGGATACATACACATAGGGCAAGGCCCAGCCAGGTCCTCACCTCAACCGCCGCGGTATTCGAACGTCAGCCGCTCGCGCGCAACGACACAGTCGCGCTTGATCTGTTCGGCCATCTCGGCGAACGATTCAAAAGCGATGTCTTCGCGGATCTTGTCGCAGAACTGCACGCTGATGCGCTTGCCATAACAATCTTCATCGAAATCGAAAATGTGCACCTCGAGCACAAAGCGCGGGTCTTCGATGATCGGGCGCGAACCGGCGTAGGCGACCCCCATCAGCGATCCGTCGCGCAAACCGTGTACGCGCACGGAAAAGATCCCCGAAACCGGACAATGCAGGCGCTTGAGGTTGATATTCGCGGTCGGAAATCCCCACTCGCGACCCTGCTTGTGGCCGTGGGCGACGCGGCCCTCGATACAGTAGGGATGCCCGAGCATGCGCTCGGCCTCTCGCATGTACCCGTTGGCCAGCAGGTCGCGGATGTAGGTGCTCGAAATTCGTTTGCCGATGAACAACAGCGGTGGCGTCTGTTCGATAACGAACTGATGCTGAACGGCAAGGCGCTGCAGGGTGGCAAAGCCGCCGCCGCGTCCGCTGCCAAAACGAAAATCGTCGCCGATGATCAGCGCCTTGATGCCGAGACGTTCGACCAGGATCTCCTCGACGAACCGCTCCGGTGGAAAGGCGGCGAGTTCGCGCGAAAATGGCAGCACCAGCACCCGGTCGATGCCGCGCAGGGCGATGAGCGAAAACTTTTCGCGAAAATTGCTGAGCCGCGCCGGGGCCTGCTGCGGGCGGAAAAATTCCGACGGCTGCGGCTCAAAAATGATCACCACGCTGGGCAGGCCGAAGGCCTCGGACTGGCGCCGCAGCCGCTTGATCAGTTCGGCGTGACCGAGATGGACGCCATCGTAATTGCCGATCGTAGCGACGCAACCGTGGTGCTGCGGGGTGATGTTGTATGTTCCACGAATAAGTTGCATGAGCGGCGAAGCGGACTGCACAGAACGTCAGATGCGGCAGCGCACCATTATACGCCCGCCTCGCGCATCAACATATCGCGCGGCCGAGTACCACTGACCAGGAGCGCGGCGGCGTACACAACGATACCGAGCAGCACGTTCAAAGTCAGTTCCGTGGCGCGTTCCAGCGCCGACCACTCGAGCCAGGTTTCGATTGCCGGTACGCGCCACCACAACACCGCGCACATCAGCGCCACGGCAAACGCGATCCGCGCGCCGAACGCCAGCCAACCGGACGTCGGCGCATAGACACCATCGCGCCGCAGACCGCGCCACAACAGCCAGGCGTTGAGGCAGGCAGACAGGGTCGTGGCCAGGGCCAGCCCGGCATGCGCAAGGGGAAACACCAGGATCAGGTTCATCACCATGTTGGCGGACATCGCGATGATGCCGATCCGCACCGGGGTGCGGGTGTCCTGGCGGGCGAAATAGCCCGGCGCCAGCACCTTGATCAGAATAAACGCGAGCAGGCCGCCGGAATACGCCATCAACGAGCGCGCGGCCATGTGTACGTCGCGGTCTTCGAGGGCGCCGTAGCCGAACAGGGTAGCCAGCATCGGCCCGGCCAGTACCGCCAGCGCGCACGCCGCCGGTACGCCGATCAGGAACACCCAGCGCAGGGCCCAGTCAAGGGTCGCCGAAAACGCCTTCGGGCTGCCCTCACTGTGCCGGCTCGACAGGGTTGGCAGGATCACGGTGGCCAAGGCAATGCCGAACACACCGAGCGGGAACTCGACCAGGCGGTCGGAGTAATACAGCCACGAAATGCTGCCGGTCTCGAGAAACGAGGCGATGATGGTGTCGAGCATGAGGTTGATCTGCGCAACCGATACGCCGAATACCGCCGGCCCCATGAGGCGCAGGATCTGGCGCACCCCGGCATGGGTGCGGTCAAAAACCGGGCGCACCGAAAAACCCAGGCGCGCCATGGCCGCGAACTGCAGCGCAAGCTGCGCCATGCCCCCAATCAGGACGCCGATCGCGAGCGCCATGACCGGCTCGTCGAGTTGCGGTGCAAGCAGCAGGGCCGCTGCGATCAAGGCGATATTCAATAATACGGGCGTAAACGCCGGCACCGCGAAGCGACCGTAGGTATTCAGCACACCGCCGGCCAGCGCCGCCAGGGACATGAACCCGAGGTAAGGAAACGTCAGGCGCAGCAGGCTCGCGGCCAGGGTGAGTTTGTCGGTTTCGTCGATGAAACCGGGCGCGAACACCATGATCAGCCACGGTGCTGACAGCACCCCGAGTGCCACGACGACCAGCAGGATCGCGCCCAGGGTGCCGCTGACAGCCGCGATCAGGCCGGCCACGGCGGCATCGCCGTCACGCTCGCGGTACTCGCTCAGAACCGGCACGAAGGCCTGGTTGAACGCGCCCTCGGCGAACAGGCGGCGAAACAGGTTGGGGATCTTGAAGGCGACAAAAAACGCGTCGGCAGCCAGGGTGGCACCGAAGGTGCGCGCGATCACGACGTCGCGCACGAAGCCGAGGACCCGCGAGATCAGCGTCATCTGGCCGACTATGGCCGTCGACCGCAGCAGGGCCTTAGTCAGCGCAGGTGTCCCGGAATTTGCGGCAAGGGCCGGCGATTATACGCTGTTTGCGCGGCTTTCCGTCTGCTTCCGCCATTGACAACGGGCGGACAAAACAGCATAGTTCGGCGCCGTTCGAACCACAGGTTTTGGAGTCAGCTCTTTGGCAAATTCGGCCCAGGCAAGAAAACGCGCGCGCCAATCGGAAAAGCGCCGCAAACTGAACGTCAGCCAGCGCTCGCTGCTGCGCACCCGTATCAAACAGGTGCTCAAGGCGATTGAGTCCGGTGATAAAACCGTGGCGCAGTCGGCTTACGGCAGCGCGGTACCGGTCATCGACCGCATGGCGGGCACCGACATTATTCATAAGAACAAGGCAGCCCGGCATAAATCGCGACTCAGCGCCCGTATCAAGGCGATGGCCTGAGGGAGCCGCGAACGCGCCCCTCCTTTCACAGCGCCGAGTCGAGCAGCAGGTTGTCGCGATGGATAACCTCCGGCTCGCGGCTGAAACCAAGCAGCGTTTCGATCTGACGTGATGACTGCCCGGCGATGAGCCGGCATTCCGCGGCGGAATAATTCACCAGCCCGCGCCCGACTTCGCGACCCTCGGGGTCGCTCAGTACCACCAGTTCGCCGCGCGAAAACTCACCGCTTACCTCTCTGATCCCGACTGCCAGCAGGCTTTTGCCCTGTGCGTTGAGCGCCGTGCAGGCGCCCGGATCCAGGGTCAGGCGACCGCGTGCGCGCACCGAGGCGCCGAGCCATTGTTTGCGCGCAGCGATTTTTTCCCGCGTCGAATGCAACAGCGTCCCGACCTGTTCACCGGCGCCAATGCGGCTCAAAACCTCGGGGTGCCGACCGTTGGCGATGATCGTCGAGGTTGCCGAGCGTGACGCCAGGCGCGCGGCGCGCAGCTTGGTGCGCATGCCGCCACGCCCCCAGGAGCCGCCCTCGCCGGCCACGGCCTCCAGTTCCGGCGCGTCGACGTGGGCAAACTCGATCAGTTCGGTGTTCGCCACTGTGCGCGGATCGGCACTCATGATGCCGTCCTGATCGGTCAGGATCACGAGCAGATCGGCCTCGATCAGATTGCTCACCAGGCCGGCCAGGGTGTCGTTATCGCCGAGCGAAATTTCCGCGGTTGCGACGGTGTCGTTTTCGTTGATAACCGGAAACACCCCCAGTTCGAGCAGCGTCCACAGCGTGCTGCGCGCGTTCAGGTAGCGCTGCCGATCGGCGAGGTCCTCGTGGGTCAGCAAAACCTGCGCGGCGCGCGATCCGAACTTCTCGTAGGCCTGGTCCCAGCCCCGCACCAGGCCCATCTGCCCTATCGCGGCGGCCGCCTGCAGCTGGTTGAGTACATGCGGGCGGGTTTTCCAGCCCAGTCGCGCCGCACCTTCAGCGACCGAGCCGGAAGTCACGACGACGATTTCGTGGCCGGCGCGGCGCAGGTCGACCATCTGCCTGGCCCAGTCTTCAATCGCATCGAGGTTGAGTCCGACCCCGGCATTGGTGGCCAGCGCACTGCCGACCTTGACCACCCAGCGCCGGCCGCGCGCGACCTGCCGGCGGACCAGATCAGGATCCGTCATCGTCGTCCTCCGCGCGGTTCAGCTCGCGATGCACGGCATACATCAAGGCCTGGCAGCCGTCGCCGGTCAGCGCCGACACGCGCTCCAGCGGCCCGCTCCAGCCGTGTTCGCGCAGGGCCGATTCCACCGCGTCGACGCGCGCCGCGTCGACCAGATCGGTTTTGGTCAGAACCACCCAGCGCGGACGACTGGCCAGACGCTCGTCATGCGCGGCAATCTCGGCGCTGATCGTGGCAAAGTCGGCGAGTGGTTCACGCTCGGGGTCGAGCCCCGACACATCGATCAGGTGCAGCAGCAGACGCGTGCGCTCGAGGTGTTTGAGGAAACGTAAGCCGAGGCCCGCGCCCTCGGCGGCGCCGGCGATGATGCCGGGAATATCGGCGATGACGAAGCTCTGATCGGCTTCGATTCGCACCACGCCGAGATTCGGCACCAGGGTCGTGAACGGATAGTCGGCCACTTTCGGGCGCGCCGCCGACACCGCACGGATTAACGTCGACTTGCCCGCATTGGGCAGGCCCAGCAGGCCGACGTCGGCAAGCAGCTTGAGTTCGAGCCTGAGTTCGCGCACGTCGCCGGCGCTGCCCGGGGTCGTGCGCCGCGGTGCGCGGTTGACGCTGCTCTTGAAACGCGTGTTGCCAAGACCGTGAAAACCGCCGGCGGCGACCAGCAGGCGGGTGTGGTCGCCAACCATGTCGCTCAGCAGCTCGTCGGTCGCGGCATCGAACACCAGGGTGCCCTGCGGGACGCGAATGATCAGGTCTTCCGCGCTTTTACCGATGCGTTCACGGCCGGCGCCGGGCTGGCCGTTGCCGGCACGAAAGCGGCGCTTGAAGCGAAAGTCGACCAGGGTATTGAGGCCCGCGTCAACCTCGAGGTAAACGCTGCCGCCATCGCCACCATCGCCACCGTCGGGGCCGCCACGCGGAATATTTTTTTCGCGCCGGAAACTCAGGCAGCCGTCGCCGCCCTTGCCGGCTTCGACGGTGATTGTGGCTTCGTCAACGAATTTCATCGTGGTTAATCTGGGAAGTACGCCAGCCTCGGATCGGACACAAAAAACCCCGTCATGGACGGGGTTTTGAGCGTTCCGTTGGCGGCAGGTTTACTGCGCGGCAACGACACTCACGAAGCGCCGGTTACGCGGCCCTTTGCGCTGGAAACGGACTTCGCCGTCGGCGGTCGCGAACAGGGTGTGGTCGCGGCCCAGACCAACATTGGTGCCGGGATGAAAATGGGTGCCGCGCTGGCGGACCAGGATGTTGCCGGAAATCACCGCTTCGCCGCCGAAGCGCTTTACCCCGAGTCGCTTGGACTCGGAATCGCGACCGTTGCGTGTGCTACCGCCTGCTTTCTTATGTGCCATGATTCAGCCTCTCTGTACGCCGGTGATTTCGACCCGGGTGTAATTCTGGCGATGCCCCTGCCTGCGCATGTAGTGCTTGCGGCGCTTGAACTTGATGATCCGGACCTTATCGCCACGGCCATGCTCGAGCAGGGTCGCGGTAACCTTGGCGCCGTCGATGAAGGGCTGGCCGACGGCGATGTCTTCACCATCGCTGATCATCAGCACCTGGTCGAACAGCAGTTCGCTGCCGACTTCGCCCGGCAGCGTCTCGATATTGAGCTTGTCGCCGGCGCTCACGCGGTACTGCTTACCGCCTGTTTTAATCACTGCGTGCATGGTCTGAACCTGTGAAACTGGTCGTAGGGACGTCAACAATTCTGCCGGTCACTCGATCCACGGCGGGCAAGCTGCCACGCTGCGCGCATCGTACCGGAGCGCTCGCCGCAGCCGGGCTGCCGTAGCCATCCGCGCGGGACAGGCCGTTCGGCCGTTACCGGGCGTTCAAGCGAGCGCGCGATTGTACGGAACTCACGCCCGCCAGACAAGGCGAAGCGGCGAAAAATGGCAATTTACGCCCGCTCTTGGCAAGATCGACCGATCCCGCCCCACGGCCACCCCGGAAATCACCTTGTCGCCCACTAAAACCAGCCCCGATATCGAGGAATTGCGCGCCCTCGTCGCCGACGACGCGGCGGCGGTCGACAAGCTGATCCGTGCCCGCCTCTATTCGGACGTGGTGCTGATCAACCAGCTCAGCCATTACATCATTTCCGGCGGCGGCAAGCGCCTGCGCCCGCTGCTGGCCCTGCTGAGCGCGAAAGCGGCCGGCTACGAAGGCAGCAAACACATCGATGTGGCGGTGATCCTCGAACTGGTCCATACCGCGACCCTGCTCCACGACGACGTCGTCGATGCCTCGAAAATGCGTCGCGGACGCGAAACCGCCAACCTGGTGTGGGGCAACGAAGCCAGTGTCCTGGTCGGTGATTTCCTCTATTCGCGCGCTTTCCAGATGATGGTTGACCTGGAAAATATCCGCGTCCTCGAAATCCTCGCCGATGCCACCAACACCATTGCCGAAGGCGAAGTGATGCAGCTCGTCAGCTGTGGCGACCCGGATACCTCCGAAGAGCGCTACCTCACCACCATCCACAACAAAACCGCCAAGCTGTTCGAAGCCGCCGCCACCCTCGGCGCCGTGATCGCGGGTCGGGGCGGCGAATTCGAGAACGCCATGGGCGCCTATGGCCGCCATATCGGCGCCGCGTTCCAGCTCGTCGACGACGCCCTCGATTACAGCTCTTCGCCCGACCAGATGGGCAAAAACGTCGGCGACGACCTCGCCGAAGGTAAACCGACCCTGCCCCTGCTCTACGCGATGTGGAACGGCACGCCGGACCAGGCTGCGGTGATCCGTCACGCCATCGAAAACGCCGGACTCGAACGGATCGACGAGATCATGGTTGCGATTGAATCAACCGGTGCCATCACTTACACTTTCGCCCGCGCTCAGGCCGAGGCCGATAAAGCGCTGGCAGCTTTAACGGGGATCCCGAAATCCCCGTACCGCCAAGCACTCGAAGTTTTAGTCGAGTTCGCTGTCCATCGAAGTTTCTGAATTGTTCCCACAGTCGGGGTGTAGCTCAGCCTGGTAGAGCACTGCCTTCGGGAGGCAGGGGTCGTAGGTTCGAATCCTGTCACCCCGACCATTTAAATCAACGCGTTAACCTCCTTCCGCGCGTTGTTCGATTTTGTCACCGTGACCAAATCGTGACTCAGCGTCCAAGACCGCAACCGCAGCGCGTACGGTTTCCGGCGCGAGGTGCGCGTAGCGCATCGTGATGCGGATATCCGAGTGACGCAGTAATTCTGCAACCGCTCGTATCGATACCCCGGACTGAACAAGCCACGCGGCACAACAATGGCGTAAATCGTGGATCCGAAAATCCTCGATCCCGGCCTTGGCGCACGCGTTTGCAAACGACCGCTTTACTGAGGCGATCCGCTCACCATTCTTGTGCGCGAACACCCACGGCGACGACGGACAATATTCCTGTCGGAAGTTATCGCGACGCGTCAACGCGGCTTTCGCGGTCTCGTTCAACGGCACGCTACCTGTCTTACCATTCTTCTGATGCACTCCACGCAGGTAAACCAGTCCTTCATCAAGATCGACACGCTGCCACTCCATTGCGAGCATTTCGCCTCGGCGCATGCCGGTGTGTAATGCCAACTCAAGAAAATCGACCAGATACTCTACCCGGCTATGTGCGCGCGCCGTGTCAATCAACCGGTCCGCTTCCTGTCGGCTGAGCCAGCGAAGCCGCCCTTCCGGTGGCCGCAGTCGCCGACCCATAACAGGATTCGGTAACTGCCACTCCAGATCTCGCTTTGCCCAGTTAAGCGCGGCGGATAAGAGACCCAGTTCGCGATTAATGGTCGCTGGCCCCACGTGTTTGCTTTGGCGATGCTCAATGTAAGCTCGAACGTCTCGAGGACTTAAGGTCCGAAGATCATGCTCACCGAAAAATTCGCGCAATCTAGCGACCAGGTATCGATCGCGTTCATGACTGCGTTTCTTAGTTGCTGTCGCCTTCAAATAAGGCACCATCAACTCTGCGAACGTTCGGCTCAGCTCTTCGCCCCACTGCCCGGTCCGGAACGCTTCGAGCTTCCATTTCGCTTCGAGTGCTGTCGCCTCCTTATGGTCCGTTGTTCCAGTAGTTCGTCTAACTCGTTGTCCGCTTGCATCGACGTAAGACGCCCACCAAACGGTACTGTCTTTGCGACGGTATGGCATACGTTTTCCTTTCGGTTACGCACACCCGGCCCCGCCTGGGCGTCATTATCCTGCGCTGACAGATCAAGGTCCAGAAAGCGGACCAGATCGTGTCTACGAACCCGCACCGACCGGCCAACTTTAAGCGACGATAGCGATCCGTCTGCAATTAGCCGATGGATCGTCCTCGTCGAGACCCGCAGGTGCTGCGCAACCTCGGGAATTGTGAGGAGCATTGTCTCGATCATGGAATTCGATTCTGGGTGTGCTTAGCAGGAGCGTACGACTGGACCACCGTGGGCGAATTAGAAAAGGGCGAACAAATCTGGCGCGTTTCTATGTAGCCAGAGCACTTGCGGCCCGCACATCGATTTGTGGCCCCGAACCCGATTGTTCTTAAAGAAAATTGGTGCAGGCTCGAATTTTCTACTAACCTGTTACGAACAGAAGAGATTTATGAATACGAAGGATCTGCTCCGCGGCTTTTTGAGTTGGGCACGGAAACGTGGCCCGGACTATTGCCGTGTTCTATTCAGTGCTGTCCGGTCGTTAGTTTCTCTCGTTGCCGGAGGTGTTACGACGCCAGCCGGTTCCGATGAAAGCGACGATGACGTTGGACGAGCCGGTTACGGCGTCCTCAACTATCGAACCGGGAAGTTAGATAATGGGCTTGACCCGCGAGGCTGGTACGACTTCGACTAGCGAGACGTCCGGGAAACAATCGCTTTAGCAATACCACCCCCCTGCCTACCTGCATCATTAGCGGGCCGAAAGAATTCTCCTGCAGCCATGTCAATCGTGCGCCCTACCCGAATTCCCACCCACGCCATCATCCCGCTCCACAATAGTGGTAGCCCAAGATAAAACATGCTGGTCAGCATGTTGAGCAAAAGCCGTTTGGAATCATGCTCGGCGGGATTGGTGAACATCTGCAGAAAGATATTCACATCCGGATACATGGACTGGATCAGGTTCTGATCTACCCACAGCGCCAGGTACCACAGTACTGACCAGAATTTGACAGTGAAAATTGCGATTGCGCCAGTGACGAGAAACGTCAGGGAGTACCGTGACATCACGACGATCAGCGGAAGTAGCGCGTAGATCCCGAGCAGGATCAGTGCCTGGATCATCGGTAAGGACTGCAGGATGACGGTTATCGTCACGGAGAGCAGCCCCGATGCGGTGATTACGCCGCCCGTGGCGAGCAGTCCTTTGACGAAGTTTGCCGCGGTCCCAACAATGCCTTGCGCCCCGGCGTTGTAGGCGGCGACGTCGTTGTTGGACCAAGCCGTAGGCGCATTGCTGAGCACGGTCTTCGTGATAGCGTCCTTCTGCTTTTCACTGGCGAGAGCCGGCGCGATGGCCACAATGAGGCCGGAGAGCCCACCCGAAGTGAGATCGCCCTGGGCGATCAGCCTTTCCCGCAGCCCAATTGAGCTGTCTTCCCACCATTGCTTGCAGCTGGGTCGGCCCGCAGTGGGTGGGTTCGATGCGTCGTATTCCGTGTCACGGTTCGGGTCGAATACCCAGCCGTCGACTGGTTGCCCTGGGCGTAAGGTGTCGTAGAAGCCGGGGGTCTCCCGATATACGTGTGAGCCCAACCATTCGGGATCGTGACTGCCGTTGGTAGACAACAGTGCTTCGACTGCAGCGCTGTCGGGGCGAGCTTGCTGAAACCGGGACCGTGCAGGGACGAAACATTCACTGAAGAAGTCACTCGCTTCCTGCCGTATCCGCGGATCTGCCACAGTTGCGAGGCGCGCCTGTTGCTCGACCGCGCGCCAATTACTCGCAGTAGGAAGCCCTGCGACCACGGCGTGATCCAATCCGGCGCTCGTTGCCAGTACGGCATACCACCAGATTGGCAGGTTGACCGTGCCCGGCGAGCCCGTGAAACCCGTGTCACCGAAAGTGCTCTGAGGTGTGCCGGGAGTCGCGGTGGCCGGCGACGGATTGCCTAATGTAGGCGGCGGCGTATAGCTCAGGGTAGTCGCATCAAGCGGGGTCAAAGCAGACGGCTGACCAGCGAGCACGACGACCGTAAGCGCGATGAACAGATCAATCTCAAGCCGGCGCAAGGCGCTCGGAGCGGCGATGCCGAGTTCGGAACGTTCCGCAGCGTCGCGCCAATGATCAATCAGGATCCCAAGGAACGGCAGATACACGATACCGGTCGCGACCAGGACATCCCAGAGCACGTTGTAGAAAGACCATCCAAATAGCGTGGTGAACAGTTCGAGGTAGCTGTCGACACTCATGTGAGCAAGCGCCCCGGGAGGTCCTGGCCGAGCACCAGCTCGAAGATGAGCAACCAGGCGGTAACCCGCCATCGGAGTTGCTGAGTGCTTTCGAAACTGGAGCCTGTACCCTGGACTACACGTCCGACAATCCAGGGCCACACCGCGAATACGAGGGCGATCGCCGTCAGTCGAGCGGCACTGGCTGCCGGACTCAGAGCAGCTATTCGGCCACCAATCTCCTCATAACCGGATTGCGGAACCGAAACCCAAAGCAGTCCACCGAGCACCAACGCCATCATTGCAGCCAGAAAGGCGAGTCCGATTGTCCAGCGCCTTTTGCGGAGTAGTCGGCTACTGAACACGGCCGTCGATGAACGGTCTCGGATCGACTGGACCCGCGGGCGGACTCTTCAACGAAGCCTGTCGCCGCGCGGCGGCACGTTCAAGCAGGACGGTCACGGTATCGGATACGACCTCCTTGCGAACGCGCGTTTCGAACAACAGCGCGTCCACCTCTTTGTCGAGCTCCGCGATAGAAGCGTCGGCGTGCTCGCGCGCGACTTCGGTGGCATAGACTTCAGGAACCTGTCGACCACTTAACAGCAGCCGTCTCGCGTAAAGTGCCTTTTCAACGGTGCGCGCGGTACCGATCTCGCTCACCAGGCGCCCGATAATGAGTCGCCGTTCGCTTGCCGGCATATCACGGATCGCTTCGACGACCTGTCGCGTGATCGCCACGCCAGGCGCGGTGATCTTGTCGAGGTTCTCGCGGGTGGGTGGTGTGGTGCCGTCAACGAGCTGCTGCAGATCACGGGTCACAATGTCCGTTTCTTCCTGCAGCTTCGGTAGCAGCCCGGTGCCTGGGACGCTGTCCTTGCGGCAGGTATCGCAGGTAGTCACGATATTCTCGCCGACAACATCAACGGTCCAGTTGCGCGCGGCATTCGGCGTCGGCCAGATGGTCGAGAGACGGGTCGCGTCCGAAGCCGGTACGGGCCCGCTCGCGGTCAGGGGACGATTCATATTGATGTTGTAACCAGCGCGCACGAGATCGCCGGTAAACTGCAGGACGGGTTGCCCGGTGCCGCCCGCCTTGCCCCCAATCCAGGGCACGCCATTGCGGCCCTGCGCGCTCTCTACGCGACGTTTCGCCTGAACGACATCGTTACCGCCAATCCCCATCTGCACCTTCCAATCCTGCCCTTTCGAGAGCGTCACGAGATCGGCATACGGGTTCTTGCCTGACGCGATATCAGATTCCATCTGTTCGCAGGACTTGGTCGCGAGTTCCAGAGTCGCCTCGGCTTTGAGAAGCGCGTTCTGAAAAAGATCGTAGAGCCCGGGATTTGCGCGTTGCAGGATCAGCGCCGGCAGGGTCGCGATCACACCGGTTGCGGCGCTCGTCATGGCGGCCATCATGCTGTCCACACCTCGAGAGATATCGTTCAGGGTGTGGCGCACCGCGATGACGGGATCAAATTTTCCGCAACTCGAGCCCAGGCGCAGATCGGCAGAACCGCCGAGCGTCACGGACACCACGTTGGGATTTGCTGGCGGTGATACCGGCCGTGCCCCGCCGATCTTGTAGTACCAGACCCCATCCTCTGTCGGTGCCTCGGTGACGCAGTGCGCACTCGTCGCCAAGAGCATACCGATAACGGCGAACACGATCCGAAACCGAGTCGAACACATAGCAGTACCGTAGGACCCGTCAATCAAGGGTAAACACTCCAATCGATACTGAATAGAAACCATTGGCCGCGCCGGTTGCAGCATTTGTACGGCCGCCACAGGTTCCAGACGTACTCGCCGCTGGGATCGACGCGGCCGCTCGACCAACTCGTGGGCTGCGCCAGATCGTTACGGCCAAATGCGTTGCAAGACGTTTCAGCCTTCGGACTCATCATCTGCCAGGTTCCGCTGCGAGCATCGTTTTCGACCAAAGGCCCGGGCGGCCATACACGCTGGAAACGGATACTCGGCCCGGACGGCGACACGTAGAGATGGGGCTGGCCGCTTCGCGTAACGATGTCGCCGGCGCGCTGCGCCGTCACGGCGGCCGCTTTCGGTTCCTCGGATTGTGTCGTCCAACCGTTCCGTGGGTAGACGCTCCCCCAGGTCTGCACCGGCCACGAGCCGACCTCGCGTGATCCGGGCACCAGACTCGCGGGATAAAGACTTTCGGGCAGGGCGCTTCGCCACGCGAGTGCATCAATGCTCGACTGGAAGTACGGAACGAGCGGCGTCGCCTGCGATTGGCAAATGAGTTCGAAGGCTATCGCCGAGAAAGTACTGGCCGGATGACCAATGGCATCTGCTTCACGGAAAATGAGGTTCCTGTGATCTCGGCCGGTAGCGCCCCCTTCAGTTCGATTCACGCCGCTGCCGACAGGGGATCCGAGCAAGCTTCCGAGCACACCGGTCACGGCTACCTTCTGAGCGGCACCGAGCGTACTGCCGATCTCGAGCCACGGATTGCCGCCCAGTTTCGGGTACGCGCTGACCACTAGGTCCGGGTTGTAATGGCCAACCTTGATCGACGACCGCACGCGGCATCCGGAAAACCCACAGCGAAGCCAGAAACACATGCCGATGGGTCGCCATCGCATGCAGGAGATGGCCGCCGAGGTTGTTTTCGCAATGATTTCGGGGGTCGTCACGGTGGTTGCATGCCCTGCTCCTCCAGTTACGAGTGAACTCACGGCAAACGCAATGAATAAGACCGTGCGCATCAATCTGACTCAGCGGCCCAAGCCTGGTAGCGGTCTAAGGCTTCGTTAAGATTAGTCACGCCGTAGACGACTGCAGATCGATTGAAGACAACCGCCGGGATACGGTCCACGCCGAGCTGCGATGCGTCGGCCAGGCCGATGGCCGCGCGGCGGACGTTGTTGAAATCCGCCTTGCTAACGCTTGCGAGGCGGCTTCCGACTTCAGCTTGCGCGGTCGCGTGGTCACGCGTCAGATCCCTAGAAAGGGCGGCATCAAAACGCTCGACGCCGTCGACGTCCACCGTCTTTACGGCGATCCTGGGCTGACTGCCAATCGCGACGGGACGATCGGTCGTCGCGAATACCTCGATGGTCAACTCCCCTTCAGCGGCGGCGCTGCAATGTGCGAGGAGACAAAGTGCGGCGCCGAAAAGCCTGTTGAAGAATTTTGCTAGTGACGGATGGCCCATGGCCAGTATCGTGCGTTCCCCTGCCTCACCGTGAAACGGGGAACCGCATATCTCCGGTGCGTGATTTGCGAGCAAAGAGCACTGGTGAGTAACGCCGGCGTCCGGAAGGTGCGGAGCCGCAGAACGTTTCTACGTGCCCACGGGTTGAACGTCTCCGCGCTCAAGGCTGTAGAAATCTGGATTCCAGCTTGCACTTTGCCCATTAGAGTTCCGGCCCAGGGCCGGCATCAGTTACAGTCCGCAAGGTGTTGAAAAGCAGACGTTCGCTCCTCTTACGGCGACCGCGTGCTAACGATACATAACAGCTACTAGAAAATTTCGGTATGCTGGGAACGGGGCTAGAACCATGACCAAAAAAGAGAGCGAAGCGTCAGGAGGATGCAGTTGCGGGGCGGTTCGGTACGTCGTCACTGGGACACCCGACCAAGTCCTCATCTGTCATTGTCCCGATTGCCGACACGCTGTTGGTGCGCAGTCGGTCGCGTGGATATTTATAGCTCAGTCGAGCTATAAAATTACGCAAGGAAAGCCAACTGGCTATGCGTCATCAGAAGGAGTTATTAGAAAATTTTGTTCGCAGTGCGGTACGACAATCAGTTGGGAAGGCGACAAACAGCCGGGTCGTATTGATGTCACAATCGGCAGCCTTGACAACCCTGAGCAGTTTACTCCGACGCGCGCAGTCTACAGAAAGCACAAAATCTCGTGGACGTCGCTTATCTGAACTTCAACCCACCTCACTATTTGCCCCGACTGGCCACGCGATACGTTGAGGTCACGTGAGCACAACACTCTGTAGCGCCGTCTGAACGTAGCCAACACTCTAAGTAATGCATCCGGCCACCACGCCTTACTATGCGTGCGTCAGCAATTAGATCCACATTTTTGGCTGGCCTAATAAACGAGATATTCAGATTTACCATGACGGGAATTACGTCCGTTCCCATCGCAGCCATGATGCAGCAATACATCGCTGTGTCCGCAAAACCCATGACCATGGGACCGGAGAATACTTTCCCACTACCGTCTTGCCACGGTTCATCACCTAAAAACTTTGGGTTGAACGGTAAGCGAATGCGAATAGAGTTGATATCAACGATCTCCACAATTTCGCCATGATGGTCAATCGGCGGCAAGTTGTCGGTTATGGTCCGTTGGACTTCTTGCGGTGATAACGCGGGCCTGAGATCTGATTGGTTGTCGTTCGGCACATTTATCCCTCAAGTTTTGTTGGCTTTCGAGAGGTGATAATACCCAGGCTGGGCGAAACGCGTTCAATCTACCTCGATTAAACCCTGTGTAACAGACACTGATGGACCGCCAATACGCACTTGCGCCACCCCGTCGCCGCGTTTCTCTACTGAGGCGAGCAGCGTGCTGGGTCGCCCCATTTCTATCCCTTGTGCTATTCGAAAGGTGAGCGTCTTGTTCGATGGGCTTGCCAATGATGCTAGCAGTCCCGCGAGTGCGCAGTTCGCGCTTCCTGTGGCAGGGTCTTCGCGGACACCGAATAGGCTGACGTACATCCTGCATCTCACATCGGTCGCCGGTGAACCAGTATCTAGCGTGTATAAATGTATTGCATCACACCCCGCACGCCGTCTGTAGGCCGCCCAGTTGTCGGCGCGTAATTGCGAGCGTGCTAGAGCCTCTCGATCCCGAACCTCGACGCACAGGAACGGTAACCCAACCGAGGCGATGCGCGGGAAATGCGAATCCGTCAGAATGTCTGTTGAGTTAAGTGATACCGCACGGGCTAGGTCATCTAGATCAGCAGCATCGGCTATCTCCGGTTCAAGCTTGAGCTCTTCGGGCGCAGTGAGTTCGCAGTAGACGGGAATCCCAGCTTCGCTACGAACAAGCACCGATACGATGCCAGCGGGCTCCTCGAAGCGCAGTACTCTGTCTAGGTTGTCATTCGCATTGTTGACTTGCTCTGAGCTAAGCACATAAGCGGTACCGATATTTGGATGACCGGCGAAGGGAATTTCCCGCTCTGGCGTGAATATACGCACTGCAGCATCGTTTTCTGAGCTTTGCGGTGGTAAAACGAAACTTGTCTCAGAGTAGTTGAATTCGCGTGCAATCGACTGCATTTGGCCGTCGGACAATCCGAACGCCTCGGGCAGCACGGCTAACGGATTGCCGCCGAACCTCCTTTCGGTAAAGACATCGACCGTGTGATATTTATATTTCATTCAGTTAAATCGTATTTGCCTGTCAGATTTCGGCGACCTGTATTTACTGTAGTCTAGAACCGATTCAGCGTGGAGAGAGTCCGACCGCAAAGTTTTGTCGTGAACATACAAGGTCGGCTGATCTCCGCCGCACGGGCAACCTGCGCGAGTATTTCAGAACACCCCGGAACGGTCCTTGTTAAGCCGCGAAATCGTACTAATATTGACGCAATTAAGGCAGGCAATGATGATTGATTACATGGTCATTGAACACCACCTTCCAGGCTGCAAGGATGCAATCTATAAGCGCTTTAAGTCACACGGAAGAATGCTGCCGGAAGGACTAGTGTACGTCGACAGTTGGCTCACGAAAGATGGCAATAAATGCTTTCAGCGCATGAAGACCAACGATTACTCACTGTTCGAATCATGGACAGAGAATTGGAATGACCTTAGTGCTTTTGAATATTTTGAGCTTGGCCCAAAACCGGAATCATGAGCCTACGCATCAACAAATCAATGGCCAGTCGGCGTGCGACGATCCTGCTAAACGGTAAACAGGAAAAGGAGTAATTGCTCATGATTAATGGATCTTGCTTGTGCGGTAAAGTCGTATACGAAGTTACGGGCTCCGGCGACTCAATGTACTACTGCCATTGCCGCATGTGCAGAAAAGCTAGCGGCTCGTCGTTTGCGACGAACATGCTGATGAAAGAATCCGACCTCGTGATTAAGGCTGGCGAAAACTACATAAAGGGATTCAATTCCAGCCCCGGTGAAACGCGCTATTTCTGCTCCGAATGCGGCTCCCCGCTATACGGACGAGCGGATGCTCGTAAAGGCTTGGTTTCTTTACGATGCGGCGGCCTCGATGAAGCGCCTGCTCTCGAACCTCAAATACACTTGTTCACCGCTTGGAAAGCGCCGTGGTACCAGATTGCCGACTCGCTTAAACAGATACCCGATTTAAAACTTCCTATAACTTCAGCTGCGGATCCGGGCCTGGATTAGGCGACTTTTGTCCATTACATAACCCGAACTGGATTTATCGTGACTGGCCGTTCATGGCCGACTACAGACCGTTACCTGGAACTTTCGAGAGAGCGCTAAACGTCTGGTAGCGGACCTCCAGAAGCACCGCTCAGTTGTCTGACCAAACCAACACCAAGGTTTCATGTGCCAAGTCGATTCCTGCTTTTTTCATCTAAGCACCGGTGCGTTCAGCTTCAATCTGGCTGGCCATCCGATAAACCGCCTCAAGCTCGGAACAGCCGTGCTCCTGCATGATCGCAGCGCGCTGCGCCTTCTCATGCTTCTCCGTCATCGCGAGCGCGAGTGCGAGCGGCGGCGGCACGCTCCGGAACAGCGCTTCCAGCGTGTCGGCCAGCACCACGCCTTCGACGTACTTTCCAGGCTCCTTGCGGGTGGATAGCAGGAGACTTCTTTGCTGCGGGGTCAGGTCCTTGAAGCGTGCGATCTGTTCGACCTCCTCCTTCGGACTCACCAGGCAGAGCCACCATTCCATCATGGTCAGCATCCGGCGGCTGGCGTCCGGGAAGTCTTCGAGATTCTGGGTGGCGATCCAGAACCACGCGCCGAGCTTGCGCCACATCTTGGTGATCTTCACGACATAACGCGCGAGCAGTGGGTTGGTCGTGATGAGGTGGCCCTCGTCGGTGACCACCAAGGTGGGACGGGTATCGCGCTGGTGGCGCTCTACGCAATCGTTGATGTGGCTCATGATCGAAAGGTACGCAACGGTGAGCTGATCTTCGTAGCCCTCCCTGGCGAGGATCCCCATTTCGAGCAGGGTCACATCGACTTCGGCCCATCGCCTGCCTTCGCGGTTGAAGAAGTGGCCGGCGAGGCCGGAGCAGAACAGCGCCATGCCGTCAGCCATCTCGAGTGCCCGGTGCCGGCGATGTTCAGGTAGATCCTTGTCCTGCCCTAGCTCACCCAGCGCGGCGACCACATCTTCCGTCAGCACTTGGTCGCGGTTGGCGGTGCGTACCGATTTCGCGGCCAGCAGAATGCCATTGCGAATGAATAGCCGATCGGCACGGCTCATGCGGGCATCTTCACGTTCGTCGCCACCGGTGATCATGATCCGCGCGGCGATCTCCATCTCGCCCAGAAGATCGCGCCCGCCCTCCTCATCCGATCCGTCGTCGTCCAGCGCCTCGGGATCTTCCAGCAGGCGCGGTTCGCGGACGTGCTCCAGTAGTCGCATTGCCTCGGCGAATGGCGGGAGACTGACGTCCTCGCTGGGATTCAAGGTAAGCGCATTGACGGTAAGTCCCAACGCTCGAAAATGATCGGCGAGCAAGGCAAACGATCCGCCTGCCTCAACGATGAAAATGCGCGGTCGATGCACCGCCGCCATCTGCAGCAGCAGATAGACGAGCAACGCGGATTTACCCGATCCGGTGGGTCCCAGGATCAGCATATGAGCGTTCTTCTTGCGATCATCGCGATGCAACGGATCGAACGTCAGCGGTTCGGCGCCCCGATTGAACATCACGATCCCGGGATGACCGGTGCCGCGCGAGCGCCCGTAGAATGGCGTGACTGCGGCCAGATGGCTCGCAAACATGAGTCTTGATCGGCGCCGCAGTTTGTCGAGGGTTGGGTCGTAGGCCATCGGCAGGTTGCGGATGTAGCTATCCAGTGCAAGCAGATCGGCTTCGCCGGCGATGGGCTGCAGACCGTTCGGTAACAACGTCGCGTGGAGTTGATTTGTGTGGGCGCGTAACGTCTTCAGGTCTCCAGCACGCAGATAGAACGCCAGCGACACGGGGTAGAGCTTGTCGCCCTGCGCCATCTCGCGCTCCACGGCCGTGGCGTCCTCGCGCGTCATCGCAACTTCCGCGCTATCACCGACCGCCGCCCGTCGAACCTGGCTGAGGTGATTGCGGACCCTATCCTGGGGCATGACGGTGAGAGTCATCACCATCGTGGTGCCTTCAGGCATCCGATCGAATAGTGCGAAGACGTGCTCGCCGATAGGCCGCTCGGCAGTCAGATGCCCGGTTTCGGGGGCACGCCGCAGTCCCTGGATGGAGACCACCGTGTGCGGCATGTCATCGAACCACCAGGTGCCACTCTCCGCCTCAGATCTCGGCATCGAGAGGACCAGGATTTCCGCGAGATCGGCGCCGAACGGCAGGTCTTCGTCACCGGGATAGGGTACGCGTTCGACGAGTGGCTGGCTCGGCGGGGTGTTGCACGCAGGTCGTGGGTTGAACCAGGGCAGCAGCCACCGATAGAGATCGGCGCCGGTTGCTCGATGCGCACGAATGCCGGCCGCGGCAAGCGCCGACACCCATTTGATCGCGACCTCGTTGAGCTCGGCTTCGACTTCAATCGCTCGGCGGTACTGCTCGCGCGGCGGTAGTCGGCGGTATAACGTCGCACGGACCCGGCGCTGCTGGCCTCGCCAGGGCCCGCCGGTGACAGCGCTGTCGGTGAACAGGCCTCCGACCCTGGATACGTTTTGAAGATGGTTCTTAAGCAGGCGTAAGTAGTGTTGTCCAAAGGTGCTGCCGCGAGCATCCGCGTTGGCGTAGTTGGCGACCTCCCGTGCCAATTCACGAAGGTCAGGCTCGTCCTGCACATAGATCTGTAGCACCCAGGGGGCGTCCTCGCGTTCGGGGATGGCCTCCGCCATTGCGGTATGGATGGCGTCGCGCAGCTCGGCCATGAACTCCGGCGTCCGCGCCTCCGTGCCAACCGGTGTGATCTCGAACAGCGCACCAACGCTGATCCCGTCCTCGAGCAGGAAGGCGCGCGCATCGGGCAGGTACTCAACCCACGGGAGTAGATCGGTGAACGATGGCGGTCGGGCGTAAGCGCGTTTGACCGTCGCGGTCGTCGCTGGAACGTTGTCGTCGCTCACCGGCTTTCGTGATTTCAGTCCTGCGCCTCCGGGTCGACTGGTTCCAGGGTGGTATACACAGGGATCTCGCCCGGCAATGCGTACTCCGGCCGCTCATACAGCGGGAACGTGGTCGAGTAGCCCGGCACCGGCACGCGCAACGGACCGGAGAGGTGCGGAAACACGTACATCACGAGCATTGGATTGGGCAGGCGTGGGAAGTGTGTGTCGAGTTCGTTTTCGATGGTGCGGGAATACGCTTCGAGTGTTTCGTTCCCTGCATCGAGCGGCCGTCCTTGGATCTCCAGGCGGGCGTGCGCCGTCGATGCGGTATTCATGCCGTCGAAGTGCGTGTCGTAGATGGCCTTCATCGTCGGGCCGTCCTGCGGCAGGACGGTGTCCTTGGTGCCGGCACATCCGCCGAGCAATGCACTAATCGAGAGGAGGATAAAGAGTCGAGTCGTCAGCACCTGCATGCGCGAGTCTCCTGCCGTTGCGATCGATATCAATAAGAAGTTCGCGATCGACATGGATCGCGACCTGGATCCCGGCCGGGACGAAGATCGCGTCAAAGCTTTGCGCCTGACGCTCAAGCAACCACTTTGCGATCTCGTCAGAGCCCCCGGACACGGTCTTGCCAAGCACGTAGCGCGCCGTGTTACCGGTCACGCTGTTGTTGATCCCGCCGGTATCGGTGACGACCGTGGTGGTCTGCGCCGCCGCGGCGGCATCTGCCGCCGCACCGATTGCGGTGACACCGATCCGCTGGGCCAGGAATGCCGGCGCGTTCGTCTTGCGCTCACCACTGACGCAGGGGATCCCTTGCGCATCGGAGATCCAGGCGAGCGACTTGTTATCGTCATTGTTCTGCTGACTGCGGTCGTCGCTCGAGACAGTACGAATGGTGCCGTCGTCGAAAACGAACGTAACCGATTCGAGACGCCCGGTGACGCAGGAGAGCGTCCAGTCTCCAACTGCCGTGCCACTCCAGATCATGCCGTGCACCCCGGGCACGGTCAGCCCGTTCGCGGCGAGGTTATCCGCGCCGGTGATCACCTTGAACGGCATCGGGTCCCGCACCTGGCCCTGCACGGGAATGCGTCCAACCAGCGCCGTCATCGCCGTAGAACCGATCAAGGTCGCGTTCCGAGGCACCGTGTACACGGGCTTGAGTACGGCCTGCTCGATCCGCGCCGCGACGCCTTCGGACCATCCACTCGTAGACTCGCCGCTTCGCTCCGCCCACGAACTCGTGAGCCCTGCGACGCCCCCCTCAATTGCATCGACTTTGTCGAGGGGTTCTATCCAGGTCAGCGACTCGACCGGCGCGGGGATATTGTCGAAACCGAATCCGACCGGGATATCCGAGCCCTGCGCGTCCTCCGGCAAGGAGGCCAGAGCGTCGGCCATCGCGTCGAGCCGCGCCGAAAGCGACGACAAAAAATCCGACTGCTCGGCCTGCTGCGCGTCGACAACATGGGTGCGGGTTGCCAGCGTCTCGTCCAGCCGCGTGGTCAGCCTTTGCTCGATCTGATCGCGACCGGCGATCACCGCCTGATTGTCTTTCTTCAGATCCGCGTTGTCCTGCCGCAGCGCAGCGACTTCCGTCGTCATCGCCGCGACATTGGCCGTCAACGTTTTGATGGTATCCGCAGGCGTGTCGGCATCCGGGGCGGGGGCGACTGGTACAGCACTCATCCGCTCTGGCGTACGCGTCGTGTCCTGGCACGATCTGAGTACGACGAACACCAGGGCAGCCAGTACCAGGCTGACGAGTACCGGTAGCAGGCGATTCTGCGTTGCCGGGATCATGGCCGTGCCTCGGCGAAGGGACGCCGCGAGACGAGGTACACCACCGTCGTATCGGCTTCGTCCCCTGCGGCAAACAATCGGTTATGCTGAAACGCGGCGGTTAACCACTCGCCCTTGAGCGAACGCGGATCGAGCACGAAGGGCGTAGTGCCCGCATTGGTGAGTTTCACCGCGGTGATATGCAGGCCGCCGCTGCGCCACGCGATCACGGGCACCGCGGTAAGGGTGGCACCGCGCATCAGATCGACTGGTTCGTCGCGGACCGGAACGCGCACTACGTCGGGTGAGCCTTTCAGCAATCGGGCGGGTGCGTAAAGTTGCTGTGCGGCGAAACGGGTCAGGGCTACCGGATCGAGGCTCTGGCGAATGGCTGCGGTTCCGGCCGATTCGTCCGGGTTGCTATTGGCGTCGTCGAGGTTCGGGTCGACTACCTTCAGCGGTGCCGTGGGTGATCCAGTCTCCGAAGCTGAGAGGTCCAGAAGATAGGTGCGCTCGCCGTCGAGCGTTTGCACCACCGCACGGGTCGCAGGGAACGCCCCGGACGGACGGAAGTACACCGTATCGCCGATTGATTGCGTACGGAGATGCGCTTGGATGCTGCCGGGTATACCGACCTTCACCGGTGACGGAAACTGGACTTGTCGTTCTGTGCCCACCTGAAGGAACACTTCGATCGGCACCTTGCGCCACTCGACGCGTTCGGTGCCAGGATCTTCGGCGAAGGCGCTGATCGAAACGCCGAGAGCAACAAGACCAAGAAGGCCGAGCGCACGATTGACGACGGCTGCTAAATGCGGGCGTAGTCCATCAACTCGCATGCGCGCCACCATTGAACGGGATCTTGAGCTCGGTCTCGCTCAGACGCTGCGGACCTGCCGGCCCATACCCATCCAGAGCCAGCCCCCATGGGTTTGCCTCCAGATCGACCGCCTGCCGCACGACCCGCAAGGGATAGCGGATCGCGGTTTGCTTGACCGTCATGCCTTTGACCGACTCGAAGAGATCGAGGTCGAGCCATACGATCCACGCGTCGCCGTCCAGGATCTCCACACGTGCCTCCGAGTAAGTCCGCTCGGGATATTCCTGGATCCCGCGCACCCGATAACTGAGTTCACCCTGGCGGGCTTTCGTCTCCATGTCGGCGATCAGCAAGGCGCGGTACTGTGGCGTGAGGTACGGCGACACCCGGAAGATGGCCTTGCCACAATCCTGTGCCCCATCCTCCGGCCAGCGATTCAATTGCTGGAATATGTAATACGCGAACGCATAGACGTTGGCCGGCGGCGTGTTATCGATGGCCAGCACGGCGCCCGAGCGAAGATCGGGTGGCAGGTGGACAGTGATCTGGCTCGGTGCCTGACTCCAGCCGAGCCAGAGGCCCGCTATAATGACCGCCTGCAGTCCGATCACCATCCAAAGTGAGCGAACATGCGAACGCACGTTATCGATCTCATGCCTATACCGGCCCATCGATCCGCCTTCCCAGATCCCAGACGCCACCGCGTTGGATCAATCGCGAACGTCGCAGCCCGCGTACGTGTAGCCAGAGCACGACGCGCTGCTGATAGTAGCCGTCGGGGCGGTTACGCTTCAGGTGCTGGAACAGCACGGCAACGCCGATCACGGTTCCGATCACACCGATCCCCGCGATCCCGAATCCCATTGTGATCGCACCAACGGACGCGGCGAGCAGCAATCCGAGCGGCAGCCATACCACCGTTGCGATAAGCACGATCACGCCAAGCTCGGTAGAGGAACAGCCCTTGAAGATCGCCGGTTCGGCGTTTAAGCGCTCGGGCAGGATGTCACTGCGGGCCGCCATACCAGCTCAGATCACGCCTGCCGCTTCGGTCAACAGATAGCTCGCGAAGATGAGCACGATTGCGCCGACGATCCCCAGCACACCCACCTCGGCCCATTCGGCCTTGCCCTGCCGCGCCTCGTTGAATTTCGCGAACGCGAGGTAGGCAATCCAGAGAAAGCCCATCACCGCGATGGCAAGACCGAGCACGAGACCACCATCCTTGATGTAACCCTTGATCAGGCCAATCCAGTCCCCAGCGCCGGGCCCGGTACTGGGAGCAATCGGTGTCGGAAGTGCGGCATACGCGGATTGCGTAATACTTGCGATTGCCGCACCAAACGTAGCGGCGAGCGAACGGATCTGGCACTTCATTAAGGAGTCTCCAAGGATATTTACGATAGATCGGGCAAATGAGAAATCGCCGGTACGGTCACCGAAGGGAGAAGCCGAGAACCAGCAGAACGATGCTCGAGCGGAGCACGCCCCATGTAAGGTCGAAAAGACTTGCACGGCCGGACTGCCAGGCGCCGAAGACGCCGAAGGTCAACCACAGCGCCCACACCAGAGCTAGCGTCAGCGTGATCCCGGCGATTGCAACGAGTAACGTCTCCGGGGTAATACCGGAACCAGCGGCGAACGCCGCGTTCTGGCCTGCAGTCATCGCCACGCTTCAACGCCGATAATCTCCGCGCACGGGTGGAAATCGGCGCGGCTCGGCTTGTGGTGCGTTCAGGTGTTCTTCAATCCCGAGACGGATACGGGCGAGGTCCTGGCGCAGCCAGTCATACTGGAATCGGATCCGCGTGTCGGGATCGGCCTGTGCTGCGGCGGTGATGATTAATGGACCGAGGGCATCCAGTTCGTAGACCAGTTGGGCCAGCGCACTTCGTTCCGCATCAGTGTCTGCGTGGCTGGTCGACGGTAGGACCAATGCGCAACACACACCCGCCATCAGGAAGGCACATCGCAAAAGTTGGCTGGTCGGTGTTTGCATGGCGGGCATAATCCGCCTGGTTCGGCCCTCGAACGATAGATAAGCCCGAACCGGGAGCGCGTGATTATTTCGTACTTCTATGGGTGTGACCCGGGCCCATGAGGAATTCCTTCTGGCCTGCAGCGGGCGCCGCTGCGGAATTGTTCTGACCCAAGCCCGACGCATAGGGTGCCGAACTGCCGCTTGCTGCGCTATCGTGGTTATCTGGATCCAACGCGACCAGTCGCGGTATCCCCCGTCGCCGAGGAGCCGACTACAGTGAACATTGCCCTGCTAATTGATTGCGAGAACGCCTCGCCGAATTCCATTCACGGGATATTGAGCGAGCTTGCCGAGAAAGGCACCATCAACATCCGCCGAGCCTACGGCAACTGGAAGAACCAGGCCGGCTGGGAGGAGAAGTTGCATCCATTCGCGATCCAGCCCGTACAGCAGTTCGCCTACACCAAAGGCAAGAACGCCGTCGACATGTGTATGGCCATCGACGCCATGGATCTTCTGTTCACCGAGAAGGTCGACAGTTTTGCGCTCGTCACGAGCGACAGTGATTTCACCCCGCTGGTACTCAAGCTGATATCGAAGGGCAAAAGCGTTATCGGGTTTGGTGAAAGCAAGACACCTGATCCGTTCAAAAAGGCCTGCTCGTTGTTCATCCATACCGATCATTTCCAGGATCCGACTATCGAAGATCCGGATCCGATAAAGTCGGCGAAGAAAACGAAAAAAGAACTGCGCGGCGATACTGAACTCATGAACGTCCTGCGTGCCGCCGTGGAGAACATGAAAGATGAAGACGAATGGGCGTATATGGGCCGCATTGGGCACTATATATCCAATAACTCGTCACTCAGCCCAAAAAATTATGGGTATGCGCGTTGGTCGGATGTGATCCGAACCACGGAATATTTCGAAATGAAGCTGCGTGACAACCACCCTATTTTAAGGCAATGAAAGCACATTGACGCATACAAGTACTGATTTCTAACTGAAGCGATCATGATTCGCATTGAGCGCGTAAACCAC
>CALOBG010000126.1:0-4940 GCA_942490995.1 uncultured Gammaproteobacteria bacterium
AAACTGCTGCCGACGACCTCGCTGCATCACCAACACAAAGGCCAGATGATGATTTCGGTGCTGCTGCTGCAGGACCTCATCGCGATCGTGGTGCTGTTGATCGTGCATGGTTACGGTCGTGGCCAGGACCCGCTTAGCGGTATTGTTCAGCAGATGATCGCGCTACCGTTGCTGGTGGCAATCGCGCTGGGTTTCGAGAAATACCTCATCGAACCACTCATGCGCCGTTTCGATCAGATCCAGGAATACCTGTTTCTGCTGGTCATCGGCTGGTGCCTGGCGATCGCCGAGTGCGCGGTGGCGCTGGGACTGTCTCACGAGATCGGCGCGTTCATCGCCGGTATCGCCCTGGCCAGTTGTCCGGTATCGATCTTCATCGCCGACAGCCTGCGCCCGCTGCGCGATTTTTTCCTGGTGCTGTTCTTTTTTTCGCTCGGCGCCAGTTTCGAAACGGTGATGATTGAACAATCACTGGTACCGGCGATCCTGCTGGCGGCGATATTGCTGATCGCCAAACCTTATACGTTCCGCTGGTTGTTCCGACGCGCCGGCGAGCCCGGCCAGCTGTCGCTGGAGGTCGGCGTACGCCTGGGTCAGGTCAGCGAGTTCAGTCTGATGGTGGCGGTCGTGGCGCTCAGCAGCGGCCTGCTCAGCGAGCGCGCTGGCTACCTGGTGCAATTGACGACCCTGGTCACGTTCATTGTTTCGAGCTACCTCATCGTGATGAGGTATCCGACCCCAATCGCGGTCAGCGATAGTTTGCGTCGTGATTGATATCAACCACAATCGCCGGCGCCAACGCGGGCCATCCGGTAGCAGCCGGGTCGCCACGCCGCGACTCAAACAGGATTACTTATTATGAGTCGTGCGCTCGACTACCTTCTACAGACCCGCCCGGCGGCGATGGGGGCGTACTTCGAATTTCTCAAGGACGCCGGCAGCCGCCTCGACCCCAAAACCCGTGCCTTGATTTCAGTGATCAGCAAAGTGGCGGTGCAGACCGAAAAAGGGCTGGTGCAATACACCCGCAAGGCGCTCGCTGCCGGCGCCAGCGCTGACGAGATCCTGGACGCGCTGATGATGGCGTTCCCGGCCCTGGGCCTGAGTCGTATCGTGTGGGCTGTCGAGGTGTTGCTGGAAGCCGGCGTCGAGGGCTTTGCCCCGCCTGCCGCGCGGGTCGACGATGACGAGTCGCTCGAAGCGATTGAACTGGATCAGCTGCCGGACGGACAAATCGTCAAGCGCCACCGGACCGGGCGTTCGCTGTTGCTGTACCGCAGCGGTGACGTGGTAAGGGCATTCAAGGCCTATTGTTCACACCAGGGCATGGAGTTGATGGACAGCGGTATAGACGGGCACACGATTACCTGCGCCCAGCATGGCTGGCGGTTCAGCATGCCGAACGGATCCTGCGCGCGGGGCGCGGGCTGGGACCTGGACGAACTCGACGTAACAATTGTTGACGGCATGGTGACGGTGAAATGGCACGATTGAGTGGATTTGGCGGTGTCGCGGACGGCAATAAGCCGGCATACTGGCGGGCGTCAGGGGGGAGTTCGCTTTCGTACGCGCCGTACGGCGCGGCGACAGTAACAGGATAGGGATCAGTGTACTCATTCGAAACACTGCTGCGGGCGTCGTCAGACGAACTGCTGGCGATATTCTCGGCTACCCGTGTGGGGCCGCTGGATGACACCGGCGGGCGCCGTGAGCAGATCGCGCAACAGTTCGGTCTGCGTGTGCCGCAACTGCTGTGCAGTATCGGATTCAATAGCGCGGTCAGCGAACGTCTCGACGTCTGTCGCGCCCTCGGCTTTGCCAACTACGAAGGCTTGATCGCCGAGCGTAACTACGCGTTCATCCACGATGTTTATCGCGCCGTGAGCATCAACAACGTGCTCGAAATCTACAGTGTGATGAATCGACTCGCAGCGCAGGGTACGTCGTGGTCCGATCTGGTGTTGACGCGCATGAACAATATCGAGTCGCAGCTCGAGGAGACCATCAACCCGATCCTGATCGGTGGCTACAAACTCGAGATCCGGGCGATCTACGAAAACCATCTCGCCTCGCCGGAGTTCGTACGCGGGCGTTTGACACCTAACCACGCTGTCATGCGCGACGTCGCCAACGAAAACGCGATCATGCTCGAGCGCGGCGCGATCGACCCGATGGCGTTTTTGACCAGCGATGGTGTGAGTGCGGACGAAAAGCGTCGCGCGATGTTCCAGGGCCTGATCCCGCCGGCGGTGGCCGATCACTACATCCGCCAGATCAAATCCGAGGATGAGCAGCGCGCATTTCGTGAGGCCCTGTCAGGCTCAAGAGAGTAGTCCGTCGCGGTAGCGGCGTACCCAGTCGCGCAGGCGCTGTTCGGCGTCAGGATCCGGCCGCGGTGCGGCGAAACGCTGCCAATAATATTCTCGAATAATGTCATGAATGTCGATGTCAGCGTTCGATGCCGGCGCGGCGCGGCGCAGGAACCGCGCGGTCGTTTCGCCATCGCTCGGTGACAGTCCGCGCGCGCGCAGCTCGGCGATCAGTTCGGCCACTGCACAGTCGTCGCCGGGCGCGGTGGGTGTCGCCGGCGCCGCTTCGTCGCGGACCGCGATCGGGCTTTTGCGCAAACGCAGGTAGAGTACGATCGCAAGCGGTGGCACGAGCCAGATCAGCGTTCCACTCAGTTCACTGAAATCGGCCTGCGCGAGGCGCTGATAGCCATACCAGATCCAGGCGCCGAAATCCTGCAGCCCTTGCCAGCGCGAGGCATAGGCGCTTTCCATCGCGAACCATACCGACGGCGTCGCGTCGATAGTGACCCAGCGCCCGTTGATGTGCGCCAGCGCCCAGGCATGGGCGTGTCGTGCACGCCCGATGTAGGCGCGTTCCAGTTCGCTGTATTCCTCGACCACATAGCCGACCGCGTAGCGTGCCGGAATGCCGGCTTCGCGCAGCAGCAGCGCGGCCGCGGTAGCGAAATACTCGCAGTGACCGCGCCGTGTCTCGGTGAGGAAGTGAGCCAGCGGCGTGCGCCGCGAAAAGCCGCCGCGCTGGATCAGACTGTAGGTGAAGTTGTTCAGAAAGAAGTCGCGGATATGGTCGGCGCGGCTCGCCGCGGCTTCCTGACGGTGGCCGATTTCGGCGGCTGTCTGCGCAATCACTGAGGCATAGGCGGCCGGGATCTCGAGATCGCTCGACGTCGGCGGCGGCTCCTCGACGGGCGGCTCGCCGCGCCTGGCGATAAAGCGCAAGGCGCCGGGCGGGGCTTCACCGAGCAGGGTACCGAAGCGGTTGCGCTGCAGTTCCGCTAGTTCGCCGCTGTCGATGCGCGCGGTGCCGCGCGGTACCGGCAGCAAGGTCAGTTCACGGCGATGCTGTACGGTGATTTCGATAGGTGGTGACGTCGCCGGGTTCGCGCTATCGTCGGTGGCCCACGCGTCGCGGCCGGAAATTTTGTCCAGCGCTTCGAATTTAGCGCCGGTTGCCGACCACGATCCGAATTTGAACACATCGTAGCTCGCCTCCTGCAACATCAGCGGGATCTGAGCGGCCGACTCGCGACTGACCCGCACCCGGATCTGGTCGGACAGCTTCAGGCGGCCGATGGCGCCGATCGCCGTGATGGCGCGATTCGGATCACCGCCCGACCACGGAAACTGGTTGAACCAGTAGATGAACGAATTTTCCAGCGCCCGTTGTGCGTGCTGGACGCCAAGCTGGGTAGCGGCCGCCACCGCCAGGGCCAGCACGATCGCGACGCTCCACTGCGGCCACGAATAGCGACGTGGCCGTGCCGCACCGATGATGCCGATCACGAGCAGCGCGACCAGCGCGATGAAGCTGACACCACGCTCGGCGCCGGTACTCGCCGCGAGTATGCAGATCACGATGTAGTGCGGTGCGATATCGAGTTCGCGGTCCTGTTCCGGGTACCGACGCAGGCTGTAGAACAGCGCACTCATCGGAATGGTCCGGGTAGTGCTCGCGCGCTCGGCGAGCAACAGTGGGAAAAAGCAGTACGGTGCGACGGCGAGGATCTCGTAGATGCCGTGCACCGAGTAGCGCGAAAACTGCACGACGGTAATCACGGCAAATATGACGCTGGTGAGATCGGCGGCCCGATGGAATTCGCGTTTGCCCATCGCCCACTTGACCGGCGACAAGGCGACTGCCTCAAGCATCAGCGCCATGACGACGGCGCCGGGCCAGGCCTCGGTGTAGCCGCCCCACACCAGCAACGCGAGGCTTACCCAGCCACGCGGCATCGGTTTGCAGACCACCTCTACGCTCGCACTCACGGTCGTAGTTCGACCCGGGCCAGGTCCTCGGCGAGGTAACCGGCGCGGATGGTGAATACCTGCGGGGCGCTGTCGAAAACGCCGTCTGCCGGCGCCGTGTCGTCAACGGTCACGAACAGCGCGATGCAGGGGATGCCGCGCACTGTCAGGGCGGTGAGCGGATCGCGACGCGGTAGGTCGTCGGCGCCGAGCACAACGATAACGCTGGCCGGTTCGTCGGCCCGGGCGCGCAGGACACCGGCCATCTGGTCAAAATCCGCCAGCGGCGCAAGCTGCGCCTCGGCCAGGTAGGTGAGAGGCGTGGTGGCATCGCCGAGTCCGCGCCCGGCGCTAAGGCGCAACGATATCCGCGCCGACAAAAATCAGATCGAGGATCGAATCGCGCGGTCGTTCGCCACCGGCGATCGAGGCGGCGACCGAAATGATGGCTTCGAACAGGGGTTTCGGCGCCAGTATTTCCCGCCGTGGGTGTCGATGACCAGCGCGTGGCGATCGAAATATTCGTCCTGGTATTGTTTGACGATCAGCTTGCCGGTGCGGGCAGGGGTAGCGCCAGTGAATATGACAGCGTGGATCGCCTGAGCGATAGTCGCGCAGCGCCGCGAACTCCTGCGAATCGCCGACCGCGTGGGCGAGACTGAC
>CALOBG010000127.1:0-118867 GCA_942490995.1 uncultured Gammaproteobacteria bacterium
GATTCCAAGGCCGGTGCTGGGCAAGGATCTGAGCGGCTGCGTGGAGGCGGACGACGCTGTCCTCAAGGCCCTCGAAGGCTTCAAGGAAGTCGCTCCGGCCCACAATCCAGCTTATGCCGAGGGCATACGCTGTTTCCGCGACAAGCTTCCGTCCGTCACGCGCGTCGCTCTCTTCGAGACGGCGTTCTATCAATGGATGGTGCCTGCCGCTTCTTCCGCCATCCCGCAGGCCTGGCGCGACTTGAGATCCCGTCGTTATGGATTCCACCGGTACAAGCCACAAATTCGTAAGGCGGGGGCGCTCCGAGGGAGGTTTCAGGCAGCGAGGAGGTCGCCGCGCGGGCGGGAGCGTCTGTATATCGATGGGCCGAAGCCCATCTCTGGGCCACCTGTCCGCGTGATCTCCTGCCACCTCGGCGGCAGCAGCTCAGTCGCGGGCATCTACAACGGCGTATCCATCGGAGCCAGCATGGGTTTCGGCCCGCAGAGCGGATTGCCGCAGAACAACCGGGTCGGCGAAAACCCGTGGGACGTGGCACTCGCCGTACTCGGCGGTAACAACGTGCCCGAGGCCGTGTTGCTGAAATCGCTGTACGCCGCGGACGCAGTCGAAAACAGCACCGACCGCGACGGTGACGGCGACCCCGACGTGATCCACATTCGGCTCGAAGTGATGGAGCTGAACGGACACTCGCCGGATTTTGCCGGGGTGGTACCCGAATTCGAGATCGCGCCGGGGATCACGCCGGGACTGTGGGTGTTCGCGCCAAAAAGCCGCGGCATGACGACAATCAATTTCGAATCGACCGTGGCCAATCGTTTGATCCGGCTGCCGGCCCCGGCGATCCGGGTCGAGCAGGGCGATGAGGTCACCGTGACCCTGGAAAACACGCACTACCTGCCGCACACGATCCACTTTCACGGCGTCGACCACCCCTTCGTCACGGCCACCGGCGCCGGTAACGACGGCGTACCGCTGTGGAGTGAACATCCGACCGCGCCCGGACCGTCAGCGCAGTTACACGTTTACCCCGCGCCACGCCGGCACCTCGTTCTATCATTGTCACGTGCAACCGCACACCCATATCCTGATGGGCCTGCAGGGCCTGTTCATCGTCGAGGAGAACCGTCCGAACAACACCCTGCAGACCTTCAATATCGGTGCCGGGCGGGTGCGGGTGCCGTCAGTCGCGGTGCGCGAGAAACACGATCGTGAATACGATCTGCATTACGCGGAACTTGACCGCGACCTGAACAATCGCATTCAGCAGCACAGCGATCCGCGCCTGGTTTCACGTTCGATCCACCGCGACTACAACATTACCACCCGCGTAGCGGAATATTTTCTGCTCAACGGCCGCTCGTTTCCCTACACCCTGCGTGAATCGCTGGTCGTGACCGCGCCCGGCCAGCGGTCGAGGCTGCGTGTACTGAACGGGGGTGCCGAAGGGGTGGCGCTGCATTTCCATGGCCACAAGCCGCGCCTGACGCATCGCGACGGTGTCGCGCTGGCGGCCGACGAACAGCGCGACGTGTTCTGGATCGCGTCGGCGCAGCGCGCCGATATCACCCTCAATTCGATCAACGACGGGCGCGAAAGTTACGGTGAAGGCGCCTGGCTGCTGCACGACCACCGCGAACAGGCCGTGACCACCAACGGTATCGGACCGGGCGGAGACGTCAGCCTGGTGGTTTACGAGTCTTACCTCGGCGAACGCGGTCTGCCGCGCACGGCGGTGCCGGCGGCGCAGCTGGCGCTGTATTTCGACCCCGATTATTACCGCGGCCTGCTGCCGGTATTCAGCGGCATGGGCATGGATTACCTCGACGAACCGCAGTCTTCGGCGACGCCGATGCGGCCGCTGTTGTTCGGGGCGGCGACGCTGCTGCTACTCGTCGCGCTGTTGCTGCCGTGGCGCAGGCGGGCTTCATGATGCGGGTCGCCTGCCTGCTGCTGGCGCTCGGCGCCTGCAGCCAGCTACCCGCGCAGCAGGACGACCCGCATGCCGCCCACGATCACGCCGGTCATGCCATGAGCCTGGACCGCGATGGCATGACCATGAATTCGAACAGCGAACGCCTGCCCCAGGATTGCAGCGCGGTCAGCGCGGACATCGACGTGCAGGTCAGGGTCGGGGTCAAACATGCCCTGCGCGGGCAGGCGTTTGGTTTTGACCGCCACGAGTGGCGGGTGCCACCGTGCGCTCGACTCAAGGTCACGCTGGTCAACGACGATGAGGTACGCCACCAGTGGATGGTGCACGGCCTGCCGCGCTACCTGTATCCGCAGGGTATGTTCCACCTCGAGGCGAGTGGTGGCCGCCAGCGCGCCGGCACTCTGATCGTGCCCAGCGATCACGCCACGTATCTCGTACACTGCGACATTGCCCAGCACATGGAACACGGCCTGAAAGCCCAGCTGATCGTCGGCCGTGGCTCAGGTACATTGCCGGGCGTGCCCGGCATCAGCGCGGCGCGGCGCCCGGAACGTTATCAACCGTTCAACAGCGAGGAACGCAGATGAGTAAGGACCGATTCGATCTCAGCGGCAAAGTTGCCCTGATCACCGGCGGCAGCCGCGGGCTGGGCCGCCAGATGGCACTAGCGTTTGCCGAACAGGGCGCGGATGTCGCCATCGTCAGCCGCAAACTCGATCAATGCGAGGCGGTCGCCGCCGAAGTCGAGGCACTCGGTCGCAAAGCATTTCCCTATGCCTGTCACGTCGGCCGCTGGGATCAGCTCGATCCGATGGTCGACGCGGTGCAGGCGCATTTCGGCAAAATCGACATCCTGGTCAACAACGCGGGCATGTCGCCGCTGTATCCATCGCTGGAGGAAGTCAGCGAGGAGCTTTTCGACAAGGTCGTGGCGATCAACCTCAAGGCGCCGTTTCGGCTCATGGCGGTCGTCGGCAAACGCATGATGGATGCCGACGGCGGCGCCATCATCAATATTTCCAGCACTGCGTCGGTTGCACCGAGCCCGGGTTCGCAGCCTTACGGTGCGGCCAAGGCCGGACTGAACGCGCTGACCGGGGCCTTCGCACATGCCTACGCGCCCAAGGTGCGGGTCAACTGCATCATGGCCGGACCGTTCCTGACCGATATCTCCAAGGCCTGGGACATGGAAACGTTCAACGAGCGCGCCGCGCGCATGGCCCTGAAGCGTGGTGGCGAACCGCAGGAGATCGTCGGCGCAGCATTGTATTTCGCCAGCGCCGCGTCGAGCTTCACGACCGGCGCGGTGCTGCCGGTCGACGGCGGTTATCTCGGCAGCGGCGAATAGGCGCCGCCGCCAGGCGCGCGCCGGGTAGGGAGTGGCACTCAGGGCGTTGCCGACAGGCGCCACAGCTTGTTGCCGACATCGTCACTGACCAGCAGCGAACCGTCGCGCCACTGCGCGACGCACACCGGCCGGCCGCGCGCGTTGCCGTCGGCGTCGACAAAACCACTCAGGATCTCCTGCGGCTTGCCGGTTGGCCGATCGCCGTCAAAAGCCACAAAAACGACCTTGTAGCCGCTGCGCGGCGTGCGGTTCCAGGAACCGTGCTGGGCAATGAAGGCGCCGTTGCGGTAGGGGGCAGGCAGGCCCTTGCCGGTATGAAACGCAAGGCCGAGTGATGCGGTGTGCGGACCGAGCGCGTAATCCGGGGTCAGCGCGGTGGCGACCAGTTCGGGACGGGCAGGGGTGACCCGTGCATCGACGTGCTGGCCGTAGTAGCTGTACGGCCAGCCGTAAAATCCGCCCGGGCGGACCGCCGTCATATAGTCCGGCACGAGGTCGCTGCCGAGTTCGTCGCGCTCGTTGACGGTCACCCACAGCGCACCACTGATCGGATGCCAGGCCAGGCCGACGGGATTCCTGAGACCGCTGGCATAAATGCGCGTGGCGCCGCTGGCGCGCTCGATTTCGAGGATCGCGGCGCGTCCCTGCTCGAGCGCCAGGCCATTTTCTCCGACGTTGCTGTTCGAACCGACACTGACGTACAGGTGTCGGCCATCGCCACTCGCGAGCAGGTTCTTGGTCCAGTGGTAATTGGGCGGATCCGCGGGTAAGGCGGTGAGCGTTTCGGGCCGCTGCGCGGCGCCGGTCATTCCGGTTGTGTAGGGGACATGCACGACGGCATCGGTGTTGGCGATGTAAAGGGTATCGCCGACCAGCGCCATCCCGAATGGCGAGCGCAGGCCGGCGATAAATTCGTGTCTGAGATCGGCAACGCCGTCATCGTCGCTATCGCGCAGCAGCGTTATGCGATCGGCGCTGGGTCCGCCCGCGCCGGCTTTTTCCATGAATTTTTTGCTTAACCAGGATTTGAGCCCGGTTACCGGTCGCGCCGGTGCGCGGCTTTCGCTGACCAGCACGTCACCGTTCGGCAGCACGTACAGGCAGCGCGGATGGTCGAGATCCTCGGCGAACAGGTTGACCTTGAAACCGTCCGCGGCAGTGGGACTCTGGCCCGCTTGCCAGCCGGTCGCAGGCGCGATGTTGACGGTCGGCAGCAGTGTCCGCCGCGGTTCTGGCAGCGTTGGGTCCAGCCCGCTGCCGGCGCTGACCGGCAGGCGCGCGTGGTCGCCGCAGCCAGCGACGAGCGCGCCGAGGACTACCGTCAGACACCAGCGCGGCCAGCGGGCGGTGAATGTGGGGTTGATCATGCCGAAACGCCAAAAACATGCCCGACCCCGGCGGTCAGCGTCATCGCCAGCGCGCCCCAGAACGTCACTCGCAGCGCGCCCCTGGAAACCCGTGCGCCACCGGCGCGCGCCGCGATGCCGCCAGTCAGGGCCAGCAGCAGCAGCGAACACACGGCGACCGCGGTGATCAGGCGTAGACCGGGCACCGCCCAGGCGACGCCGAGCGGCACGGCTGCACCAACCGTGAACGCGCCGGCCGAAGAAAAAGCCGCCTGGATCGGCCGCGCGCCGCCGTTTTCGGAAATGCCGATTTCATCGCGGGCATGGGCGCCGAGTGCGTCGTGGGCCATCAACTGGGTCGCGACCTGTGCCGCCAGCGCCGGCTCCAGGCCACGCTCCTGGTAAATGTCAGCCAGCTCGAGTTTTTCGGATTCGTAATCTTCCGACAAGGCGGCCTTTTCCAGGGCCAGGTCGGCGCGTTCGGTATCGGCTTGCGAACTCACCGACACATATTCTCCGGCCGCCATCGACATGGCGCCGGCGACCAGGCCGGCGAGTCCGGCCAGCACGATGTCCTGATGGGTGGTGCCGGCCGCAGCGACGCCGATGATCAGACTGGCGGTCGAGACGACGCCATCATTGGCGCCCAGCACGGCCGCGCGCAGCCAGCCGACGCGATGCGAGCGGTGTTCTTCAGGGTGACTCATGCGTTACCTTAACCGGCGCCACGGTCTCGGTGGCGAGTGGGATCACAAAGGCATGATTGTAGACTGCAGTGCAATGAAGGGGCATGGACCAGGTCAGCCTGGGGGCGGTTGCCGCCGGCTCGAACCGGTTTCGAGTTAATTTAACATAATATACATTATGCGAAGTAATAAAACTGCCGGGCCAGAGCATCATGCCGCGCTTGGGAACGTTTGCCGTGGTCGATAAATGGCATGCAAACCCGAACCGAGCGCCGCTGGCCAACAATGGTCTGCTCGATCGCCGCCAATTTCTCGGCGCGTCGCTGGCAACCCTGGCTGCAGTGCCGGTCTCGCTCGATGCGCGCGCTGGCATCGAACCATGGCAGACACGCCCCGGCGGCGGATTCACCAACTACGGGCAGCCGGCCGAGCGCGAACGCAGCGTGGTGCGCTGGATCTCGGATAACAGCGGCGCGCCCGGCAACGGGATCTCGTGGTCGCCACTGCACGATCTCGACGGCGCCATCACGCCCAACGGCCTGCATTACGAACGCCACCACAACGGCGTGCCCGATATCGATCCTGCGCAGCACCGGTTACTGATCAGTGGCGCCGTCGAGCGAGCGCTGGTCTTCGACGTGGCGGCACTGTTGCGTTACCCGCGCGTGTCCAGGACCTGTTTCGTCGAATGCGGCGGTAACAGCAACGCCGGCTGGCGGCGCAAACCGGTGCAGACCCAGGCCGGATTTTTTCACGGCCTGGTTTCAGCCAGCGAATGGACCGGGGTCAAACTGAGCGTGATCCTGGAGGAAGCCGGACTCAAGCCCGAAGCCGCCTGGATCGTGGCTGGCGGCGCCGACGCGTTTTCTCTGACCATGAGCCTGCCGCTGGCCAAGGCCATGGACGACTGCATTCTGGCGCTGTTTCAGAACGGCGAACGTATTCGGCCTTCGCAGGGTTATCCGCTGCGCCTGCTGGTCCCGGGCTGGGAAGGTGTGCTTAACGTCAAGTGGTTGAAAAATATCACTGTTTCCACCATGCCGGCGATGGCCCGCAACGAAACTGCGCGCTACACCGAACTGCAGGCCGATGGCCGCGCACGCCAGTTCACCTTCACCATGGCGCCGAAATCCCTGATCACGCGACCGTCGGCCGAAATGCGCCTGCCCGAGCATGGTATCTACGAACTGAGCGGCCTGGCGTGGTCGGGCCATGGTCGTGTTGCGCGTGTCGAGGTTTCCGCCGACGGCGGTGCGACGTGGCTCGATGCGGCCCTGGCCGAGCCCGTGCTACCCGCTGCTTTGACTCGATTTCGCGCGCCGTGGCGCTGGGCGGGCCAACCGGCCGTGCTGCAGAGTCGAGTGACCGACGATAGCGGACGGGTGCAGCCGACTCGCGCCGCCCTGCTCGCCGAACGCGGCCGCCACGGTTATTACCACTACCATGCCATCGTCAGCTGGGCGGTCGCCGCGGACGGCAGGGTGAGTCATGTCTATCCCGACAGCGCCGCTCCGGAAAGTGATTTCGATGGTCTGTTCATTGATGATGAATGGGATTAGATATGCTGTTTAATATCATGAAATATATTATATTAATAACCGCTATTTCATGTACTTTCGAGGTATCGGCGGAAAGCCCGGCACTAGGGCGTGCGGCGAGCCACGCCGAGCTCGCGGCGGCAGCCGGCGATGTGATCTGGCCCGACGGGCACAACCTGCCAGGCGGTCAGGGCAGCGTCGCTGAGGGCCAAAAGCTGTACGCCGCCCGCTGTATCGCCTGCCACGGGGTCGAGGGACGCGGCGGCAGCGGTGGCGAGCTGGCCGGCGGCAACCCCGATCTGCGCGCACCGCAACCGGATCAGACCATCGGTACATACTGGCCCTATGCCACCACCCTGTTCGACTTTGTCCGCCGCGCGATGCCGTTCGATGCGCCGCGCTCACTGTCCGACTCCGAAGTCTACGCGCTGGTCGCCTATCTGCTGCACCTGAATGGCATCCTGGCGGCGGACGCGATCCTCGACCGGGCCGCATTGATCGCCGTCCGGATGCCCAACGCGGGTGGTTTCATCGGCATCGAGGCCAGCTATCCCCGCTCACCGTAGCGGTGCGGTGTTATCAGTCCCGGCTATTTATTCAGAAAAGGTATAACGATATAGCTAAACGTAATATATAGTTCAGCGACATCGATTCCCGGTTAACCCGTATGGTTTCTCTGGCAACCATCACTATCGTTATCGTCGGCATGATCATCGGCCTGCTGCTCGGATTAACCGGCGGTGGCGGTTCGATCCTGACCGTCCCCCTGCTGGTTTACGTCGTCGGCCTCGACGCCAAAATCGCCATCGCCACCTCGCTGCTGGTGGTCGGACTGGCCAGCCTTGCCGCCCTGCTGCCGCATTCGCGCGCCGGCAACGTGTACTGGCGCACCGGCATCATTTTTGGACTGGCCGGCATGGCCGGCGCCTACAGCGGCGGCCGCATCGCGCAGTTCATTGCCGACGCCCTGCTCCTGCTGTTGTTTGCCGCGGTCATGATCGGCAGTGGCGTGGCCATGCTGCGCCGGAGATCCAACGGCCGTCAGCAGCCCGTCGACGGCGCCGCCGCAGATGGTCAGCCGCGCTCGATGCCCAAGGTTATCGCGGATGGATTCATCGTCGGTATCGTCACCGGCCTGGTCGGCGCCGGTGGCGGGTTCCTGGTGGTACCGGCGCTCGCCTTGCTCGGCGGGTTGCCGATGCACGCGGCGGTCGGTACGTCGCTGCTGGTGATCACGATGAAATGTTTTGCCGGACTGGCCGGTTATATTTCTCACGTCCCTATCGACGTCGAATCGGCAACCATCGTCAGTGCCCTGGCGATTATCGGCACCGTCCTTGGCAGCCGCCTGTCACGCCTGGTATCCGGCAGCCAGCTGCAGCGCGGGTTCGGCGGCTTCGTCCTGGTCATCGCGGCTATACTGATCGTGATTGAAGGCAGCTCCCTGCTGGCCGCCGCGCTGGGCTACTCGCGTGCGGTTGTTGCGGCGGTGCTGGCCGCAAGCGAATGCCTGATTGTGGTCGTTACCGTGGCGCGTTTACGTACCGCGGCGACGCGGGCCTCGGCGCCAGGCTGAGGCCGGATCGGGTCCATCGAACGGACAGGGGGAAGCAGTGATGACAGGCAATAACAAGAAACATATCGTGGTGGTCGGCGGCGGTGCCGGCGGGATGGGCGTGATCTCGGCCCTGGCACAGTGGCCGGGGCGGGACAAGCTCGACATTACGCTCCTTGAGCCTTCCGATTATCACTATTACCAGCCGCAATGGACGATGGTCGGCGGCGGTATGTTTCCGCGCGAGGTGACGCGCCGAGCGATGGCCGATCTGATCCCCGACGGCGTCAACTGGATCAACGAAGCGGTCGCCGAGTTCGACCCCACGGCGAACAATCTCACCACCTTCAACGGCAACGTGGTGGATTATGATTTCCTGATCGTCGCCGGCGGCCTCAAGCTCGATTGGGACAAAATCGACGGGCTCAAAGGCAACCTCGGCAAAGCCGGGATCTGCAGTAATTACAGTTACGATTCAGTTGAATCAACCTGGGCCAATATCCGCGCCCTGAAGAGCGGTTCGGCCCTGTTTACGTTTCCGCCACCGCCGATCAAGTGCGCCGGTGCGCCGCAGAAAATCATGTACCTGGCCGAGGATCATTTTCGCCGCACCGGCGTGCGCGATCAGACCAAGGTGCGCTATTTCTGCGCCGCCGATGGTATTTTCGCGGTCAAAAAGTACGCAGCGGTATTGAACGACATCTGCGCCAAACGCGACATCGAAACCAATTTCGCGGAAAAGCTCGTCGCCGTCGACGCCGGCGCCCACGAGGCGGTGTTCGAAAACACCAAGTCGGGTGAACGCCGCACCGAACGTTACGACATGCTGCATATCACACCGCCAATGAGCGCGCCGGATTTCATCAAAAACAGTCCGCTGGCGAATGAGGCAGGCTTTGTCGATGTCGACAAGGCGACCACCCAGCACGTACGTTTTCCCAATGTGTTCAGCCTCGGCGATGCCAGCAGCCTGCCGACCTCGAAAACCGCCGCCGCCGTGCGCGCACAGCTACCCGTGCTGACCATGAACCTGGCCGCGGTGATGCAGGGCCGCGCGCTGACCGAAAGCTACGACGGCTACACGTCGTGCCCGCTGGTTACCGGCTACGGCCGTCTGGTCCTGGCCGAGTTCGATTACGACCTTAACCCGGCCGAGACGTTTCCGTTCGACCAGGGCAAGGAACGGCGCAGCATGTACCTGCTGAAAAAATACGTGCTGCCGGTGATTTACTGGAAAGGCCTGGTCGCGGGCCGCCAGTGGCCGTGGCTGATGTCGGAATCCCATCTCAAGGCGTTTTGAGTCCCACAGTAATGAGGCAAACATGTTAGAACCTGGAAGTATTCCCGCCGCCCTGCTCGGCGGCAGCATCATCGGCGTCGCGGCGGTCGCGATGCTGGGGCTGAACGGGCGCATTCTTGGCGTCAGCGGCATCGCGGCCGGACTGATGAGTCCGCACAGTGGCGATCGTGCGCTGCGCGCACGGGTTCTCATGGGCCTGGTGGTCGGCGGCGTACTGGTCGGCCAGGTGCTGCCGCAGGCCCTGCCCGGCGCCATCACCTCCAACGCGCTGTTGCTGATCGCGGCCGGGTTTATTGTCGGCTTCGGCACCCGCCTCGGCGGCGGCTGTACCAGCGGCCACGGGGTATGCGGCATGTCGCGCCTGTCGACACGTTCGATCACCGCCACCGGGGTATTTATCGCCGTCGCCATGGTGACCGTGTTCGTCACCCGTCATGTGCTGGGGATGCTGTCATGAGGGCCTTGAGCTTTTTTGCGCTGGGCGCGCTGTTCGCGATCGGACTGGGTATTTCGGGCATGACCCAGCCGACCAAGGTGATCGGCTTTCTCGACGTCGCCGGTCACTGGGATCCGGCGCTGATGTTCGTCATGGGTGGCGCGGTGGTGGTTACCTTTCTCGGCTACCGCTGGGTGTTGCGCCGCCCGCTGCCGCTCCTGGCCGGCAGGTTCGACATTCCGACCCGCTCTGACATCGACGCATCGTTGCTTGGCGGCGCGGCCCTGTTCGGCATCGGCTGGGGACTGGCCGGGTTCTGCCCGGGACCGGCAATCGTGGCGCTGGCCGGCGGCTCGCTCGACGTGCTGATGTTCGTCGCGGCGATGTTTGTCGGCTTCCTGTGCAAGGACATCGTGATCAAACCTGCGGCCAGCGGTGGCGTGCGGCTGAACCCGAACGCCTGAAGGTGCTCGCCTTGCCGCAGTCCTGATTCAGATCGGCTGCAGCGGTCCGCGCGGCACGATCCCGGTCGGATTGATCGAGCGGTGCGAGCCAAAATAATGGCCCTTGATGTGGTCCATGTGCACGGTCGCGGCCACCCCGGGTATGGCGTACAGGCGCGACATCAAGCCATGCAGCCGTGGGTAGTCACGAATGCGTTTCAAATTGCACTTGAAATGATAGTGATAGACGGCATCGAAGCGGATCAGGGTGGTAAACAGGCGCCAGTCGGCTTCCGTCAGGGTATCGCCGGCTAACCAGGTGCGTTCCGCAAGCAGGCTCTCGAGCCAGTCGAGGGTTTCGAACAAGGCCGTGACGGCCTCGTCGTAAGCCTCCTGGGTGGTGGCGAAGCCAGCGCGGTAAACGCCGTTGTTGACCGTGGCGTAGACCCGCGCGTTGATGCGATCGATTTCGGCGCGTAAGGCCTGCGGATAATAATCGCCGGCGCGCGCGCCGATGCCGTCGAACGCGCTGTTGAACATGCGGATGATTTCCGACGACTCGTTGCTGACGATGGTGTTGCGCTCGGTATCCCACAGCACCGGGATCGTCACGCGGCCGGAAAAATCCGCAACCGCGGCGGTATAGACCTGGTGCATATAGGCGGCGTTGTTGATCGGATCGGCCACGACTTTGCTGTCGCTGGTATCGAAGGTCCAGCCCTGCTCGGCCATGTACCAGTGCACAACCGACAGCGAAATCATCGCTTCGAGGCCCTTGAGCAGGCGAAAGATGACGGTGCGATGCGCCCATGGGCAGGCGTGCCCGATGTACAGGTGGTAGCGTCCGGCCGCGGCCGGGAAACCGCCGTCACCGGACGGCCCGGGTCGGCCGTCGGCCGTGATCCAGTTACGGAAGCGCGCCTCGGCGCGTTCAAAGCGGCCCTGCGTCGTTTTGGTGTCGTACCACTGGTCGTGCCATTGCCCGTCGATCAGCAGGCCCATAGCGATGCTCCCGGTCTTATCAGGTGCTCACGCGAGCGCGAACAGACGATAGAAGTTTGCCGTCGTCATCGCCGCCAGTTCGGCCGCGTCCTGGCCGCGCAGCGTGGCGATGAATTCCGCGGTGTGGCGCACGTAGGCCGGCTCGTTCTGTTTGCCGCGACGTGGCACGGGCGCCAGCCACGGTGAATCGGTTTCGATCAGCAGGCGTTCGTCCGGCACCTGCGCCGCCACCGCCTGCAGCGCGCTCGCGCTTTTGAAGGTCACGATCCCCGACAGCGAGATATAGAACCCGAGCTCGAGCGCGGCCTCGGCTACCGACCAGTCTTCAACAAAGCAGTGCATCACTCCGCCGATCCGATCGGCGCCCTCTTCGCGCATGATCCGCAGCAGGTCCGGCGCCGCTTCGCGGCAATGAATGATCAGCGGCTTGTTGGCCTCCCGCGCGGCGCGGATGTGGGTACGAAAACGCCGGCGCTGCCATTCGAGGTCGCCGCTGGAGCGAAAGTAATCAAGGCCGGTTTCGCCGATGGCGACGATGGCGGCGTCGTCGGCCAGCGCAAGCAGATCGTCGATAGTTGGCTCGCGGGCGCTTTCATCGGTATTCGGATGGACACCGACCGACGCGGAAACGTCGTCATAACGGGCCGCGGCAGCGCGCACGGCGGTGAAGCTTTCGAGGTCGACACACACGCAGAGCATATGCCCGACTCCGGCCGCGCGGGCGCGCTCAACGATCCCGTCCATGCCGGCTTCGCCGCCGTCGATGAGGGGCAGATGGCAGTGCGAGTCAACCAGATCCATGATGTATCTAAAGCGAGCGCATGCTGACCAGGTCCGCGCCGGTGCGCGGGCACGAAGTCACATGGTGTGGGTTTGACGATCCGATTTCAGCGCGCCGGCGAGCTGGGTTTCGATCTTGTTGCGGGTCGCGCCGTTGTCCAGCTCACTGAACTGCACGCCGATGCCGGCGGTGCGATTACCCTGCGCGCCTTTCGGGGTAACCCAGATCACGCGACCCGCTACGGGTAGTTTTTCCTTGCTGTCGGTGAGGGTCAGGAGCATGAATACCTCGTCGCCGATCTTGTAGGCCTTATTGGTCGGTATGAACAGGCCACCGTTCTTGATAAACGGCATATAGGCGGCATACAGCGAACTTTTGTCGCGGATAGTCAGTGAAAGTATGCCCTGCCTGGGGTTCTTGCCGGCTGCGCTCATACCTTGGTCTCCGATTGGGTGATTTTCGCCCAGCAGAAAAACAGATTTTCAACGATCTCGGCGCCTCGTACGCCGCTTGAGCGTAGCACCACCGCACGTGCGGAAGCAATTTGATCGAGGAAGAAGAAAAGCCGCTTAGAGTTTAATTTATCTGCGATTTCCTGCAACTGCCGGTGTTGGCGCTCAGGCACTGAGAGGTGTCTGAGATCGTGCCCGGCATGTCTCAGCAGCAGTGCCTGTACAAGCATCTCCACGGCGTCGAGAACGCGCCGGATATCACCGCCGCCAAACGCGCGTGCACTGTCGAGCACGCCCTGCCGGCGTGCGGCGATGCCGGCCAGGGCCGCGATCAGATCGTCGAAGCGCTGGCCCTCGTCGCTGCTCACCTGGGCAAGGATATCGAGCGGCGCGCCGGCCAGGGTCATGTCCTCTAACGCGGCGCCGGCGCTGCGGACCGCCGACTGCGCATTCAGCCACGCCAGGCAGGTCGGCCAGTCGGGCTCACGCAGTGGCAGTTTCTGGCAGCGGCTGTTGATGGTGGCGGCGAGTTGCCCCGGGCGGTGCGTAACCAGCAGCAGCAGTGCGCCCGGCGGCGGTTCTTCGAGGATCTTGAGCAGGGCGTTGGCGGCGCTGTGGTTCATCAGCTCTGCCGGGCAGATCACGCAGACCTTGGCGGCGCGATAGTGTGGCTTGAGGGTATAAAATTCGATGACGTCGCGTACCTGTTCGATGACGATCCGCGTGCGTTCTTCGTCGGGCGTCACGATTTTGAGATCCGGATGGTTGCCGGCTGCGACCAGGGTGCAGCCGCGGCAGCTTCCGCAGGCGCCATCGCGGCCCGGCGTTTCGCACAGGGCGAGGCCGGCGAAAGCGCTGGCGAAGGCAAATTTACCCAGCCCCTGGCGCCCGCTGAGCAGGTAGGCGTGACCCAGCTTGCCGTCGTCGAGGGCGCGCGTCAGTGCCGCCCAGTCGGCTGCCAGCCACGGGTACGGTGCGCTCATGCGAAGCGCTCCGTCAGGACCTGTTTGATTTCGTCACCGACCGCGGCGAGTTCCGCAGCCGCGTCGATGATCCGAAAACGCTCGGGGTAGCGCTCGGCGCGGGCCCGATAGCTAGTCCGCACGCGTTCAAAAAACTCGAACTGCTCGCGCTCGAAACGATCCGCCGTGGCGCGTGCCCGGGCCCGGGCCAGGGCCAGGGCGACCGGCGCATCGAGGAGCAGGGTCAGATGCGGCTGCCGATCCGGATGCACGATTGCGGCGGCCTGCTCGATGATGGCATCGTCGAGACCGCGACCGCCGCCCTGGTAGGCAAACGTGGCATCGGTAAAGCGATCACAGACCACGCAACTGCCGGCATGCAGGGCCGGTTCGATGACGTCGGCAAGATGTTGCGCGCGGGCGGCAAACATCAGCAGCAGTTCCGCGGTCGGCGCCATGGGGCTCGAGGCGGGCGCCAGCAGCAGCGCGCGAAGGTTTTCCCCGAGCGGCGTGCCGCCCGGCTCGCGGGTCACCACCACGCGCCGTCCGAGTCGGCGCATGATCGTCGCGACGGTTTCGACCGCAGTCGTCTTGCCGACGCCTTCGATGCCTTCGAGCGTGATGAACTCGCCGCTCATGACCGATCAACGCCGCAACTGGTAGCGACGGACGGCACGGTTGTGCGCGGCCAGGGTTTCGGAAAAGTGATGTGTTCCATCGCCTTTGGCAACAAAATAGAGCGTTTTCCCGGGCGCCGGATCCAGCGCCGCGGCGATCGCGGCGCGACCGGGCAGCGCGATCGGGGTCGGCGGCAGTCCGCTGCGGGTGTAAGTATTGTACGGTGTATCGCGATGCAGATCGGCGCGGGTCAAGTCGCCGTCGAAAGCATCACCAAGTCCGTAAATCACGGTCGGGTCGGTCTGCAGTTTCATGCCCAGGCGCAGACGTCGCACAAAAACCCCCGCGATCGCCCTGCGCTCTTCCGCGCGGCCGGTTTCCTTTTCGACGATCGAGGCCATGATCAGGGCCTCGTAAGGCGTTTCGTAAGGCAGGTCTTCGGCCCGCTCGGCCCACAGCTCGGTGAGTACCGACTGCATGCGGTGATAGGCGCGGCGCAGGATCTGGCGGTCCGGGGTGTCGACCTCGTAACGGTAGGAGGCCGGGAAAAACAGCCCTTCCGGCGCCGCCGCACTGATGTCGAGCGCGGCAAGTACGGCGCGCTCGTCGAGCCCGACCAGGCTGGACCTGACGTAGGGCGCGGCGCGCAGGGTGCGACGGATATCCGCGAAGCGCTGACCTTCGATGAAGCTGACGTCGAAGGTTTTGGTTTCGCCGTTGACGATACGGCGGAGAAAATCCGCCAGGGTGTCGCCGGGCGCCAGTTCGTAAGTGCCGGCCTTGATGCGGCCGGCGACACCGTCGAGCCGGGCGCGCAGCGCAAACCAGCGGTAGTGACTGAGCCAGCCTTCGACTTCCAGCTCGCGCCCGATGCTGACCGCATTGCTGCCCGGTTTGATGACCACGAGTGTGTCCCGTTCGAGCGGCACGCGACGGTGCATCGCCGTGTCAATTTCATGTTCGATGAAGCGACCGATGAGCAGGGTTACGGCGATCAGCAGCAGGACCACTGCGAATGCGATGCGCAGCGTCTTGTTCACGGGATCACCCCTTGCTCGCGCAGCGCCGCGGCCAGACGGCGCACGCCATCGTCAGCGGCGCTGCGCGGGCGCAGGTCCGGCGCAACGAGCGCCAGGGCACGCAGGCCGATAACCGAGTTGCTGAGAAATATTTCATCGGCGTCACCAAGCTCGGCGAGCGGCAGTGCGCGGATCTCGACCGCCAGGCCGCAGCGGGAGGCGAGCGAGAGTATGGCCTGACGGACGATGCCATCAACCCCGCAGGCGCCGAGATCGGGAGTCACCAGGCGCGTGCCATAAAGCGCGAACAGGTTGCTGCGGGTACCCTCGATGACGTGACCGTGCGGATCGAGCATCAAGCCTTCGAAGTAAGACGGGTCGGGCCATTCCGCGCTGGCCAGGACCTGGTCGAGGCGGTTGAGATGCTTGATGCCCGCGGTTTGCACATTGAGGCTGAGTCGATGGCGGCACACGAAGGCGCGCAGGCCGCGGGTGGCGTCGAGGTCCGCGGGCCATGGGTGCAGGGCGACGATACGCCGTGGTCGCGCAAGCGGCGCCGGGCGGTAGCCGCGACCGCCACTGCCGCGGGTGAGTATGAGTTTGACGACCCCGCGCCGCGCGTTACCGGCAACCGCCGCGATCTCGGTGGCGAGCACGGTCGGATCGGGCGCCTCGATGCCGAGGCGCACGGCATCCCGACCGAGTCTGTCGAGGTGTGCATCAACGGCGAGCACCCGCCCTTCCCATACCGCGATGGTTTCAAACAGGCCGTCGCCATAGGCCAGGCCGCGATCGTCCGCAGCGAGGCTGGCGCCGGCGACCCCGTCAATCAGCACGGCGCACAACACCATTCAGCTCGGAACCGGACTGGCGTCCGGCACGCCGCGGCGGTCAGAACTTTTTGAATACCAACGAGCCGTTGGTGCCGCCAAAACCGAACGAGTTCGACAGGGCGACCGTGATCGGCATCTTGCGCGCGACGTTGGGCACGTAATCGAGATCGCATTCGGGATCCGGGTTGGTCAGGTTGATGGTCGGCGGTGCAATCTGATCGCGAATGGCGAGGATCGAATAGACCGCTTCGGCGCCGCCCGCGGCGCCAAGCATGTGGCCGACCATCGATTTGCTCGAACTCATCGCGAGTTTGTAGGCGTGTTCGCCGAACACGGTCTTGACCGCCTGGGTTTCCGCCTTGTCGCCCGCCGGGGTCGAAGTGCCGTGCGCATTGATATAGTCGACCGCGCTCGGTTCGAGGCCGGCATCGGCGAGCGCCAGCGCCATGCAGTCGGCCGCGCCCTCCCCGTTCGGCGACGGCGCGGTCATGTGGTAGGCGTCGGAGTTCATCGCGAATCCGACCAGCTCCGCGTAGATGGTCGCGCCGCGTGCTTCGGCGTGCTCCAGCGATTCGAGTACCACCACTCCGGCGCCATCGGCGAGCACGAAACCATCGCGCTCAGCGTCCCACGGCCGACTGGCCCTGGTCGGATCATCGTTTCTGGTCGACAGTGCCTTGGCCGATGCGAATCCGCCGATCCCGGTCGGACACGTGGCGAACTCGGCGCCGCCGGCGATGATGGCATCCTGCTCACCACGCTCGATGGTCCGTGCCGCCAGCCCGATGCAGTGCGCGCCGGTCGAACAGGCCGACACGATCGCGTAGTTGGGGCCCTTGATGCCGTAGCGGATCGACAGATTACCGGCGACCATATTGATGATGTTGCTGGGCACGAAGAATGGCGAAATGCGCCGCGGGCCACCGTCGAGAAACGACTGGTAGCCTTTCTCGATGCCCGGCAGGCCGCCGATGCCCGAGCCGATGATCGTCCCCACGCGCTTGGCGTTTTCGGGCGTGATTTTAAGGCCCGAATGCTCGATCGATTCAATCGCCGCGGCCAGGCCGTAGTGAATGAAAGGGTCCATCTTGCGCGCGTCCTTGGCGGACACGTACTGCGTGATATCGAAGCCCTTGATCTCTCCGGCAATGCGCACGGAGAACTGCGAGGCGTCGAACGACTCGATGGGACCGATACCGCTGACACCGTTGACGGTATTCTCCACACGCCGCTGACCGTATTGCCGTTCGGGCATACCAGGCCCAGACCGGTGACCACAACTCGATGCCGCAACTTGCGTGTCCTGTGTTTTCTCAGGCGCTAAAAATGGAAAAGGCCGCGTTTCAGTCGTGAACCGCGGCCTTCCGTGAACTGCGCTTGGCTGTTACGCGTCCAGGTGTTCGTTGATGTAGTTGATCGCCTGCTGGACCGTCGTGATTTTCTCGGCTTCCTCGTCGGGAATTTCAGTCTTGAATTCCTCTTCCAATGCCATCACGAGTTCCACCGTATCGAGCGAATCGGCGCCCAGGTCGTCGACGAAAGACGCTTCGTTCGTGGTTTCTTCTTCTTTTACGCCCAGTTGCTCCACGACGATCTTCTTGACACGTTCCTCAACGCTGCTCATCGTTTGAAATTCCTCCCAATTAGGTGCCGGCAGTTTTGCGGCGGGTGTTAGTTTAGTGAAAACCGACTAAACTGCAAGCAAGCTCCGCTGCGCCGGCGCGAAATCGACTTTTTTATAAAAACATTTAGTTAGATGCAAATCTCCCGCTATGGGTACGGACCGTATGCGGGCCGCCTGCTGCCGCTTACGCCATGTACATGCCGCCGTTTACGTGAATGGTCTCGCCGGTGATGTAGGCGGCCTGGTCGGATGCCAGGAACGCAATCGCCGCCGCGATTTCCTCCGCCGCGCCCATACGTCCCATCGGGATCTGCTGTAAAGCGCCTGCTTTCTGCTGATCGTTCAGCTTGCGCGTCATATCGGTGTCGATGAATCCTGGTGCCACCGCGTTGACGGTGATCCCGCGGCTGGCAACTTCCTGCGCCAGTGATTTCGTGAAGCCGATGACGCCGGCCTTGGCGGCCGCGTAGTTGGCCTGCCCGGCGTTACCGGAGATCCCGACCACCGAGGTGACGTTGATGATGCGACCATAGCGCGCCTTGACCATCCCTTTGAGAAAGTGGCGTGTGAGCGCAAACACCGCGGTCAGGTTGGCGGCGATGACGGTGTTCCACTCGTCATCCTTCATGCGCAACAGCAGGTTGTCGCGCGTCACGCCGGCGTTGTTGACCACCACCAGCGGTGCCGCCTCGAGGGCGTCCAGGGCGGCGAAAAAAGCCGCTACCGACGTCGGTTCGGTGACGTCGAGCTCGACGGCCGCACGCAGTGCGCCGCTGGCGCCGAGCTCGGCCTGAATGCGCTCGATGCCGGCCGGGGCGGTCGCGGTGGCGACAATGTCAAAGCCGTTTTCGGCCAGCATGACTGCCGTCGCGTGGCCGATACCCCGGCTCGCTCCGGTTACCAGGGCAATGCGTTTGTCACTCATCAGGCTTGCCCCTCCAGGGCCTCGGTAGTTGCACGAACGGTCGCGCCATCGCCGAGGGCGGTGCAGGCCAGCGTGCGGTCGATGCGTTTGATCAATGCCGACAGTACCTTGCCCGGCCCGCATTCGATGACCTGGGTAACCCCGTTGCCGGCCATGCGTTCGATGGTTTCGATCCATCGCACCGGCGATACCATCTGCTCGACCAGCACGCGCCGGATCGCAGCGGCTTCCCCGTGCGTGGCAACATCGACGTTGTGCACGATGGTGGTATCCGGTTGTCCGATTTCGGTCGCGTCGAGCCGCGCCGCCAGGCGCTCGGCAGCCGGCGCCATCAGCGCGCAATGCGCCGGCGCGCTGACCGCCAGGGTCAGGGCGCGCTTGGCGCCGTCGGCAAGCGCCAGTTCGCAGGCGCGCTCGACCCCGGCACGGCTGCCGGCAATGACGATTTGTCCGGGCGCGTTGAGGTTGGCCGCGACCGCCAGTCCGGCGCTCGCACTGGCCTCGCGGCAGACAATCTCGATGCGCTCGAGTTCGAGACCGAGGATCGCCGCCATGGCGCCCTCGCCGGCCGGTACCGCCTCCTGCATGAAGCGTCCGCGATCGGCGACCAGGGCCACCGCATCGCGGTAATCGAGCGCGCCGGCGCATACCAGCGCGCTGTATTCGCCGAAACTATGGCCGGCCATCATGGCCGGTCGCGGCCCGCCGCAGGCGAGCCAGATATCCCAGGTCGCCACGCTCGCCGCGAGCAGCGCGGGTTGCGTGTTACGGGTACTGTTGAGCGCGTCCTCCGGACCGTCCTGGGCCAGCGCCCACAGGTCCAGGCCGAGCACTTCGGAGGCGGTCTTGAAACGCTGCCCGACCGCGGCAAACTCTCCGCCCAGCGCGGCCATCATGCCCAGCGACTGCGAGCCCTGACCGGGAAACACGAAAGCCAGATCCGATTGAGTGGTCGTCATACGCTTTCCTGGCTGCCGTCCAGTAATTCTTCCAGCAGGTGGCTGATGCGTTCCGGCACCGCCTTCTCGGCTTCGACCATGGCGACTTCGATGGCGTGCGCGAAGGACAGCGCGTCGGCGCTGCCGTGGCTTTTGACCACGGTGCCGCGCAGTCCCAGCAGGCTGGCGCCGTTATAACTGCGCGGGTCGGCGCGGTTACGCAGCGCTTTCAGGCCCGGCATCGCGCACAGCGCGCCGAGCCGCGTCATCCAGTTGCGCTTGAATTCCTCGCGCGCGATTTCGGCCAGCATCCGCGCGACGCCCTCGCTGGCTTTCAGCGCGACGTTGCCGACAAAACCGTCGCACACCACGACATCGACCTTGCCGGCGAAGATATCGTTGCCTTCCACGTAACCGGCATAGTTCAGTGAACTTTGTTCAAGCAGCAGCGCGGTATGTTTGACCCGGTCGTTGCCCTTGATTTCTTCTTCCCCGATGTTGAGCAAGGCCACGCTGGGATTGACGCGATTGTCGACCGCTTCGGCGAAGACCGCGCCCATGACCGCAAAGCGGAACAGTTCGGCCGAACTCGAATCGACGTTGGCGCCCAGATCGAGCACGTGGGTGGTTTTTTTTGCGCTCGGCATAACCGCGCAGATGGCCGGGCGATCGATGCCGGGCAGCGTTTTGAGCACGAAGCGCGCAATCGCCATCAGGGCGCCGGTATTGCCGGCGCTGATGCAGGCCGCGGTGTCGCCGCTCTTGACCAGATCGATTGCGCGCCGCATCGACGACTCGCGCTTGCCACGCAGTGCCGCGGACGGCCGTTCGTGCATTTCCACAACCTGCGGCGCGTGCACGAACTCGACCCGCCGGTCGTCCTTCAGCCCGCATTCAGCCAGCGGTGCCAGCACCGCCTGCTCGTCACCGACGATGACCAGTTCCAGATCGGGAAAGCGGGCCAGCGCGGTGGCCGCGGCCGGCAGCGTTACGCCGGGGCCGAAATCGCCGCCCATCGCGTCAATACTGATTCGTGTAGTCACCGGCGCTGCAGGGGTCCAGTGGCGGACATCGCGGTCCGGCCGTACGGTTCATCGGCCGCCTGGTGGCGGTCAGGTAGCGACGCCGAGCGCGGGCGCCGGATTTCGATGCTGACGATCAGTCGGCGTCCGGCAGGACTTTCTTGCCGCGATAGTAGCCATCCGCACTGACGTGGTGACGACGGTGCGTTTCGCCGGTAGTCGGGTCTTCCGACAGCGCGGTTTTTTTCAGCGCATCGTGGGAGCGACGCATGCCGCGGCGAGCCGGCGTCGATTTATTCTGTTGTACAGCCATGCGGGCAAAACTCCTGAAACTTAAGGTTTACGTTCGTCACCGCCACTGTCCAGCAACTGGTCCAGTGCGGCAAACGGTTTATAGCGTTTCTCGCTCGGTACGCGTGGCGACGGCGCCTGTTCGCCGCCACAATCACGCTCGGCGTGCACCGGGATCATCGGGCACGCCAGTAAAACTTCGTCCTCAACCAGGGCCGCAATGTCGAGGCGATGGGCGACGCTGTAGACCAGGTCGTCATCGTCCCGGTCAGCGGCGTTCGCGCTTTCGACCACGTCAAGCTCGAACTCGCCTTCGACCTCTATCGCCATCCAATCCAGACAACGCTGACACTGGGCGTCGAGCGGCGCGCTGAAATGGCCATTGACGACCATGCGGTCGTTGTCGTCGCGGCTGAGCGTCAATTCGGCGCTGACCGCCGCGCGCGCACGAAACAAGCCATCCACCCGGGTCAGTCGTGTCGCCGCGATGGTGCCGCTCAGGGTGCCGCCAGCGGCAAGCAGGCGCCGGCAATCAACCTCAACTGGGAGCTCTGCTGGCATAAGGGCGCGGTATTATAGGCCAAACATCAGTCGGTTAGAAGCATCCGCGATAAACTTCGCGAGGCCTCGAAAACGCCGCCATCGCCGCCATCGCCGTCCCCGATCGCCGCACGCAGCGCCACGCAGGCCTGCGCTGCGCGCGCGCCGCTACCACAGGCGCGCGCTGGCTGCCGCGAATGCCGCCAGGGCGCTCGCTCCGCTGCGCTTCAGGATCCCTTCCAGGGAGTAGTCCTTGGGCGTGAAGTCGACAATCTTTTCCGCGCCGATGACTTCCCGCGCAACGAAACTCGAGGAGCCGAAGGCGTCGACGAGGCCGAGTTCGAGACTGCGTTCCCCGGTCCAGACCAGACCCGAGAACATGGCCGGGTCATCGCTGAGCTTGTCACGCCGGCTTTTGAGTACGGTATTGACGAACTGCTGATGGACCTCACTGAGTATGCCGCGGACGTGCGCGACGTGAGCCGGGTCCTGGGGTGAAAACGGATCGAGAAACCCCTTGTTTTCGCCGGCCGTCAGCAGGCGTCGTTCGACCCCCAGCTTGTCCATCGTCTCGACAAAGCCGAAGCCGTCCATACGCACCCCGATCGAGCCGACGATGCTGGCCTTGTCGGCATAAATCTGGTCGGCGGCAGCGGCGACGTAATACCCGCCTGACGCGCAGACATCCTCGATCACCGCGTACAGCGGGATATCCGGATGTTTCTGCCGCAGACGATACATTTCGTCGCTGATGTAGCCGGACTGGACCGGGCTGCCGCCCGGGCTGTTGATGCGCAGAATAACGCCGGCGGTCGATTCGTTTTCGAAAGCGGCGCGCAACCCGGTGACGATGAGATCGGCGCTGGCCTCACTGCCGTGCGCGATCACACCCTGCAGATCGACCAGCGCGGTGATCGGCTCGCGAGTGAGGGCCTGCCAGTTGAATTTCGCCGGCAGCGACATGAGGACAAACACGCTGACATAGGCGAACGCCAGGAATTTGAAAAATACGCCCCAGCGCCGCGCCCGTCGCTGTTCGCGCAGAAATTCGAAAGCGATGCGATCGACCAGGCGGCGTTCGAATTCCGGCCCGCTGCTCGGCGGCGTGTCCGGCGCCGGCGGGCGCGGTTCGGCGTCAGGGTTATCCCAGCCCATGTCGATATTCTCCTCAAGTTTCGTTAATGGCGTGTCTTGTCGCCAGCGGCTGCGCGACATACGACGGACCGGGCGATGCCGCAGCAGCGAGCGGTTGCGGCGGCGATTCTACGCCCGCCCGCCGCCGCGATCATGTTCGAAGTCGCGCCACCACGGCGGCCAGGGCGTCGGGCAGCGGCGCGCTGACGTCGAGCGGATAGCTGAGATGGTCGAACGCGAGGCGTCCGGCGTGCAGGAACAGGCGCTCGAGGCCAAGCGCGCGCATTTCACGGTTGAAGTCTTTATCGCCGTAATCGCGATCGCCGGCGACGGGATGACCGATATGACGGGCGTGCGCCCTGATCTGGTGCATGCGACCGGTCTCCAGTCGCAGCGTCACTAGCGTATGCGCGCCGCACGCCTGCTGCGATTCGATCACGGTGGCGGCAGGTTTGCCGTCATCAGTGACCGCTGCCCGCCGTTCACTGCCCGCTTCGCGTCGCATCGCCAGGCTGGCGTCGATGCGACCGAGATCGGGTGCCAGTCGTCCGCGTAACAGGGTGGTGTACTGCTTGACCGTGTTGCGCTCACGCAGCGCATCGTGAAAGGCGTGCAGCGCGGCGAGGTCCTTGCTGAGCAGCAGGCAGCCGGACGTTTCACGATCGAGACGATGGCCGAGATCGAGCCGGGTCAGGTCCGGGCGCAGCGCGCGCATGATCTCGATGACCCCGTACGGCCGACCGCTGCCGCCATGGCAGGCGACGCCGCTCGGTTTGTTGACCACAATCCAGCTCGAATCTTCGAAAATGACCGCGGCCTCGAGTGCGGCCCGGCGCGCCGCCGGCACGTGCGTCGGGTCGCTGGATCGCGCGCTGACCGGCGGGATGCGCAACACGTCGCCGGCCGCGACCCGGTAGTCGGGCTTGGCCCGACCGCCGTTGATGCGCACCTGGCCGCTGCGCAGAAGCTTGTAGATGAGGCTTTTCGGGGCGTGCCTGAGCTGCGACAGCAGCACGTTGTCGAGGCGTCGTCCGGCCTGCTCGGCGCCGATGGTCACGAGTCGCACCGCGCTGCGTTCGAGGGTCACAATGGTGGGCTCAATGGCGTCATGATTGCTCGGCTGGCTCAAGGTTGCTACTATGCCGCGCGCTCCCACGCGTGCATGATCCGGTGGGGCAAATACGCGGAAATGTCCAGGTTTTGTGGGACTTTACGGCTAAACCGCGAAGCAGTTTAGCAAACCGCTCAGACATCGCATCCGGTTCGAGGGCGCCGCCCGGCGCAGGGATACGGTGGCAGTCAGGCAACCGCATGCATGCGGCACGGCCGGACCGGCCCTTCTGACTGGTTATACCCGATCTGGCTACGCACAGGCAGCTACGGCCGCGCGCCGTGGGCGAGTTAAAAATAATGAACGTCGATCGCCACCACGCGTGGCGGTCCACGCCAGGGGTCCGCAGGTCCCCAGGACTTCGGCTCATGTCAGGGTAGAGGAAACGGTACGTTCCCCTGACCCGCGGCGCTGGTCCTGTCGACCCCTGTAACAGGATTTAAAAAATGAAAAGAATGCTGGTCAACGCGACCCAGCGGGAAGAGCTGCGGGTCGCTTTGGTCGATGGGCAAAGCCTATACGATCTGGATATCGAAGCTACCGGGAAAGAACAGAAGAAGTCGAACATCTACAAGGGCAAGATCATTCGTATCGAGCCCAGCCTCGAGGCGGCGTTTGTCGATTACGGCTCCGCTCGCCACGGTTTCCTGCCGCTCAAGGAAGTTTCCCGCACCTATTTCAGCGACAAGGCGAACAGCGCCGGTGGCCGGGCGAGCATCAAGGAAGCGCTGCGTGAAGGTCAGGAACTCATCGTCCAGGTCGAGAAGGAAGAACGCGGCAACAAGGGCGCGGCGCTGACGACATTTGTCAGCCTCGCCGGGCGCTACCTGGTCGCGATGCCGAACAACCCGCGCGCCGGCGGCGTGTCCCGGCAGATCGAGGGCGACGACCGCGACGAGGCCCGCGAGGCCATGTCCGGACTGGAGATCCCCGAAGACCTCGGCCTGATCCTGCGCACTGCCGGGGTCGGCAAGTCCTCCGAGGAACTGCAGTGGGACCTCGACTACCTCGTCCAGCTGTGGACCGCCATCGATGACGCCGCCGCAGAGCGCAAGGCGCCGGCCCTGATCTACCAGGAAAGCAACGTCATTATCCGCGCCATCCGTGACTACCTGCGCAACGACATCGCGGAAATACTGGTCGATGATCGCAAGCTCTACGAGCACGCCGAGGAGTTCATGCGCGGGGTCATGCCGCAGAACCTGCCCAAGCTGAAGTTCTACGATGACGCCGTGCCGTTGTTCAACCGCTACCAGATCGAAGGCCAGATCGAAGCCGCCTTCAGTCGTTCGATAAGGCTGCCCAGTGGCGGTTCGATCGTCATCGAACCGACCGAAGCCCTGACCACCATCGATATCAACTCGGCGCGCGCGACCCAGGGCAGCGATATCGAGGAAACCGCCTACAAAACCAACGTCGAGGCCGCCGAGGAAATCGGCCGGCAACTGCGCCTGCGTGACCTCGGTGGGCTGGTGGTGATCGATTTTATCGACATGCTGTCGAGCAAGAGCCAGCGTACCGTCGAAAATACCCTGCGTGACGCGGTCAAGGTCGATCGGGCGCGCGTGCAGATCGGGCGTATCTCGCGCTTCGGGCTGCTCGAGATGTCGCGCCAGCGCCTGCGCCCTTCACTGGCGGAATCGAGCCAGGAGCTGTGCCCGCGGTGTGAGGGCGTGGGCACGATCCGCGGCGTCAAGTCGACCGCGCTGGCGGTGCTCAGGCTGATCGAAGACGAAGCCATGAAGGACTCGACGGCGCGCGTAACCGCGCAGATGCCGGTCGATGTTGCGACTTTCCTGCTCAACGAAAAGCGCCAGGACGTGACCGGGATCGAGGAACGCCAGAACGTCTCGATCGTCCTGATCCCCAACCAGAACATGGAAACCCCGCATTTCGAGGTTCAGCGCATCCGCGCCCAGGACCTGTCGTCGAGCAATCTCGGCGAGAGCTACAACATGGTCTCCGAGGTCGACAATCCGACCGTCGATTTTTCGCGCGACGATGGGCCCCCTGCACCGCAACCGGCGGTGGCGAATATCGTTCGTGATGCGCCGAAGGCCAGCGCAGAGAGCGAACCCGGCCTTATTTCGCGCATGTTCGCAGGACTGTTCGGCAGCGGCGCCAAAACCAGCGCCGCACCGGCGGCCCCGGCCAAGCGCGCCGAACCCGCCAGGCGTAGCAACACCCGAAGCCGTAGCGACGGCGACGGCGACACCCGCAGCAGCGGCAACGACCGCAATCGTTCGCGCGGTGGCGGCCGCGGGCGTGGCCAGTCCAATCGCGACGGTGGCAATAACGAGCGCAAACGCGGCTCGGGCAACCGCCGCGGGCGCGGCGGTCAGGATCGCTCGGCGAACGCCGACGGCGACAAAGCGGCGGCGAGTGACGCGGACAACCGCGGCAACGTCGAGCCAAACGCTGGTGAAGGTCGGCGGAGCGGCAACAGCGACGGGCGGCGGTCGCGCCGCGGGCGCTCGCGCAACCAGGACAACCGCCGTGATGGCGCGGGCGGCGACCAGGACAATGCCACTGTTGCGGCAGCGAGCGGCGCGGTAATTGCCACCGGCACTGCGGACAGCGCCGCCGACAGCGGTCCGTCGGCAGCGCCGAACGTGGCGCAGGTGCCGGCGCCGAGTGCCGACAATTCACCGTCAGCGCACAACGCCGACAACGATAACGATGACGACCCGACGGTGCGCAATCCGGCCGGGATCCCACCCCACGTCAAGGTCGTTACCCCGCCTGATCCGGAACGTTTTCGTGAAGACCTGAGCAAGCTGGCGAACGAAACCGCATCCGCACCGGTTCCTCAGGCGACGCCCGTCGCACCGGCATTGGCCGACAACGACGACACCGAACCGCGTTAGAAAAATCTGCACCCCGGACCGACGCCGCCGCCCGCTCGCGGCGTTGCGCTCCGGCGATTAGCAACCGTGACCTGCGCTGCGCGAATGGCGCGCTTCGTTCAGGGCAGCATTTCGCGCGTCGCGCGAAATTCAATCTCCGGCCAGCGTTCCTCGGCGAGCTGCAGATTGACCATGGTCGGAGCCAGGTAAGCGGTCTGGCCGGCGCCATCGATAGCAATGTGATTGGGCGCGTGCGCCTTGAGCTTTTCAATTTCGCCGGGTCGTTTGCTGGTCACCCAGCGGGCAGTCTGCACCTGCACCGGCTCGAATACGCATTCGACCGAGTATTCGTGCTGCAGGCGCCAGGCAACGACATCGAACTGCAGCATCCCGACCGCGCCGAGCACGATGTCATTGCGCATCACGTAACTGAAGACCTGCGCCGCCCCCTCCTCGCAGAGTTGCGTCAAGCCCTTGATCAGGGCCTTGCTGCGCAGCGGGTCGGCTGTTCTTACGCGCCGGAACAGCTCCGGCGCGAAGCTCGGGATGCCGCTGAACGAGTAACGTTCGCCCTCGGTGAAGGTGTCACCGATCTGAATGGTGCCGTGATTATGAAAACCGATGATATCGCCGGCCCAGGCGCTTTCGGCAGTGTCGCGGCCCTGGGCCATGAAACGCACCGCGTTGGCGATCTGTACCTGGCGTTCGAGGCGCACGTTGAAAAAGCGCTTGCCCTCTTCGTATTTGCCGGAACACACGCGTAAGAAAGCGATCCGATCGCGATGATTGGGATCCATATTGGCCTGGATCTTGAACACGAAACCGGAAAATTTTTCGTCGCGAGGTTCGATCTTCAGGTCCGCGACATTGGTTGCCCGCGGCAACGGCGGCGGCGCGATCTCGGTAAACGTATCGAGCAACTCGCGCAGGCCGAAATTGCGCAGCGCGGTACCGAAAAACACCGGCGTGATCTCGCCGCGCAGGTAACTGGCGATGTCGAACTCGGTGCCGGCGCCTTCGAGCAGTTCGATCTCTTCGTGCAGCGTGGCGATGCTTTTGCTGAAGCGCGCATCGTTGGCCGCCTGCTCCAGGCTGAGCGGCGCCGCGGAGATTGCCTCCTCGCGATCGCCGCGGCGCACGTAAGGGATCACGGTGCGGTCGCGAAAATCGAAAATGCCATCGAACAACTGACCGGAACCGAGCGGCCAGGTCAGTGGCGCACAGCGGATCTTGAGTACGTTCTCGATTTCGTCAATCAGATCGAGCGGACCGCGACCGTTGCGGTCGAGCTTGTTGATGAAGGTCATGACCGGCGTATTGCGCAAGCGGCAGACTTCGAGCAGTTTGATGGTGCGCGCCTCGACGCCGCGCGCCGCGTCGATCACCATCAGCGCCGAATCGACCGCGGTCAGGGTGCGATAGGTGTCTTCGGAAAAATCGGCGTGGCCAGGCGTGTCGAGGAGATTGATCACAGCGTTGCCGTATTCGAACTGCATCACCGACGAAGTCACGGAAATACCGCGCTGTTTCTCGATTTCCATCCAGTCCGAAGTCGCGTAGCGGGAACTTTTGCGGGCCTTGACGGTGCCGGCGATATTGATCGCGCCGCCGAGCAGCAGGAGCTTTTCGGTGACCGTGGTTTTTCCGGCATCGGGATGTGAAATGATCGCGAATGTACGGCGACGATTGATTTCCTCAGCGAGATTGGACATGCGTAATTTCCGTAAGTGATGAAGCGTCGCTGCGCGACGCGCGTCTGCAGCCGCGCTATACCAGGCGTTCCGCCACTTCCAGGACGACGTAGGCAATGGCAAAACCGCCATCGTCCGACAGACTGACGTGGCTGGCGACGATGCCATGCTGTTCGAACAGAATCGCGGCATGGCCGCTGACGGCCAGTGACGGTTTGCCGCTCGGTGCATGTACGACGCCGATCTGGCGTGGCGCTATGCCCTGCTTGAAACCGGTCCCCAGCGCCTTGGACGTCGCTTCCTTGGCGGCGAAGCGCATCGCCAGGTAGCGCCCCGCCTGGCGGGCTCGCGAAAACAGCCGCAGCTCATCGGCGCTCAGGATACGCTCCGGGAAACGTGCGCCAAAACGCTGGTAGGCGCTTTCGAAACGTTCGATCCGGGCGATATCGATGCCGATGCCGTAGATCATACCCGCGCCTCGTCGAGCAGGCGTTTCATTTCGCGCACGGCTTGTTCCAGTCCGCAGAACAGGGCCCGCGCTACGATCGCATGGCCGATGTTCAGCTCATTGATCTCGGCAATGGCGGCAATCGCGCTGACATTGGTGTAATGCAGGCCGTGCCCGGCGTTGACACGCAGGCCGGCGTCCGCGGCATAACTTGCCGCGGCCTGGAGATCGCGGCATTCCCGTTCCCGCGCGGCGGCCGTTTCGGCCAGCGCGTATTGCCCGGTGTGCAATTCCAGGGTCGGTACCTGAAGCCGTGCCGCACAATCGATCTGGGCATGATCGGGGTCGAGAAACAGGGACACCTCGACACCCGCGTCGCCGAGTGCCGTACACACCGGCGCAAGCTGTTCGTAGAGACCGACGGCGTCGAGTCCACCTTCGGTGGTGAGTTCGTTGCGTCGCTCCGGCACCACGCAGCAGGCGCGCGGGCGAATGCGACAGGCGATGGCAACCATTTCCGGGGTTGCCGCCAGCTCGAGGTTGATGTGCGTCGCGACCTGGTCCTGCAGTCGTTCGACATCCGCGTCCTGGATGTGGCGGCGATCTTCGCGCAGGTGGATGGTAATGCTGTCGGCACCGCCGGCTTCGGCAGCGCGCGCCGCATCGAGCAGATCCGGGTAATGTGTGCCGCGCGCCTGGCGCACGGTGGCGACATGGTCGATGTTGACGCCGAGCTTGAGTGTAGGTGTGTGCATGAGATGGTCCTGGTCGTCGCCAGGTTGATTGCGGTGCGCGGATTCTACGATTTTCGCGCCGGCGTTGCCGCGAAAAGATCGCGCGCGGCCAGCGGTCGCCCGTCAAGGTGATGATTGAGGACATAGCGCATCAGTTGTTTTGCTTCGCGCATGCGGTTCTCGGTCCAGCCCAGATCACCGGCCAGCGCCAGCAAGGTCGCGCCATGCACGCGGCAACCGGAGCTGCCTGGCGCCGCCGGTACGGGTCCGCGGTCGACGATGTAATCGTATTCGAGTTCGGCGCCAAGCGCGGCACCATCAGCGACATTGCAATCGAGGATCATGCCGAGCCCGGTGACTTCCAGGAGATCGCGCTCGAAGCCGCGCAGACAAGGTTCCAGCGGCGCATCGCTGGCCAGGCTGGCGAGCGTCGCGGCATAGATATCGCACAGCAGTGGTTGCGGGTCGTGGACGACCGTGAGGCGCATGATCAGCTCATTGAGGTAAAAAATCGAATACAGACCGGCGCCGCTGATGGCGACCGCCGGGCCGCTGGCCTCGGCGCGGATCAGGGTCAGCAGCTCACCGCGTCCGCGCATTTCCAGGCTCAACGGTACGAGCGGCTGCAGCACTGCCGCCAGCGCCGATTTCCGCCGCAGGGCGCCGCGCGCGACAGCCGCGACGCGGCCCTCCTCGCGGGTCAGGAACTCGACGATCAGGCTGGTTTCCCGGTAGCGCCGGCGGTGCAGGACATAACCGGATTGCACAGCCTGCTAGCCGTCCGATAGCCCGATGATCTGCAGCGCCTCCGCACTATCCGCCCAGCCGCGCTTGGTTTTCACCCAGACTTTGAGAAACACCTTGCGCTGCAGCAGGCTTTCGAGCTCGATGCGCGCGTCCGTCGCCATGCGTTTCATCAACGCGCCCTGTTTGCCGATGACGATCGATTTCTGGCTGTCGCGATCAACCCAGACGGTGGCAAAGATCCGCGTCAGGCCCTCCTCTTCGAGCATTTCGTCGATGACTACCGTGGTGCGGTACGGCAATTCGTCGCCGAGGTAACGCATGGTTTTTTCGCGGATGATTTCGCCGCACAGGAATCTTTCGGAGCGGTCGGTGACCTGGTCGGCGGGAAACAGGTGTTCGCGCTCGGGCATGCGCCTGCTCAATTCCGCGACCAGCTCCGCAACCCCCGCGCCGGTGCGTGCGCAGATCGGATAGAACTCCTCGAACACCGTATGCGCGGCGCTCAACTCGGCGAGCAGCGGCAATAATGCCTGCTTGTCCTTGACCAGATCGCGCTTGTTCAATGCCAGCAGAGCCGGCACGCCAGCCTGCTCGATGAGCTCGACGACAAGTTTGTCATCACCCTGCCAGCCGCGGGCGTCGCTCAGCATGACCACGCAGTCGACGTCGCCCAGCGCCTGGCGGACCTGTCGATTCATGAGCCGGTTGAGCTGGTTCTTGGGATGCCGCTGCCAGCCCGGCGTATCGACGAACACCAGTTGGGTATCGGCCTCGGTATGCAGACCCAGGATCTGGTAGCGCGTGGTCTGGGGCTTGCGCGACGTGATGCTGATTTTCTGCCGCAGGATCTGGTTGAGCAAGGTCGATTTGCCGACGTTCGCGCGACCGACTATGGCGACCAGGCCGCACCGCGCCGTCACCGCTCCACCGCCTTCAGGGCCAGCATTGCGGCGCGCGCGGCAGCCTGCTCGGCCTTGCGACGTGAGTTGCCGCGGCCGCTCACCGGATCGGACAGACACTCGACATGGCAGGTCACGGTGAACGTCTGATCATGAGACGGGCCGGCAACGAGTTCGGTTTCATAGCGCGGCAACTCTTGTTGGCGGCCCTGCAGGAATTCCTGCAGGGCGGTTTTGGGATCCTTGGCTGACCGTTGTGGATCGACTTCGGAAAAATGCACTGCGAACAGCGAGCGGACGACACCGCGGCAGGCTTCCAGCCCGCCATCGAGATAAACCGCGCCGAGCAGCGCTTCGAGCGCATTGGCGAGGATCGAATCGCGACGCCAGCCACCGCTTTTGAGCTCGCCTTCACCGAGGACGAGCTGGTTGCCGAGATCGATGCTGCGTGCGATCCCGGCCAGGGTTTCACCGTTGACCAGTTGCGCGCGCGCGCGGGTCAACTGACCCTCGTCGGCTTCCGGAAAATGGCTGTACAGGTTTTCCGCGACCAGCATGCCAAGCAGGGCATCGCCGAGAAACTCGAGGCGCTCGTTGTGTTGCGAATGTGCGCTGCGATGGGTCAGCGCCTGGATGCGCAGACCGTCGTCCCGGAAGCTGTAGTCGAGCTTGAGCCGCCCGCCCGCCACGTCCTGCCCCGCCCGTACCGCGGGCTCGATCAATCGGTCTTTTGCGGCGACATTTCGACCGTCTTGTTGTAGTTCAGAATGACGTCGAGTTCCTCGGTCAGTGGCGCGCGGATCTCGTAAGCGAGCGTCACGAACTTGTTTTTCGAACCCTTTTTCTTCTGGATATTGAGTGCCTTGGCAAGCTTGTGCGGATGCAGTGGTTCGATGCCGTCGACATCAAATTGTTTCTGTAACTGCTTGGCCATGCCGGTGCGACCGAGGCGATTGCCTTCCGGCGCCGTTGCCAGCTTGTCCATGGCCAGGTCGACTTTGAATTTTTCGTTGTAGACCGGCCACAGTTTCATCACGCCGAGCGCCAGAATGCCAAGCACTATGCAGCCCATGATCATGCCGGACAGGGTAATGCCCGTCTGTTCGCGTCTCAGTTTCATCCTCGTCCCCTAAAGCTGCTGAACCGTCCCGCAACAAGTCAGCGGATGGTAGTCCCTATGCGACTCAAATCCGGCCCCTGGTCCCAGTTCAGCCAGATATAAAACGCTTTGCCAACCAGGTTTTCGTCCGGGACATAGCCCCAGAAACGCGAATCGCGGCTGTTGTCGCGATTGTCACCCAGCACGAAATAATGGCCGGCCGGCACCTCGAATTCGCCGTCCAGCGGGCGGCCGCGCGGGTTGACCAGGATATCGTGCCTGACCTCCTCGAGCTGCTCCTCGAACACCAGCGCGCCGGTCTGTTGTACGCCGGATCGTACACCAACGAAGGTGCCCTTCGGTACTTGTTCGATTTCCGTGCCGTTCACGAATACCTTCTTGTCCTGGTAACGAATGCGGTCACCGGGCAGCCCGATAACCCGCTTGATGAACGGTGTGGCCGGATCGAGGGGGTAGCGGAACACCGTCACGTCGCCACGCTGCGGGCTGCCGATGTCGATGATCTTTTCGTTGATGACTGGCAATCTGATGCCATAGGCGAACTTGTTGACGAGGATGAAATCGCCGATCAACAGGGTCGGCATCATCGAGCCGGACGGGATGCGGAAGGGCTCGACCAGAAACGAGCGCAACAGCAGGACAATAACAAAAATCGGGAAAAACGAGCGTGCGTAATCGACCAGCACCGGCAGGTCCGGCTCACGCCCGAGTCCGGCCCGTGCCGCGCGCTGCCGGGCGAACAGCAGGCTGTCGCCGGCCCATATCACACCACTGAGCGCGACCAGCAGGGTCAGGATGGTGGCAAAATCCCAGATCATGACGATTTCCCGGTTCTCAGCACGGCCATAAACGCTTCCTGTGGAATTTCTACGGAGCCGAATTGTTTCATGCGTTTCTTGCCGGCTTTCTGCTTTTCCAGCAGTTTCCGTTTACGCGTGATGTCGCCGCCATAACATTTGGCGGTAACGTTCTTGCGCAGTGCCTTGACCGTCTCGCGGGCGACGATTTTTGACCCGATAGACGACTGGATGGCGATATCGAACATCTGGCGAGGAATGATTTCCTTCATTTTCTGGGCCAGATCCCGACCACGGCGCTGGGCGTGCTCGCGGTGGACGATGCTCGCCAGCGCATCAACTTTTTCACCGTTGATCATGACCTCGATCTTGACCATGTCGGCGGCTTGATGACGGGCGAAATTATAGTCCATCGAGGCGTAGCCCCGGGTCAGCGATTTCAGGCGGTCGAAAAAATCAGTGACCATTTCCGCCATCGGCAACTGATAGCTGACCGCCACCTGGCCGCCGACAAAACTCAGTTTGGTCTGGCTGCCGCGCTTTTCGATGCACAGGCTCATGACGTTGCCGAGGTAGTCCTGCGGCACGAGTATGTCGATGTCGATAATCGGTTCGCGGATCTCGGTGATGAGGTTGGGCTCCGGCAGGCGCGCCGGGTTATCCACCAGCAAGGTTTCCCCGGACTGCATCGCCACCTCGTAGACCACCGTCGGCGCGGTCGTGATCAGCGCGATGCCGTATTCGCGCTCGAGGCGTTCCTGGATGATCTCCATGTGCAGCATGCCGAGGAAGCCGCAACGAAAGCCGAAGCCCAGGGCCTCGGAGGTCTCCGGTTCGAAATGCAGGGCGGCATCGTTCAGCCTGAGCTTGGCCAGGGCCTCGCGGAAGTCTTCGTAGTCGGCCGAGTCGACCGGGTAAAGTCCGGCGAAAACGTTCGGTTTGGATTGCTGGAAGCCGGGTAACGGCGCCGCGGCGGGACGTTGCGCGTCGGTTATCGTATCGCCGACCGGTGCGCCATCGATATCCTTGATGCCGGCCACCAGGTAGCCCACCTCGCCCGTGCGGATGCTGTCCATGGGCTGCCGCTTGGGCGTGAAAATGCCGAGCTCGTCGATCTGGGTATCGCGCCCGGTCGACATGATGCGGATACGCTGGCCAAGCTTGAGTTCGCCGTCGAACACGCGCACCAGCGAAACCACGCCGAGGTAGTTGTCGAACCAGGAGTCGATGATCAGCGCCTTCGGCGGCGCAGCGGCATCGCCGCGCGGCGGCGGTACCCGTGCCACGAGCTGTTCGAGCAGCAGGTCGACGCCGACGCCAGTCTTGGCGCTGACGTGGATGGCCTCGGAGGCGTCAACGCCGATGATGTCCTCGATTTCGCGGCTCACGCGCTCCGGCTCCGCGGCCGGCAGATCGATCTTGTTGAGGACCGGGATCACTTCGAGGTTCTGATCGACCGCGGTGTGACAGTTGGCGACCGATTGCGCTTCCACACCCTGCGCGGCGTCGACCACCAGCAGCGCGCCCTCACAGGCCGCCAGTGAACGCGAGACCTCGTAGCTGAAATCGACGTGCCCGGGCGTATCGATGAAGTTCAGGTTATAGGTATTGCCGTCGCGAGCCTTGAAGTCGAGACTCACGCTCTGGGCTTTGATGGTGATGCCGCGCTCGCGTTCGATATCCATCGAATCGAGGACCTGGGCAGCCATTTCGCGTTCGCTGAGTCCGCCGCACATCTGGATGAAACGGTCGGCGAGGGTGGACTTGCCGTGATCGATGTGCGCGATGATGGAAAAGTTGCGGATATGGTTCAGAGGACGGTGCATAGTGGTGTCAGCGGTGCCAGGTCGAAGTGCGCCGGCGCGCGAAAAGAGCGCGATTCTAGCGCAACGCGAAGGGATGTGCTGCTCGGCTTGAAGCGGGCGGCGGCGGCGCCGCCCTCAACGTCGCTCGGCGTCGAGCGCGGCCGCGCTGGCGCTGGAGTCCGGGTCCGGATCCAGCGCGCGCTCGAGCGCCCGCAGAGCGCCTTCGCGCAGGCGCCCGGCGCACAATTCAGTATCACCGTGGAGCAGCACCGGAATGCGCAGGCCATAACGTCGGCGCAGCTCGGCGCTGGTGTCGATATCGACGGTGGTCAGCCGATAACGACCGCGGCCGGCGTCCCAGCGCGCCAGATCCGCTTCCAGCACCTCGCACAGCGAACAGTCACGGCGGCTGAGCAGGGTCAGCTGCAGCGGAAGTTTCGCACCGCTCACGGACGCGCCGTCGCCGTTGGCCGGCGTCATGCAGCGCTTGCAGGCTTGCTGCGCACGTCCGCGTCCGGCCTCAATCGCCCGGCGGGATCTTGATCGCCAGGAACAGCGGACCACCCTGACGCTGGATCAGCACGGCAACGCTTTTGCCCTTGGTCAGGCCCCCGGTCAGGGTCTCGAAGTGGGCGGCGTCGCGGATCTCCTGATTATTGAGCTGCAGGATGACGTCGCCGACGCGCAGGCCGGCGGCATAGGCCGGGCCGTCTTCGATATCCTTGACCAGTACGCCGCCGGACGGCACCTGGAGCTTTTCGCGCTGCTGCTTGTTGAGATCGGTAGCCGCCAGGCGCAGGGTTTCGTCAAGTTCGGTTTTCGCCGCCGGCGCGCTCGCCAGCACCGGCTCATCGTCCTCGGGCAGCGCGCCGATCACGATCTGCACCTGGCGCGGCTTGCCGGCGCGAATGATATCGACATCGATCTTGTCACCGACCTGGGTGGTGCCGACAATCGGCGGCAGATCCGACGAACGATCCACCCGCCCGCCGCCGAAGCGCACGATGATGTCGCCGGTCTCGAGACCGCCCTTCTCGGCCGGACTGTCGTCCAGGACTTTCGAAACCAGCGCGCCCTGCGGCTTGTTCATGCCGAACGACTCGGCGAGTTCCGCGGTCACGTCCTGGATCAGGACGCCCAGCCAGCCGCGCGTGACGCTGCCGGTCTTGCGCAACTGGTCGTAGACGTTCAGAACGACATCGATGGGGATGGCGAACGAGACACCCATGAAACCACCGGTACGGCTGTAGATCTGCGAGTTGACGCCGACGACTTTACCGTCGAGATCGAACAACGGACCGCCGGAATTGCCGGGATTGATGGCGACATCGGTCTGGATGAACGGCACGTAGTTCTCGTTCGGCAGGCTGCGGCCCTTGGCGCTGACGATGCCGGCCGTCACCGAGTAGTCGAAACCGAACGGTGAGCCGATGGCCAGCACCCATTCGCCGACCTCGAGCGATTCCGAATCGCCGAGCGTGACCTTCGGCAGCTTGCGCTCGGCGTCGACTTTGAGCACGGCGATATCGCTGCGCGGATCGGAACCGATGATCCGGGCCGGGTACTCGCTGCGATCAGACATCCGCACGATCACCTCATCGGCTTCGCGAACGACGTGGTAGTTGGTGATCACGTAGCCGTCGTCCGAAATGATGAACCCCGAACCGAGCGAAGCCCGCGGATCGATGCCACTCGGCGCGCCAGGGCCCTCATCGCCAAAAAAACGCCGAAAAAAATCCGCCAGCGGTCCTTCTTCGGGGATCTCCGGGGTGGAGAAGCCGGGCGGCAGGCGCGAGCTGTTCTTATTGGCCTTGATGGTCGAACTGATATTGACCACCGCCGGACTGTTGGCGCGCGCGAGTTCAGTGAAGTCAGGCAAGCCGCTGATGGCGGCGTGCGCCGTCGCGGTCGACAGGCAGGCGATCGCGAATACCGCTATCCACAGTCGCTTGAGTAGGTGGTTCATCGTTGAGGCTATTTCCCGGTTCTGGCTACGGACGAGGCGATCTGCCTGACCGTTGGTAATGGCAGCTCGCCGACTACCGTGATCTGGTAGTCATCGGCTACCCGACTGAAGGCATTCACCGCACCGCGGGCAGAATACCCTTGCAGCGGGGCTTCGTCAGGCATTAATTGTTCTATAAACACCGATACCATGGCGAGTCCGTCGGAATAGGTCAGCTGTCCGACCGGCATCTGGCTGGTCGCCATATTCTGAATATTATTCTCTTTAAGGGTAAATCCGTGCGGTACCCAGTTAACCCCCCATGCCGTCTCGGCGGCGGCCGGGGTGGCGGTGTCGTCGCTATCCATACGCCAGGTGAAACCGCTGCCGGTGATTTCCGGCTCCAGGGCCTGCGCGGGGATCTGCGGGAGGACGTCGATGCGGGTGAACTGCACCTGCTCGAGGATGCGCCCGCCGCGCCCGAGGATGACCGATTTCAGCAGCAACTTCGACGCCTGGTCGATCCACAGGCGATAAGCGTAGCGATCTTCGCGCTGCGGATTGATCGCTACAACCTGGGCGATGCGACCGGCGACGCGATCGGACTGCTGCAGGGTGAAGGTGTAGCTGTCGAGCAGCGTTTCGATCGGCGCCGACAGACCGATGCCGATCAGTTCGCGCGGTGCACTCTTCTCGACCATGGCGGCGTGTTCGTCGGCGAACAGACAGGTCACCAGCGTGCCGTCGCGGATCACCTCGCGCGCAGGTCCGGACAGCGAAGCCAGGCGTTCTTTTTCGCTGCTGCCGTCGAACTGGTGGACCAGGCGCATGGTGTCGAGCTGCATGCCGCGCTGGTAGACAAAAATGCCGTCGTAATTCAGCGTGCGGGTGGCTTCGTGCATGGCGCGCAGCAATGCCTGGGCGCTGTCCGCCGCCGACGCGGAAGTAACCGCGCCGAGCAGCGCGGTCAGCAACAGGCAGGCACGCAGTTGGCGCAACAGGCTTACTCGGTACCGAAACCGACGATACGCACGTAGGGGTGCACGCCGGGAACGCCGCGGCGCGAGCGCTGTTCGTTGAAATTGACCAGGTAACCGTTGAGGCGCTGATCATAGGCACCGACCGGCACGACGCTGCTGGCAGGCGCGCTGGTCAGGGAGCTGACCGGCACCGGCGCCAACGGGCGCGGTTCGATCTGAGTGGCGACCTCAAAGCCGGGACTGGCGACTTCCGGTCCGCTGCGCAGCACAAACAGCACCGCCACGACCGCGACCGAGGCAGCGATGGCCAGACCTGCGAGCGGCGCATGGATCCGTCGGCGCACGCCGGCCACGGGTTCGGGCCGGGATGTTACCGCGGGCGCCGTCCGTTCGGCCGGCGGTGCGCGCAGCACATCGCCGATGACGTGATAGCGCGACCACAGCCGGCGCTGTGCCGGGTCGGCGCCGAGCGCTTCGATCGCCGGCGCGTAGTCTTCGGCTGCGAGTTCCCCGTCGACCAGGGCCGATAGCTGTTCGTGATTCATGGTGTCATCCCATTCAGTTTTCCATCAGGGGCTTGATGCGCTGATCGATGGCGTCGCGCGCCCGGAATATCCGCGAACGCACCGTGCCGATCGGGCAGCTCATGGCCTCGGCAATCTCTTCGTAGCTCAGGCCGTCGACTTCGCGCAGCGTGATCGCTTCGCGCAGATCGTCCGGCAGCCTGGCCATCGCGTCCAGGATCGTCTCCCGGATTTCATCGGTCAGCAGCAGGTGCTCGGGCGTATCGAGATTTTTCTGCAGCGACTGCACGTCGAGCGTACTGCCGTTGTCGTTCTCGAGTTCGACTTCCAGCGGCCGCCGCGACAGCGACACCAGATAGTTTTTCGCCGTGTTGATCGCAATGCGGTAGACCCAGGTGTAAAAAGCGCTGTCGCCGCGAAAGTTCGGCAGTGCCCGGTAGGCCTTTAAAAACGTTTCCTGGGTAACGTCCAGGGCGTCGCTGGGTTCGCGGACATAACGGGACACGAGTTTCACAATCCGGTGCTGATACTTTAGGACCAGTAGATCGAAAGCGGCTTTTTCACCCTGCTGGACACGCTGGACCAGCTCCTTATCCGTAACTTGTTCGCCCATTTAGGGTGCTATCCCTGTATCATGGCGGCGGCGCCGTGCGGGCGATAATTCGTAGACCATGGGGCTTCGGATTAGTTCGGACGAGCGCTTCAGGAACAGGCGCGCGATTATACCAACCTCGGCCATGTTTAGCTGCGCCGTGGCCGGCGTCCGCTCACGAAGCCCGGCGCGTTACGGCAAACACCACATTTGAGCAACCCGGCGTGAGCAACTCTGAGCAGTACGACGTGATGATCGTGGGCAGCGGCGCTGCCGGCCTGAGTCTGGCCCTGGCGCTGGCCGACCGCCTCAGTATCGTCATTCTGAGCAAAGCCGCGGTCAGCGAAGGCGCCACTTACTATGCTCAGGGCGGCGTGTCAGCGGTCATGGATCACGCCGATTCGATTGAATCGCACATCGAGGACACGCTCAACGCCGGCGCTGGCCTGTGCCACCGCGACGTCGCCGAACACATCGTGCGCCACGGCCGCGAGCGGGTTGAATGGTTGATCGAGCAGGGTGTGCCGTTCTCGACCCGAACCTCCAAATCCGGCGCGCTGGAATTTCATCTCACGCGCGAAGGTGGGCACTCTCACCGGCGCGTTGTGCATGCGGCCGACGCGACCGGGCGCGCCATTGAGCAGACCCTGGTCGAACGCGCCCGTGAACACGCCAACATCACCCTGCTCGAATCGCACATGGCCATTGACCTGATCAGTGCCGGCAAGCTCGGACACATTCCCGATCGCTGTGCCGGCGCCTACGTGTTTGATGTGGGAGCGCGGCGGGTCATCACCATCGCCGCGCGCACTTCGGTCCTGGCCACCGGCGGCGCCGGCAAAGCCTACCTGTACACCAGCAATCCCGACGTTGCCACCGGCGACGGCATCGGCATGGCCTGGCGCGCCGGCTGCACCATTGCCAATATGGAATTCGTGCAGTTCCATCCGACCTGCCTGTACCATCCGCACGCCAAAACCCTGCTCCTGACCGAAGCCCTGCGCGGTGAAGGCGGGCGGCTGGTGCTGCCCGATGGCGAACGTTTCATGCCCAAGTTCGACGCCCGCGCCGAACTGGCGCCGCGCGACATCGTTGCGCGCGCCATCGATCACGAGATGAAGCGCCTCGGCCTCGACTGCGTGTACCTGGACATCACGCATAAGTCGCCCGACTTCATCGCCGAACATTTCCCCAACGCCTACGAGCAGTGCCGCCAGTACGGCATCGATATCACCCGCGATCTGATCCCGGTGGTGCCGGCCGCGCACTACCTGTGTGGCGGCGTTGTCACCGATATTCATGGCCGCACCTCGATGCCGGGCTTGTATGCCATCGGCGAGGTCGCCTGTACCGGCCTGCACGGCGCGAACCGTATGGCGAGCAACTCATTACTCGAGTGCCTGGTCGTGGCGGAATCGGCGGCCGCGACGATCATGGCGAACATCGACGATCTGCCGGCGCTGCCGAGCGTGCCGGCCTGGGACGAGAGCCAGGTTACCGACGCCGACGAAGAGGTGGTGGTATCGCACAACTGGGACGAGGTGCGGCGCCTGATGTGGGATTACGTCGGCATCGTGCGCACCACCAAGCGCTTGCAGCGCGCGCGCCGCCGCATTGACCTGTTACACGCGGAAATCAGCGAGTTCTACGGCAACTTCCGCGTCTCCGGCGATCTCATTGAACTACGCAACCTGGTCCAGGTTGCCGATCTTATCGTCCGTTCGGCGATGAAGCGGCGCGAAAGCCGAGGTCTGCATTACACCCTCGACTATCCTCTCGCCGACGATGCCAATTATCGCCGCGACACGATCCTGCGCGCCGGCGACTTCAGTTGAACACGCGCGGGCGGGACGCGGTGACCGACACGGATAGCCCGGCGCTGCACGGACGGACCGTCCTGATCAGCGGCGCCAGCCGCGGCATCGGACACGGCATTGCGCTGGCCTGCGCACGGGCCGGCGCCGAGGTGGTGGCCTGTGGTCGCGACGTGGCGGCGCTGGAAAAGCTCGCCGATGCCATCGCGGCAGACGGCGGTCCGGCCGCCCGCCTGTTGCCGATCAATCTTGAACGCGCCGGGGTCGACGACTACACCGCGATCGCCGACCACCTGCAGGAGCAATGTGGCGGACTCGACGGCCTGGTCATCAATGCCGCCATGCTCGGCGAACTCAGCCCCCTGACGCATTACGACCCGCCGACCTGGGCGCGCGTGTTCCAGGTCAATGTGCACAGTGCTTTTCTGTTGCTGCAGGCCTGTGCCGGCCTGCTGTGCGCGTCGGGCCGCGGCGCGCTGATTTTTACCCTGGCCGGCGAAGGTCTGCAGGCGAAACCGAACTGGGGCGCCTACGCGGTTTCCAAGTACGCGCTGCATGGCCTGATGGCAGTCGCCAGCGCCGAGTTTGCCGCCAGCTCCGAGCTGCGGGTGCAGGCGGTGGTGCCACCGCCCAGTCACACCGATCTGCGCATGCTCGCCTTCCCCGCCGCGCCACCGGCGAGCCTGGCCCGAGCCGACAGCGTCGCCGGACTGTATGTGGCTTTGCTGGCGGATGGCGGTGGCCACCCGCACGGCGCCATCATCGACGCCGCAAACGGCAAACACTGGACCCCGGCGGCATAAATTGCCGCTCGCCGTTGCCGCTCGGCAGGTTCGGCCGGCCGCACCCGCGGGGAACCTGCTTCAGGCGCCAGAAAATTGACGCCGAGCTCGAAGCCGCGCCGCGACGAGATTAATCACGCGCTCCATAAGCGTCGAATATATCTTTATAGAACAATTCTTTAGACGGGTTTCCCCGGTCCCGTCGAGGCCTTGGCTCGGCACTGTTGGCACGAAATTCGCTTAGATTTCGCCATCACAATGATGCAGGCGGTGCCAGCCCCATGAGTTCTTCAATGAAATCTCTGCTTGAGTCGGAACCGTGGCAGAGCCCGGGCTTCGAGCACGACTTCCTGCCCTTTTCGCTCGACAACAAGGACGCGCGGCACCTGGTCTCCGACGCCGTCAAGTTGCGCATCGCCAACGCCCTGCAGTCGAGCCTGCACGTGCGCGACATCATCAAGGGATTCACGGTCGAGGCGCGGCGTATCGTGCGCGGCATTTCGGTCCGTTACCGCAACAAGAACGGCAAACTTCTGGTCGAGGAAGGCAGCGGCGAATTCAACCGCTACAGCTATGAACTGAACCTGGTCGGTCGCTATCTCGGCGACGTCACGTTTTCTCGCAACAATCCCCTCAGCGAAGACGAACTCGCGGTCCTCGAAGTGCTGCTGTGCACGCTGATTTATCCGCTGCGCAATGCGCTGCAATACGAAAGCGCCCTGCGTATCGCGCTCAAGGATCCGCTCACCGGCGTCAGTAACCGCGCCAGTATGGGCGCCCATCTCGGCCACCACATCTCTCTGGCCCAGCGCCAGCACACGCCGCTGTCGTTGTTGATGGTCGACATCGATCACTTCAAAACCGTCAACGACCGCTATGGACACCTGGTCGGCGACGTTGTCCTGACCCAGGTCGCACGGCGCATCGTCAGCTGCACACGCACCAGTGACGGCGTGTTTCGCTACGGTGGTGAAGAGTTCGTGGTGGTGCTGCCAAGCACCGAATCGACGGGTGCCGAATTGCTCGCCGAACGTATCCGCGACGGTATTCAGAACCTGGTCATGGAATCCGTGCCGCCGCAGGTCAGGGTCACCGCCAGTGTCGGTGTCGCCCATCTGCTGGCCGGCGAATCCCAGACCGAGCTGCTGCAGCGGGCCGACGAAGGCTTGCTGGCGGCCAAGCGCGGCGGGCGCAACCGCGTCCTGGTGACACCATCACGCAGCGTAACCAGCGCTTGAACCAGCGGCGCGTGCGCTCAACGGCGCAGGCGTTCGTGAATGAGCTCCGGCCGGTCGAGGATCTCGAGTAGTCCGGTCTCGTCGATAACCGCCACGCCCAGCGTTTCGGCTTTACTCAATTTGCTCCCGGCATCTGCACCGGCGATCAGGAAATCGGTTTTTTTCGAAACCGAACCGGTGACTTTCGCGCCCAGCGCACTGAGCTCGGCTTTCGCCTCGTCGCGGCTGCGTGATCCCAGTGTGCCGGTGATGACGCAGGTCAGACCAGCGAGCGGACCCGCTTCGATCGGCGCCACGCCCTCGTGTTCCGGCCAGTTCACGCCGAGTTCAACGAGGCGCGCAAGGAGCGCGCGATTGTCGTCATCGGCAAACCACTCGGCAATGCTGGTCGCCACCACCGGGCCGACGTCGGGAACCGCTTCCAGCGCTTGCGGATCGGCGTTGGCAATGCGCTCCAGGGCGCCGAAATGCGCCGCCAGGTTGCGCGCCGTGGTTTCACCGACTTCGCGGATACCGAGCGCGTAAATCAGACGCTCTAGCGTGGTCTGGCGCGCTTTCGCGATCGCTTCGACCAGATTGAGGGCCGACTTTTCACCCATACGTTCCAGGCCCGCCAGGGTCGCAACATCGAGCGTCAGCAAATCAGCCGGGTTGGCGACGAGACCGGTGGCGACCAGTTGTTCGACGATTTTGGCCCCCAGGCCTTCGATGTCGAGCGCCCGCCGCGAAGCGAAATGAAGAATTTCCTGCACCCGTCGCGCCTGCGCCTGTGCCGGCACCGCCGTCGGCAGGACGTAGGGCACGCTGTCGGCGGGACGCCGCTCCAGCACTACCCGCACGATCTCCGGGATCACGTCCCCAGCGCGTCGTACCACTACGTGATCACCGACGCGGATATCCTTGCGCTCGATTTCGTCGGCGTTGTGCAGCGTGGCGTTGGTGATCGTCGCACCACCAACGAAGACCGGTTCGAGTCTCGCCACCGGGGTCAGTGCGCCGGTGCGACCGACCTGTACCTCGATGGCGAGCACGCGCGTGGTGCGTTCGTCAGGGGGGAACTTGAATGCTACCGCCCAGCGCGGCGCGCGCGACACGTAACCAAGGCGTTGTTGGGCCGCGACTTCGTTGACCTTGTAGACGATGCCGTCGATGTCGTAGCCCAGTTCGGGGCGCCGCTTCGCCATTGCATGGTAATAGGCCAGACAGGCGTCAAGGCCGACGACGCGCGCCGATTCCGCCGACACGCGAAAGCCGAGACGGCCGAGCATGGCCAGCGCATCGGACTGGGTGGCCGGCCGTTCACCGCCTTCGATCACGCCGAGGCCGTAACAACAGATAGTCAGCGGACGCGCGGCGGTAATTCGCGAATCGAGCTGGCGCAGACTGCCGGCCGCGGCATTGCGCGGGTTGACGAAGGTTTTCTGGCCGAGTTCGAGCTGACGTGCGTTGAGGGCGGCGAAACCCGCGGCGTCGAGATAGATTTCGCCGCGCACTTCGAACACCGCCGGGGCCTGCTCAGGATCGATATGCAGGGGCACCGCGCGAATGGTGCGCACGTTGTCGGTCACGTCCTCACCGGTGCTGCCGTCGCCGCGGGTTGCGGCGCGTACCAGCAGGCCGTGTTCATAACGCAGGCTGATGGCCAGCCCGTCGAGCTTCGGCTCGACCGCGAACTCGAGGTCGTCCTGCTCAAGCTGCTCGGCGACGCGGTGGTAGAACTCGACGAATTCATCAGCGCTCAGAACATTGCCCAGCGACAGCATCGGCAGGGCGTGCGCCACCGGTTCGAATTGGGTGGCCGGCGTGGCGCCGACGCGCTGGGTGGGGGAACTCGCCGTCAGCAGTTCGGGATGGGCTGATTCCAGGGTGACGAGTTCACGGAACAAGGCGTCGTAATCGGCATCCGGCACGGCCGGATCGTCGAGCACGTAGTAGCGATAGTTGTGCTGCTCAATTTCTTCGCGCAGAGCAGCGATACGTGCGCGGACAGCCTCATTCGCCGGCATTGCTGAAGCGCTGTGCGCGCTGGCGCAGGGTGGCGATAGTGCGCGAATCGAGCCGCGCCTGGGGGGTGACAAAAATTTCGCCGCTGATGATTTCGCTCAGGCGCTGCGCCGTGTTGAGCAACAATTCGAAGGCTACCGGTCCGTCGAGCGGTGTCGGCAGCTGCATGAACAGCACAATGCCGGCGGTTTGGAACGCCTCGATGCGATTGAGATCGAAGGTGCCGGGTTCGAACATGTTGGCGGCGCTGAATATCGGCTTGTCGCAGCGCAGCTCGCCGGCGCCATAGTGATGAAAAATGGACATCTCACCGTGCGTCATGCCGACCGAATTCAGACCCCGCACAACGTCGACGCCGCGAAACGGGTGTTTGTCGCGGGCGCGCACGAACAGTTTCACCAGACCGTCATCGGCAACCTCCTCGGCGACCGCCGCCGGCGCCGCGCGGCTCGCTTTTACACGGCTCGATTTCGCCGCCGCAGCGCCGAACAGATCGAGCTGGTCGCTGCCGCGGCGGGCGTTGGTGGGTTCGTCGTGGTCATCGAGTTCATTGACCACGCGCGGCAGTTCGTCAAGGCTGATGTCTTCCGGGGGCAGGACAACGTCATCGCCGAGGCGGGAAATTTTCGGCAACGGCGGTGGCGTTTTTGCGCTCGCCGCCTCGGCGACGCCCTCTTCTTCGTCGTGATGGAGGATCACATCCGGGACATCGAGGCTGGAAAAGCGCCGGTCAAACCGCACCCGTGTGTCGCGACGGCGTTTGGCCGCGGTCACCACATACACACCCACGATGATCGCGACACCGATGAGTACAAGGAGCATGCGAAGGGACATGAGGGGGCGCCTGCGCGAGCGTGGCTCAGGCCGTGGCGGCCAGTTCCACGGCCTCTTCCATATTGACCGAGACGAGCCGCGAGACACCGGCTTCCTGCATGGTGACACCAACCAGTTGCTCGGCGATCTCCATGGTGATCTTGTTGTGTGAAATGAACAGGAACTGGATATTTGCCGCCATCGTCTTCAGCATTTCCGTCAGGCGCACCACGTTGGCGTCGTCGAGCGGTGCATCGACCTCGTCGAGCAGACAGAACGGCGCCGGATTGAGTTCGAATATAGAAAACACGAAAGCCAGTGCGGTGAGCGCTTTTTCGCCACCCGAAAGCAGGTGGATGGTGCTGTTGCGCTTGCCGGGCGGACGCGCCATGACGGTGACGCCGGTCTCGAGCAGGTCGTCGCCGGTCAGTTCCAGATAGGCGTGTCCGCCCCCGAACAGGACCGGGAACATGGCCTGCAGTCCGTTGTTGACCTTGTCGTAGGTTTCCTTGAAGCGGGTCCGCGTTTCGCGATCGATCTTGCGGATCGCGTCCTGCAGCGTGTCCAGCGCCTCGTTGAGATCGGCGTTCTGACTGTCGAGGTAGGTTTTGCGTTCCGAGAGCTGATTGAATTCGTCTATCGCGGCGAGGTTGATCGGACCAAGGCGGGCGATGCGGGTCGCGAGCTTGTCGATCTCGGCGTTGACCGCGGCTTCGTCCTCGTCGTCGCTGAGCGCGGCGATGGTCGCGTCGAAATCTTCACCGGTTTTTTCAAAGCGCGCGAGCTGTTCCTGCATGCGCACTTCCAGCGCGCGCTGGTCGAGCCGTACCTGTTCGAGGCGTTGCTGGCGCTCGCTGATGTTCTGCTCGATAGTCGCGCGTTGCTGCGCCGAACGCTGCAGCGCTTCGTCGAGCGTGCCGAGTTCGCGGCGCGCTTCGGCCAGTTCATGCTCGGCGTCGAGTTTGAGTTTCAGGGCCTGCTCGAGTTCAACGGCCATGGCCGCGCGCGGTTCGGTGAGGGCGGCGATGGCGGCCTCGATTTCGGTGCAGCGTGCGACCAGCTGTTCGCGATTCATGGCGTTACGCGAACTTGCCGCGGCCAGCGCGTCGCGACGCGAGCGCAACTCCTGGATACGTAACTCCTGGTTGTGCGCCTGGTCGCGCAGTTCGCGCCACTGTTCGCGGGCGCTGTCAACTTCGCGCTGCAGCTCGCTGCGTGCGGCGGCCAACGCGTCGCGCTGCTCGGCGTGACTGTCGAGCTGGTTCTGCGCGGCGCGCCGCTCGTCGCGCAAACGATCGATCGCTTCCTGGTTTTCGGATGATTGCCTGGCGATGCGCTCCAGTTCTTCGAGTACGTCGGCAGCGCGCGCCTGGCGGCGCTGGAACTCGGCCTCCATCTGACTCAGTTCATCGCGCCGCAGGCTATGTTCGCGGCTGGCCTCGTCGAACTGTTCGTTGAGCGCCTGCTCGTCCTGTTCCATCTGCTTCAGGCGCTGCTGCGCGGCTTCGACCTGGGCGCGCAGGTTGGCGGTTTCGGCTTCGTGTTTGTCGAGCGCCGCGCCGATTGCGGCGAGCCGGCGTTCGCGGGCGAGAATGCTGTCCTCGGTATCGCGTTGCTCGGGCAGTTGGGCCCACTGCCGGCCGAGCAAGGTGCCGTCCTTGAGCACAATCATTTCGTGCGCGGCGAGGCGCTGGCGCAGGGTCTGGGCGTGCGCGGTGTCGGTGGCGGCATAGATCCCGGCCAGCAACGCTTCGAGATCGATCTCGCCGCTGACCCGTGCAGCGAGCCGATCGGGATCGGTGTTGCTGCGCACTGCTGCGGCGACGTCGCGGTCGATGACCGTCACGCGCCCCAGCGGCCGCTCCTCCCGGCCCGCACCAAGCACGCGCTCGACCAGTTTATCGCCACACAATGCGCCGAGCGGGATGCGTAACGCGGCTTCGAGCGCCGGTTCCCAGCCGGCTTCGATGTCAACGTATTCGGCAAGGCGAGCCGGTTCGTCGATGCCGAGGCCCTTGAGCCACGCTTCGATCTGTTCCTGGTCGCCACCGAATGCGGCGTCCTGCAGCGATTGCAACGATGCCCGGCGGCCGCGTTGCTCTTCGAGTTCGATCTGATGTTCGTGCAGGGCAGCGCCGAGCGCCTGCGCCGCGCCGCGCGCCTGGCCGAGGTTGGCGCGTGTCGCATTGCGCCTGGCGAGGAGGTCGTCGCGGCGCTGTTCGAGTTCGCGCAGCGCCGCGCCGCTTTCGCCGATGCGGGCGCTCAGATCGCTGGTGTCGTTACGCCCCGCTTCGGCGCTCAACGCCGTTTTGCGCGTGTCGTGCCCGGCGACGTCATCGAGCAGGTGCTCGAGTCGGATCTGCGCGGCATGATCGCGCTGGGCAAGTTCCGTGTGGGCGCGGTTGAACGCATCCCAGTCGTGTTGCCATTGCTCGAAGCGTGATTCGCAGGCGCGCAGACGCTCGAAGGCCTGCTCCAGATTGTCTCGCGAACCGCCGAAGGCCGGCTCGATAGCGGCCAGCTCGCTGCCTATCTGCTCGAGCTGGGCACGGTCGGTGTCGACCCCGGCGCCGAGCTCCTGCACCGCGCGGCTGTTCTGCTGGAGGTCCTCGCGGTGCGCGCGCTCGCGTTCATCAGCGTGCTTGATGGCCTGTTCGAGCCGCGAAATATCGCTGCTACGGGCATAAAACTCGCCCTGAACGCGGTTGAAGGTGGCCGTCGCCTGGACCTGCGCTTCGCGGTAACCGGTCTGCTGGGCCTCGACTTCGCGCAGCCGCGCGACTTCCGCTTCGAGCTCGTTGTTACGCTCGGTCGTGAGCTTGTGGCATTGCTCGCGCTCGTGATCGAGCTTGCGCCAGCGCGCGGCCAGCAGTTTCGCATCGAGGCGGCGCTCGTCACTTTTCAGCACCTGGTAGCGTTCCGCCGCGCGCGCCTGGCGCTGCAGATGATTGAGTTGCTTGTCGAGTTCCTCGCGGATGTCGTCGAGGCGTTCGAGATTTTCGCGCGTGTGGCGCATGCGGTTTTCGGTTTCGCGTCGACGCTCTTTGTATTTCGAGATCCCGGCGGCTTCTTCGAGAAACGATCGCAGCTCTTCCGGGCGCGCCTCGATGACCCGCGAGATCATGCCCTGCTCGATCACCGAGTAGCCGCGCGCGCCAATGCCGGTGCCGAGAAAGACATTGGTGACGTCTTTGCGGCGACAGCGCGCGCCGTTGAGGAAATAGGTCGACACCGCGTCACGACTCATGGTGCGCTTGATCGAAATCTCGCCAAAGCCGGCGTACTGACCGCCGATGGTGCCATCGGTGTTATCGAACACGATCTCGACGGTGGCCTGGCCGACCGGCTTGCGCGTATTGGAGCCATTAAAAATGACATCCGACATGGAATCGCCGCGCAGATGTTTGGCCGAGCTTTCGCCCATGACCCAGATCAGCGCATCGATAATATTGGATTTGCCGCAGCCGTTCGGTCCGACCACCCCGGTCAGATTGCCGGGCAGGGTCAAGGTGATGGGATCAACGAAGGATTTGAAGCCTGAGATCTTGATTCGGTTGATGCGCATGGCCGCAAAGCATACCCGATCGCGATTGCACCGCACAACGCCGCCTGCACGCCACGCCGGAAGTGTTAACTAGTTGTAATTATTAAATAAAAATACTGCTTTCACGACAACCGCGGGCGCTCCCGCAGGCCCCGTGCGGTGTGCTAAGGTTAGCCGCCTCCGCGAGCCGAACCGAGCGCGTACATGACCACCGAACCGAGCCGAACGCTGGAAATATTTCCGAATCCCCAGCCTGGCCGCGATTACCTGATCAGCATCCGTCTGCCCGAATTCACGTGCCTGTGCCCGCTGACCGGTCAACCCGATTTCGCGACCATGACCCTCGCCTATATTCCGGACGCCGCCTGCGTGGAGCTCAAGGCCTTGAAACTCTACATCTGGTCGTTCCGTGACCACGGCGGTTTCCACGAGGCGGTCACCAATGCCATCGTCGATGATGTGGTGGCGGCCTGTCAGCCACGGTTCGTGCGCCTGACCGCGGCGTTCAATGTGCGCGGCGGGACCTATCCGACGATTGTGGTCGAACATCGCGCTGCGCACTGGACGCCGTCGACCGCGGCCGTGGTGCCTCCGCTGTGAAACCGATCGGCGCGGACGGCTTCAGCGCCGGGGTGCGCCATGCCCTGCGCGGCTTCAGTCTCATTACTCGGCCCGGGGTGCGCGGTTTCGTGATCGTGCCGCTGCTGATCAACATCGTGCTGTTTACCCTCGCCCTCGTCGGTGTCGGTAACGCGGTCGATTTCGCCGTTGAGCGCTACCTCGGTTCGTGGCCGGAATGGATCCAGTCGTTGCTGTGGGTGGTGTTTGCGTTGCTGGCCGCGGTGCTGGTCTTTTTTACCTTCTCGATCGTGGCCAATATCGTCGCCAGTCCGTTCAACGGCATGCTCGCCGAGGCCGTCGAGCGCCACTTGAATCCCGAACTCGGTGCGCTCGAATTTTCCTGGCAGCGACTGCTGCGCGACCTCGGTCGAACCCTGTCCTCGGAGCTGCGCAAATTGTTCTATATCGCGCTGCGCGCCCTGCCCCTGCTGGTGCTCAGTGTGATCCCGGGGCTCAACGTCGTCGCCCCCGCGCTGTGGCTGCTGTTCGGCGCATGGATGTTGTGCCTGGAGTACCTCGATTGTCCGTTGAGCAATCACAGCGTGTTTTTCCCGGCCGTACTCGAGCGCATGCGTGAGCGCCGCCGGCTGGCCCTCGGCTTCGGCGCCACCATGACGGTGCTGACCACAATTCCGCTGCTCAACTTCCTGGCCATGCCGATCGGTGTCGCCGGAGCCACGAGCCTGTATTGCGCGCATGTCGCCGGGACCGACCACAACCCCGGCTGAGCCGACCGGCCGCTTTGCACCTTCACCGTCCGGGGCATTGCATTTCGGTTCGGTCACCGCGGCGTTGGCGAGCTTCCTCGATGTTCGTTCGCGTGGCGGTCGCTGGCTGCTGCGCATCGACGATCTCGATCCGCCGCGCGAGCGGCCGGGCGCGGCTGCCCAGATCCTCGCGACGCTGGAAGCGCTGGGTCTGCACTGGGACGGTGAACCGGTTTACCAGAGTCAGCGCGGACCGGCCTACGAACAGGCGCTGGCGACGCTTGCCGCCGATGGCTGGACCTACCCTTGCGGCTGCAGCCGCAGCGAAATCGGTGAGCGCCCCTACCCCGGAACCTGTCGCGACGGGATCCCCGCCGGGCGCCGCGCACGCTCGTTGCGGGTCCGGGTCGGCAACGCGACGATCACGCTCGACGACCGCATCCAGGGTCATTTCGAGCAGAACCTGGGGACGGATTGCGGCGATTTCGTGGTTCGCCGCGCCGACGGCCTGACCGCCTATCATCTCGCCGTGGTGGTTGACGACGCCGCCGCCGGGGTCACCGAGATCGTGCGCGGTGCGGATCTGTTGGCTTCGACGCCGTTGCAGATCCACCTCACACAGTGCCTGGGGCTGGCGCAACCGAGCTATGCGCACCTGCCGGTGGTGCTCGACGACCAGGGGCTCAAGCTGAGCAAACACACCGGCGCCAGCGCGGTGACAGCGCGCACCGCCCCGCTCGCGCTGTTTCACGCACTGCTATTTCTCGGCCTGGACCCGCCCGCCGATCTCAATGGCGCACCGGTCGGCGACCTGCTGGGCTGGGCGCTGCCGCTTTGGCGCCTCGACCTGCCGGGGCTGGTGGCGCGCCCTTACTCAGCCTTTGCCGCAGCAAACATGGCGCGTAATTCGGCGTAATCGGTTGCCACAGGAAAGTGCGGATAATCGCGCCGCACTTTGTCCGAGGGCGAAAACAGCATGGCCCGATCGGCCTGCTCCAGCATGCTGATGTCGTTGTAGGAATCGCCGGTCGCGACCACCTCGTAGCGCAGCGACTGGAACGCTTTTACGGCCTGGCGCTTGGGATCGGGCTGGCGCAGCTGGTAACCGGCAATCGCGCCGTCGGCTGCGATCTCGAGGTGATGGCAGAGGATCATCGGATAATCGAGCTGGGCCAGCAGCGGCGCGGCCAGCTCGTGGAAGGTGTCGGACAGGATCGCGACCTGGTATTCGCCGCGCAGCCAGTCGAGGAACGCCGCGGCGCCGGGCAGCGGATTGAGGCCGGCGGCGGCTTCGTTCAGCGCGTTGAATCCGAGGCCGCGCTTCGACATGATGTTGAGCCGATAGCCCATCAGTTCGTCGTAGTCCGGGATGTCGCGGGTGGTCAGCCGGAGATCGTCGATGCCGGTACGTTCGGCAAGACTGATCCAGATCTCCGGAACCAGTACGCCCTCAAAATCGAGGCAGGCAACTTTCATGCAGCGGGATCCTGTAATAGTCCGTCAGCGTCGCGGCGGCGCGCGAGAGTTTAGCAGATCGCGCGCCGCGGTCATGGCGCTGCTCGCGGTCGCCCTGCTGTGCGCAGCCCACGCCACCCGCCTGCCGGCCGCGGAATTGCGGGTTATCGCCGTCGCCCTGTTCAAGGACAAAGCGGTGCTCAATATCGACGGCCGTCAGCGCGTGCTGCGTGTCGGTCAGACCAGCCCGGAAGGGATTACCCTGCTGGCGGCGGACGCGGATGGCGCGCGCATCAGCGAAGACGGCCAGGCGCGCTCGCTGGCGCTCGACGGGCGTATCAGCAGCGAATTCACTGCCGCGCCGGCGGCACAGGTGGTACGGCTGGTACCGGGACGACAGGGTCATTATTTCGTCGACGGCCAGATCAACGGTAATCCGATCGAATTTCTGGTCGATACCGGGGCCAGCGCTGTCGCCATCAATAAACACACCGCACGGCGCATCGGTCTCGCCTACCGCGTCGACGGTCAGCGCACCCTGGTCCAGACCGCGTCCGGCACGGCGGTTGCCTATACGGTGGTATTCGACGAGGTCAAGATCCAGGCCCTGACCCTGCGTCGTGTGCGCGGCATGGTCATCGAGGGCGATGCGCCGAACGAAGCGCTGCTCGGGCAGTCATTTCTGAACCGATTGGACATCCACCGCGAGGGAGCCGTACTGGAATTACGCGAACGCTAGCAGGGTGGTGAAAAACGCCGCGCACGACCTCCGCAGTAGTTTTTCACCAGTCCGGACAGGCTGGTCGAAAACGTAGCGAGGAATGCCGTGGGCAAGGCGTGCGCGAGACGAGGACCGGAGTTTATGACGATAAATGAGGACCGCAGGCGAGTGCGCAACGCCCCAAACGGCACCCGCAGTAGTTTTTCACCAGTCCGGACAGGCTGGTCAAAAACGTAGCGAGGAATGCCGTGGGCAAGGCGTGCGCGAGACGAGGACCGGAGTTTATGTCGATATATGAGGACCGCAGGCGAGTGCACAACGCCGCCCACGGCATCCGCAGTAGTTTTTCACCAGCCTGTCAGCGGTCGCGCTGCCACATCACTTCCCCGACGCCGGAATCGCGCGCCACGATGCGCGCTACCACGAACAGCAGGTCGGAAAGGCGATTGACGAATTTGGCGCTGGTCGCGCTGACCGACTCGGCCGCACCGAGTGCGACGATACGCCGCTCCGCGCGGCGGCAGACCGCGCGACACAGGTGCGCGGACCGCACCGGCGCGTGAACCGCCGGGCAGGATGAACTCCTTGAGCGGCGGCAGTTCCTCGTTGTAGCGATCGATGGCGCGCTCGAGCTTGTCGATAGCCTCTGCGCTGATGAAGGCACTGTCGGGGATCGATAATTCGCCGCCCAGATCGAACAGGTCGTGCTGGATATCGATCAGCAGTTCATGCAGGTCGGCGCGCAGCGTTTCGCTCAGCAGCAGGCCGAGATTGCAGTTGAGTTCATCGATGTCGCCGATCGCATCCATGCGCAGGCTGTATTTGTCGATGCGGGAGCCGTCGCCGAGCCCGGTGGTGCCGTCATCGCCGGTGCGCGTATAGATTTTCGAGAGTCGATTGCCCATGCTGTGCGCACCTGTTCCAGAGGGGCGACACTCTAAAGCACCTGCTCCCGGTGCGGCAATACACGCTGTCTGAGGTTCCTTAAGTATGATCCTGGCGCGCTACTTTATCAGTGAGGCCCTGAAGCTGACGGCGGCGATCGTCGCCGGCCTGTTCGTGGTTTATCTGAGCACCCGCTTCGCCAGTTATCTCGGCGACGCCGCGGAAGGCAAGGTCGCGGCCGAACATATCACCCGCATCGTCGCGCTGAAGATGATCGTGTCGATGAAAGACCTGCTGCCAATGGCACTGTTTCTCGGCACCTTCGGCGCGATGACGCGGATCCAGCTGAACTCGGAATGGACCGCCATGCGCGCGGCGGGCGTGAACCACCAGCATCTGCTCAGACCGCTGTTCGCGATGTCCGGCAGTGCCGCCATCGTCGTCGCGCTGATCACACTCGTGGCGGGTCCGCGGGTCGAACTGACGCTGCAGGAACTACAGGAGGAGTCCGAGAGCGAAGCGACCATCGCCGGGGTCAAGGCCGGACGTTTCCGCGATTTTGGCGCCGGCACTCGGGTTTTTTATGCCGAATCGATTTCCAGCGACGAACGTTTCCTGGAAAATGCGTTTGTCCGCACCAGCAGCGCGGACAACGCGGACGTGCTGCGCTCCGCCCGCGCCCGCATCGAGACTGACGATAAATCACGCGACCGCTTCGCGGTTTTTGAACACGGCACCAGCTATGCCGGCCAGCCGGGTGCACTCGATTACGTGGTCACCGAGTTCTCTCGATATGCCGTACGCATAGAAAACCGCGAACCACGCGCGCTCGGCCAGCACATCGGCTTTTTGTTTACCACCGAGTTGTTCCGCCACGATGAGGCCGCTTACGCGACCGAGTTTCACTGGCGCCTGGCGCTGCCGATTTGCACCTTGCTGGCACCCGCGCTGGCCATGCTGATCGCGGTGTCGAACGCGCGCGGCGCATGGCATCTCGGGCTGATCACGGCGATTTCGGCGTATTTCGCCTATACCAACGTCCTCAGCGTGGCACGCGCGCTGATGCGCAAGGAGCAGATCCCGACGCTGCTCGGGCTGTGGCCGGTCCATCTCGCGTTTGTCGCGATCCTGGTGCTGTTATTCGCCTGGCACCGTCGCCTGCTGCGCTTTGGGCGGCGCCGTCCGGCGCAGGAATTGCTGCCGGCCTGAACCCCGGCGCTCGAACAGGTTAAAATTGCCGGTCAACCGAACGAAGCAACGCCGATGCCGACCATACGCGAACAACTGACCGCGCTCCTTGAGCAGAAAATCGCCCTGCTCGATGGTGCTATGGGCACCGTGATCCAGATGCACCAGCTCGACGAGCAGCATTTCCGCGGCGAGCGCTTCGCCGACCACGGCAGTGATCTGAAAGGCAACAACGACCTGCTGTGCCTGACCCAGCCGAAGCTGATCAAGGGTATTCACCGCTCGTTTCTGAATGTCGGCAGCGACATTATCGAGACCAACACCTTCAATGCCACCAGCATCTCGCAATCGGATTACGATCTCGGCGCGCTGGCCCGTGAACTGAACCGCAGCGCGGCGGAGCTGGCTCGCGAAGCGATCGACGAGTACCGCCAGGCTGAGGGCGACGGGGCGCCTAAATTCGTCGCCGGCGTGCTCGGGCCGACCAACCGTACCGCCTCGGTATCACCGGACGTCAACGATCCGGGCTTTCGTAATATCGATTTCGAGACCCTGCGTGCGGCTTATTTCGAATCGTGTATGGGCCTGCTCGACGGCGGCGTCGACCTGCTGCTGATCGAGACCGTGTTCGACACGCTGAATGCCAAGGCCGCGATTTTCGCGGTCCGGGAATGCCTCGAACAGCGCGCGCTCGACGTACCGCTGATTATTTCCGGCACCATTACCGACCGCAGCGGACGTACCCTGACCGGGCAGACGACCGAGGCGTTCTGGAATTCCGTGCGCCACGCCGAGCCGATTGCGATCGGCCTCAACTGCGCACTCGGGGCCAAGGACCTGCGTCCTTATGTCGAGGAACTGTCGCGCGTTGCCGGCGTTCACGTCAGCGTTCATCCGAACGCCGGCCTGCCGAACGAATTCGGGGAATATGACGAAAGCGCGGAATACATGGCCGCCATCGTCGGCGACTTCGCCGCCAGCGGCCTGGTCAATATCGTCGGCGGCTGCTGCGGGACGACCCCGGAACATATCCGCGCAATCGGTCTTGCGGTGGCGGATCTGCCGCCCCGGCGCGTGCCGCGCATTCAGCCGTACTGCCGCCTGAGCGGTCTCGAGCCGCTGAATATCAGCCCCGACAAGGGTTTTATCAACGTCGGCGAACGCACCAATGTCACCGGCTCGCCGAAGTTCGCGCGCCTGATCAAGGATGGCGATCTCGACGCCGCGGTCGAAGTCGCGCGCCAGCAGGTCGAGAACGGCGCCCAGGTCATCGATGTCAACATGGACGAAGGCATGCTGGACTCGGTCGCGCTGATGCACCGTTTCCTCAACCTGACCGCGTCCGATCCCGACATCAGCCGCGTGCCGTTCATGATCGATTCCTCGCGCTGGGAAGTCATCGAAGCGGGTCTGCGCTGTCTGCAGGGCAAAGGCATCGTCAATTCCATCAGCCTCAAGGAAGGCGAAGCGAAATTCATCGAGCAGGCCCACCTGGTCCGTGCCTATGGCGCAGCTGTTGTGGTGATGGCGTTTGACGAAGACGGCCAGGCCGATACCACCGAGCGTAAGTTCGCGATCTGCAAGCGCTCGTATCAAATCCTGACCGAGCAGGTGGGATTCCCGCCCGAGGACATCATCTTCGATCCGAACGTGCTCACGGTTGCCACCGGTATCGAGGAACACAACAATTACGCCAAGGCATTCTTCGACGCCACGCGACTGATCAAGGATCAGCTGCCACATGCGCTGGTCAGCGGTGGTTTGAGCAATGTCTCGTTCTCGTTTCGCGGCAACAACCCGGTGCGTGAGGCCATGCATTCGGCGTTTCTTTATCACGGTATCCGCGCCGGCCTCGATATGGCCATCGTCAACGCCGGTCAGCTTGGCATCTACGAAGACATCGACGCCGGGCTGCTGAAACGTATCGAAGACGTGTTGTTCAACCGTGATGCGGGCGCCACCGATGCGCTGATCGATTATGCGCGCGGGGTCGAGGGCGTTGAGAAACAGGTCGAGCGCGATCTGGCCTGGCGCGACGGCAGCGTCGAAGCACGGATCAGTCATGCCATGGTGCGCGGCATTGCCGATTTCATCGTCGAAGACACCGAACTTGCCCGCCAGCAATACGATTATCCGCTGCAGGTAATCGAAGGCCCGTTGATGGCCGGCATGAGTGTGGTCGGCGACCTGTTCGGCGCCGGCAAAATGTTTCTGCCGCAGGTGGTCAAGAGCGCGCGGGTGATGAAAAAAGCCGTCGCCCACCTGATCCCCTACATCGAAGAACAAAAAGCCGTCGATGGCGATACCCGCGCGCAGGCCCGTATCGTCCTGGCAACGGTCAAAGGTGATGTCCACGATATCGGCAAAAACATCGTCGGCGTGGTGCTGCAGTGTAATAACTTCGAGGTTATCGACCTCGGCGTCATGGTCGCCATGAAAGACATCCTCGATACCGCCGAGCGTGAAGCGGCGGATATCGTCGGCCTGAGCGGACTGATCACCCCGTCGCTGGAAGAAATGGTGCTGGTGGCGCGTGAAATGGAAAAGCGCAAACTGCGCCTACCGCTGCTGATCGGCGGCGCGACGACTTCGCGCACCCATACCGCGGTCAAGATCGATCCCGTCTACAGTGGCGCGACGGTGCACGTCAAGGATGCCTCGCGCGCGGTCGGCGTGGTCACCAGCCTGCTCAGCGACGAACAGAAACTCGGCTATGCCGCCAAGGTCAGCGACGAATACGCAACCGTCCGCCAGCGCCACGCCGAGCGCCGCGCGACCACCAAACTGGTCGATATCGAACACGCGCGCAGAAACTGTCTGAACACCGACTGGAACGCTTACCGGCCGCGCAAACCCGAGCGCCTCGGCCTGCAGACGCTGGACGACTTCGATCTCGCCGAACTGGTCGACTATATCGACTGGACGCCATTTTTTATGACCTGGGAACTCGCCGGTCGCTATCCGCGGATCCTCGACGACGAGGTGGTCGGCGAGCAGGCGCGCGCCCTGTTCAACGATGCGCAGGCGCTGCTGGCCGACATCGTCGAACATAAACGCCTGCGCGCGCGGGCCGTGTTCGGCCTGTTTCCGGCCAACCGCATCAACCCTGAAGATATCGCCGTGTATGCCGACGAAACCCGGGTCGAGCCGCTCACAGTGGTGCACAGCCTGCGCCAGCAGCAGGTCAAGCCCGAAGGCCAGCCTAACTTCGCCCTGGCCGATTTCCTGGCCCCGCTCGATTCTTCAATCGGCGATTACATGGGCGCGTTCGCGGTCACCGCCGGCATCGGCCTGGACGCCATGGTCAGCGCCTTTGAAGCCGAGCACGATGACTACAACTCGATCATGGCCAAGGCCCTGGCCGATCGCCTTGCCGAAGCGTTCGCCGAGCGGCTGCACCAACTGGTGCGCAAGGACTACTGGGGCTACGCACGCGATGAAACCCTCGCCAACGACGAACTGATCGCCGAGCGTTATCGGGGTATCCGACCAGCGCCGGGCTATCCCGCCTGTCCCGACCACACCGAAAAGAAACTGCTGTGGGAAATGCTCGACGTCAAAAACAACGCCGGCATCGAACTCACCGAAAGCTTCGCCATGACCCCGGCCGCTTCGGTCAGCGGCTGGTACTTCGCGCATCCGCAGTCACGCTACTTCGGGGTCGGCAAAATCGGGCGCGACCAGGTCGCCGATTACGCCGAGCGCAAAGGGATCAGCGTTGCCGAAGCGGAGCGCTGGCTGGCTTCCAATCTCAGCTACGACCCCGACGAATGAAGGCGCGGCCATTGTCTTTTCGCGAGCGCTGCGAATGTCGCGCGCTGCTTGCTGCCGAGACCGCACTCGACACGGTGTTGGCCACCGGCTGGGTGCGCACCAAGCGCGACTCGAAAACGTTTGCCTTCCTCGAAATCAACGATGGCAGTTGCCTGGCCAACCTGCAGGTTGTCGTCGATGCGGATAGCGATGGCTACGACCTGCTCGGCGACATTCAGACCGGCACCGCGGTCAGCGTGCGCGGCGCACTGCTGGCTTCGCCCGGCAAGGGCCAGCGCTGGGAACTGAAAGCGAGCGAAATCACCATCATCGGCGCCTGCGAGCCGGACTTCCCGCTGCAGAAAAAACGCCATTCGGATGAATTCCTGCGCGAGATCGCGCACCTGCGAGCGCGGACCAACAAGTATGGCGCGATGGCGCGTATCCGCTCACGGCTGTCCTTCGCCGTGCACGATTTTTTTCAGTCACGTGGTTTCAACTACATCCACACCCCGATCATCACCGGCTCGGATTGTGAAGGCGCCGGCGAGATGTTCCGGGTCACGACCCTCGACCCCTATGCCAGTGGCGCGGGACTTGCCGACAACGATTTTTTCGGCAAGGAAGCCCACCTCACCGTGTCCGGACAGCTCGCGGTGGAGACCTACTGCCTGGCGCTCGGCAAGGTCTACACCTTCGGTCCCACGTTCCGGTCGGAAAACTCCAATACCAGCCGGCACATGGCCGAATTCTGGATGATCGAACCGGAAATCGCGTTCGCCGATATATTCGACGACATGCAGCTCGCCGAAGACCTGGTGCGCGCCCTGGTCGAGTTCCTGCGTCGCGACTGCGCCGACGATCTGGCTCTGTTCGCGCGCTTTGTCGATACCGATCTCGATGCGCGCCTCGACCAGCTGCTCGCCAGCAGCTTCGTTCGCCTGTCCTATGGCGAGGCGATCGATATCCTGCAAGCCAGCGGCCAGGACTTCGAATTCAGCCCGGCGTGGGGCGCCGATCTGCAGGCCGAACACGAACGCTACCTGACCGAAACCCATTTCAAGGGGCCGGTTTTTGTTTATGACTGGCCGAAGGAGATCAAGGCTTTCTACATGCGCTGTAACGACGACGGCCGTACAGTCGCGGCCATGGACCTGCTGGTGCCGCACTGCGGCGAGTTGGTCGGCGGCAGCGCGCGCGAGGAACGTCTGGACGTACTCACGCAGCGGATTGAAGAGCTCGGTTTCGACAGCGCCGACTACTGGTGGTACCTCGACACGCGGCGCTACGGCAGCGTGCCGCACGCCGGCTTCGGCCTTGGTTTCGAGCGTTTCCTGATGTTCGTAACCGGGGTCGGTAACATCCGCGACGTGATCCCGTTTCCGCGCACCCCGCGGAGTCTGGAGTTCTGAACATGCGGGTTATGGTCGATTTATGTGTTGTGCCCATCGGGGTCGGCGTATCGGTATCCGAATATATCGCCGAATGTGAACGCCTGATCGACGCGGCTGGCCTGAATTCACACCTGCACCCCTATGGCACGGTCATCGAGGGCGAATGGGACGCGGTTTTTGCCGTGGTGCGGGCCTGTCATGAACGTGTTCACGCCATGGGCGCACCGCGCATCTCCACGTCGATGCGAGTCGGCACACGTACCGACCGCGAACAAAGTATGCAGGATAAGATTGACAGCGTGCGCAGCCGGCTCGCGCGCGACCACGTTGCCATCGAGAGGAACCCCACATGAATGCCTTGAGTTTTGTCAGTGGCGTCAGCGATACGCCGTTGTTGTTCCAGACCATCGGCCAGACGCTCGAGCAGGCCGCCAGGCGCTTCGCCACCCGTGACGCGATCGTGGTTCGTCACCAGAACGTGCGCATGAACTATGCCGAACTGAACGCGGCGGCCGACGCGCTGGCCGCCGGTCTGCTCGAACTCGGTCTTGAAGTCGGCGACCGCATCGGCATCTGGTCGCCGAACCGTATCGAATGGGTACTGACCCAGTTCGCGACCGCTAAAATCGGCCTCATCCTCGTCAACATCAATCCGGCCTACCGCATCGCCGAACTGGAATACGCGCTCAACCAGGTCGAGTGCAAGGCTATCGTGATCGCCGATCGCTTCAAACGCAGCGACTACGTTGCAATGATGCGCGAGCTCGCGCCCGAACTCGACCAGGCCGCACCAGGCAGCCTCGCCAGCGCTCGCCTGCCGCACCTGAGATGCGTGATCTGCACGGCAGAAGAAGCGCTTCCGGGCATGTTTCGTTACGCCGATGTCATGACCGCCGGCAGCGATGCCGAGCGCGCCCGAGTGGCGGAAATCGGCGCCGGCCTCGACCCCGATGACTGCATCAACATCCAGTTCACGAGCGGCACCACGGGCATGCCCAAAGGCGCGACCCTGACCCATTTCAATGTCGTCAACAACGGTTACTTCGTCGGCCGCGCCATGAAGTTCAGCGAACAGGACCGGCTGTGTATCCCGGTGCCGCTCTATCACTGTTTCGGCATGGTCATGGGCGTGCTGACCTGCACCACCCACGGTGCGGCGATGATCTTTCCGGGCGAAGGCTTCGAGGCCGGCGACGTCCTGGCCGCGGTCGAAGCCGAGCGCTGCACGGCCCTGCACGGGGTACCGACGATGTTTATCGGCGAACTCGACCACCCGGACTTCCGCGCCGCCGACCTGTCGCAGTTGCGCACCGGGATCATGGCCGGCGCGCCGTGTCCGGTCGAGGTCATGAAACGGGTGCAGAAAGACATGAACATGCGTGAGGTCACGATTGCCTACGGCATGACCGAGACCAGCCCGGTCAGCTTCCAGTCCGGCACCGACGATCCGATCGACAAGCGGGTGTCGACGGTCGGTCGCATCCATCCGCATGTCGAGGTAAAGATCATCGACGATAACGGGCGTGTCGTGCCGCGCGGCGAGCGCGGCGAGCTGTGCACGCGGGGTTACAGCGTCATGCGCGGGTACTGGAACGACGCGCAGAAAACCGCCGACTCCATCGACGCCAGCGGCTGGATGCATACCGGCGACCTGGCGGTTCTCGATGAAGACGGTTACTGCAACATCGTCGGTCGGGTCAAGGACATGGTTATCCGCGGTGGCGAAAACGTTTACCCGCGCGAAATCGAGGAATACCTGTACCGGCACCCCAAGATCCAGGACGTCGCCGTGTTCGGCGTGCCGGACGAACGCTACGGTGAGGCGATCGCCGCCTGGATCCAGCTACGCGACGGCGAACAGGCCGACGCCGACGAAATCCGTGCTTTCTGCCAGGGCCAGATCGCGCACTACAAGGTCCCCGCCCATATCCGTTTCGTAACCGAATTCCCGATGACCGTGACCGGCAAAATCCAGAAATTCATGATGCGCGACGCAATGACCGAGGAACTCGGTCTCAAGGCGGCCGAAACCGCCTGAGGCCGGAAACCCGCGGCGAGGCGCGGTGACTTAATTGAAGGCTGTTCAGGCCTGCGCCGCGGCCCAGGCGTCAAAGGTTTTACCTTCTTTCGCCAGTTTCGCCAGCAGCGGGGCCGGCTTCCAGTACATGTCGCCGTAACGCTTGCGGTACTTCTCCATCGCCTTGACTACCGTATCGAGGCCGACCGCGTCGCCGTAGTGCATCGGGCCGCCGCGGTAGCGTGGCATGCCGTAACCGTGCACGAACACCACGTCGATGTCGCTGGGGCGATTGGCGATCCCTTCCTCCAGGATCAACGCGCCTTCGTTGATCATCGAATACATCAGGCGTTCGATGATTTCTTCATCGCTGACCTTATCGAGCTGTTTGACCCCGAGGCGCTCGGCCTCGGCTTTGGCGATGGCGGTTACTTCCGGATCCGGTACCGCGCTGCGTCCGGCATAGTTGTAGATCCCTTTACCGGATTTCTGGCCCAGCCGGCCCTGCTCGACGAGCTTGCCGATCACCGTCCACAGCGCCGGATCATCGGGGCGCTCGGTCCATTCACTTTTGACCTTGGCCAGCACGTCGAGACCGGACAGGTCGCAGACCGCGTTCGGCCCCATCGCCATGCCCCAATCGAAGGCAACCTGGTCGATACGCTCCGCCGGCACGCCTTCCAGGATCATCTGCTGGGCTTCACGCACGTAGGGGAAAAACATGCGGTTGCCGACGAAACCAAAGCACACGCCGACCAGCACCGCAGTTTTGCGGATGGTTTTTGCCATCGCCATCGAGGTCGCGATTACGTCCTTGGCGGTCTTTTCGCCGCGCACCAGTTCGAGCAGCGTCATGACATTGGCCGGCGCAAAGAAGTGCCAGCCGATGACGTCCGCGGGGCGGCTGGTGGCGGCCGCGATTTCGTCGATATCGAGTGTCGAGGTATTGCTGGCCAGGATCGCGCCTTTTTTCGCGACCTTGTCGAGTTCGGCGAAAATTTCTTTTTTCAGCGCCATATTTTCGAACACCGCTTCGACGATCAGGTCGCAGTCGCCAACCCCGGCATAATCGATGGTGCCGCTGATCAGCGCCATGCGTTGTTCGAGTTCCTCGGGGGTCATGCGCGCCTTGGCTACGGTGTTTTCGTAGTTTTTGCGGATGATGCCGAGGCCCCGCTCCAGCGCTTGTTCGTTGATTTCCTTGAGCACCACCTCGAGCCCGGCGTTGGCAAAGTTCATCGCGATGCCGCCGCCCATGGTGCCGCCGCCAAGTACACAGACTTTCTTGATCGGACGCAGCGGGGTGTCCGCCGGCACGTCGGGGACCTTGGTGCAGGCGCGTTCAGCAAAAAACAGATGGCGCTGGGCGGCCGAATGCGGCGACATCATGCATTCCATGAACAGTTCGTTTTCGCGCTTTACGGCTTCGGCATACGGCAACGTGACCGCCGCCTCGATACATTTCACGATCTGCTCGGGGGCAAAAAAACCGCGCGTAGCGCGCGCCATGCCATTGCGGTACTCGGCAAAAAAATGTTCGCCGATTTCGGCGTGGTCGACCTCCATTTCACTGATGCGGCGCGGTTTTGCGCCGGCCTTGAGCAGACGCGTCGCATAGGCGGCGGCGCCGGGTTTGAGGTCGCCGTCGACGATTTCATCGATCGCGCCGGCCTGGTGGGCTTTCGGTGCGGCCATCGGTTTGCCGCTGATCATGACATCGAGGGCGGCCTTGGCGCCGATCAGGCGCGGCAGGCGCTGGGTGCCGGTGGCCCCGGGCAACAGGCCGAGCGTCACTTCCGGCAGGCCGATTTTGGCGCTCGCCAGGGCACAGCGGTAGTGGCAGCCCATCGCGGTTTCGAGACCGCCTCCAAGCGCGGTGCCGTGGATGGCGGCAATGGTGATCTTGTCCGAAGCTTCCATTTCCTCGATCACCTGCGGCAGCCACGGGTCCTGCGGCGGCTTGCCGAATTCGGTGATGTCGGCCCCGGCAATGAAGGTGCGGCCGTCGCAGATCAATACCGCGGCTTTCGCCTTGCCGTCGGCCGCGAATTCTCGAAACGCTTTCTGCAGACCCTGGCGCACCGGTAACGACAACGCGTTGACGGGCGGATTATTGACGGTGATGAAGGCAATTTCGCCCTCGCGGCTGTAGCTAACGACATCGGCCATGGATCTGTCCTTCTTAGTGTGGCGTATTGAACGGGCTCGCCCTGCGCGCCGATCGACGCGAGGGCGGCAAAAACAGGCGGCGGATTATAGCGCAAAGCCGGCGCCGCCCGGCCGTGGGTGGCGCCCCGCTACGGCGCCGCCCGCAGGCCGGCTTCAGCGCCGGCCCTGGCCTGTTTAATGTTATTTATTAAGACTAATTAAATAATAAAATACATATAATTATGTCTGATATCTAATGTGTTTTATTAAATCATGCGTTGACATCGATCACGACCCTGCCGCGGATCTCGCCGCGCAGGATCGCGCTGCACAGTTCCGGCACCCGCGCCAGCGGTTCCACCGTGTACACCTCCTGCAGGCGTTTCGGATCGAGCAGGGTGGCGAGGTCCCGCCACGCACGTTCACGCGCCGCCATCGGCGCCATCACCGAATCGATGCCGCGTAAGGTCACGTTGCGCAGCAGAAACGGCAGCACGGTGGCCGGCAGGTCGGCGCCACCGGCCAGACCGCAGGCCGCGATCACGCCGTTGTAACGGGTCTGCGACAGCGCGGTGGCCAGGGTCGTCGAACCGACACTGTCGACCGTCGCGGCCCACAGTTCAGCTTCCAGCGGTTTGCTTGCGCGAGCCAGTTCGTCGCGCGCGATCACCGTCGTCGCGCCCAGCGATTTGAGGTAGTCTGTGGTTTCGGGGCGGCCGCTGCTGGCGGTGACTTCGTAACCGAGCTTGGCCAGCAGCAGGATCGCCACCGACCCCACGCCGCCGGCGCTGCCCGTCACCAGTATCGGGCCATCCTCGGGTTTCACACCATGGTCGCGAATGGCGTTGACGGCCAGCATGGAGGTATAACCGGCAGTGCCGATGGCCATGGCCTGTTCGGCGTTGAAAGCCGCCGGAATGCGGACCAGGAAATCGGGATTAATGCGCTGCTTCTGGCTGTAGGCGCCCCAGTGTCGCTCGGACAGGCCATAACCATTGACCAGGACCTTGTCGCCGACCTGCCAGTCGACGACATTCGACTCGGCGACGGTGCCGGCCAGATCGATCCCGCACACCATCGGCAGCTTCTGACAGATCGGCAGGGTATTGGTGACCGCCAGGCCGTCCTTGTAGTTGACCGTCGAGTATTCGACGTCAATCAACACCGCCTCGTTCGGTAGATCCTCATGCGTGAGCGTTTTCAGGCCGGCGGTGAAGTTGCCGTCGCTGTCCTTTTCGGCCACGATAGCGTTGAAGCTGGTGCTCATCTAGTTTCTCCGAAATATTCTATAGTAAGTTGTTATTTATACAAAATTCAGGGTCTATTTTTGTCACAGCAAGACCCCGGCACGCGACGCTGACCGCGCGCCGCCGAGGGCCCGGCACGGTCGGCTAGAATACCGCCCCGTGGCGCTCCCTGCTCAGCGCGTCCAGCCTGTGAACCAAACTGTCGGTGAGTATAACGAGACCATGAGTAATACCAATGCGTGGCGTCATCCATTTGTCGGGGTCGACGATGTCGAGACGATTTTTGATGGCTGCGATTACGTTGCCGACCGTCCTTTGTGCCTGACGACCAAACTCGCCTTTGACCTCGAGAAACCGATGCTGCTCGAAGGTGAGGCCGGGGTCGGCAAAACCGAGGTCGCCAAGGTCCTCGCCCAGGTTCTCGATACGCCGCTGATCCGGTTGCAGTGTTACGAGGGCCTCGACGCCGCTTCGACCTTGTACGAATGGAACTACGCCCGCCAGATCCTGGAGATCCGTCTCGCCGAGAGCGATCCGGCGCGGCGTGAACAACTTGAACACACGATTTTCGATGAGCAATTCCTGTTTGCGCGGCCGCTGCTGCAGGCGATACGCCATCCAGGACCACGCCCGGCGGTTCTGCTGATCGACGAAATCGATCGCGCCGACGAGGAATTCGAGGCTTTCCTGCTCGAAGTTTTGTCGGATTTCCAGATCACGGTGCCGGAGCTTGGTACGTTCAGTGCCGCCCAGCGACCGGCGGTGGTATTGACCTCGAACCGGACCCGCGAACTCAACGATGCCCTCAAACGCCGTTGCCTGTATCTGTGGATCAATTATCCGAGCGCAGCCAAGGAGCGCGAGATCATCCTGCGCCGAGTGCCCGGGATCGGCGCCGAGCTGGCGCAATCGGTCGCCGAGGTCATGCACGGCCTGCGCGCGGTGGATTTCTATAAGCGTCCCGGCGTAGCCGAAGCCCTCGACTGGGCACGTGCGCTGCTGGGCCTGCGGATCAGCGAAATCGTGCCGGATGTGATCGTGGAAACCGCCGGCGTGGTGCTGAAATATCGCGAGGATATCGACCGCTTGTCGAGCCTCGACCTCGCCGCGCTGCTTGAGGGACGCCCAAGCGTCGGCGGCGCCGATGCCTGACGCTCAGGCGCTGGCTTCGGCCGAGGCGCTGATGACCCATACCCTGGCCCTGTGCCAGGCCGCGCGCGAGGCCGGCCTGGTTGTGACCCATGCACGCGAAATCGACGTTTTTCGCGCCATGAAAACCATCGATTGGCGCAATTTCGACGATTATCGCCTCACTTTGCGGGTCAACCTGGTGTCCAGCCGCGCCGACGAATTGTGTTTCGAACGCGTTTTCGATCGCTACTGGGGTACGCCTGACGACGATTACGACGGCGGATTTATCCTCGCCCGCTCGGAAATGATCCGCGGCGACCTGGACGCCGGGCGCAGCAACGAAGGTCATCGCGACATGCAGACCGAAGCCGATACGGTCGGTGCCGAAGACGTCGCCAGGCGCGCCAACCTCGCTCTGCGCTGGGACGCGGATGCGCCGCCACTGGTCGATGTCATTCGCGATCTGGCGCGACGCCTGGCGACCCGTCCATCGCGACGCCTGCGCCCTGCCCGTCATGGCCGACGCCTGGACCTGCGCCGCTCGGTGCGGCGCAACGTCCGCCATGGTTTCGATTTTATCGAACTGGCGCGGGTGCGCCCGAAACTGCGCAAAACCCGCATCGTGCTGCTCAGTGACGTAAGCGGTTCGATGGACGTCTTCAATCCGTTTCTGTTGCAGTTGATGCTCGGCCTGCAGCAGGCGCTGAAAAATTCGCGCACCCTCGTATTCAGCACCCGCACAACCGAAATCAGCGCCATGTTACGCCGTCGCAGTGTCGCGGAAACCCTCGCCGAGGTCTCCACCGAGGTCCGTCACTGGTCCGGCGGTACCGACATCGGCGCCGCGCTGGCGGCACTGAATCGCGGCATCCTGCGTGAAGGATCGTCGCGTTCAACGGTACTGATTGTGATCAGCGACGGTTATGACAGTGGCGAGCCGGAGCGTATCCGTCACGAACTCGAGTCGGCCAGGCGCCGGATCCGGACCCTGGTCTGGATCAACCCGATGTACGGCGCGTCCACCTTCAGCGTGCGCGCGGCAGGCATGAAGGCGGCCCTGCCCTATGTCGATCACTTCCTGCCGGCATTCAACGCCGACGCCCTGCGCACCCTGGTACGCGAACTCGGCAAGCTGCGCTAGAACGATTACCTAAGCGTCCCGACTAAAGAAGTGTGCTGAATATTGGGACACGCAGGCGCTGGTGGTGTGCGGGTCGCGCGTCAGGCGGCCTCGAGCGCAAGCGGGCCAGGGAGGGTTTAGCGCAGCGCGAGGGCAGTGAGACCGTGTAGGGATGCACGGTCGAACGCTAGCCTGAGGCGCGACCCGCACGCCACGAATCGCGTATCAAGCTTTTGTCTGCTGATCGTCCGGACTCAGGTCGCGCGGGAGGCAGCACTCTCGAAAGCCTGGGCGTCGACGCGCGCGGTGTGCGCGGTAAAGTCGTCCATCGATAGCGGCCACTGGGTGACCAGCCGCCCGGAATGGCCGGCGCGGTAATAGAACTCGTTGCCGCACGAGGCCTGCCACACATCGACCGCCTGGATGTCTTTCTGCAACTGCTCGTTGAACGCGGTCATGACCTCGCTGCGCACGTCGATCCAGGCCAGGTTTTCGCTATCCATGCGCTGTAGCTGGCGCACGATGCAATCCACCTGGCGTTCGAGCATGAACAGGATACAGCCCTGGTTGGTGTTCGGGCCGTAGAGCATGAACAGGTTGGGAAAACCGCTGGTCGTGATCCCGAGGTAGGCCTGCGCGCCATCGTCCCACGCCTGGCGCAGGCTGCGACCGGCGCGCCCGGTGACGTCGATGGCATTGAGATAGGTGGTGGTCTCAAAGCCGGTTGAATAAATCAGCACGTCGAATTCGTGGCTTGCGCCGTCGGCCGTGCGCACCCCGGTGGTGGTGATGGCGGCGATGTCGTCGGTGACGAGAGCAACGTTGTCACGATTGAACACCGGGTAGTAGAGGTCGGAAAACAGCGGTCGCTTGCAACCGAAGGGGTGGTGCGGCGTGAGCTTTTCGCGGGTCACCGGGTCGGTGACGGCCGCAATCCGCTCGAGGCCGGCCTTTTCGATCTCGGCCAGCACATCTTTTTGCTGGAAGGTACACAGCGTGTTCCAGGTGTCGTAGATCGCGTCCCTGCTGGCCTGTACCGCGGCGGGGTTGTTACGGTAATGGGCCAGCTGCGCCTCGCTGTAGGGTTCGTTGTCTTTCGGCACGACCCAGTTCGCGGTGCGCTGGAACAGCGTCAGTTGACCGACCTCGGGAGCAATTTGAGGCACAAACTGGATGGCGCTGGCGGCAACGCCGATCACGCCGACCCGCTTGCCGGCCAGGGACACCTGGTGGTCCCAGCGCGCGGAATGAAAATAGTCGCCGCCGAAGTCCGCGATCCCGTCGATCTGCGGCCACACGATGTTGTTGAACATGCCGATCGCCGACACCACGATGTCGGCGGACAGCGAACCCCCGGTATCGGTGTCAACCTGCCATTGCGCGTCGTCCTCGTGCCAGGTCAGCGCCGTGACCGCGGTTTCGAAGCGGATGTGCGCTCGGAGGTCGTATTTATCCGTGCAATGGTTGAGGTATTCGAGGATCTCCGCCTGACCGGCAAACGGCCGGCTCCAGTCGAGCTTGGGTTCAAACGAAAACGAATACAGATGCGATTGCACGTCGCACTCGGCGCCCGGGTAGGTGTTGTAGTACCAGGTTCCGCCAACGCCGCCGGCCTTGTCGAGGATCACGAAATCTTCAATGCCGGCCTGCTGGAGCTGGATAGCCATACACAGACCGCCCGAGCCGGCGCCGATAATGATGACCCGATGATGGTTGTCAGATCGGTGTGAGTTCGTCATGTCGTGCTCCCTCAGGGTGCGCTGGCAGCGTAAATTCCGATTATTGCAGGTTCACGAACTCGGTCCAAAATCCGGCGCCACGCCTCAGTCGGCGCGGCCGGCGGCGCTGGCCCGCACGAAGGCCGCGCCCTGCTCGGCAATCATGACGGTTGGGGCGTTGGTATTGCCGGAGGTAATGCGCGGCATGATTGAGGCATCGACAACGCGCAGACCGGCAACGCCGTGCACCCGCAGCCGGTCGTCGACCACTGCCAGCGGATCGTTACCCATCTTGCAGGTGCCGACCGGGTGAAAGATGGTGGTGCCGAGATCGCGCGCGGCCGCGGCGAGATCGGCGTCGGACTCGAACTCGGGACCGGGCTTCCACTCGCGCGGCGCGAATTTCGCCAGTGCCGCGGCGGCCATGATGCGGCGGGTGTAGCGCAGGCCGGCGACCGCGATCTCGAGATCGTCGTCGGTGGCGAGATAATTCGGGCAGATTGCCGGCGCCACCGCGGTATCCGGCGTGCGCAGGCGCACGTACCCGCGGCTGCTTGGGCGCAGGTTGCATACTGACGGCGTGATCGCATTGAATGGATGCAGTGCGTCGCCGAACTTGTCGAGCGACAGCGGCTGCACATGCCATTCCAGGTTGGCCGAAGGTTGTGTTGGATCGCTGCGCGCGAAGGCGCCGAGTTGCGAGGGCGGCATGGTCAGCGGCCCGGTTTTCCTGAGCGCGTATTCGAGCGCCATGGCCAGCTTGCCGGTCAGCGATCCGGCGCGCTGGTTGAGGGTCACGGTATTGCTGACCTTGTAGATGGTGCGGATCTGCAGGTGGTCATGGAGGTTTTCGCCGACCCCGGGCAGGTCATGGCGAACACCAATCCCGCAGGCCTTGAGCAGACTGCCCGGACCGATGCCGGAGGCCTGCAGGATCTGCGGCGAACCGATCGCGCCGGCCGCGAGGATCACCTCGCGGCGCGCCTCGAGGGTCTCGTGGCCGGTTTCGCCGGCACGAATATCGACGCCGGTGACGCGCGTCGGGTTGTCTGCGTCGAAGCGCAGGCGCTGAACGTGGGCTGCCGTCCTGACCTCGAGGTTGCGGCGATGCCGGATCGGGCGCAGGAATCCTTTGCTTGCGCTCCAGCGCCGGCCACGCTTCTGATTCATCTGGAAATAGGCATTGCCGGCATTGTCGCCGCGATTGAATTCGGTAATTTTTTCGATGCCGGCGGCGGCCGCAGCGTCGCGCCAGGCGTCGAGGATCTCCCAGTTCACCCGCCGTTCCTCGACGCGCAACTCGCCGCCCTGGCCGTGAACTTCGTCGGCGCCGTGCTGGTAATCTTCCGAACGCTTGAAAACAGGCAGGACGTCGGACCACGACCAGCCGCGGTTACCGAGCGCGGCCCAGTGGTCATAATCGCTGGCCTGCCCGCGCATGTAGATCATCGCGTTGATCGAGGAACAACCGCCGAGGACCTTGCCGCGCGCATAGCCGATGCGCCGTCCGTTCAGGCCGGGGTCGGCCTCGGTCTGGTAACACCAGTCCGTGCGCGGGTTGCCGATGGTGTACAGGTAGCCGACCGGGATATCGATCCAGAAGTAGTTGTCCTTGCCGCCCGCCTCGAGGAGCAGGACCGACACTTCGGGGTCGGCCGACAGGCGGTTGGCCAGCACGCAACCGGCGGTACCGGCGCCGACGATGATGTAGTCGTAACTCACGCGCCGGGTTCAGGAACCTGAGGGGCGCAACTAAAGGCCGTGCAGCGCGGCCATTTCATCGATGATTTCGCGCTGCAGGGCGTCGAAGCGCGGGTTGGGTTGCCATTGCTGGAACATCTCGAGCATCTGGTCCTCGACCGCGGTGGCTTCGCCGGACAAGGCTTCGATAACCGCGTGGACACAGAACGGCACGTAGGATTCCGCGTAACCGCCTTCGTGCACCACTACCAGGCGGCCATCGCAGTGGTGGTCGGCAAGCGCCATGACCTGTTCGGTGAGGCTACGGTAGGACTCGCTGTGCAGCAGCATACGCGCGAGCGGATCGAAACCGTTGGCGTCGTAGCCGGCGGCGACAACGATCAATTCGGGCGCGAAGCGTTCGATGGCCGGGATCACCATGCGGGCCATGGCGTACTGGTAGGCCTCATGCCCGCCACCCGGCAGCAGCGGCACGTTGATGTTATAGCCCTCACCGCCACCCTCGCCGCACTCATCGGCGCCGCTGTAGCCAGGGGGGAAGCAGCCTTCCTGGTGCAGTGAAATGGTCAGGACATCGTCGCGCTGATAAAAAATATGCTGCGTGCCGTTGCCGTGATGGACGTCCCAGTCGAGTACGACGACCCGCTTCAGACCGTGTTCGGCGCGGGCCTTTTCGACCGCGATGGCGATGTTGTTCAGCAGGCAGAAACCCATCGGCTGATCGGGCAGGCAATGGTGGCCGGGCGGTCGCGACATTGAATAGGCATTGCGGTACTCGCCGCGCATGACGGTGTCGACGGCATGGGCGGCGAGTCCGGCGGAGACCCGTGCGATATCGAAACTGCCAGGGCCGAACGGCGCAAACGGCCCCAGTTCGCCGCCACCGGCGTCGGACAAGGTTTTGAACTGCTCGAGGTAGGCCGCGGGATGGACGCGCCGCAGGTCGTCGTCGCTCGCCGCAGGCGCCGAACGCAGGTCAATTTTCCCGGCCAGCCCCGAGACCTGCAGCAGCGACACCGCGCGACGTTTCGATTCCGGCGATTCCGCGAGCCCGGCCCCCGCCGGCGGCTGTACCCACCCGCCGACCGGCGTCACCAGCGCAAACAGGCCCGCCGTCGAGTGCCACAAACACCGTTCGTCATGAAAAAAAGCGGTCCGCATAGCGCCCCCTGTGGATAACATCGAAACGGGGACATTCCTCGATTAGATAAATGTGGAATGTCCCCTTATTTGGATTAGATAAATGAGGAATGTCCCCTTATTTGGTATTAATTTGTTTCTATTCAGTATGTTGTGTGATCTAAGGTGATCGAAAGTCGGTCAGTTGTGGGTAACTTCGGGATGGGAGCCGGCGCTGGCGGCAACGAAGCCTTTCGGCACTCCGGCGCTGGCGATGGCGCCGTGGGTCGGTTCGCCATTGAGATGCTGCTCCATGAAATGCCGCGCGGCGACCAGGCGGTCGAGATCGATGCCGGTTTTCAGCCCCATCGCTTCGAGCATGAACACCAGGTCGTCGGTGACGATATTGCCACTCGCGCCGGGCGCATAGGGGCAGCCACCGAGGCCGCCGAGCGAGGCGTCGAAGCGACGCACGCCGACTTCGAGGGCGGCATCGACGTTGGCCAGACCCAGTCCCCGGGTATCGTGGAAATGCGCGGCGACGGGAATATCACCGGCGATGGCGAGGATCTCGCGAAAGATGTTGCGACATTGAGCCGGGTTGCCGTAGCCGACGGTGTCGGCGACGGCAATCTCATCGGGGCCCAGGGCGATGACACGTTCAGCGGCCGCCATCACCTCGCGCAGCGGTACCTGGCCGGCAATGGTGCAGCCGAAGGCGGTAGCCAGGCCGGCGCCTATACGCACACCCTGATATTCCGCATGCTCGCGGCGGAAGCTGAAAACCTCCGCCAGATCGTCGATCGCGGCGGCCACCGATTTACGCAGATTGGCCTGACTGTGCGCCTCGGACACCGAAATGGGGAAATTGAGCTGATGCGCGCCGCTCGCCATGCCGTTCTGCGCGCCGCGCAGGTTCGGTACCAGCACCGACACGCGCAGGTCCTCGATCGCGAGCGCGCCGGCGGTAACCTCGGCGGTGTCCGCCATCTGCGGCAGCAGCTTTGCCGGCACGAACGAACCGACTTCGATTTCGGGCACCCCGGCGGCGGCTTCGCGGCGGATCCATTCGAGTTTGGCCGCGGTCGAGAACTGCGTGGCGATACTCTGCAGACCGTCACGGGTGCCGACCTCGCGCACCCAAACGTCGCGCTGTTGTTCCATCATTACCCTCCTAGCGTCCCTTGAATTCCGGTTTGCGCTTTTCGTTGAACGCCTTGACGCCCTCGTGGCGGTCCTCGCTGGGCACCATGCGATTGTACGCCTCGAGTTCGAACATGTAGCCGATGTGGCGATCGACCTGGGTCGACACGGCCATGGATTTTTTCGCCTGGCGTACCGAGATCGGCGCATTGCCGGCGATCCGGGTCGCCGTGGCGAGGGCTTCATCGAGGAGTTCGGAGGCGGCGCAGACCCGGTTTACCAGGCCCCAGGCGTGCGCCTCGGCGGCGCTGAACGGCGCGCCGGTATAAATAATTTCGCGCGCCCGCCGTTCACCGACCGCGTGTGGCAGGTTCATGGTGCCGCCGGCGCCCGGCATGATCCCGAGCGTGATTTCAGTCAGCGCGAAGCGCGCGTGCTCGGCGGCATAGAGGAAGTCACACGACAAGGCGAATTCACAGCCGCCGCCGTAAGCGGCGCCGTTGATGGCACCGATCACCGGGATCGGGCAATCGCGCAGATGGCGCACCATCTGTTCGTAAATCGCGTGCTGATGCTGCCACTGCTGGTCGGTCATGCCGTTGCGATCTTTCAGATCACCACCGGCGCAAAACACTTTGTCACCACGACCGGTAACCACCACCGCGCGCAGGTCCTCGAGATCGACGTACAGATCCATGAACACTTCGCGCAGATCGAGCCCCATCTGGGTGTTCATGGCGTTGGCCCGTTCGGGCCGATCGAGGGTCAGCAGCAACACATGATCGCGCGGCCGTTCAAGGGTAATCGTCTCGTAGTCGTTACGCATGCCAGTGTCCTGTCACTCCCTGCTTCAGGAGATCTGCAAAACCAGTTTGCCCATCTGCTCGGAGTGCTGCATGCGGGCGTGAGCCCGGGCCGCCTCGGCGAACGGGTACACCTGGTCGATGACGGGTTTGATTTTTTTGTCATTAATGAAATCGATCATGGCGCGGAACTCCTGCGGTCGGCCCATGGTGGTGCCCTGAATGCGTGCCTGCCGAAAAAACAATTTCGCCATGTTCAATCCTTTTTCGGCGTTGCCGAGGGTGGCGCCGAAAAAGACGTAGCGGCCGCCGCGGCCGAGCGTGTCGAGGACCTGGTGCAAGCCGTCGCCACCACCGCTGTCGATCGCAAGGTCGATGCCGCCGCTGGCCTTAAGGACCGCCTTGTGCCAGTCCGGCTCGCGATAGTTGAAGCCGGCACTGGCGCCGAGCGCGATGGCGGCGTCGATCTTTTCCTGCGAACCGGAAGTGACAAAAACCTCGGCGCCGTGGCCGCGCGCCCAGGCCAGCGCAAACGTCGCGCAGCCGCCACCGATACCGGTCACCAGCACTTTGTGTCCGGGCTGGACTTCGCCGTGGCTTACCGTCGCCCGCCAGGCGGTCATGCCGGCGAGCGGAAACGCGGCCGCCTCGGCCCAGCTCAGGTGGCCGGGTTTAGGCGCCAGGGAGTCGGCCGGTACACAGATATATTCGGCGAACGTGCCCTGGTCCGGCATGCCGAGCACGCGAAAGTTGTCGCCCCCGCAACGCGGATCGTCGCCCCACTCGAGGGCCGGATAGATGACAACTTCCTGGCCGACGATGGCGCTGTCGACTCCGGCGCCGACTGCGTCGACGATACCCGCACCATCCGAACCGGCGGTGGCCGGGTACTCGATGCGTGGATAGGCGCCGACCGTGATCCAGTAGTCGCGACGATTGAGCGCTGCGCAGACAATTTTTACCCGCACCTCGCCGGGCGCCGGCTCCGGGGTGGCGATTTCAGCGATAACGAGTTTCTCCGGGCCACCGGTTTCCGGGAGCAGCAGTGCTTTCATGGGATTACTGGCCTTTGAATTCGGGTTTCTGTTTCTTGGTGAACGCGTGGATGGCGTTGACGGTATCGGTCGACGCCCGCGCCAGTCCGGCGATCGCCCGGGTTTCGAGTTCCATCTGTGTCTCCAGCGTGTTGCTCAGCGAGTCGGCAACCAGCCGTTTCGCTTCGCCGTAGGCCAGGGTCGGACCGTTGGCCAGTTGCTGGGCCACCGTCATGACCCGCGTCATGAGCTGGTCGTCAGGAACCACTTCGTTGATCAGGCCCCATTCCAGTGCCTGTTCGGCGCTGAGCAGATCGTTCATCAGGATCAGCTGCATGGCTTTGACATGGCCGACCAGCCGCGGCAGGAACCAGGTACTGCTGCCATCCGGGGAAACCCCGGCGCGGGTATAGGCCATGGTGAACTTGGCCGATTCGGCGGCAAACACCATGTCGCCGGAAATCGCCATCGAGAACCCGGCGCCGGCGGCGACACCGTTTACCGCCACCAGGTAGGGTGCATTCATGCGTGCGAAGCGCGAGATCGCAACATGCAGCCCGGCGGTGGCATAACGCATGTATTCACTCATACCCTCGCCTTGAGCTGCGAACGAATGCAGATCGCCGCCGGCGGAAAACATTTTGCCGGCGCCGGTGAAAACCACGCAGCGGATATCGGCATTGGAATCACAATGGGTGGCGACCTTGACCAGGTCCTCGGACATCCTGCCGTTGAGGCTGTTGGCGGCGTCCGGTCGGTCCAGGGTCACGATCGCGACCGCACCGTCGCGTTCCAGTTTCAGTGTTTCGAATTCCATCGCAGGGTTCCTTTGGTTGTCGTTCAGTCGGTGGCGTCCGGATCATGCGCCGCGCGGCGCTGGTCCAGCTGTGCCATGATGTTTCGGCGTTGTTGATCGGTGAAGTTCGCCCAGTTGGCGATTTCCTCCAGGGTCCGGTAGCAACCATAGCAGCGCTCGTCGACAGCGTTGATCATGCATACGCTGATACACGGCGATTCAATCGTGTTCATGCCGCCACCGCATCCATTTCGCGGGCCAGCCGGGCCAGGTATTCGAGGCCGTCGATAGAACGATTGCCGTACCACGACAACATTTCACCATCGACGAGTCGCACCCTGGCCGCCGGTCCGCACAGCGCAGCGACTTCGTCGAGGTGTTTGTCCCTGAACGGGTACGGTTCGCTGCTGAGCAGGACATATTCGGCGCCGGTGGTGCGCATCGCCGCGTCGTCGAGCTGCGGATAGCGCGCCTCGGAACGCACCCCGACCACGTGCCAGTTAACCAGCTCCAGCATGCGTGCAATATAGGTTTCGGCCGACACCGTCATCCACGGCTGGCGCCAGATCAGGTACAGCACTCGCCGTCGCGGCAGCGCATGGGTCTGTTCGGTGAGCGCCTCCAGTGCGCGTTGAAAACGCCGCGCCAACAGCGTCGCCGCGGCGCCGCGATTGAAGATCCCGCCGAGCAGGCGAAATAGTTCGAGGTTGTCGCTCGGTGCATTGGGGTGGGTCACGATCACGTATGGGACGTGTTCGCTCAGGGTGTCGAACAGCTCGCGGGTGTTTTCGTCGATGTTGACAATAACGTGGGTCGGTTTCAGCGCACGCAAGGCCTCGACGTTGACATCCTTGGTGCCGCCGAGCTTGGGCACATCGGCCACCGCAGTGCGCGGATGGATACAGAAACCGGTGCGTCCGACCACCTGCGGGCCAAGGTCCAGGGCGAACAGCAGTTCGGTGATGCTCGGCACCAGCGACACGATGCGCGCGCTGCCCTCGGCCGGCACGTGATCCTGACCGAAGGCATCGCGGAGACTCATGCTGGACACGCTATCGATCCGCCGACCTCACATATTGCGACGGTATTCGCCACCGACATCGTAGAGCGCGCCGGACACCTGTCCCAGCGAGGCGTGTTTGACGGTTTCCATCAACTGCGCAAAACAGTTCCCGCGTTTTACCGCCACCTCCTGCAGGCGCGACAACTCGCCGCCACACTGTTCGGCGTGGATCGCCTGGAAGTTTTCAATCGCCGCGATCTGGTCGGTTTTCTCCGCATCGGTGGAACGCATCAGTTCAACGGTGGTTACTTCGTCTTCGTGGCCCTGCTTGGGCAGAAACGTGTTGACCCCGATCAGCGGCAGGCTGCCGTCATGCTTCTTATGCTCGTAGTACATGCTTTCTTCCTGGATCTTGGAGCGCTGGTACATGGTGTCCATCGCGCCGAGCACGCCGCCGCGCTCTGAGATCGCTTCGAACTCCTTGTACACCGCCTCTTCGACCAGGTCGGTCAGCTCGTTGATGATGAACGAGCCCTGCCACGGGTTTTCGCAGAAATTGAGGCCCAGCTCGCGATTGATGACAAGCTGGATCGCCACCGCGCGACGCACCGACTCCTCGGTCGGGGTGGTGATGGCTTCGTCGTAGGCGTTGGTGTGCAGGCTGTTGCAGTTGTCGAACAGGGCGTACAGGGCCTGCAGGGTCGTGCGGATGTCGTTGAAGCTGATCTCCTGGGCGTGCAGGCTGCGGCCGGAAGTCTGGATGTGGTACTTGAGCATCTGGCTGCGCGGACTGGCGCCATAACGTTCGCGCATGGCGCGCGCCCAGATGCGCCGCGCGACGCGGCCGATCACCGAGTACTCGGCGTCCATGCCGTTGGAAAAGAAGAAACTCAGGTTGGCGGCGAAGTCGTCGACTTTCATGCCGCGCGCGAGGTAGTACTCGACGATGGTGAAACCGTTGGACAGCGTGAACGCGAGCTGGGAAATCGGGTTCGCGCCGGCTTCGGCGATGTGGTAACCGCTGATCGAGATGCTGTAGAAGTTACGTACCGCGTGTTCGACAAAATATTCCTGCACGTCGCCCATCATTTTCATGGCGAACTCAGTGGAAAAGATGCAGGTATTCTGCGCCTGGTCTTCCTTGAGAATATCCGCCTGCACCGTTCCACGTACGGATTTCAGCGTGTCGGCCTTGATCCGCGCGTAGGTCTCGGCGTCGACCACCTGGTCGCCGGAAATGCCGAGCAGCCCGAGACCGAGTCCGTCGTTACTCGGCGGCAGTTCGCCGCGGTACTGCGGGCGCTGCTTGCCTTCGAAGTACCTGGCGATCTTTTTCTCGGCGGCTGGCCATTCGCCGCTGGCTTTGAGATGTTTTTCGACCTGCTGGTCGATGGCCGCATTCATGAAAAACGCAAGGCACGATCGGCGCCGGTCCGTTGATGGTCATCGACACCGAGGTTGACGGCGAACACAGATCGAAACCCGAGTAGAGCTTCTTGGCGTCGTCGACCGAGGCGATCGAAACGCCCGAGTTGCCGACCTTGCCGAAAATATCCGGACGCAGGTGCGGGTCCTCACCGTACAGGGTGACCGAGTCAAACGCCGTAGACAGCCGTTTGGCCGGCTGTCCTTCGGACAGGTAGTGAAAGCGGCGGTTGGTGCGTTCGGGGGTGCCCTCGCCGGCAAACATGCGGGTCGGGTCCTCGCCCTCGCGACGATAAGGAAACACGCCGCCCGTGTAGGGATAGCCGCCGGGCAGGTTTTCGCGCATCAGGAAGCGCACCAGGTCGCCCCAGCCCTCGAAACGCGGCGGCGCGATTTTCGGGATCTGCTGATGGCTCAGGCTGGTGATGTAGTTCTGGCCGGTGACTGCTTTACCGCGCACTTCGTAGCTGTACTGTTCGTTGGTGATCCCTTCGAGCCGCGCCGGCCATTCGAGCAGCAGTTGCCGGGCTTCGGCGCCCAGGTCATCGAGCGCGGCGTTGTAACGCTGGCGCAAGGTGAGCAGCGATTTGTCGCCGCCGCTGGTCAGCGCGGCCTGGGCGAACGGCTCGATGGCCTGCGGCAGTTCGCCGTCCTCAAGGGCGCGCAGCGCTTCATAGGTGTGCTGCGCACGGTTGGCGGCGTCGGCCAGGGTTTCGATGCCACTGTTGATTTTGCGGCCCTGCTCGGCGATCTCGGCCAGATAGCGCACGCGCGCACCGGGGATCAGTACGGTCGCGCGAGGCGACTTGTTGTCGGCGTCGTACTCATGGACCCACTGCTTCGGGTCGAGGTCGAGCTTGTCGGCGGTCAGGCGGCACAGATTGGTGAACATCCACGACAGGCCGGGGTCATTGAACTGACTGGCAATAGTCGGGTAGACCGGGATTTCGTCATCGCTGACGTCGAACTTGTTGTGATTGCGCCGCCATTGCTTGCGTACGTCGCGCAACGCGTCTTCGGCGCCGCGCTTGTCGAATTTGTTGAGAATGACGATGTCAGCGAAATCGATCATGTCGATCTTTTCGAGCTGGCTGGCGGCGCCGTATTCGCTGGTCATGACGTACAGCGGAATATCGACGAGGTCGACAATCTCGCTGTCGCTCTGGCCGATACCGGCGGTTTCGACGATGACGAGGTCGAAGCCGCTGGATTTCAGAAACCCGATCGCGTCGGTCAGCATGGCGCTGGTCGAGGCGTGCTGGCGACGCGTCGCCATGGAACGCATGTAAAGATTTTCGTGCCGCAGGCTGTTCATGCGAATGCGGTCGCCGAGCAGTGCGCCGCCGGTGCGGCGCCGGGTCGGATCGACGGCCAGCACGGCAATGCTTTTGTTCGGGAAAGCCTGGCAGAAACGCGACAGGATTTCGTCAGTGACCGAGCTTTTGCCGGCGCCGCCGGTGCCGGTGATGCCGATCACCGGCACTTTGCCCGAGGCCATGCGCCACTCTTTGCGCAGGGTCTCGAGTTTTTGTTTGCCGATGACGCCGTCCTCGAGCGCCGACAGCATCTGCGCGATGCTGAGGAAGTTTTCGTGACTGGCCTTGTCGGGCACCGGGGTCGGCTGGCGCGCCGCGCGCGAGCGCTGCACGAGGTCGCCGATCATGCCGAGCAGTCCCAGTTTCATGCCATCGTGCGGATGGTAGATGCGCTCTACGCCGTAGCTTTGCAGCTCGGCAATTTCTTCCGGTGTGATGGTGCCGCCGCCGCCGCCGAAAATGCGGATGTGCCCGGCGCCGGCCTCGCGCAACATATCGACCATGTAGCGAAAATATTCGTTATGCCCGCCCTGGTAGGAACTGATCGCGATACCGTCAGCGTCCTCCTGGATCGCCGCGCGCACAACATCGGCGACCGAGCGGTTGTGGCCCAGATGCACCACTTCGACGCCCTCGGCCTGGATCAGCCGGCGCATGACGTTGATCGCCGCGTCGTGGCCGTCGAATAAAGAGGCGGCCGTGACGAATCGCATCGGTGTCGTTTCGGTGCCTGCTTCGGGAGTATTGTCCAGTTCCTGTGCGCGTGTGCTCATACGCTCGTCTCCATGAGTGCGTTGCTGTTCAGTGCCAGGGCGGTTTGCGCCTTGAGCGATTCATGTAGCTGGTGAATATGCCGTTCGTCGTCAGGCCTGACCAGCCATTGGTAAACGATGCCGATGATGGCCGCACAGAATTGCTCGGCGGCGCCGACACTGTCGACCTCGGGGGCGATCGCGCCGGCGCGGATGCCGTTGTCGATCCAGGCGGTGACGTCGCGCCGGCGGCGTTCGTGGATATTGGCGACCAGGCTTTTCAGTTCCGGGTCCGGGCCGATGGAGTCGAACCACAGCATATAAAACGCGCGGATATGCTCCTGACCGTCGGTAATAAAATCGTGATGGGCGTCGGTGGCGGCCTCGATGGCTTCGAGCCCGACTTTGTCGTGCACCACCCGACGCAGTTCGCGCAGCCACTGCTCGCCGATGGAGCGAATGATGAAGGCGAACAGCCCGCCCTTGTTGCCGAAGCGATAACTCGCCAGGCCGCGGCTGTAGCCGGCGCGTTCGCCGACATCCTTGAGGGTTGTGCCGTCGGTGCCGCGCTCGCAGATCAGCGCCACGGCGGCGTCGAGCATGCGCGCGTCTGACAGCGCGGTACGTTCGGCCTGGGTGCGGCGCTCGGTTTCGAGGGTGACGGGGGTGTTCATGAGCGAAGATTATTCCTTGAATCTTACTTGTTTGCAACAAGCAAGTTTAACAAAGACCCTCTGCCACCGCGCGCTTGTGACAGGCACTACCCAGCGCGAGAGGCCGCGGGCGCCGGCGGAATCAGCGAAACGCGAATTCTTCGGTCGGAAACGCCCCCGCCTTGACTTCCCGCACGTAGGTTTCCAACGCGCCGTGGATCGAACCCTCCTGCTCCATGTAATTTTTCGAGAAGCGGGTGCGCTTGCCGGGGGCGATATCGAGGACGTCGTAAAGCACCAGGATCTGGCCGTCGCAATGCGGTCCGGCGCCGATCCCGATGACCGGCACCGTCGACTGCCGCGTGATCTCCGCGGCGAGGTCGATAGGTACACATTCGAGCAAAATGATGTCAGCGCCCGCTTCTTCCAGCGCCAGCGCGTCGGCCTTCATTTTTTCGGCGGCCTTTTCTTCGCGGCCCTGAACGCGATAACCCCCATATTTGTGGATCGCCTGCGGGGTCAGCCCGAGATGCGCGCAGACCGGGATGCCACACTCGGTCAGACGTCGCACCATGTCGATTTCCAGTTCGCCCCATTCGAGTTTGACGATCTCCGCGCCGCCTTCCTTCATCAGTCGTGCGGCGTTTTTGAGGCAGTCCTGCGGCGATGCGTAGCTCATGAACGGCATGTCGGCCATCAGCATTGCACGCCGGATCCCGCGCGCCACGAGCTGGGTGTGGTAAATGATTTCATCGATCGTCACCGGAATGGTCGTCGAACGGCCCTGTACCACCATGCCGACCGAATCGCCGACCAGGATGAAATCAATGCCGGCGCGGTCCAGAACCGCGGCGAAGGCCGCGTCATAGGCGGTCATGCTGGCAATTTTTTCGCCCTGGTCTTTCATCACGCCGAGCGTGCGGTTAGTGACTTTGGCCGGGTTGTCGTTCTGTGCGCTCATCGCGGACCTCCTGCTGACCGAAACAACGCGTCTACTGCCCGATGGCGTCGAGCCAGTCGCGCACCGCGCTTGCGATTTCATCCGGCGAATCTTCCTGAATGAAATGCAGGCCCTTGACCGTCACTTCGCGCTGATTTTTCCAGCTGCGCGCGAATTCGCCCGGTGCGCCACTCATGATCATGCCGGGCTCGGCACTGATCATGAGCTTGGGGATACTCGAGCTCTGCATGAACTTCGCGTAATTCTCAGCGATGGCGACCACGTCGGCCGGTTCGTTGTCGAGCGGGATCTGGCGCGGCCAGGTCAGGGTCGGTCGTCGATCCTCACCGGGATTGCGAAACGGTTCGATGTAGGCGTCCATTTCTTCGGGCTTCAGCTTGCGCATGATGGACGCCGGCAATACCCGTTCGACAAACACGTTCTTTTGCAGCACCACCTCGTCGCCGGCCGGTGAACGAAAAGTTTTGAACATGTCGACGGCCGACGCCGGCCATTCGTCCCACGACAAGGGGCGCACCACCGCCTCCATGTAACACACGCCCGCGACCGCGCCGGGGTGGGTCGCGGTGTAGTCAAAACCCAGCGCGCTGCCCCAGTCGTGGATGACCAGCACGATATCGTCGCTGATCCCCAGCGCCGCCAGAGCGCCCTGCCAGTACTGGCGGTGCTCGGCGAAGGTATAACGGTCCGGACCCGAATCCGGCAGTTTGTCGGAATCACCCATACCGATCAGGTCGATAGCGACGCAGCGGCCGAGGTCGGCAAGCTGGGGCATGATGTTACGCCACAGGTAGGACGAGGTCGGGTTGCCGTGCTGAAACACGATCGGCCGGCCGCTGCCCATTTCGACGTAAGCCATGCGCCGACCGTTGACCTCGACGTACTGTTTCTTTTTTGACCATTCGTTCATGGGCTCGATTCCTTGTGTTCAGGCGATGGCGCCGGCTTCTCTGAGCGCGTTGATGGCGGTGTCGCCAAGACCGAACTCGGCGAGCACCTCGCGGGTATGTTCGCATGGCTGCGGTCGGCCGCGCCGGACGGTCGCGGCGCTGCGGCTGAAACGCGGTCCCGGGGCCGGCTGCAGTTCGCCGTCGACTTCGACAAACGCGCCACGGGCCTGGTTATGCGGGTGATGCGGCGCCTCGTCCATGTTCAGCACCGGCGCGAAACAGACGTCGCTGCCCTCGAGCAGTTCGCACCATTGGGCAGCGGTGCGGGTGCGAAACACCGTCGCCAGACGCGCTTTCAGATCGACCCACTGGTCGCGATCGCGTTGCGCATCGAACGCCGGGTCATCGAGGCCGAGCTTGTCACGCAGCAGGGCGTAGAACTGTGGTTCGATCGATCCGATCGAAACCCAGCGTCCGTCCTTGCATTGATAACAGGTGTAGAAATGCGCGCCGCCGTCGGCGATGTTTTCGCCGCGTCCACCCGGCCACAGCCCGTGCTGCCGCCAGCCGTAGAGCATGCTCATCAGCAGCGCGCTGCCGTCGACCATGGCGGCGTCGATGACCTGTCCGCGTCCGGAGCGCGTCGCTTCGAACAGCGCGCAGGCGATGCCGAAAGCCAGGTACAGCCCGCCACCGCCGAAATCGCCGACCAGGTTGAGCGGCGGGATCGGGCCGCGGCCACGCTCGCCGACGGCGTCGAGCGCGCCGGTCAGGGCGATGTAATTGATATCGTGACCGGCCGCGTTGGCCAGCGGACCATCCTGCCCCCAGCCGGTCATGCGCCCGAATACGATGCGCGGATTACGCGCCAGGCACACCTCCGGGCCGAGACCAAGACGTTCCATGACGCCGGGACGGAACGGATCGATCAACGCATCGGCCTGCTCGATCAGGGTCAGCGCGCAGGCCACGCCTTCAGGGTGTTTCAGATTGATCCCGATCGAGCGGCGGTTGCGCCCCAGCGCGCCGGCGTCGCTGGTGGCCGGCGCATCGGCGCGGTCGATGCGCACCACATCCGCGCCCATGTCGCCGAGGAACGTGCCACACAGGGGGCCCGGGCCGATGCCCTGAAATTCGAGGATACGCAGCCCGTCAAGCGGGCCCATGACGTTTCTCGAGCAACGCCGCAAGCGCGACGATACGTTCGGCCTGGACCTGGTGTGGCCGATCGATCATCTTGCCGTCGAGCTGCAGGGTGCCGGCGTCGGGATTATCGCTGAACAACTTGAGCACGGCGTGAGCATGCGCGAGTTCCTCCGCCGAGGGCGAGAAGGCTGCGTTGATGACCTCGACCTGGGCCGGATGGATACAGATTTTGCCGGTGAAACCGTCGCGACGGGCCTCGTCACAGACGACCTTGAGGCGCTCGAGATCGCGGAAATCGGCCATCACCGTGTCGATCGCCTGCACGCCCGCCGCTTGGGCCGCGAACAGGCACAGTGCGCGCACCATCTGGTAGGGCTCGGTCCAGTTTTTGTCGGTACGCAGGTTGTTGCTGGCGCCGACCGCGGCGCCGAGATCTTCCGCCCCCCAGGTCAGACCCGACAGGCGTGGCACACCGAGTCGATAGTCGCCGAGCGTGAACACCGCGGCCGCGGTCTCGGTCGCCACCGGCAGGATCTTGATCCCCCCCGCCGCCAGACCATGTTCCGCTTCCAGCACATCGATAAAGTGACCGACCTTGATCAGGTCCTGCGGACCGTTCGCTTTCGGCAGCACGATGCCCGTGGGTCGGGCCGGAACGACTGCCGCGACATCGCCGGCGGTGAGCCCCGAGTCGAGCGGATTGACGCGCACGTAATATTCGATTGCGGGGTTGGTGGACTGCTCGAGGAATTCGCGCACCATATCGCGGGCCAGCGCTTTCTGTCCGGCCGCAACCGAATCCTCGAGATCGAGGATCACGCAATCGGCGCCGATGCCCGAGGCCTTGGTCATCTTTTTTTCGCTGTCGCCAGGGGCGAACAAGAGTGAGCGCAGCATCAGTTGGGTTTCCTCAGCATCAGGCCCGAGCGCTTGCACACGGCAACCAGCTCTTCGCGCTGGTTATAAGCACGGTGGGCAAAGATGACGATGCCGTTTTCCGGCCGCGACTTGCTTTCGCGCAGCTCGAGTACTTCGGACTCAACGCGGATGGTGTCACCATGAAACAGGGGCTTGGGAAAACGGACCTCGTCCCAGCCGAGGTTGGCCACCGTAGTACCCAGTGTTGTGTCATGCACCGAGATGCCGACCATCAGGGCCAGCGTGAAACCACTGTTCACGATGCGCTGGCCAAACTCGGTGTGTTTACGGCAATACTCTTCGTCGAGGTGGAGCAAGGCCGGGTTGTGGGTCATGGCGGTGAACATGACGTTGTCGGTTTCGGTCAGTGTGCGGCTGATAGCGTGCTTGAAAATCTGTCCGACTTCGAATTCCTCGAAAAAAAGTCCGGCCATGGGGATCTCCTGGGGCGACAAGCAATTGAGCCGGCATTATACAAATCGCCTGTCGGTCCGCGCCTGCGCATTCACACCCACAGGATCGCAGCCATGACAGGGCCTGGAACCGCGTCAGGCGGCGCCCGCGAACAGCCCGGCGTAGCGATCGCGGAGCAGGTTTTTCTGCACCTTGCCCATGGCGTTGCGCGGCAGCTCGTCGATAAAAACGATATGTTTCGGCACCTTGAACGCGGCGAGTTCATGCTTCAGGGCTTCGATCAGGGCCGCGCCCTCGGCGGCGCTGCCGGGCACTCGAATAACCGCCGCGACCACGGCCTCACCAAAATCCGCGTGCGGAACGCCGAACACCGCCGACTCCGCGACACCGGGCAAGGTGTCCAGGACCTGTTCGATTTCTTTCGGATAAACGTTGAGTCCGCCGCTGATGACCATGTCCTTGCTGCGTCCGACGATGTGCAGGTAGCCATCGGCGTCGAACAGCCCCTGGTCACCGGTATGAAACCAGCCATCGGCGCTGAACGCTTCGGCGGTTTTGTCGGGTAGCTGCCAGTAACCGGCGAACACGTTGGCGCCGCGTACTTCGATGGCGCCGATCTGCCCGGCTTCGAGACACCTGCGATCCGCGTCCACGACCTGCACCTCGGTGCCCGCCAGCGGCAGGCCGACGCTGCCTGCGCGGCGCTCGCCGTGCAGCGGATTGGAAGTATTGATACCGGTTTCGGTCATGCCGTAGCGCTCGAGGATGGTGTGGCCGGTGCGCGCCAGGAATTCGGCAAACGTCGCCTCGGTGAGCGGCGCGGAGCCGGAAATGAACACCCGTACATCGCCGGCGGCGTCGCGCGTGAAGGTGTCGTCGGCGAGCAGTCGCGTGTAATAGGTCGGCACGCCGGCCATCATGGTCGCGCCGGCCAGCGCCTTGATCACCGCCGCGGTTTCAAATTTCGGCAGCAGTCGAATGCGCGTGCCGGCCAGCAGCGCCGGCCCCAGGGTAATGAACAGACCGTGCACGTGATACAGCGGCAGGGCGTGGACCAGTATGTCATCGGCGCTGAACGCCCAGGCCGCGACCAGCGCGCGGGCATTCACGTACAGGTTGTCGTGGCTGAGCGGGATCCCTTTCGGGGTGCCGGTAGTGCCCGATGAATAGAGCAACGCGGCGGTGTCGTCGCCCGCATTCGAATGGGTTTCGAAACTGCTCGCCGCGGCCGCGCAGAGCGTGGCGAACGCGCCGCCGCCGCGAGCATCGAGGATTTCAACGCGCGGCGCTACCGTGGTTTGTTCGAGAGCCGCGGTGACGCGTTGTTCGAGGCCGGGATCAGTCACCACCAGGCGGGTCCCGGCGTCGTCGAAAAAATACCCCAGCTCGCGCGCCGTGTAGCCGGTATTGAGCGGGTGATAAACCAGGCCGGCGCGCAGGCAACCGAGATACAGCCACACCAGTTCGGCGGACTTTTCGCACATCACCGACACCCGATCGCCAGCCTTTAACCCGCAGCCGAGCAGTGCGTTGGCGGCCCGGGCCGAGTGCGCCTCGATGTCGCTGCAGGTGTAAGTTGTGCCGTCGCCGAGTTCGAGGGCGACCGCGTGCGGCCGGAAACCGGCAGCGAAGCGCTGGTACAGGTTGGCTTCAACGCTCATTGTGGCGCGCACCCTGCGCCGGTCACAAGGAACGCGAAATCAGCTCTTTCATGATCTCGTTGGAGCCGCCGTAGATCATCTGTACGCGACTGTCGGCAAAGTAATGCGCGATGGGATATTCCATCATGTAGCCATAGCCGCCGTGCAGCTGCAGACATTCGTGCACGGTTTCGAATTGCTTTTCGGTGCACCACCATTTCGCCATCGATGCCGTTTCTGTATCGAGTTCGCCGGCGGCGAGGCGCTCGATGCAGTGATCGAGAAACACCCGTGCGATGCGGGCCTGGGTTTTGAGTTCGGCGAGTTTGAACTTGGTGTTCTGGAAGTCGGCGATAGTCTGACCGAAGGCTTTGCGTTCCTTGACGTAATCAACCGTCATCTCAACCGCGCACTCCATCATCGCCACCGCGCTGACGCCGATGATCAGCCGCTCGCGCGGCAGTTGCGCCATGAGCTGGTAGAAGCCCTGCCCTTCTTCGCCACCCATGATATTACCGACCGGAATGCGGCAATCGTTGAAAAACAACTCGCAGGTATCCTGGCCTTTCATACCGATTTTTTTCAGTGGCTTATTGCGACTGAAACCCTCGAGCCCCTCGGTTTCAATCATCAGCAGCGAGATGCCCTTGGCGCGTTCGTCGGGATTGGTTTTGCACACCACGCAGATCAGGTTGGCGTTATAGCCGTTGGTAATAAAGGTTTTTGAGCCATTCAGCACGAACTCATCGCCGTCACGCACGGCGCGGGTCTTGACCGCCTGCAGATCGGAACCGGTGCCGGGTTCGGTCATGGCGATGGCGGAGATGATCCGGCCGCTGGCCATGCCTGGCAACCAGCGCTGCTTCTGTTCCTCGGTACCGTAGCGCACCAGGTAGTGGGCGACGATACTCTGGATGCCGTTGCCGAAACTCGAAATACACGCGCGGGTCAGCTCTTCGTAGGTGATGGCATCGAATCCGAAATCGCCGCCACCGCCGCCATATTCACTCGGTACGTCCGGGCAAAGGAGGCCCATTTCGCCGGCTTTTGCCCAGTACTCGGGTTCCATGTGGCCGCGTTCGTTCCAGTGTTCGCGCCGCGGCACAAACTCGGTCTCGATGAACTTGCGCGCGGCGTCGCGGAACATGACGTGGTCGTCGTTAATCCAGGGTGAGCGATAACTGTTCATAATCTAGGGTCCGCAGGAGAGCGAGTTTGAAAGTGATAGTGGCGCGAGTTTAATCGCAGGCCGTGCTCGTGGCCACGCGGCGGGCGCGATCAGACCACCGCGTCGTCATGCAGGCTGGCGATTTCGCCGGCCTCGAAACCGAACTCGCGCAGCACCAGGTCAGTGTGTTCGCCAATTGCGGGCGGGCGCGTCTGGGTCGGATTGAAAGCGGAAAAATCCAGCGGCATGCGCGCCGCCGGCACCGGCCCGTCGATGCCGGGCACCTCGAACTCACGCAACAACTGCATGCCCAGGACCTGCGGATGTGTACGCGAGGCGTCGAGATCGAGCACCGGGCCACACGGCACGCCGGCGCTCGAAATCGCGGTTATCGCCTCATCGACGCTGCGTTCCGCGACCCAGGCGGCGACCGCCGCGCAGATTTCGTCGCGCCCGTCGCCGCGCATTTCATCGGTTTCGAATCGAGGATCGTCGACCCATTCCGGATGGCCGACGACGCCGGCCAGGCGCCGGAACAAGCCGTTGCCGACGACCTGGGTGATGAGGTGACCATCGCGGGCGGCAAACAGGTCGGTCGGTGCGCTGGTCTGGCCGCGATTGCCGCTTGGAACGCGGTTGACGCCGAGGACCGCCTGCTCGATGAGCGGGGCGCTGAAGGCAGCGATGGCGCTGCCAAGCAGCGATGCCTGGACGTGCTGCCCGACGCCGGTGTCACGGCGCTGGTACAGTGCCGCGAGGGTGCCAAACGCGCCGAGCACGGCGGTCGAATAGTCGACATACGGGGTCGCCGAACGCTGCGGCTGACCTGGCGTACCGCTCATCCAGGCGCTACCGGACATAACCTGGCCGATGCCGTCGAACCCGCCGCGCTCCGCCCATGGCCCGTCGTGGCCGAAGCAGGTCTGGGTGGTAAGAATGATGTCGGGCTTGATCGCACGCAGCGTCGCATAGTCGAGCCCCATCCGCTCGAGTACCGGCGCCGGCATGTTGGCAATCACCACGTCGGCCTGTGCAACCAGGCGACGGACCACTTCGGCGGCGCGCGGATGTTTGAGGTCGAGCGTGATGCTGCGCTTGCTGCAGCCGGTCATCATGAATACCGCGCTGTATTCGTCACCCAGCGGGCCGACAAAACGGTCTTCGCCGCCGCCGGGTTTGTCGATGCGGATCACATCGGCGCCGAGCATGCCGAGCAGCTGCGCGCAGTAGGGTCCGGCGATATAACGTGAAAAATCGAGCACGCGGATGCCGTGCAGGACAGATTGTTCACTCATGGTGCACTTCCCCGGGGACAAATCGGTGATTGAAATTCCGTGCCCGTTCGCTGCTGGCGATACGGATGTCGCTCCAGTTTAGGTAGCCAGTCGCTGGTCGGCAACAGCTTCGCTGGGGCAGACTCCGCACCGACGCCACTTGTATGCGCGGCGCTGGTAGTGGACAAACTCGAAGCGCGCCTCGCTCACCACGGACGGCCCTCAGGTCGTCTCGCTTCGAATCAGTAGGCCGCGTGCAGACTTAGCATAAGCGTGCGACCGTAGGTGCGAAACGCATCGTTGGCATTGACCAATTTGAGGGTGTAATCCTCATCAAACACATTGTCCAGCCGTCCGGCGAGGCGAACGGTCCGGGTCAGATGGTAGTTGGCACCGGCGCCGAAGATGACAAAACCACTGAGCGCACGACCACCGACATCGTGCCGTCCACTTTCGGCCTGCAAGTCGAATGTGATGTCAAACTGACCAAAGCTCCGGTGCACATCGAGGTTGGCGGAAAATTCGGCACGGTCAGGCAGATATTCATCAATGGTTTCGTCGCGGGCGTCGAGATAATCGAGGTTGGCATTGACCTGCCAGGCGCCGAATTGCCGGGCGAGTTCCAGTTCGATGCCTTGGAGCGTCGCATTGGCGGTGTTGTTGGCTGTAAACGTTGCCGCATCGAAGCCGATCAAATCCTTGACTTCGGTGTGATAGGCACTGACGCGCCATTCAGTGCCGTGATGGCGCCCCTTGAGACCAACTTCAACGCTTTCCGACTCCTCGGGTTGAACATCAGGATTGCCGAAGCCGGGGAAAAACAGATCATTGAAACTCGGCGCTCGAAACGCGGTGCCGAAACTGAGTACGGCTGCGAGTCGTGGACTAAAGCTGTACTCGAGTGCTATGGAGCCGTTGGTGTCATCGCCGTAAGCTTCGTTGGCGTCGTGCCTGACGCTGGCGACGGTCCTGAGTGCCGCGTAACGGCCCTGCCACGACAACAGGCCGCCAATATTGTCGCGCGAGGTCTGCGTGAACGCAGTCGCGCCGGATACCTTGTCGTCGTAGTAATCAAAGCCCAGGGACAGGCTGTGGTCCGAGTGCAACTGGAAATCCGACTGCAAGTAGACGCTGGTGCGGCGCGTTTTCAGGTCGGTAAAAAATACCGGGCTCTCAATCTCATCGATGAAATGTCCAGCGTCGAGGGTAAGGCGCAGCTTGTCGAGCGGGGTATAAATGAGTTTTAGGGAATTGTTCTCAACCCGGGTATCGGAGTCGAACCCTGTATCCGCTCCGAAAGTGTTGTCAAATTCGCTGTGGCCATCGGTGCGCAGCAAGGCCAGGCGCGCCTCCAGGGCTTCGCTCAAATTGTAATTGGCCGACACATTGAAGGTGAATTCATCGTAGCCATCGCGGTCGTGGTTGCCACCGGTTTGGATCGTGGTGCGGTCAATGCCGGCAGCGTTTTCGTGCGCGAACGTGGCATGGAAACCACCTCGCGCGTTACCGCCACTTAATTCCGCGCTATATTCCTGGGTGTCGTCACTACGGTAACTAAGGTGGATTTGAGGCGTCAGGCGTTGCGCGCGTCCGCGCTTGGTAAATATCTGGATGACACCGCCAACGGCGTCCGCGCCGTATATACTCGACAGCGGACCCTTTACGACTTCAATACGTTCTATCGACTCGATTGGAATGTTTTCCAGTGCCGTGGCCCCGACCGTGGCGCTGGCACTGCGAATGCCGTCGATGAGGATCACGGTCTGGGTCGGTGCAGCCCCACGGATGAATACGCCGCTCACTGAGCCACGCCCGCCTGAATCGCGAAAGCCGATGCCGCTCAGGCGACCCAGTAGACTTCCGAGGTCCTTGGGTTGCCAACGCTCGATGTCATCCTGCGTAACCACCTGGGTGGCTGCAATAACCTCATGGCGCGGCGTCGGCTGGCGCGTTGCGGTGACGATTATTTCTTCGGCACTGGCGCTTGTCTCGGCGGCACTCGCCGCAACGAACATTAATCCAGATGACGCTATCAGGACGGCGGCGAGAGCAACTCGAATAGGCATGGCATCCCCTGTTCCGCACACCCGCGTACGGTAGTTGGGTTCGATTCGAGGGATGTACCACGTGAGCGCCGTATGCAGCGACCTCGCGTTCGCACCCCGCGAATCATCGGTATGGCAACAGGCCGGTATCCGGACTCGTGAGTGGGTTGTCCCGCTCGGATCGCCTTCCCATGCCCGCTGACACAGTGGCGCTATGATCCGATTTCTCACTTACCGTTGCGGGGGCAGTGTCGGCCTTGTCCGGTGCCAGTTTTACCAGCTCCGAGACGCACCGACTTCCCGTTTAACCCGCGCGCCGGGGGGCGTGCGAGGAACCTGATGCCGCAGTAGGCATGCCACGCTAGGGAATATGCCTGGTCAAGTCAATCACCAGCTTCCAGGTGATATCGCGCGCTGACAGTCTGACGATGCCTTGGTAAACTTGTACGGATGCTTTACTCGCGTCGCCACCTGCCGTTCGTCATTGCCGCCTGCCTGGTGCTGCGCGCACTGGTGCCGATTGGCTATATGCTGCAGGTACCGGCGGCCGGCGACAACCGGCTCGGCTTAGCGCTGCTGCTGTGTCCGACCCAGAATCCCGGCCTCAAGCTCGACGCCCTCGGTCGAGGATCCGATCCCGCCCATCATCATCATGCGCCGCTTACGCCGCCAGATGATGGCGCCGGCCTCGTAATCGACGTCAGCAGTGGCTGCAGCCACTGGCTGAACAGCGCGACAGCAGTTTTTTCCGACATCCCGTCACTCAAAATTTTCCGCGTTAACGCCGAGCAGACCGCTATGGCGTTGCCGGCGGCCCCGTCTCGACCCCGTCGCGGCCACGTCGAGGCGCGCGCACCGCCCCTGTTTAATTTCCTCGCCTGAAACGGCCCAGCGCCGAAAACGCGCGCGGTTTTGTGCCGCGCGTGAACCGTCCGTGCATGAGGAAATTAGTATGAAACGACAGCCTTTATGGCTCCGCGTGGTCGCCGGAACCGTGATTATTGCCAACGCACCGGTTAGCTACGCTGACCATCCCAGTATCGCCTTCGGCCATGAAGCAAGCGGCCCGGTGAATACCATCAGCGCGTTGTCGTTGCCACGCGGGGCTCTGGCAATCGGCCTGCGCAACGAATATATCGATCGCGATGCGTTGTCAGACGCGCGACTCGCCGGCCTCGCCGCTGATGGCATCGAAGGTGTACACAGCGTCGACACCATCAACAGCGCTTCGATTGCGCTGGCTTACGGATTGAGCGAAACCTTGAGTGTGAGCGTACGCCTGCCGTGGGTGGCGCGCGAGTCGATCCGCGAGGGGGAACTGGAAGATGGCGCCGGCGAGGCACACAGCCACGGTGACGCCTCGGGGATCGGCGATCTCCTGGCCCTCGCCAACTGGCGTGCCTGGAACAACGAAAGGACCCATTTCGCTTTGCAATTGGGATTGAAAGCACCCAGCGGCGAGACCGATGAGTCGGACCGCGGTCAGCGACTCGATACCGAGTTTCAACCTGGAAGCGGTGCCTGGGATGTGCTGACGGGAGCGGCGTTGAGCCGCGTGTACACGCATTTCAGTGTGCACACGAATATCCTTTATGGCTGGTCCGGCAGCGGCGCGAAGGATACCGAACTCGGTGATGTGTTGTCTTACAACGTCGCGCTGGTTTATGCATTGCCTGCCGCGGATCGGCACGCCGACGCGGCGGGCGCGACACCGCACCGTCACCTGAAATTCGATGCTCTTATCGAGTTGAATGGCGAGACACGCTGGAATAATGCCATAGCCGGCGTCCGCGACGTGAACTCGGGCGGCACAGTGCTGTACGTTTCACCGGGAATGCGCGCGACTTTTGGCGACTTTGCCACGTTCGTATCCGTTGGCCTGCCCATCGTTGATAACCCTCACGGGATTCAGAGCGACGTCAGTTTCCGCCTCTCGGGCGGACTGTCGATGCTGTTCTGATGTCGTATCTGGCTTTTTTGGAGAACTACCCATGACCCCCTCAGTTGCCCGGCGGGCGTTGCTCGCCATGTTTGTACTGACACTCGTTTTCAAGCCCGATAGCGTACGTGCCGACTCGATTAATCACGGCGATGTCGCCGCCCCGATGCGCGCCGACGGCCATGCGCCGATCGGCGTGATGGGCGATCACACCCACAAGCGCGGCGAATGGATGTTCTCCTACCGTTACATGTATATGGACATGGACGGCAACCGCAGCGGCAGCGATCGCATCGATGCCGACACCATCGTGACGAGCGTGCCGAACCGCTTTTTTGGGCGTCCGGGACAACCGCCGACCTTGCGCATCGTGCCCACCGACATGCGCATGGACATGCACATGTTCGGCGCCATGTACGCGCCCAGCGACTGGCTGACCCTGATGGCGATGTCGAGCTACATCGAAAAGGAGATGGACCACCTCACCTACCGTGGCCCGGCCGGCACCACCGTGCGCGGTATGTTCACAACCCGTTCGGACGGTATCGGCGATACTCGCCTGACCGGGCTGGTGCGGCTCTATGCAGCCGGCGCCCATCATCTGCACCTTAACCTAGGCGGCAGTCTGCCGACCGGCTCGACCGACGAAACCGATCGCATCCTGACCCCGACCGGCGCCACCCCCGAGGTACGACTGCCCTATGCGATGCAGATCGGCAGCGGCACGTTCGACCTACTGCCCGGCCTGACCTACACCGGGCACCAGGATCGCTTCGGCTGGGGTGCGCAATATGCCGGCACGGTGCGGACCGGCGACGACAACGGCTACAGTTGGGGCGACAAACATGAACTGAGCGGCTGGCTCAGCTACCAGCCGACCCCGGCGCTGAGCGCCTCGATGCGGGTGCGCTACGAAACCATGGGACGCATTGACGGTATCGACCCGAATATCGTCGGTCCGGTGCAGACCGCCGATCCGAATAATTTCGGCGGTGATACGGTGGAACTGCTGTTCGGTCTCAACTGGGCCGGCCAGTCCGGCTGGCTGCGCGGTAAACGCCTTGCCGTAGAAGCCGGCCTGCCGCTGTCGCGGGACCTCAACGGTCCGCAGATGGAAACCGACTTTGTCCTCACCGCCGGCCTGCAGATGGCGTTCTGAGGACCGCGCTGAGAACGACCACGCCTGGCGGTCGCATTAACCCCGCCAGGCGTGGAATATCCCGCGCCATTGAGACAGATCACACCGCCCCCGCGCGGTTTTGTTATTGCTCTACGCGAGACCACAACGCGGGAGTATCAGGGTGCGAAGCTTGCTGGGAATATTCGTGATCGGGTGTCTGATCGCGCCGATGACAGCCGCAGTCAACAAGCCGCGTGTCGAACCCGAGACTGAACCGCCGACCTACGTAGCAGAGTGCCCACCGGCGGCAACCGACGCCAGCCAGTGTCGGGTCGACGCGCTGACCTATGCCGGCTGGCGGACCTACAAAATCGAATGCCAGCAATGCCACGGCGGCGGCGGGCTGGGTAGCACGTTTGCGCCCGACCTGCTCAAGCGCTTCAACGAGGCCGGGGTCGATTTCGGACGTTTTCTGTATGTGATGGACAACGGTTACAGCGGCCAGATGGGAGTCATGCCGTCGCTGGCCAGAAATCCGCGCGTGCAGAAAAACAAGGCCGCGATTTTTGCCTACCTTAAAGCGCGTGCCGACTACCGTATTCCCAACGGTACCGTCCGCCGAAACCTGAGTGATGGTTATCCGCGGCGCATCGCCGCCCGGTGCTCACACATCGAGTCGATAAGCCTTGCCGTCGCGGACCAGCCTGCCAGCGGTCGGGCCGGCGAAATGGGTGCCGATGATCAGCGTCGGGGTGTCCGCGTACTCACCGAACACCCGCCGGCGCGTCGCCACCGCGGTGTCGTTATCGGTATCAAACGGGCTAACCAGGGCCGGGTCGTGGAACTGGATCGGATGGTGGATAAAATCGCCGGTGATCATCGCCGTTTCGCCCTTCGACTCGATTAAAACCGAGCAATGTCCGGGCGTGTGACCGGGCGTGGAAATCAGGCGCACACCGTCGCATACCGATGCCGGCCCCTCGACCGGCCTGGCCAGCCCGGCATCCAGGATCGGTTGGATCGAGTCGTCCCACACCCGGCGTTGCAGGCGCATGAAATCGTCGTCGATGTGCTGCTCGCCCCAGAACTCCATATCCGCCTTGCCCCATAAATAGGCCGCATTGGGGAAGGTCGGGACAAATTTGCCTTTGACTTCGTGGGTATTCCAGCCAACGTGGTCGAGGTGAAGGTGGGTGCACAGCACGTAGTCGATGCTGTCCGGCTCGTAACCGGCGCCTTTCATGTCCTTCATGAAATTGGTCTGCAGCATGTGCATCACGTCAAACGGGGCGCGTTCGCGATCGTTGCCGATGCAGGTATCGACAATCAGCCGTGCTTCGCCGGTATCGACTATCAGTGAATGAATGCTCAACGACAGCGCACCCTCGGCGGTCACGAAATGCGGAAACAGCCATTTGATCTGCTTGACCAGTTCGGGTGTTGCGGCCGGAATGACATCGGAAAATTCCGGATAGACGATTTCCTCGATCTTGGTGATGGTGGTACTACCCACTTTCCATTGTTGCGGCATCGTGTTTACTCCGTTGGTTGTTGCTGGGCGGCTAGAGCAGATTTTCGGCAATCAGGCGCAACTCGGCGGCGCTCGAGGACGAAATCACCATGGTGCCGATTTCGCCGCGATCACCGGCTGCTTTCCAGCGTGTGAGCTGCTCACGAATGTGCGCGGGCGGCCCGACCAGACAGGTTTCATCGACGTACTGATCGGGCACCGCGGCCGCCGCCTCGGCCTTTTTGCCGGACAGGAACAGGTCCTGGATCGTTACCGCCGCGGCTTCGTAGCCAAGGCGCTTGGTGTAGTCGTTATAGAAGTTTTTTTCGCGTGCGCCCATGCCGCCGATATACAGTGCGAGATGCGGTTTTATCGCCTGCCGGCATTGGTCGATGTCGTCGCCCATGGCGACGCGCACAAACGGGGCGAAATCGAAATTCTGGTGTGATTTGCCGCCGCCGGCCTTGCTGAACCCCTTGTTCAGCGACGGCTCCCAGAGATCGTAACGGTCCGGATTGGCCCACACCAGGAACGCGCCATCGGCGATCTCGGCTGCGACCTCGACGCCTTTCTGCGTCGCCACCCCGGTATAGATCGGAATGTCGGGGCTGCCGTGCAGAATGCTTTTCAGGGGTTTGCCCAGGCCCATACTGCCCGGCCCGGTGTACGGGATCTGGTAGTGTTCGCCCTGGTGCATCAGCGGCGCTTCGCGCGCAAAAATTTTGCGCATGATGTCGATGTACTCGCGGGTGCGCAGCAGCGGCTTGCCATAGGGCTGGCCATACCAGCCTTCGATGACCTGCGGACCGGACGGTCCGATGCCGGCCATGAAGCGACCGCCGGATAACTGGTCCAGGGTCATCGCTGTCATCGCCGTCATCGACGGCGTCCGCGCCGACATCTGCATGATCGCGGTACCGGCCTTCAGCCTGGTCGTTTGCGCGAGCACATAGGCCACCGGGGTTACGGCGTCGGAACCCCAGGCCTCGGCGCTCCACGCCGAGTCATAGCCGAGCGATTCGGCTTCGAGGATGAGATCCATCGGTAGTTTTACGCCGGCGCCCGAATAGCCGAATACAAGTCCGAGTTTCATGGTGTACGTCCTGAGCGGATGACTTCAAAGCCGCAAGGATACCGCATGCTTGGTGCCGCGATCAGCGCATCTCCGCCAGGATCTCCCCGAACGCCTCCACCACCTCCAGGCACTCGGTTCGCGACGGGTAATATTCGCCGGTGTTAACCGGGTTGCGTGTGCGGATGCACAGCCAGTCGGGATTAACCTTGTCCTTCATTTCACCCATACGGTCGACCCATTTCTGCTTGTTGCCAAGGCATAAAAACGTGCTTTCGATCTGTTCGAGCATGCTCTGCCCGGTGACGTCGGGTGAGAGGCCCTTCTCGGCGTAAAAACTCCACTCGCGCACCCAGCGGTGCCCGTGTTTCTCACGCACCCCGGGGTCATTGCTGAGCCAGCCTTCGAACCCTAAGGTGATCTGAAAATCATCCTTGCCGCGTTCGCTGGCGCGCTCGCGCATGGTTTTAACCGCCGGGCCGAGTTCGTCGGCGTGGGGCGGAAACCAGGTACACCAGCCTTCGTAGTCGAGCGCCCGCTGCATGGCTTTCGGTGCAAACGCCCCGATCCAGATCGGCGGCCGCGGGCGTTGATAAGGATGCGGCGTCAGGCGCACGCCTTCGTACTGAAAAAACTCTCCCTGGTAGTTGAACTCCGCTTCGGTCCACGCCCCGACGATGCAGTCCATGACTTCTTCGAAACGTTTGCCGCGCTTTTCGAACGGCACGCCGAAACAGCGAAAATAATCTTCGTGATAACCGACCCCGGCCCCGAACACGAAGCGTCCACGGCTCAGGTTATCGATCGCGGCGAGGGATTCGGCGAGATGGATGGGGTGATGAAATGTCGGCTGCATGACCGTGCAGGCCAGTTGCACACGGCTGGTGCGTGCGGCAAGTACGGTCAGCAGCGAGGTCGTGTTCGGCCACCAGGTTTCCGGGCGCTGGTGTCGTTCGGGAACCCATAAACCGTCGAAGCCGACCCGTTCGGCGAGTTCACCTTCGGCGATGCAATGTTCCATTGCGTCGGCAACTTGATCCGGGGTCGGCGCTTCGGCCTGGTCGTAGGCGCCGAAATGGGTATCAGGCATGAATGCGATTTTCATCGGTCAGCTTCCTTCGCGGTGGCATCAGTTAAACGGCGACGTACTCGTCCGCCCGGATCCGGGAAAGCGTAACCCGATCCGGACCAGGATTCTGCCACGCAGGCTTTCTGCGCTCCCGCGGGCTGTGAGTACAATAACAAGCGATACATATAATAATGCTCAACTTCACACCAACGACTTCGAGGCCGATGCCATGAAACTGGTTACGTTCACTGAAAGCGGTGCGACGCGCGTCGGCCGTGTCGACGGCGAAACGATCATCGACCTGACCGCTGCCGGCTTGCCGGGTGACATGATTACCCTGCTGGAGGCCGGTTCCGCCACACTGAAGCAGGCCGCAGCGGCGAGCGGGAAAAGCTATCGGCTCGATGGCGTAACCCTGTGTGCGCCGATACTACGACCGCCGAAAATCCTCGCCGTGGGCCTCAATTACAAGGACCACATCGCGGAAACCGGTCTGGATACGCCGAAATTTCCGATGTTTTTCAACAAACAATCGACCGCCAGCCATGGCCCCTACGCGCCGATACACCTGCCGCGGGTGTCGGACAAACTCGATTATGAAGGCGAACTCGGCTTTGTGATCGGGAAACGCTGCCGGCACGTACCGCGCGAACGCGCGCATGAGGTGATCGCCGGCTACGTGGTCTGTAACGACGTCAGTGTACGCGACTGGCAGATGCGCGCGCAGACGTTCACGCTGGGTAAATCGTTCGACACCCACGCGCCGTTCGGTCCGTGGATCGTGACCGCGGACGAAATCGCCGATCCGCATGCGCTGGACCTCAAAACCTGGGTCAACGGCGATCTGCGCCAGGATTCGAACACCCGTCACCTGGTGTTCGACTGTTTCGATCAGATCGAAACCCTGACCGCGGCTTTCACCCTCGAACCAGGCGATTTGATCGTAACCGGCACGCCCAGCGGGGTAGGCATCGGTTTCGATCCCAAACGTTTTCTCAAGGTCGGTGACCGGGTGCGCATCGAAATTGAGGGGATCGGGCACATCGAAAACGAAGTCATCGCCGAACCGGCATCGACGACCCTGATCTGAGTCGCATTCAAGCCCTCACGCGGAGTTCCACCCATGCATGCCTGGCAATTTGAGAAATACGGTCGCTTCGATGAGGTGTTGCGCTGGTCCGAACGCGCGGATCCGGTCGCCGGCGACGGCCAGGCGGTGATCCGCACCACCGCGGTGTCACTGAATTTCCCCGACCTGTTGATGTGCCAGGGCCTGTACCAGGTCAAGGCGCCGCTGCCGGCGGTGTCGGGCGCCGAAGGGGTCGGCATAGTCGAAACCGTCGGCGCGGGCAGTAAATTCAAACCCGGCGAGCGGGTGGTCGGATTCTGTCACGGCGGGGGCACCCTCGCCGATCGCTTCGTGGTCGATAACAACAGCGCCTGGACGGTGCCCGAGCATGTCAGTGACGCAACCGCGGCGGCGCTCAGCGTGACCTACGGCACGTCCTATTTCGCGCTCGTACACCGCGCGCGCATCGCTCCCGGCGAAGTGCTGCTGGTACTCGGCGCTGCCGGCGGGGTCGGCCTGGCCGCGATCCAGCTCGGCAAGGTCCTTGGTGCGGAAGTGATCGCCGCGGTACCGGCAGCACCGAGAAACTCGAAGTCTGCCGGCAACAGGGCGCCGATCATCTGATCAATTACCGCGATGAAGATATCGTGGCACGGGTCAAGGCGCTGACCGACGGACGTGGCGCTGACGTGATCTACGATCCGGTCGGCGGTGATCTGTTCGATCAGATCAAGCGCTGCATCGCGTGGGAGGGCCGTATCCTTATCATCGGCTTCGCCGGCGGCAGCATTCCCAGTATTGAATGTAACCGCATGCTGTTGAAAAACATGTCGGTGGTCGGCCTCGCCTGGGGCCAGTACCTGGAACGCGACCCGGACAAGGGTGAGCGTTGTCAGTTGCACCTGTATGACCTGCTCAAGGTCGGCGCCATCGATCCGGTGATCTACCGCAGCCTGCCATTCAGCGAGGTCCATAGCGGGATGGGTTTACTCGAAAGTCGCGCCATGTATGGCAAGGTTGTACTCGAACGCTGAGTGCCGATGCCGCGGCGATGCCGGAGGCGGTATTTAGTCGTTGCGAGGTCGTACCCGGGCGACTATGATTATTGCATACGCGCAAGGCGTCCAAGCAACGAGGGCAACCGCAGAATCAGCACACGACTGCAGTTGAATGCCAGCTTTCCAGCACCACCCCGCGTCGACCGGTGCCGTGCTACTGCAGACTGATGAAGACTCCACCCGCACTGCCACCGCCGCCAGGATCGATCGCTTGCTTACCGTATTCAAATTCAGCCGCCCTTCAGCGCTGCGGTATGTGCTTGGGACAGTGCCTGCAAGGCGCGTCCTGACCTCGATTTGCGCGCACACACAGCCGCCGCAACCCTCGATTTCCACGACCCGTTCTCCGCACCTGCCGTCGGCCGGAGACGTTCAGGTCTGCTCAGGACGGCTGCTCCCCAGAGGCAATCAGGTATGGATATATATGTAGGCAACCTGTCATACGACATCAGTGTGGAAGAACTGCGCGAAGCGTTTGAACAGCACGGCGAGGTATCGAATGCCAAAATCATCACTGATCGCGATACCGGCAGATCGAAAGGCTTCGGCTTTGTGGAAATGCCGAACCAATCGGAAGGCGAAGCGGCGATCTCGGAGTTGAACGGCGCGATGCTCAAGGGCCGCACGGCACGGGTCAACGAGGCCCGCGCGCGTAACGATCGACCGCGCCGCTAAGGAAGCCCTGAATAAGCGGCTGCGCCGCCCGTTGACGGCGCGGTCAGTTTTCGATCGCCGGTTTGACTTCGGCGATGATGCGTTCAGTTTGATCGAAGGTATCGGCATCGCCGGCGGCGATCGGAAAGAGTACGAACTTGATGCCCCGACGGCGATATATTCGCGTAACCGGGCAATGACATCGGCGGTCGAACCGATGCAGAACAACGGATTGACGTCGATATCCTCGCCGATGCCGGTGCGTTTCACGAACGGCGAATTGACCACCGCATCGTCATCCGGGCTACCGATGCGGTAGGCCAGCGACGTCCCGTAGTGGTCGTCGTCGATGCTGCGCCCGTACTTCACGGCATAATCCTTGATACCGTTGATGGCGCGCTCGACTTCGGCGGGACTGGCGATGCCACCAATCCAGCCGCTGCCAAGACGTGCCGTGCGTTTGATCGCGGCGTCACTCGAGCCGCCGATCCACAGCGGCAGCGGTTGCTGCACCGGGCGCGGTGCAACGGTGGCGTTTTTGTACTGGTAGAACTGGCCTTCGTAGGTCACCGACTCTTCGCTCCACAGGCGGGTCATCAGCTCGAACATTTCGTTTGCGCGTGAACCGCGATGGTCGGAGCTGCGCCCGGTCGCGCTCCACTCCGCGGCCTTGGGATAGCCAACCCCGAACATCGGCAGCAGGCGCCCGCCGCTGAGGAAATCGATGGTGGCGCATTGTTTGGCCAGCACCAGCGGGTCGCGTAGCGGTGCGACGATGGCGTTCATGCCGAATTTGATGCGCTCGGTGCAGCCGGCCAGCGATGCCAGCGCACTCAGTGATTCGAGGTAATTATCGCTCGATATCAGACGATCGGACTGCCACACCGAATCGACCCGCGCGGCTTCGAGCATTTCCACCCAGCGAAAAAAGCCGCGGCCGTCGGCAAAGGGATAGTTGAGCAGGCCGAAACCGAGACGGATTTTGAGGTTATTCATATCGTTGTCCTGGCGGCTGCTTCGTAGCGTTCCGACTTACAATTCCATCGGCAGCTTGAAGTGTGCGCGCATAATTCGATCGCGATGCTGGATCAGGATCGGAGCGCAGGCCGCGGTCACTGCGGCGGGAACATTCTGAAACATCGGGCGAACAGCGTCATCGATCGGGCAGTCCTCGGCCGATTGGATCTGAACCAGATTGCTGAATGCAGCCCAGTAGAAATCGACCGCGGTGACGCTGTCGCCGACAAAAAACTCGCTGCCGCGTTGCTGTTGCGCGGTAAGCACAGCGGCCAGGTGTTCCAGCATCGCCGCGGTGCGTTGCGGGGCCACGGCGACATCTGATTCGTTGTAACCATAGCGCTGCCCCATCTGCACGAATCCGGCCGGCGCGGCGCCCGATTCGAGCACCGGCTGGAACATCCACAGGCGCGCATTCCAGCCCAGTCCGAGTTGACCGCAGATTTCGTGGGACAGGCCCAGGACCTGCACGCGCGCACTCATCTCATCCGGCAGCAGGCTCTTGTGCGGCGCGAGTCGCTCGAGCAGGAACAGGATGTCGTTCCAGCGGTTGAGCGGCGCTTCGCGGTTCCAGGCCACCACCGGACCGCTGTTCACGCCGGCCCAGGCGACGATCTCGGGATTAGCGCCGCCGGCTTCGTGCGGGCCGGCGATATAGTCCAGCCCCTTGTATTCGATCATGGCCTTGGCCGCCTGGCCCCAGGGACTCGGGAAGCCTTTGACCAGGATGATACGCAGACCATCGGCGTTGATCGCTTCGTTGATAGGTGCGTAGTGCATGCGTTCCCCCTGGCGCGCCGAGCGCTCGTGTGTTGTCGCGAAGGCTTGGTATCCTACGATGAACACCGTTATGGATCGAGTTCAGGCAGCGCTTCGGGAGGCACCCATGTCAGTGTTTGCAGAGCTGGCCGCGGCAGCGCTTGAGGCCGCTGATGACGCCCCGCTCGCGGCGCGCCGTATGGTGTTGCCGGGCAATCGGCGACCATGGACCGCCAGCGGCATCAGCCTGCGCCGCGGACAGGCTTATACCCTGATCGCCAGCGGCCGCATCCACTGGTCCCGGCAGCGACCGGAACTGTATGCCGGCCCCGGTTTTCACCTCTGGGCGCGGGTCCATCCCGGCGGCAAAGTGGTTAACGTCACCCGCACCAGCGGCTCGTTCGTTGCCGATGCCGATGGTGAACTGGAGCTCGGGATCTACCTCGGCATGTGGCGAGACGAATTCGGCACGCTGGATACGCCGCAGGCTGCCTATGAACGGCTCAGCGGCGAGCTCGAGGTCTGTGCGCTGGCGTGGCGCGACAGCGCGCTGGCGGGGGTCACCGCACTCGCCGCGCGCCTCGACCATACGCTGCTCGAAACAGAACGCCAGCGCCTGCTGAACCCGCTGCCACCGCCGGCGGGCTGGGACTACCTGACGGAGATCGGCACCAGCGACGTGTTCCTCGACGATTCAGGTGGCGGTGCGGCGCGGATCTGTCTCGACGCCAGCGACGACCAGGGCATCATCCGTACCGCGATCGACTTCGAGCTGACCCCGACCACGACCGTGGCCTGGCGCTGGCGGGTGCACGAACACCCCAGCATGCTCGCCGAGGACACGGTGTATACCCACGACTACATTTCGCTGGCCGCGGAATTCGACAACGGCCGAGATCTGACCTGGATCTGGAGCAGCGCCCTGCCGGTCGAACACTGCTTCGCCTGTCCGATCAAAGCCTGGCAGGCACGGGAAACCCATCTGGTCGTGCGCGGCGCCGACGCGCCACTCGCCTGCTGGGTGGACGAACAACGTCTCGTTTACGCCGACGTTGCCCGCGCGATGGGTCCGCCACCGCGCCGCATCGTCGCGCTGTGGTTGATCGTGGTCGCCTCGTTTCAGCACGGCCGGGCACGCGCCGAATTCAGCGACATCGTGCTGGCCGATGGCGACCGGGAAATTAAGGTCCTGTAAGCGCACACCCGGGCTCAAAGCCGCGTTCCAGCGCGGCTTGTCCCGTTCAGGTTGTGGCGGTCCGGTTCTCAGGCGCCCTGCTTGCCGACGATGGTGACGGACGAGACGTTCTGGTGGGGGAACCCGCCGAGGTTGTGGGTCAGACCGAAGATCGGTTCCTGCTGGCGTTGGCGTTCGCCGGCACGGCCGTGCATCTGCAGGTACATTTCGTAGATCATGCGCAGACCGGACGCCCCGATCGGGTGGCCGAAACATTTCAGCCCGCCGTCGATCTGACACGGGACCTTGCCGTCGGCATCGTAGAAGCCGTCCATGATGTCGGTCACCGCGCCACCTTCGGGCGAGATATACAGGTCTTCCATCGTCACCAGCTCGGTGATCGAGAAGCAGTCATGCACTTCGAACAGGCTGACCTGATCGCGCGGTTTGGTGATACCGGCTTCCTTGTAGGCGCGTTCCGCGGCTTTGCGGGTGGTCATGAAATAGCTGCCGTCCCAGGAATTGTGCTGCGCCTCGGTGCCGTTGGAAACCGCGAGCTGCAGGGCTTTGACGGTAACCAGGTCGTGTTTGCCCAGACCGCGCGCGATCTCCGGCGTGGTCACGATGGCGCAGGCGGCGCCGTCGCTGACCCCGCAGCAGTCATACAGACCGAGCGGGTCGGCGATCATCGGCGCGTTCATGACTTTGTCTTCGGTGATGGTATTGCGCAGGTGCGCCTTGGGATTACGCGCGCCATTGGCATGGCTCTTGACCGAGATATGCGCCATCGCGCGCTTCAGATCGCCGGCATTGACGCCGTGCTTGTCGGAATAAGCCGCGGCCAGTTGCGCAAAAGCGCCCGGCGCCGAGGCGTTGGCCCAGAACAGGTCGTTGACCGAACCACGACTGCGCTGCGGCAATCCGCCGTAGCCGGTGTCCTTGAGTTTTTCGACCCCCGCCGCCAATGCGATATCCGCGGCGCCCGAGGCCACCGCGTAGACCGCACCGCGGAACGCTTCGGTACCGCTCGCACAGTAGTTTTCGACCCGCGTTACCGGGATGTAGGGCAGCCTGAGCGCCATCGCCAGGGGCACGCCGGACTTGCCGACGTGTTGCTCTTCGATAGCCGTGCCGAACCAGGCCGCGTCGATTTCCTTGGTTTCGATGCCGGCGTCGGCCAGCGCTTCGCCATAAGCTTCGACCAGCAGGTCATCGGCATTGCGATCCCAGCGTTCGCCGAATTTTGCGCAGCCCATGCCGAGGATCGCCACTTTGTCTTTGATGCCAGTTGCCATCTGTGATCTCCTTAATTCGTGCTCGCAGCCGGTGTCGCTTTCCAGAAGTATCGCCTAAATCCGCGCCGTTTGTCGTAATCCTTGACCCGGAACACCATCCGCATCGGCATCCCGACCTTGAGTTCGGCGCCCGGATCGACATCGGTGAAGTCGCTCATCAGGCGCCCGCCCTCGGTGAACTGCACCATACCGAAATAATTGGGTGGATCGGGCGTGTAGGTCAGGCCGTCGGCGGTGAACGAGTTCAGGGTCGCGGCCTTGTTGGCGAACGGTTCCGGTAGCTGGCTGTCGATGGCGGCGCAGTCCGGGTTGACGCAGATATTGCTTTTCGGGAACTGCAGGGTGCCGCATTTCGAACATTTGCCGCCAACAAAGCCCTGGCTCATGGCGCGGTTGCGGTAAAGCGTCGTCAGGCCGGTGTTTTTGTCGAGTTCGGCGCGGATCCCGCGCTCCATGGTCAGCAGTTCGTTGAACGCCAGGAAACGGTTGTAATTGTGTTCTTCGCGACGCTGCGCCAGGTGTCCGTCGATGCCGAGCCGGCCACGCATGGTGCCGATCGCCGCGGTCACTTCGAACAGCAGCGCGTCGCAACCCTGGCCGAAACCCGCCACCAGGATGGTGTCGCCGGGCTGCGCGCGCTCCAGGGCATTGACCAGCATCACCAGCGGATGCGCGGCGCCGGTTTCGCCACAGTTACCCTGCAGGTTATCGGCCACCGCCTCGGCCTTGATGCCGAGCTTCATGGCCAGGCTGGCGGCGACGCGCGGCATGGCGACGGGGAAACAGAAGGTGGTCAGGTCGGCGGCGGCGATGCCGCCTTTGGCCAGCGCGGCCTCGACCACCGGCGGCACGATCTTGAGGTAGCTTTCGTCGCGGATCCAGCGTTCTTCCCAGGTGTAATCGAAAGACTCGCCTTCGCCGCGGTAGTGATCGACAAAGTCATCGGTGACGGTGGCATGCGCAAGGTGTTTCGCGATGACCTCGCCGTCGCCCACCAGCAACGCCGCGGCGCCGTCGCCGCAGGTGAATTCGAGCGGACTGGCGGCCTTGGTGCGACGCTTGTCGCTGGCAGCGACCAGGATCGGGCCATTGCCGCCGGCCGCGCTCTGCAGGGCGAGCATCAGGCTCGAGCTGCCGGCGCGCTGCGACGAGGCGAGGTCGACGGCCTGTACGCCCGGAGCCAGGTTCAGCGCGTCGGCGACGATGCCGGAATTCTGGCGATCAAGAAACGGGAAAGTCGTCGAGGCCAGGAACAGGCCGGCGACACGCTTGCGGTCGAACCCGGCGAGGCAGTCGCGGCCGGCCTCGACAGCCATGGTTACGCTGTCCTCGTCCCAGTTCGCCATCGCCCGTTCACCGTGGGCGAGCCCGCGCAGGCCGGGATTAAACCAGCTATGGGCTTTTGCGATCTCGGCGCGTTGCAGCCGCGCGCGCGGCACGTAGCCACCATAGGCGAGTATGCCTGCTGCCATGAGAGTTAGCTCCTGATGTCCAGTGTTGATGCCGTGCCGATTTATTCTAACCGCAGCCGCCGGCGCGAACCGGCCTCGCTTTTCGGTATGCCCTGCTCAGGCGTTCGGCGCCAGCGCCTCGAGCAGCGGCCAGTGCCACAGTTTCGAGACTGCGCTTTCGGGCGTGTACGCTTCGCCGGGATTGCAGGTATACAGCGCAATATGGGTGGCGCCGGCGGCATAGTAGGGTTCGAGTTTTTTGCGCAGCATATCGGCGTCGCCCCAGGCACAAATAGCGTCGATCAGGCGATCGCTGCCGCCGTTGCTCCAGTCGCTTTCGTTGAATCCCAGATCGCCCCAGCGGTCGTGGTAGGCGGGCAGCCCGATATAAAACGCACAGGCGCGGCGCGCGAGATCGCGCGCTGACTCGGGGTTGGGGTCGAGCACGCAACGTACGGCGGCATGGATCTCCTTGTTAGGGCCGAGGATCTCACGCGCCATCGCGATCGTTTCTACCGGTTGCAGAAACACGAACGCGCCATCGGCGTGATCGCGCGCGACCCCGAGCAGGCCTTTGCCGTGACCGGCAACGATGACCGGCGCCGGTGCGCTCGCCAGCGGCGCTTCGATCGGCGCGCGCTGATAGCGCTCGAGAAAATCGCGCATTTTCGGCACCGGTTTGACCCAGGTGTGTCCGCGCGGCTCGACCAGCACCGGATGAGAAACGCCGAGACCGAGGCGGAAGCGCCCGCCGGACAGTTCGGCCAGACCGTTGGCGGCCTGCGCCGCATTGTCCGAGTCGCGCGCGTAGACGTTGGCGATACCACTCGATACGTGCAGTTTTTCCGTTCGCGCGAGCAGGAACCCGCAGGTCGACAAGGGCTCGCGGCCGAAAATCTCCGGCAGCCACAGTTCGTGGTAACCGAGCTGCTCGAGGCGCTGCGCGGCGGCCACCAAATCGTCGCCGCGCGTGCCTTCGCTCCACTGGATGAGGCTCAGACGTTCAGACATGGTGCAAAACTCCGGGCATGCTCAGCGGAATGCCGGCATCACTTCCTTTGACATCAGCTCGATATGTTCGTCCGACCATTCCGGATGCATGCCCGGCGGCACCGCCCAGGTATAAAAGCGATCGCAGCCGGTCGCTTTCACGTAACCCTGGATCATCTCGATGGCCTTGTCCGGGCTGACGATGTAACACTCGTTGCCTTCGATCGAGGCCTGCGTGGCCTCCACCGGCTTGATGAAATCCATGCCCGCGGCGCTGAACCACTTGCCGTACTCGTTCTGCTGGTAAGCGAGGTGTTCGACCGCCTCTGACCAGCGTTTTTTCGGATCCCTGGCAACATGCAGCCAGGCGAAACCGCCGGCGACTTCGTGCTCGGCCGGGTTCCGCCCGACTTTTTTCAGTTCGTCGCGATAAACCTGTGTAAACGGACCGATCGGACCGATGGCGATATAGCCGGCACCGACCCGCGCCGCGCGTCGTACCGCGACGTTGCTGAAACCGGCAATCCACAGGCGCGGATTTTTCTGCACCGGTAGCGGCCGCAGCTGGATATCTTCATAGGTGTGGTATTCGCCGTCGAAACTGAAGCGCTCGCCGGCGAACAGGCGCTGAATGATCTCGATGCCCTCGTCCATGCGCTTGCCGCGCGATTTGGGTTCCACCCCCCAGGCCTTGAGCTCTTCGACCTTGTAACCTACGCCGAGACCGAGTTCGAGACGCCCTCCGGAAATGACGTCCAGCGTCGCCGCGTCTTCGGCAACCCGGACCGGATCGTGCAGCGGCAGTAACAGCACGCTGGTGCCGATGTGGACCTTTTTAGTGCGGGCCGCGATGGCGCAGCCGATCGCCAGCATCGACGGCGAGTAGCAGTCGTCGAGGAAATGGTGCTCCGACAGCCAGATGTCGTCAAAACCGGCATCTTCGGCGCGTACGATCTGGTCAAAGCAGGCGTGGTAAAGCTCGGTATTGTCGCGCTGCCATTGCGGCGGGTTGCGAAAGTCGTACCACAGTCCGAAACGAAGTTTCTTGTTACTCACTGCACGTTCCTTTGATTAGCGGGCGCCTGTTGTCAGGGATCAACCGGCCGATGCGGCCGGCACGCCGAGCGCGCTGTTGATGCGCGGCATGACCTCGTTGGCCATCAGGCGCATGGAATTTTTCATCGCCGCCGGGTCCTGCCAGTCGTGCGCGGCGTACAGCAGGGTGCCGAATGCGCCGACCTGCTCACGCAGGGCCAGGATCTTGTCGGCCACGGTCGCGGGGCTGCCGTGGATCACGCAGGCATCGCGCACCGCGGTCGGGGTGAGCCGCTCGGGATCGTCGCCCTTGTTGGCGACAAACGGCCCTTTGTAGTTGGTGCGATCGAATATTTTGAACAGGTATTCGTAGTAATAATCGTATGCGCCATTGGCCCTTGTCACGAATTGTTCCGCCTCGGCATCGCTGTCGGCGACGTAAATACTGCGTGCGACGTGCCACTGGTCGACGTCTGGTTTGCGGCCACCCTCCTCGGCACCGGCGCAGTAGGCCGGCCAGTGGGTGGCGACCGACCACGGCGCGATGAAGTTCGCGGTGACCGGGATATAGCCGCGCCGACCGGCAAACTTGAGCGAACCCGAGAACGGACTCATCGCCGAGATCGCGACCGGTGGATGGGGCTGCTGCAGCGGCTTCGGCACGTAGCCGAGCTTGATGTCGTGCTGGGTCCACTTTTTCATGTCGATTTCCCAGTGCTTGCCGTGGATTTTGTAGGGCGGATCGGTGGTCCACAGCTCGAGCATCATGTCGAGCGACTCCTCCATCATCTCCATGCGGTCCTTCTCCGCGACTCCGAACAGTTCGAAGTCCGAAGCCAGGCCGCCCGGCCCGACCCCCATGATGAAGCGGCCATTGCTGAGGTGGTCGAACATCGCGGCCTGGCCGGCCTGCGCTGCCGGGTGGTACTGCGGCAGGCACATGACGCCGGTGGCGAACTTGATCTGCCTGGTGCGAGCGATGAGATTGGCGTGAAACATCAGGGGTGAAGTGATCTGCTCGACCGCCGACGAATAATGTTCACCGACCCAGGCCTCGGCGTAGCCGAGCTCATCGGCCAGGATTATGGCCTCCATGTCTTCGCCCAGTGTTTCATGGTAGTCGCGATCGATATGATGCAAAGGCATCATGAAATAGCCGAGCTGCATGGGCTTCTCCTGGTTCCGGTGTCGGATCGGTCCAAGCTACTGCCGTGCGCCTGAGGCTGTCAAGGTAACTCGAGCCGCGCGCGGCGAATTGCAATTACGGCGCGGAAATCGTGCAATGCCAGACTGCAAAATAATTCACCCCGGAGGGAGCGATGGCCAGTAAACGATCGAGCGGCATTACTGTCGGCGTATTTCAGAACCTGTGTGATGTGCCGGCCGGCGACCCCGCGATCGTCGCCGCCGCCGCCGAGAAACACGGTTTCGATTCCTATTGGTTACCCGAACACGTCGTAATTCCGCAGGGCTCGGCCGATGTCTATCCCGGCAAACAGGCCGACCAGCCGGCGCCCGACTACCTGTTCAAGATGCCGGACCCGTTGATCGGACTGGCGCGCGCCTCGAGTACGACGACCACGATCAAACTCGGCACCGGGGTGGCGCTGGTCCCGGAACGCAATCCGATCACCGCGGCTTCGGAAATCGCCTCGCTCGATCATTACTCCGGCGGACGTTTCCTGTACGGCATCGGCGCCGGCTGGAACGAGCCGGAATGCACCGTCATGGGCGGCGATTTCGACCACCGCTGGACGCAGACCACGGAAGCGATCGCGGTCATGAAAAAACTCTGGAGCGGCGAGTACGTCGAGCACCACGGCAAGTACTACGATTTCCCGCCGCTGGTGTGCCGGCCGGCGCCGGCACGTAAACCCCACCCGCCGGTCCTGCTCGGCTCGATCGGCTCGCCGCGGGTCTTCAGCCGGGTCGCGAAATGGGGCGACGGCTGGATGCCATTCACCTCCGATGCCGACGAAATCGCGCGCGGCAAAGCCGAAATCGGCCGGCTGGCCAAGGCCGCCGGACGCGATCCGGACGCCTTTCAGATCATCATGTTTTCGACCCCCGATGGCGCCGCGCGCAATACCGCGGCGATCGCCGCCGCGGCCAAAGCCGGCGCCAGCTCGGTGGTGCTGTGGCTGAACGGCAGCAATGCGGATGAACTCAGCGCAGAACTGGCCGAACTTGCGGCGGCCTTGTTCTGAACTATTTGTGCGAAATCTTGCGACAGGAAGGCGCTGGTGGCGCGCAGGTCGCGCGACAGGCGGGCCTCGAACGCTAGCCTGACGCGCGACCCGCACGCCACGGACACGGTACAAAGCTTTTACACTCAAATTTAGCCAGCGGCGGGATTCATGACTTACCAGCACATCACGCTCGATCGACGTGGCCCGATCGCCTACGTCACCTTCAACCGGCCGGCGGTGGCGAATGCGCTCAGCTACGACCACCTCGCCGAGATCGAACACTGCGCGCTCGGCTTCCGTGATGACGCCGAAACCCGGGTGGTGATATTCACCGGCGCCGGCAAACATTTTTCGTCCGGCGCCGATCTGTCCGAAATGCTCGCCGGCAGCGCCGATCCGCTGGTCCTCAAACGCCGCCGCTGGCGCATCGGCGAACGCACCCTGCACGCCCTGCTCGGCATCGATCAAATCACCATCGGCGCGTGGAACGGGGGCGCGCTGGGCGGCGGCGCGTGCCTGGCAACGGCGACGGATTTCCGCATCGGCAACCGCGACTGTTTTATCCAGTACCCCGAGATCGACGTCGGTCTCAACCTGATGTGGCAGAGCCTGCCGCTGACCATGCGCCTGGTCGGTCCGACGCGCGCCAAGCGGCTCGTGATCGGTGGCGAACGCATCCACGCCGAAACGCTGCTGGCGTGGGGGCTGCTCGAAGAAATTGTCGACAGCGAAGGACTTATCGACCGCGCCACCACGTTCGCGGAAACCTACGTCAACAAGTCGCCGGTCGCCGCGCAGATGATCAAGCGCAGTATCAACCAGATCGGCGGCGCCCTCGATCGCGCGTTTATGCATATGGACGCGGATCAGAACCTGCTCACGTTTACCGGCAAGGATCAGAAAATCGCCTCCGCGGCGTACCTCAAGCGCCACACTCCCGATTTCAGCGGCGATTGACGCGGCACTTTAACGCGATGAGCAAGCCTGTTGGTGAGTGTCTGGCGATGACCCCGCGCGCGTGGCGACCATGACTGGCCCGCCCGCCGCCGCGGCCGGTGACACCAGCTTTTTTGGCCACCCGCGCGGCCTGGCGACGCTGTTTTTTACCGAGATGTGGGAGCGTTTCAGCTACTACGGCATGCGCGCCATACTGATCCTGTTCATGACCGCTCCGGTTACCAACGGCGGTCTCGGTTTCGACGTCGGCCAGGCCGGCGCGGTCTACGGGCTGTATACCGCCATGGTTTACCTCGCCTGTCTGCCCGGCGGCTGGATCGCGGACCGCTATATCGGCCAGCGCCGTGCGACCCTGGTCGGCGGAGTCATCATCATGGCCGGGCATATCGCCCTGGCGGTGCCGAACGTTGCGAGTTTTTATCTCGGCCTGGTGCTCCTCGTAATCGGTACCGGTTTTCTCAAGCCGAATATTTCGACCATGGTCGGGCAGCTTTATGCCGAACACGATCGCCGCCGTGACGCCGGTTATTCGATTTATTACATGGGCATCAATATCGGCGCCTTCATGGCGCCGCTACTGGTCGGCTGGCTCGGCCAGGGCGCCGGATTTCGACGCCTGCTGGTCGACGTCGGCATCGACCCCGCCCTGTCCTGGCATTTCGGTTTCGGCCTCGCCGCCATCGGCATGGCCGCCGGGCTTATCCATTACCTGCTCGGCGCCCGCCATCTGGGCGACGCCGGCACTCGACCCGACCACGCCGCGGCCGGTCCCGGTGACGCCGGCGTGCAGCTGGTGCGCGGTGTACTCGCTATCGTCGGCCTGGCCGGCGTGGTTGCCGCGCTGGCCGCGCTCGGCCTGATCGAACTGAGTGCCGAAGGCCTCGGTGATGCCTTCGGCGTGGTCCTGCTGATCATCACCGTTGGGTTTTTTGTGTGGCTGTTCACGATGGCCGAATGGAGCGCCGAAGAACGTCGGCGGCTGATCCTGATCCTGGTCCTGTTCCTGGCGGCGACGGTGTTCTGGTCGCTCTACGAACAGGGCGGCTCGACACTCAACCTGTTTGCCGAGCGCAATACCGACACCACGATATTCGGCTTCGATTTTCCGGCCAGCTGGATGCAGTCATTGAACCCGATTTACATTATCTGCGGGCTGGCGCCGGGCTTTGCCTGGCTGTGGATCAGGCTCGGACCACGGGAACCGTCGAGCCCGGCCAAGTTCGCCATTGGCCTGCTGTTCATGGCGCTCGGCTGGATGGTCATGATCGGCGCCGCTGCCGAAGCCGAGCGCGGCGCGCTGGTGTCGCCACTGTGGCTGGCGATCATGTACCTGCTGCACGCGATCGGCGAGATGTGTCTGAGTCCGGTCGGCTTGAGCGCCATGAGCAGACTGGCACCGGCGCGCATCGCCGGTTTGACCATGGGGGTATGGTTTCTGGCCAGCTCGATCGGTTCCTATCTCGGCGGGCGCGTGGCAGGGCTGTACGAAACGTTGAGCCTGGTCAGCATTTTTGCCACCCTGACGCTGATCGCGATCGTCGCAACGCTGATTATGGCGATGATGGTGCGACCGCTGCGGCGCGCTCTCGGCGCTTAAGCGAAGGCTCAGGTCGCGGGATTGCTGTGCAACACCCCGGCGTTCTGCAGGGCGGTGATTTTTTGTTCGTCGTAACCGAGGATGTCGCGCAGCACGGTGAGGTTATGTTCGCCAAGCGCGGCGGCCTCGAGCGGCTGGTTGTTTTCGAACTCGGAGAACCTGAGCGGCATACCCGGCATCAGTACATCGCCGAGCTTGGCATCGTGGACGGTGCGGATGGTGCCGCGCGCGCGCATGTGCGGATGATTCGCGAGTTCGGAAATTCTTAATACCGGCGAACACGGCACGCGCTGCGCTTCAAGCGCAGCGAGGATGTCGCGGTCGGACGCCTGGCTGCTAACCCAGTCCTGCACGATGGCGATCACCTCGTCGGCCGCCGCCACGCGTTTCTCATTGGTGTCGTAGCGCGGATCGTCGATCAGCTCCGGGCGCCCGATCGCACGGCACACGCCCGGCCATTGCGGCTGCAGGGCGATAATACAGATGTAGTTGTCCGGGCCTTTGAACAGGCCCAGCGGACACACCGCGAAATGGTGGTGACCCGAGCGCGTCGGCTCGCTGGCGCCGCCCGATACACTGTACAGCTGAACATTGAGTTCGTGACAATGGGTGTAGGCGTCGAGCAGGGAGATGTCGAGAAACTGCCCGGCCCCGCCCCGTGCGCGGTGCAGTAGCGCGAAGCCGATCGCACACGCGGCATGTACACCCGTCATGACGTCACCGATACCGGCCATCGGGAACGACGGCGGCCCGTCGGGATCGCCGATCATACCCATGATGCCGCTGTAGGCCTGGGCGATATAGTCGAAGCCGGGCAAGGCGGAAAGTTCGCCTTCCTGGCCGAAGGCGGAAATCGAGCACATCACGATGTTCGGATTTATTTCACGGACCTGCTGCCAGGAAAAGCCCAGCCGTCCGATCACACCGGGCGCGAAATTTTCGATGAACACGTCCGCGCCCGCGATCAGATCGCGCAGGACGTCCTTGGCCTGCTGGTCCTTGGCGTTCATGCACAGGCTGTATTTGCCGCGGTTCTGCTGCACGTAATAAGCACTGCGGCCGTCGACGATCGCAGGCAGTACGCGCGAGACATCGCCGAGCGGCGGAAACTCGACCTTGATCACTTCAGCGCCCATTTCCGCCATCAGGCGGGTCGCCGTCGGTCCGGCGAGGACGTGCGACATATCGATGACGCGATAGCCGTTGAGCAGATGTTTGGGCAACGAATTCACGGTGTTTGCCGTCAGTTCGAGGCCGCCTCGACACTCGAGCGCACCAGCGTACGCCGTTCATGGCGTTCGTACTTGCGTGCCGGCGTGTTGTTGATTTCGGTCAGCGCCAGCGCGTGGCGCGCGGCTGCGGCGCGTTCCGGCGTGACCTCACCGTAGGCGGTGGAACGCTGGCGCGGCGTACGGCCGGCCGCCGTGATCATCGACAGCATCTGCTCGGGCGAGGTTTCCTGGCCGTGCGCGGCGCCGGCCGCGCGGGTAATGCTTTCGTTCATCAGGGTGCCGCCGAGGTCGTTGCTGCCCGCATTCAGACAGGCGATGACGCCGGCATGACCCATTTTGACCCACGACGTCTGGATATTGGTGATGTAGGGATCGAGCACGATACGCGCCACCGCGTGCATCAGCACTGCCTCGCGGAACGTCGGTCCGCGCCGGGCGTGGCCTTTGAGATAAAGCGGCGCCTCCATGTGTACGAACGGCAGCGGCACGAACTCGGTGAAGCCGCCGGTTTCGATCTGCAGATCGCGTACCCGCCGCAGGTGCCGCGCCCAGTGGATCGGTCGATCGACGTGTCCATACATGATGGTCGAGGTGGTCTGAAAGCCGACCTTGTGGGCGGTACGCATCACTTCGAGCCATTGCGCGGTATTGATTTTGTCCGGGCAGATGATGGCCCGCACTTCGTCGTCGAGGACTTCACCGGCGGTGCCCGGCAGGGTGCCGAGACCCGCCTCCTTCAACTGGCGCAGGTAGGTTTCGAGTTCTAGCCCCGAACTCAGCGCGCCCTGCCACACTTCGAGCGGCGAGAACGCGTGGATATGCATATCCGGGGCGGCCTCGCGGACCGCGGCCAGGATGGCGAGGTAGGTTTCACCGGTGTATTGCGGATGGATGCCGCCCTGCATGCAGACTTCCGTCGCGCCCCGCTGCCAGGCTTCGCTGACGCGGCGCTGGATTTCGGCATGGTCGAGATCGTAGGGGCTCCCGCGCAGGTTTTCGCTCAGCTTGCCTTTTGAGAAGGCGCAGAACTGGCACTTGAAGTAACACACGTTGGTGTAATTGATATTGCGATTGACAACAAAGCTGACCGTGTCGCCGTTATGCTCGCGGCGCCGCGCGTCGGCAGCCTGGCACACGGCGCTGAAATCGTCACCGCGAGCGCGGAACAGCCGTTCGATTTCGAGGTCGTCGAGCAACGCGCCGGCGTCCGCGCGCGCGAGCACGGCGGCCAGGTCGGCGGACACTCGCCGCGGTGTGGCGGTGATGGCGGCGACTACCGCGGCCGGCGGCGCCAGTTCCTCGCCCGGTGACCAGTCATCGCTGCGCGGATAGCCCTCGGCGTCGACCAGGCGCAGCAGCGGTGTCGCAAAACGCGGGTCGACCCAGTTCGTAGCGTCGCGCACATAGCCGGGGTAGATGGTCAGCCGTTCATGCAGATGTTTGCCGGCGGCATAGGTTTCCGCGCGCAGTTTTTCGACGTGTGGCCAAGGTGCTTCCGGATTGACATGATCCGGGGTCAGCGGCGATACCCCGCCCCAGTCGTTGATGCCCGCCTTGATCAATTCCGGCAGGCTGCCGGGACTCAGGTTCGGCGGCGCCTGGACGCTCATGCCGGCCCGAAACACCAGCCGCGCGACGGCCAGCGTCCACAGCATCTCCGCCAGGTCGGGTTCCGCCGCGGCGTGCATCTTGGTGTCCGGCTTGGCGCGGAAGTTCTGGATGATGATTTCCTGCACATGTCCGAACCTGGCATGCAGCGCGCGGATCGCGAGCAGCGATTCGATGCGCTCGCGGCGGGTCTCGCCGATCCCGATCAGGATCCCGGTGGTGAACGGGATCCGCAGCCGGCCGGCAGTCTCCAGCGTCGCCAGGCGTACGGCCGGCACTTTATCCGGCGAACCGTAGTGCGGCATGCCTTTCTCGCACAGTCGTGCGCTGGCCGATTCGAGCATGATGCCCATGCTCGGCGAGACCTCGCGCAGCATCGCGCACTCATCGGCGCTGAGGGTGCCCGGGTTCATGTGCGGCAACAGTCCGGTCTGGGTAAAAACCGCGTCGGCGGCAGCGCGCAGGTATTCGATGGTGCTGGCGTAGCCCATGGCCGCGAGCGCGTCGCGTGCGGTTTTGTAGCGCAGTTCCGGCTTTTCGCCGAGCGTGAACAGCGCTTCCTTGCAACCCGAGGCGCTGGACCTGCGCGCGCCAGTTCGACCACTGCGTCGAGACTCATGTAGGGGCTCGGCGACGCGTTTCGGCGCCTTGGCGAAGGTGCAGTAATGGCACACGTCGCGACACAGGCTTGCGTCAGCGGAATAAAAATCTTGCGCGAATACGTCACGCCATTGTCGAAGCCCTGGTCGCGGATCACCGCGGCGGCGGACATCAGTGCTTCGAGCGCAGTGCAATCGGCCAGGGCCAGCGCCGCCGCGTCACTGATGGCGGTGCCGGCAACGGCGTCTTCGAGGGTATTACTGAATGACGTCATGTAATTAGCGGGCAACCTGGAAGCAGTCAAATCAAACGCGACGCAGCGGCAATTTCGCTGCGTTCGTGGTCGGCATTATGCCGGGCGACGAGCCGACGTGCGATGCCGCTGTCGCTGAGATAGGCCAGGGTTTCGGTTTCGCTGTCGTAGCTGAGCAGGGTCTGCAGGTCCATGGGATTGTCGATATCGAGCGCGAAACCGCCGAGTTCAACGACTTCCGCGCCGATCCCGGCCGCTTCGGCGGCGCCCCGGTGGGCGGCGAAACTGCCGCGACCAAAAGCGTATTCGATGACGTCGGCGGGCGTAACGGCGAGCGCATTGGTGCCATCGCTGTTCGCGATCGGGTACGATCGTCACCGCCGGGCAGCCGCGGTGCGCTTCGACGATGCGATCGATTTCCATGACCGGTTGCGAGCGGGACGTCGCCCGGGATCATCAGCAGCCCGCGCTGGCCGTGGTTGGCGAGCCATTCGCCCGCCTGGCGGATGGCGCGCGCAGGCCGCTGAAGCGGCTTCCTCCAGAAACAGGCCGCCGACGCGCTCGACCGCGTAGCGCGCGCGCACCTCGTGCGAGACCACCACCACGCCAGTGACCAGATGCGGCCTGGCGAAATGCCGCGTGCAGCACGTCGTTCAGCATCGCCTGCGCGAGCGATTCGCGTTCGGCCGCTGACAGCATCGTCGGCGAGGCGCGTTTTCGCGTTGGAGAAGCGCTTGACTGGTACGGTCACCCACATGATCTGATCATCGCAACGTATGCAGAAAATCAATCGCAGTGTGCGCCAGATCGACGCGATCGTCCAGCGTCTCCATGACCGTCTGGGCACTGGTAACCGCCAGTCGGGCCGCGAAATCTGTGCGACCAGCGACGGCATCGCGGTGGTCGAGGATGAAGCCGTCGAGCAGGTCACCGTAATGCGCCGCGACCGCGGCGGCGTCGACGGCAGGCCGAGTTCGGCCATGATCTTCGCGGTCGGTCCCTTGATCGCCGCGCCGCCGACGATCGGAGAAACCGCAATCACCGGCGCTCGACACCGCGCAGCGCGGCGCCAACGCCGGCACGGCGAGGATCGGGTCGATGCTCAGGAACGGGTTCGACGGACAGATGATCACCCCGGCGAGTCCGCATGGTCGCTAGTGATGCAGGCACCTCGTGCCGCATGGCGCGCGCCGCAGCCGCGCCTTCGAAGCTGATCGTGCGCACGCGTGGCGCGCAGCGATCGCGCACGAAATAATGCTGGAACGCGAGCTCACCGTCGTCCGTCACCACCCGCGTGCGACAGCGCGCGTCACTCATCGGCCAGACGCGGTACTCAATACCGTGTGTGCGTGAACAGCTGCCGCGTGAGTCGCACTCAGCGAGTGGCCGGCGTCGAGCAGACCCGGTACGGCGCACGTGTACCGCGAGATCGCGGTCGCCGAGATTGAACCAGGCTTCACCACCGAGCGCGGCAAACGTGGTTATGAATTGCCATGACTCGTCGACCCGCCCCCAGCCGGTCTGCGGATTGTTCAAACCTGCCAGGGTGTACATCAGGGTATCGAGGTCGGGACTGACGTGCAGGCCGAGGTGTTCGAAATCGTCACCGGTGTTGGCCAGGAAAGCGAGTTGCGCAGGCGGCAGGACCCGGCTCAGCCCGAGAGCCAGCTTGGCGCCGCCGACGCCGCCGGTGATGGCGAGGTAAGTATCCATGGCTGTGACTCGAACTTATTGAAACAGATCGTCGGC